>NZ_JBFBLH010000007.1:0-317082 GCF_040702585.1 Rhodococcus sp. NPDC079359
CTCAGCTCGAAAGCGCCTAACATACAACACAACTCGTTGATCATGAACCGGATGGTTCACCGATCCGAATTACACCACCCCATGGGGCACTATCACAGTTGCTGTCCGTCGACGGCAAGACCATCGGCTGCGCGCTCTACTGCCCACCCCGAGCAGTTCCACGAGCCGGCACGTTCCCGACGTCGCCGGTGAGCCACGATGCAGTTCTATTGACTCAGCTGCGAATCGATTCGCCGGATGACGCCGACATGCATTCGGCCACGTTGATCCAGGCCGTCGTGGGCGATCTCGTCAATCGTGGAGTCCGCGCTCTGGAAGCGTTCGGCATTCGACGCAACGCCGACGATGCTGCGCCGGTGGTTCCGAACGCCACGGCACAGCTGATGTGTTCGGCGTCGACGTGCATGATCGAAGCAGACTTCCTCGAGAAGGTCGGGTTCGAAGTGATTGCGCCCCACCACAGATTTCCGAGACTGCGGCTCGAGCTCGATCGCGATCACGGCTGGAAGCAGGACGTCGAATCGGCACTCGAGCAGCTACTGATCGCAGCCAGCATCTCCGTCGTCGACATCGAGCAGAAGTCGACGGTCGGGGCGCGGTGACACCTCACCCGCCGACGCGTTCGCGCGCGGTGGTTCAGGGGCGATCGGAAGCAGCAAGTTCCTCGGCGAGCAACTCGGCGAAGGTGAACGTTCCGGTCGGCTGATCGTCCTGACCGAGTAGGTACAGACGCTTGACGGCGATCAGAATCGCTTCGGCGATGATGTCGCGGAAGCGCGGATCGCTGAGCACCTCGACGTCGGACTCGTTGGTGAGGTAGCCGAGATCGATCTGGATGGTCGGCATGTTGGTCAGACGCAACAGATCCCACGTGCGGCCGTGGCTGCGACAGTCGAGAAGTGGTGTGCGAGCGACGATTTCACGCTGTACGTAGCTGGTCAGTACTTGACCGATCATCGAGGTGGAGCCGTGCGAGTTACCGAAGTGGAAGCTGGCGACGCCGTTGGCCACAGGGCTGGTGCTCGATGCGCAGCGCAGCGAGATCATCAGATCGGCACCCCAGGCGTTGGCGGTCTCGGCGCGGTCGGCGACCGAGGGGTTGGTGCCGCGCGCACGGGACAGGAAGGTCTCCATGCCGGTCGCGGCCATGCGGCCCTCGAGTCGGCTCGCCATATCCCACAGGATCTCGGACTCGGAGACGCGGCCGAACGTTCCCTCGACGATGCGACCTGTGTCTGCTCCGCCGAGATCGGGATCGATGACGATGCGCTTGCCGGTCAACTGCGGTCCCGATTTACGGACGAGTTCTTCCTCGCTCATGGCGTGCGGGGATCCACCGGTGACGCGCGTGCCGAGAAGGTCGAGAGAGCGCAGAGTTGCCGGTCCGCAGATGCCGTCCGGGGAGAGGCCGATCTCGCGCTGGAACGAGGACAGTCCCTCGTGCGTGCGGGGACCGAAGAAGCCGTCGACGCGCTCGCTGTAGAAACCGAGGTCCTGGAGTCTCGTCTGCAACGAGGCGACGTCGTCGCCGTACAGCGGAGCGGACAGCTGGTAGATGAGGGTTCGAGCGCCGAGGCGGTACGACGCTTCTTTGAGTGCGCGATATGTGGCCGGGCCTACGACGCCGTCGACCAACAGACCGCGGTGTTGTTGGAATGCGCGGACGGCACCTCCGAGGGCACCGTCGAAGACGGAGCCGGGAGCCGTCCAGTGGCCGTCGTCCATGGGACCGGGGGGAACCACCGCTTCGTGGAGAAAGCCGAGAGCCGACAGAGTGCCGCGGACCTCGGCGACGGCGGGTCCGGAATCGCCGTGACTGAGTTCCTGCATCCTCGACAAAGCCTCTCGATCGTTCCGACGGCACTCACACCTTGCGGCTGATGTGCCGATGCCGAAGCATCGGCACATCAGATGATTGTCGCAGAAAGACTGGCTTCCGCTGCAATCCACACTGTGTGCAGGTGAGTCAGATAACGCCTTCGAGGTCCTTGAGCAGCGCGGCCTTGCCCTTTGCGCCGACAATTTGCTTGACCGGCTTGCCACCCTGGAACAGGATCATCGTCGGAATCGACATGACCTTGAAGTCGCGAGCGGCCTGCGGGTTGGCGTCGATGTCGAGCTTGGCGATGGTGAGCTTGTCCTTGTGCTCGGCCGCGATCTCCTCGAGAACCGGGGCGACCATCTTGCACGGGCCGCACCAGGTGGCCCAGAAGTCGACCAGGACGGGCTTCTCACTGGTCAGGACGTCGTCGGCGAACGACGCGTCGGTGATGGTGACAGTGCTTTTGTCGTCGGACATTTTCTATCTCCTCGATGTGGAAGTTCGGTGCCTGTCAGGCGTTGACGGCGTCGACCGGCTGGTCGGCGTGTTCGAGCGTGTTGCTGGTGATGTCGCCCTGCTCGGCCAACCACCGCTCGGCGTCGATCGACGCGGTGCAGCCCGTACCCGCAGCGGTGATGGCCTGCTGGTATACGTGGTCGACGAGGTCTCCGGCAGCGAAGACGCCCTCGACGGACGTGGCCGACGTGGGCGACGCGACCTTGACGTAGCCGGCATCGTCGAGCTCGACCTGGCCCTTGACCAGCTCGTTGCGGGGATCGTGGCCGATTGCGACGAACATTCCGGTCACGTCCAGAGTGGTCTTCTCGCCGGTTTCGGCGTGCTCGAGCGAAAGCCCGGTGACGCTGGTGTCACCGAGGACCTCGAGCACCTTGGTGTCGGTGAGGAAACGAATCTTGTCGTTGTTCTTGGCGCGCTCGAGCATGATGCGCGACGCGCGGAACTCGCTGCGGCGGTGCACGATCGTGACGCTGCGTGCGAAGCGAGTGAGGAAGGTTGCTTCCTCCATGGCCGAGTCGCCACCACCGATGACGGCGATGTCCTGATCACGGAAGAAGAAGCCGTCACAGGTGGCGCAGGCGCTGACGCCGCGTCCGAGCAACTTCTCCTCACCCGGGATGGACAGATAGCGAGCTGCTGCGCCCATGGCGAGGATGATCGCCCGAGCCCGGTAGGTCTCGCCGCCGGCGGACACCGTCTTGATCGGGCCCGTCAGATCGAGCTCCTCGACGTCCTCGGTCCGGATGTCGGCGCCGAATCGCGCCGCTTGCTCGCGCATCTGTTCCATCAGATCGGGGCCCATGATGCCCTCGCGGAACCCGGGAAAATTCTCGACCTCGGTGGTGGTCATCAGCGCACCGCCGAACTGTGTTCCCTCGAACAGGATCGGCTCCAGCTCCGCCCGTGCGGCGTAGACGCCGGCGGTGTAACCGGCCGGTCCCGAGCCGACGATGATGAGATCGTGAACCTTGGGGGTACTCAATGCAGACCTTCCGATCATGTGCGGCGTATACGTGCAGTCGACAACCGAGTGTTCAGCGCACACGCCGGTCGACGTACATCTGGTCAACACCACCCTAGAGGCAGTTGTTCCCCGGTGAGAGATCTGTCAGCCGATATCGCGACGCGTCAGCACGTCCGGGTTTGCAGTGCTGCAGTCGTTGCCCACCGCAAGGGCGATGAACTGTGAGGGCTGTTCTCCGGCGAGGACGAGCAGCGTTCCGTCTCGGCCGTCGACGCGCACTCGACTCGATCCGAGAACGGTGGTGGCCGGATCCACGTCGTTGGACTGCAGACAGGCAGCGAGGTCGGCCGGATCGGCCAATGCTCCGGGATCCCGCTTGCCGATGATGCCGAACGCGAAACCGGAGTCGAGGTCGGCGGAATCGAGCACCAGAGACGAATCCGGAGCCTGCGTGGGGTCGGCAACGATCGATTCGGGCTCGTCCGGAGTGAACACGGCCGCCGCGACAGCAACCGATCCGGCCGTCAGAAGCGCTGCGGCAGCGGCGGTTCCGAGAACCATACGACGTCTGCGCGGACGGAGCGGAACGACGACGTCCACCGGGGACGTCGATTGCTCGACCGTGTGCAGGGTGCGATCGATCTGTTGGGCGACGTCGGGCGGAATCGACAACGTCCCGGTGGGGTCCTCGCCCAACTCGTGCAGTCGAGCCGAGACGGCGTCGAGACCGGCGAGGATGCGCATCGAATCCTCGTCGAGGCGAACCAGTGGCCACAGTCGCCGACTGACGTCCTCGGGAAGTGCATCGGCATGCAGATCGGCGAGTAGCTCCGGCGAGAACGGGGCTTGTAGAGCGTCGGTGCTCGACGGCACGATCCTGCCTCCCTTCGCCGAGTCTGCTTTCTCTCTCACACGGTATAGACGCGAGGGGGTCAGATTCGGTTCCCTGCATCTTTCAAGTACGCGAGTTGCGTCGAGAGCTTGAGTCGACCGCGGGCGCATCGACTCTTCACGGTACCGGTGGGAACGCCGAGCAGGTCGGCAGCGTCGGCCACCGAATACCCCTCCATGTCCACGATGACGACGGCTGCACGTTGGTCGGGTGGCAACGTCATCAGAGCCTGTCGAACGAGAATGCTCGTCTCCGTCTCGGAAATCCGATCTCTGGGAGATACGGGCTCGTGACTTTCGTTCTCGCTCAACGGAACCGACGGGCGTGCCTTGTTCCTGCGGATGCGGTCGAGGCAGGCATTGACGACTATCTTGTGCAACCAGCTTCGGACCGCGGCGTCGGCGCGGAACGACCCGGCCGTGCGATGAGCGGAGAGCAACGCCTCCTGCAGAGCATCGGAGGCGTCCTCGGGCGTGTAGCTTGTGCGCCGAGCCGTCAGCCACAGGTGTTCGTGGTGTCGGTAGATCAGCGTGGCGAAGGCGTTCGGCTCTCCGGCCGCATGAGCAGCCAGAAGCTCCGCATCCGTGCGCTCCCCTGGCGCCGAATCGAAACGTTCGGTCATACGAAAACGGCTCCCCCCGTGTTAACGCATTGGGGGGAGCCTAGGCCATGAATACCGTGAAGTACGAAACGAGCCGGTATTGATTACCGAATGCCCGAATTAGGTGTCGAAACCGATCCCGGAGATCGAGGTGGCGATGCGGCCACCCTGTTCGCCGAGACTGGTGATCCAGACGAGGACGTTCCCGGTCGGCTCCGCGTCGTCGAGGGCGATGTCGGTTCGGCCGTTCTGCAACGTGGCCTCACCGAGCAGCGTGGTGTCGCTCAGGCTGGGTGAGTCGTTCGGGGCCGACCGGATCTCGACGACGGTTCCCGGAGACGTCGATTCGATCCATGCGTTCTGCAGCGTCGAGGACGGGATGGACACGAGCAGGCCGACGCCGTTCTTGAGAGCCGGGAACTGCTGGAAGTACGAGTCGGTCGTCCATGCGGTGCTGGGGTCGTTGTCGATCACGTTGGACGCGGTGCTCGGGTTGTCGGCGGAACCCTGGGGTGAGAAGACGCTGACGTCGTCCATCGCTACCGGGCCACCGGCTGGAGCCGGGGGGGCCGCGGAATCGGCTGCGGGCGGTGCCTCGGCCGGAGTCGTGAGTCCGAAGTCCTGGGTGTCGAGCGGAGTTTCGGTGTTGTCGCCTGCGATCGAGGTGAACAGCCAGAAGCCCGCGAACGCGAGCACGACGACCGTCAAGGCGCCGAGTACCGCGATGGCGATGTTGGTGCGCATCGACTTCGCCTTCTCGGCGGCGATCTCCTCGGGGTCGGCGAGCGAGTGCCCACTGGCGCCCGGTGCGCGTTGGCCCAGTCGCAGAGCCGGCATCAGATCCGTCTTGTCGTTGACCACAGCTGCTTGGTCCAGGACGTGCTGCACGGTGGCAGCGGTACGGATTCCGCTGTTCTGTTCCAGCGCCCGCACTGCGACGGCGGAGATCTCGAACGGAACATCCGGACGAACCTGCCTCGGCTCGAGCGGGGCACCCTTGTCGTCGCGGTCGGCCGGACGCATACCGCCGACGCTGCGTGCTGGAGCTGCGTCGCCGGGTACGACGGCGCCGCCGGTGGTGTCGGACAGGGGCCACTTTGCGGTGATCAGGGCGTAGAGCATCGCGCCGAGTCCGCGGACGTCCGAACTGGGGTCGGCGTCGGCCAGTGTTGCGGGGAAGGCGAGGACGGCATTGCCGCTGGAGCTGATGCGCACGCGATCGGGATGATCGATCGACAGCGCACCTCCGCTGCGGTGCGCGGCCTCGGCCGCTGCGGCGAGGACCTTGATCGCGCGTGCCGCGCCGGTGGGTGCAGGCACGGTGTCGGCCATCTCGCGCAGTGACCGGCCGGGCGTCCACTCCGCGACGACGATGCCGCCGGAGCTGCCACGCACCACGTCGAGCACGCGTGCGAGGCCGGGCGAATTGATCCGACCCAGACGCAGCGTGCGCGAGAGGATCGCCTGCGGTCCCTGAGTGCGGTCGTCGGTCGAGGCGGTGGATTGCTGGTCGGCGTCGACGAACGTCAGCGCGACCTCGCGATCGAGCTTGACGTCGTGGGCCTGCCAGAACTTGAGGCCGCGCGCGCCGCCGTGCGGTGCCAGCAGTCGGTACCGTCCACCGGCAACGGAGGCACCGGGAATGAGCGTCGGGCCGCGGAGCGTGCGCCCGGGAGCGCTCGCCGCAGCCGCTGCAGTGTCGACGTCGTCCGTGGAAGACGAGTCGTCGTTACCGGGTGTGGCCGGTACTGCTGCGGTCTTCTCGGAATCCGCATCCGCCGCGGGCTTCGAGTCCTGTGTGGACTTCTCGTCGTCGGTCTCGACCGGCAGATCGGCCTTGGAGATCGAGATGGTCTTGTCGGTCGGACGCGCCGCGAGAGCAGCCTTGGAGATGGAGACGGTCTTGTCGGCCGGCTTCGGAGCAGACTTGGCGGCAACGGGCTTGTCGACAGCGGGCTCGACGGCCGTTGGCTCGTCGGCGGACTTCTCGACGTCCTGCTCGGGAGCAGGTGCCTTCGACTCGGCTGCAGTCTTCGATTCGGACGCGGTCTTCGCCGGCGTCTCGGCGGGCTTCGGAGTCTTGGAGGAAGAAGCCTCGGCCTTCACGGGCTCGGTGCGGTCCTGGGTGTCGACCTCGACGCCGCCGCTCGTTCGGTCGGCTTCGCTTGCTGGAGATTGTGCCGGCCCCCCAGCAACTTCGTCGTCGGTCACTGTCACTCCTTCAGGCGAATATGCCCCGTGTTGATCTGCGAACGGTCGACCCTCATGAGCTTGTGCCCCCGGGTGCCGATGACCAGGGTACGGGAGCCGATCCCGCGCAGTGTCCCATGTGGGCTCGCTTCGAATAACCGGAATAACGCCGGTTTCTGCAGCGGCCAGATCTGCGTCCCGCGTGTCGGATCCGCCGCGGAACCTGCGGACGAGGCGGCTCAGGGCCACGGTGACCGCCAGAACTTCGGGAATCTTGCCGAACCAGAGGATCGAGAACGTGATGCCGAGCATGATGACGGCGTCGATCGCCACGCGGGCGAAGTTGCCTACCCAGCCGTTCATCATGGCGTCGAGCCCGAGGATCCGGTCGATCGCGAGCATGGCCGCGCCGCCGGCCAGTGAGGCGATGAGCACCAGCCAGACCGTCTTGCCGACGTTGGCCATCCGCAGACTGCCCAGGCTCTTGTGCAGCAGGTATCCGCCGATGATCGCGCCGACGGTGTAGCCCAGACCGGTCGCTGCGCCGAGGAGCAGCACCACCTGCTCCGGCGAGGACGCGACGATCGGGGCGAGCAACGACAGGCCGATCTTGACGGCAGTGATACCGAGGATGATCCACGTCGGCGTCCAGGCCTTCTCACGGGCGTAGAAGACACGCAGGTGGATCAGCACAAGGGCGTACGGGATGAGGGAGAACGCCGACCAGCTGACGGCCTCGCCGAGTCTGGGTGCGACCTCGGCGAACCGGCCGAAGCCGTACAGCGCCTCGCCCACCGACGGACCCGCGAAGGTCAGGAACACCACGATCGGCACCAGCGCGACCATCGTCAGGCGGGTCGCGACCGACAGATCGTCGACGACGGACGGAGTGTCACCGTTGGCGGCGTTGCGGCTGAGTCTGGGCATGATGGCCGTCAGTACCGTCACGCCGAGGATGCCGTAGGGCAGCTGCAGCACGATCCAGGCCTGCGAGTAGATCACGTTGCTCGCATCGTCGGTGCCCGACGCGATCCTGGTGGCGACGATCAGCCCGATCTGGCTGATGACGACGTAGAGCACGATCGCGGCGGCCATCGCGCCGAACTTCTTGAGTCGCTCGTCGAATCCCCAGAGCGGGCGCAGGTCGATGCGTTCGCGGCGCAAAGCCGGGATCAGAGCGAGAACCTGGGTGACGACACCCGCGGTCACACCGAGGCCGAGAACGAGGATTTTGGGGTTGCTCATCTCGATGGTGTTCGCGGTGATCTCGCCCGGGACGAAGGGGTACAGGGCGAACACCGCGAGCACGATCAGGTTGTTGAACACCGGTGCCCAGGCGCCGGGCTTGAAGTTCTGCCGGGTGTTGAGCACGGCCGTGAGCAGGCCGGACAGTCCGTAGAACATCAGCGCGGGCAGCACCAGATAGGTGAACGCGATGGTCAGGTCCTCGTTGACCTTCGGATCGCCGTCGAGCATCAGCCTCGCCAGCAGCGGGGCTGCGATCGTCGCCGCGAGCGCCACGGTTCCGAGCAGCGCCACTGCGATGGTGAAGAGGCGTCGCACGAATGCCCGCCCGCCGTCGGCGTCCTCCTGCTCGGCTCGGACCAACACCGGCACGACGATGGCTCCGAGCACTGCGCCGAGGACGAGCTCGGAGATCATGTTCGGCAGGATCGTCGAGACGGTGAACGCACTGGCCAGCGCCGCGCCGAGGGTGGCCGTCATGGCGACCTGCTTGGCGAATCCGGTGATGCGGCTGACCAGGGTCGCCACCGCGATCGAACCCGACGCGGCCAGCAGTGACTTCTGCGGCCGCGGCTCGGGCTGCGGTGCCGGGTCGGACCCGCCCGGCGGAACTCTCGTCGGCGGAACCGTTCCGGACGGTGCTGTGCTCGACGAAGGATAGGGGTAGTCCTCGTCCCGGAATCGCGGGATCATCTGCGTGACGGTGTCGTCGGCGGCCGGCTGACCGTCGAGCGACGGCGGTGCCGGGTAGGAGCGCAGCTCCGGCCGCGACTGCCGCTCCCAGGGGGCGGACCGCGGTGGCGTCGTGCGTCGGAACACCTGCGATGCGGGCATGCGTGACCGCGGCAGGTCGCCGTCGTACGGGACGTTGCCTGTCATGGTCTCTCGTACCCTTCGTCGGCCGGGTCGGGTTGACCTCTGAATCGGTGCCAGAGGCGTCGACCTGCAAGTAACAGTAGGAGAGCACCGGCGCAGGCGGTAATTATCGCCAGTGCCTGGCCGTATGCGTTCGATCGCACGGACACCGTCGAGACCTCACCGAGCCGGGACCCGTCGAGCGTCGTGACGGAGAAGTCGACCGACAGATTGCGCGTGTCGTCCACTTCGGCCGGCACGGTGATGGTCCGTGATCCACGGGCCGGAAGTTGGGTGACGCCGACGTCGCTGATCGTCATCTCCGGCGGCGCATCGACCCTGAGCAGCACGTTGACCGGGACCGGAAGGTCGTTGCGGGCGACGAGAAGCAGCGGACTCTGTTCCGAGGCGAGGGTGTAGACGCCGCCAGGGGCCAGCACGGTCACCGACCCGTAGATGGTGTCCAATCCGATGCGGATGGCGGCGAGTCGGTCACGCGCCATCACGCCGGTGTCGTCACTGGCGGCACTGGCACGACCGGCCGTCGACAGCGCTCGGAGCATGTCCTCGCGCAGCGGGGCGGTGTACAGGCGCGGGGTCAGCGCCGACTGCGGGTCCTCGACGAGTGATTGCATCAGAGTGTCGACCCGGGCGCTCTGCGATTGCACCAGGCCGATGGTGCCGGTATCGAGTTCGGTGGCTGCATCGATGCCGGTCACCGGAGGTCCGGACGTGGGCTCGGCGAGCAACTCGGCCAGTGGGCGCGGCGTGGCCAACCCCGAACGCAGCAGCGAGGACACCGTCGACAGAATGGCCGACGGTTCGTCGCCCCCCGCGGTCCAGTACTGCGGGGGCGCGACGGTGACGGTGCGCCCGGGCCGATCGGTGCCGACGAGCGCATGGAAGTTGACGGCTCCGAGCGCGTCCTGCAGGCGTGCGGTACGAGAGTCGGTGGCGAGGTCGAAGCGCTGCTCGGTGGGGGTCAGGGCGGGGGTGGACGGGGTGTCTCCGACGCCGGCCAGCGCCGCTGCGGTGGCGGCGTCGTAGTGGGTGGCGGCCAGCGTCTCGGTCTGCTGGGTGTCCGACGGTTGGGTCTCGGACGAGACCAGCAGCGATGTCGGGGCCGATGTCGGCGGGCTGATGCTGTTGTCGGCGACCAGTACGGTGCCGGTTCCTGCCGTGCGCAGGGCATCGGCGGTGTCCGCGTCCACGCCACCGGTGGTGCTCCAGGTGAAACCGCGCGTCGAGGTGATGCCGAGGATGCCGTCGACGATGTCTGCCGGGGCGCTGACCGCACTGCTCAGCAACGTGGGATCGCCGATGTCGGCCACTGCCCCCAGATCCGTCTGGGCGAACGGCATCGCCGTCACGCAGGTGCTCGACGCGACCGTCTCGAGTCGGGACAGCCACTGGCCTGCGGCTGCGCTTCCGGTGCCCTCACGCGTCGTGCTGGCGGGATCGGCCGGGTTGTCGACGACGAGGTAGCCGCGGGTCATGTTCGAGACGGTGACGAGCAGGTCGGGGTCCAGGCCGATACACAGGCTCGACGCCAGTCTGCCGTCGGGATCGAGGCCGGGTTGCGTCGCGAACTCGACGGCCTTGAGGAGGGTGTCGAGTCGCCCGCCGGTGGCGAGTTCGCCGGCGAGCTCGTCGTCGATCAGTCGCACACGCTCGTCGACGGATCCGGGAATTCCGGCAGCGAGGCGAGGGATGTCGGCGAGCGGCCACAGGACCGTCATCGCGACGGGGTTGCGGGTGTTCGGGGGCAGCGGCAGCGCGCCCGGTGCGGTCGGGTCCATCTCACCCGGGTTTCGGGGCAGTCCGACGACCGGGAGCAGGAAGCGAGCGTCGTCGAGTCGTGCGGTTCCGCCGTACTCGGGGGTGCCGTTGACGTTGAGCAGCAGCGGGTAGACGCCTGGCGCCTCGATTCCCAGTGAAGGTTCGGTGGTGCTGCGCAGCTGCATCGACATGTCGAACTGGCGGCTCTCGTCCTTCTCCAGTGAGTCGGCGACCGTGACGAAATCGCCCACCCGCTCGAATCGGTCCTGGTCGAGAGTCAGGGAGGTCCGCAGGCCCGCGGTGGTGTCGACGGCGGCAGCGGCCTGCATCCGGACACTGACGTCGTCGACGCGGCGGTCCCCGGTGTTCGTCACCGTGGCGCGAACGGTGACGAACGGGTCGCTGCTGGTGGTGACAGTGGAGGGGGCGACGGTCTCGATGCTCAGCGTCAGGAAGGGGTTGCCGTCCTGCGTCATCGGAGTGTCCGGAACGGCGCTGGTGGTGCCGGACGCATCGCCGACGGAGGAGTCGGGTTGGGCCGCGGCGTTCGGAAGCTGCGCGGGGACCAGTGCTGCGGAGCCGACCGACGGAGCCACCGCAAGAACGAACGTGGTCAATGCGGCGGCAGCGACCTTCCGGGCCCGCACGATCACTTCCCGCCGGGGATGGGTGCGCCCGAGTTGCCGCTGCTCATGTCCTCGATCAGACGGGTGGCGATGGCGGCGAGCTTGCGTTCGTCGGCGTAGGCGAGTCGAGAGGGCAGTTCGGTCAGCGGGACCCAGGCGACCTCGGTCACCTCGAGGTCCTCGTCCGACAGTTCGCCGCCCAGGAATCGGAGCAGGTAGTGGTGGACGGTCTTGTGGACGCGTCGGCCCTCGGTGACGAACCAGTAGTCGATGCTGCCCAGCGAGGCCAGGACGGTACCGCGGATGCCGGTTTCTTCGGCGACCTCGCGCATGGCCGTCTGCTCGGCGGTTTCGCCCTGTTCGATGTGACCCTTGGGCAGGGACCAGAGGAGGCGTCCGCGGCGGTCGGTGCGGCCGATGAGGGCGGCGCAGCGCTTGGCCGGCGGCCCGTCGAGGCCGTCGACCACCAGGCCGCCTGCCGAGGTCTCGCGGACGGTCCGCAGCTTGGGTGCTTCGGTGTCGGCGCGTGCCTGACGCCGCCGCGGGTTGCGGCGGCTCCTGTTCGCACGTTCGGCAGCAGACACCCGATCCATACTAGTTGCCTGTGCGCACTCTTCTACCGTGCCGCACCGCGGGGGGTGAAGGCCGGAACAATCGATCGGCTCGGCGCAAGTAGGCTCTCCCACCGTGGCCGATCAGTCCCTGTCCTCCGTTTCCGCCGAGCAGACCGATGCCCGCCGGGAGAGGTTGCTGGCGGGAGCTGCTGTGACGCTGCGCGAACTCGCTCCGGTGTTGACTCCGCTGGGCGCACTGTTCGCCGCGGCGGGGCACCAGCTCTTCCTCGTCGGTGGCTCGGTGCGCGATGCAGTTCTCGGTCGACTCGGAACCGATCTGGATTTCACCACCGACGCCAGGCCCGAGGACGTTCAGGCGTTGCTGTCGGGCTGGGCGGACCATCAGTGGGACACCGGCATCGCGTTCGGGACCATCAGCGCGGCCAAGGACGGCCAGACGATCGAGATCACCACCTATCGCACCGACTCCTACGATCAGGTCTCCCGCAATCCCGAGGTGCAGTACGGCAACAGCCTCGAAGAAGATCTCGCTCGACGCGATTTCACCGTCAACGCCATGGCAGTACGTCTCGGAGCGGACGGTGCCCAGGAATTCGTCGATCCGCTCGGCGGCATGGACGCGCTGCTCGAGGGCGTTCTCGATACTCCCTCGGCACCGGAGGTCTCGTTCGGAGACGATCCCCTGCGCATGCTGCGGGCCGCGCGGTTCGTCTCTCAGCTGGGGTTCACTCTGATGCCACGGGTGCACCGGGCCATCGAGGACATGGCGGAGCAGATCGACCGCATCACCGCCGAGCGAATCCAGGTGGAGCTGGACAAGCTGATCCTGGGCGAGCACCCGATCGACGGCATCGACGTGATGTGCGAGACGGGCCTGGCGCAGCGGATCATCCCCGAGGTGCCCAACATGAAGCTCGAGATCGACGAGCATCACCAGCACAAGGACGTGTACACCCACTCGCTGACTGTGCTGAAGCAGGCCATCGATCTCGAGGACGGCGATCCGGACCTCGTATTGCGTTGGGCCGCATTGCTGCACGACATCGGCAAGCCCGATACCAAGCGAAACGAGCCGGGCGGCGGAGTCAGCTTCCATCACCACGAGGTCGTCGGTGCCAAGTTGGTGCGAAAGCGCATGCGCGCCTTGAAGTATTCCAAGAAGATGATCGAGGACGTCTCGCATCTGGTGTTCCTGCATCTGCGTTTCCACGGCTACGGCAAGGGCCAGTGGACCGACTCCGCCGTGCGGCGCTACGCCACCGATGCCGGTGAGCTACTGCCCAAGCTGCACAAGCTGGTTCGGGCCGACTCGACCACCAGGAACAAGCGTCGAGCCGCCGCGCTGCAGGCCACCTACGACGATCTCGAAGAACGCATCGCCCGTATCGCCGAGCAGGAGGACCTGGCGCGGGTGCGGCCCGATCTCGACGGCAACGCGATCATGGAGTTGCTGAACATCCCGGCCGGACCCGACGTGGGCAAGGCGTGGAAGTTCCTGAAAGAACTGCGTCTCGACCGGGGACCGCTCTCCCGCGAGGACGCCGAGGCCGCGCTGCTCGAGTGGTGGCCCACGCAGTAGGAGCGGCTGCGCCGCATGTGAGTAGAACCTCGTAGCCTGCTACGAGTTTCCGCTCACGACGAGCGAAGCTCGGCCTTGACCAGATAGACGTTGTAGCTGTCCCATTCCGAGACGGTGAAGTACAGCTCGTTCGCCGTCGACCACGGGTGAACGAAGCCGCCGTAGGTCTTGGGGTACTCGGCGGTGTCGATCAAGGTGGTCGGCGCGGTCCACTGCCCTTGCGGTGAATTCGATTCGCGCAGAACGATATCGCCGCGCAGCGGATCGAGATACGTCATCCGCCAGAGGCCTCGGGCCTCGTCGTGATGGACCGACAGTTCCCCGGCCGTACCGTCGGCGATGGGGGTGGCCTCGTTCGATCCGACGGGAGCCCAGGTGCCGTTCACCCAGTACTGGTAGGCGGTCTTGTTCAACACCTCGGCCTTCGGGACGCGGGCGAGCCCGACCTGTCCGGCGCGTCCGTTGACGGTGCCGAACATGTAGACGTACTCCCCCGCCGGAACCATCGTCGACACCTGGAACTTGGAGAAGCCGAAGAGGTTGTCCCACTTGGCATGCTCGTCTTTGACCCAGGTGGAACCGTTGTCGTCCGAGTAGGCGATGCCGCCGTAGTTGGTCCACCACATGCCGGGAATCGTGCTCCAGCGCCTGATGGACATGTACGACATGTACTGCCGGTCGTCGATGGCGAAACCGGACGTGGGGATGACCGTCGTCTCCCAGTTCTTTATCTTGCGCGACGGCAGCAGTTCGGCTGCGTGACAACGGGAATCCTGCACCATGGAGTCCAGGGTCATGCCGTCGGACAGGTCGGTGTCGGTGCTGTGGCCGAGTGCGTTGGAACGCCAGTCGTCGCCGCCCACGACGCCGAACTCCCACCCCTTGCCGAAGGAATCGCCGAAGGCGACGGCGACCTCACCGGGCTTGCTCTCCCACATGATGCCGAGGTCGGTTCCGTTCACCTGCCAGCGCTTGTCGGTGCGGTTCTCCGATCCCGGTCCGGTCAGCTGGGAGACGACCTCGACGGTTCCGACGGCGGGTGCTCCTGGCGGGACCGTCGTGGGTCCTGGCTCCGCTGGGTTGACGGCGGGCGCGGGCGGCGGCGTTCCCGGGGCAGCGGGGCCGGGAATCGGGATCGGAATGGTCTCGGGTTGCGGGTCGATCTCGATGCGCGGGAACGGCAGATGGTCTGCCGAGCCCGTTGCCGGCGTCGGTGAATCGGTGTCGTCGGTGAGATCGGGGCACGGGTCCGCACACGGGTCGGTCAGCGGTTCGGCCTGTACGCGGGTGTTGTTCGGGGCCGGATCGGGAACCGGTACGAGTTCGATCGACGGATAGGGCACGGGGATCACCACACGATCCGGCAACGGCGGCAGCTGTGGTGGATTGCCCGGTCCGATGGGCTCGGGTGGGTAGTCCTTGGGGTCGAATCCTGTTTCGCCACAGGAGTTCACCGGCGGAGGCGGCGCCGCGAACGCCGGTGGCGCAGCGAGAACGGCCGTACCTGCGGCAACCGCGAGTATGCAGCCGAGTGACGTCAAGCGGCCGTGCATGCGGTGCCCCCGTGTTCTCCGACGAAACCCATCGGTCCGATACGGAAAGATACACCACGTCAGCGGCGTGTGCGCCCGGTGTTCACCACCGCTGCGGCCAGGCCGAGGGCGTAGATACCTGCCCCGACGAACACCAGGATGTGCGCGGTGGGGTCCTGGCTCAGATCGGTCGTGTCGGGGCCGACGGCGAAGGCCGCAGCAGCGAGGGCGGCGACGAAGGCGACGTTGAACACGGTGTCCTGCAACGCGAAGACGCGTCCGCGATGGGCGTCGTCGATCTCGATCTGCATGGCAGCGTCGCCACTGAGTTTGACGGTCTGCCCGGCGATACCCAGGAGGAAGGCTCCGAGCAGCAGGCTGGTCTGCGTCAGGCCCGAGACGGCACCGAGTTGCGCCACGATGGCGAGCACCAGAGCGGCAGCGATCGTGCGGGTGCGCCCGAACCGGGGAACGGCGAAGGGGGTGATCAGGGCGGCGAGGAACATGCCGACCGCCGAGGCACCGACGGCGATGCCGAAGCCGGCAAGGCCGCCGGGCAGGGTGCTGCTCGTCGTTTCGCGGAGAACCAACACCATGATCAGTGTGTTGATGCCGAACACGATGCGGTGCGCGCCGATGCCGAGCATCGCGGTCGTGACACCGGCGGAGCGCCAGACGGCCTGAGCACCTGATTTCAGTCCTGCAGCAACGTCTTTCAGTGGACTGTCGGTGCGGTTCTCGATGCCCGGTCCGAGGGATCGTGGTCGGAACCGCGCGGCGGCAACCGCCCCGACGACCGACCCGGTGGCCGAGAGACCCACGGCGACACCCGAGCCGAAATCCCCGGCACCGATCACTCCGATCACCGCTACGGCTAGACCCGCACCTGCCGCTGCGAAACCGGATCCGACGGTGGCCAGCACCGAGTTCATCGGTACCAGCCACGATTGCCGAACCACGTGCGGCAGCGACGCAGACGCTCCCGCGAGCACGAACCGACTGAGCCCTACGGTGGCCAGAGCCAACAGCAACAACGGTGTGGCATCCACCCCGGCGCACAGCAGGATTGCGGTGGCGACGATCAGCACCATACGAACGATGTTGGCCCACAGCAGGACCGACCGGCGATCCCAGCGGTCGAGAAGCGCTCCGGCGAACGGACCCACCAAGGAGTACGGGACCAGCAGCACCGCGAATCCGGCCGCGATCTCGGCCGGATTGGTCGCGCGCTCGGGGTTGAAGAGAATGGCACCACTGAGCGCGGCCTGAAACAACCCGTCGCCGAACTGACCGGCGAACCGAATGGTCGTCAGCTTGCCGACCCCCGGAGACTCACGCAGTCGGGTACGGAAGGAAGCGTCGCTCACCGACGGGACTTTAGCCCCCGCCCGTCATGCGGAGACGGCGGGCGTCGAGGCTGTCCACCACGCCATCGTTGCGGTTGTGCCGTCGGCGAGTGGGGTGGGCTGCTGCCCGAGGATCGCCTCGCTGCGACTCGAGTCGAGAAGGTAGGGGTAGCGGAACTGGTAGAGGGTGTCGCCGAGCTCCTTCATCGGACCGGGTACCGCGCTCAGCAGTCGCAGTGCCCAGGCCGGAATGGCTCCGACCTTCGGAGTCGGCAGATCTGCAGCAGCCGAGAACATCTCGATCATCGTGCGCTGCGAGACTGCGGGCGCGGTGGGTGCATGCAGGACGGTGTTCCACATCGACGGGGATGCCGCGGCCGTGAGCATGGCGGTTGCCAGATCCGGGACGTAGGTGAACGAGTGAGGAAGGTCGGCGGAGGCGAGGACGCGGACAGTATTTCCGGCGAGAATCGGCGCGATCACCCGCTCACCCATGTGCGAAGTGATCACCCGAGGTCCGTAGAAATCCGAGGCGGCGACGCTGACGGTGGGGGTCGCGTGAGCGTCGCGCGCGGCGAGGAGCTGGGTGCGCACACCCAGCTTGCGGAACGTCGCCTCGCGGGGTGAGTCCTCGCGGATCGGTCCGTCGACTCGGCCGTAGGCGTACAGACTTTCGGGAAACGCGACGACGGTGCCCGCGGCCGCGTCGAGCACGCGGTTCTCCATGGCGACGAGCTTGTTCCGCCACACCGTGTTCTCGTAGGCGACGTGGGTGCAGTGGTAGACGGCGGTGGCACCGTCGAGGTGTCGACGAAGATCGTCGGATTCGATGTCGACGGCGCGGCGTTCGATTATCGGGTGCTCGGGCCCGCTGCCGGATCGGGTCAGGACCCGCACCGAATGACCCTGTGCAGCAAGCTGTTCGGCAACTGTCCAGCCGACGGGCCCGGCTCCGGTGACGACGTGAAGTTCGGTCATGATCGCTCCATTCGAGGAAAACGAGAGCGGTGCTCTCTGTTATGAAGAGTGTGCACCCGCGGCGGCGATAATGCAAGAGCACTGCTCTCTGATAAGAGCAGCAGTTACAGTGGCAGCCATGGCGAGCACTCCCCGCACCCGGGCCCGCGTTCAGACCTTGGCCGATATCACGCGGATCGGCCGCGAACACCTGGCCGCCGACGGCGCCGCGGCCCTGTCGTTGCGCGCTGTCGCGCGGGACCTCGGTGTCGTCTCCTCGGCCGTCTACCGATACGTCGCCAGCCGCGACGAGCTGCTGACACTGCTCGTCGTCGACGGATACACCGAGCTCGGAGACACCGTCGACGCAGCGGTGGACGCAGCGGACGGACCCAAGGAGAAGTTCCTGGCTCTCGGCCGGACGGTGCGGCAGTGGGGACTGCGGGAGCCGGCGCGCTACGCGTTGCTGTTCGGCAGCCCGGTGCCCGGATATCACGCCCCTGCAGAGCAGACCACAGGGCCGGGCACCAGGGTGATCACCACCCTGGTGGCCGTCCTGCACTCGGCGTGGCAGACACGTCGACCGGACGTCGAGACCGACCCGCCCGAGTTGGCGTCACTGCACGGCAGCTTCGAGGACATCCGTGCGCAGATGGAGATGGATCTGCCCGACGGGCTGATCGCACTGGGCGTCATGGTGTGGGCGTCGCTGTTCGGGGCCATCAGCTTCGATGTGTTCGATCAGTACGGGGCCACGACGTTCTCCAGCAGGGACGCGTTGTTCGAGTACCAGTTGGGATTGTTGACGAAGATCGCCGGGCTCGATTAGGTCGCCAGGACTGGCCGCATCGCTTGCGCCACATCCGGCGGTGGGCGGTGCCACAATGACTAGCGTGGCAGCGCATGCGGAGGAACCCGAGGACCAGACGGCATCGGCCTTGCGCGATGTCCGTCCCGGCAGTCTGTTGGTGTCGTCCATCGAACTGGTCGAGCCCACGTTTCGGCGCACCGTCATCTACATCATCGAACACAACGATGCGGGCAGCCTCGGTGTCGTGATCAACCGTCCCAGCGAGACGGCGGTGCAGAACGTGCTGCCCAACTGGTCCGAGCTGGCAGCCAAACCGCAGGCGCTGTACGTCGGTGGCCCGGTCAAGCGCGATTCGGCTCTGTGCCTGGCGACGCTGCGGACCGGTGTGTCGATCGACGGAGTACCCGGTCTGCGCCGCGTCGACGGCCGAGTGGTGATGGTCGATCTCGATTCCGATCCTGCCGATATCGCCCCACTCGTCGAGGGCGTGCGCATCTTCGCCGGATACTCGGGCTGGACGTTCGGGCAACTCGAAGGTGAACTCGACCGTGACGACTGGATCGTGTTATCGGCTTTGGCATCCGACGTGATCGGTCCGCCGCGGATCGACCTGTGGGCGCACGTACTGCGTAGGCAGCCGATGCCCTTGGCGCTGCTGGCATCTCATCCGATCGACGTCGACCGCAACTAGTGCCGCAGGCACTAGTGAGCGAAAGCCTGCGCCGTCGAGTGTCCACCTGACTTCAGGCCGGCGAGCACCTCGTCGATGGCGATGCACAGCATTCGGCCCAGGTCCGCGCTGAAACCCTCTCGCACTACGACTCTGAGCACGGCGACGTCGGTTGCGTTGTCGGGCATCGTGTATGCCGGCACCTGCCAGCCGCGGGCGCGTAGTTCGTGGGAGACGTCGAAGACGGTGAACTCGCAGTGGTCCTTCAGCATGAACGACAGGACCGGGATGGCCGATCCGTCGGTGATGACCTCGATGTCGGGGTGTTTCGCGAGGTGACGGCTGACGCGAACTGCGGTGTCGCGCAGCGCTTTCATGATGTCGGTGTAGCCGGATCTGCCGAGGCGTAGGAAGTTGTAGTACTGCCCGATCACCTGGTTGCCCGGCCGGGAGAAGTTCAGCGTGAAGGTGGGCATGTCGCCGCCGAGGTAGTTGACGCGGAACACGAGGTCCTCGGGCAGGTCTTCCTTGGTTCGCCAGACGGCGAATCCGATTCCCGGATAGGTCAGTCCGTACTTGTGGCCGCTGGCGTTGATGGACTTGACGCGAGGCAGCCGGAAATCCCATTCCAGTTCCGGGTACAGGAACGGTACGACGAATCCGCCACTGGCTGCGTCGACATGGACCGGTACGTCGGGCCCGCCAACGCCCGCGATCTCGTCCAGTGCAGCGCAGATCTCCTGTACCGGTTCGAGTTCTCCGGTGAACGTGGTGCCGAGGATGGCGACGACGCCGATGGTGTTCTCGTCCACTGCATCTCGAACCTGCTCCGGGGTGATGACGTAGCGTCCGCGCTCGACGGGCAGGTACTTGGGCTCCACGTCGAAGTAGCGGCAGAACTTCTCCCACACCACCTGAACATTGCTGCCGAGCACCAGGTTCGGAGTGCCGGTACCTGCTCCCCTCGCTCGCCAGCGCCACTTGAGTGCCAATCCGGCCAACATGACGGCCTCACTGGAGCCGATGGTCGAGACCCCGGTGGCCGTCGACGGGTCCTCCCGGTCGAGTCCGGGGGCGTGGAACAGGTCGGCGACGATGTTGACGCAGCGTTCCTCGATGGCGGCGGTGGACGGGTACTCGTCCTTGTCGATCATGTTCTTGTCGAACGTCTCGGCCATGAGTTTCTCGGCCTGCGGATCCATCCAGGTGGTGACGAAGGTCGCCAGATTGAGGCGCGAGCTGCCGTCGAGCATCAGTTCGTCGTGGATGAAGCGGTAGGCGGCGTCCGGATCGAGCTGTTCCTCGGGAAGTCGCAGTGCGGGTACGGGATTGGTGGCGAGGCGGCCGGTGTAGGCCGCAGAGACGATACCGTCGGCATGGATTTTCCTGGTCATCGTCTTCTCCCGTGATCGGTTCGAGTGACACCCAATCTAGTCCGCGACGCTGCCCACCGGGCTCTGTTCCGATTGCGGTCGTCGCGCGAGCTGCTGGGCGATCACGGTGCACACCATCAGCTGAATCTGATGGAAGATCAACAGCGGCAGCACGATCAGTCCGACGGGTTGGCCGACGAACAGCACTGCGGCCATCGGCAGCCCGCTGGCCAGGCTTTTCTTGGATCCGCAGTACAGCAGCACCACCCGATCCTCGAAAGCGAAGCCCAGCCACTTGCCTCCGTACCAGGTGATCGCCAGCACCACCGCGAGCAGCGCAGCGCACACTGCGACGACGATGCCGATGCGCCACACCGGCACCGAGGACCACACGTTCTGGTTCATGGATTCGCTGAACGCGGCGAACACGACCAGCAGGATCGAACCACGGTCGACGAGTTTCGTCGGCGCGCTGTGCCGGGTGAGCCAGCCCGTCACCCAGGGCCGGATCAACTGTCCGACGGCGAACGGAAGCAGCAGTTGCAGGGCGATATCGAGTACGGAGCTGGGGTCGATGGTCACGGAACCGGTCGTGGTCATCAGGGCGATCACGAGCAGTGGGGTGACGAACACTCCGATGATGTTGGAGAACGAGGCGCTCACCACGGCACCGGCGACGTTGCCGCGGGCGATGGAGGTGAAGGCGATCGAGGACTGCACGGTCGACGGGACCAGGCAGAGGAACAGCATTCCGGTGTAGAGGTCGTCGCTGATCACGCCGGGGACGAGAATCCGCAGGGCCAGCCCGAGTGCCGGGAACAGCAGATACGTGCACCCCAGGATCACCGAGTGCAGCCGCCAGTGCTTGACGCCGTTCCAGGCGTCGCGCGGTGAGAGTCGAGCGCCGTAGATGAGGAACAGCAGGGCAATGGCGATGCGCGTCACCCAGCCCAGGACGTCCTCCGCTGTGCCAGTGGCCGGGAACAGGCTCGCCAGCGCTGCGACCGCGAAGATGCCCAACAGGAAGGGATCCAGCACGGTATCCCGCAACAACTTCACTTGGCTAATTTAATCCACCGTGGCGTTGCGAGTGCGGGCGGTCAGGGTGTTGAGCGTGCCCGCGATCTTCTCGGCGTGCACGGATCCGATGGTGAGCCGGTCTCCGTTGGCGAACGTGACGAAGGCTGCGGGGCCGGCGTCGGTGGCGACGGCGTAGTTCCCGCGGCCCTTGGCCCGAAGACCCCAGCCCCCGAACTCCTTCGACGGATCGACCGCCCGCACCGACGCACCGGTGATCTCGTCGATGTCGTAGTCGAATGCCGCCATGCCCAGGCTGGAGACGAAGAGGCCGTCGCTGTCGATGTGCACCGTGAAGCGCAGCAGGGACAGAATCAGAATCGTCAGTGGGGCGAACAGGAAGATCGGCCACAGTGAGCCGGACAGCCAGCACGTCAGAGCGGCTCCGGCCAGAGAGACTGCCACGACGGTGATGCCGGCGACCCGGCTGGCTCCGACGCGGACCACCAGCGGCAACTCCGGGCTGCAGCGCGGGAGATCTGCGTGCGGCGGTGATGTGGCGTCGACGCGTTCGCGGTAGTCACGCAGCCTGGACGCACCGAACAACCCGGCCGCGAATCCGACGACGGTCCCCACCGCGATCGCCCAGCCGGGGATGGTCACGCTCTGTTCGGACGCCATGTCCAGCTCTCGGACGAGGGTCGCGATCTGCAGAACACCGATCGTTCCGACGACGGTCAGCCCGATGATCAGCATGGTTCGACGCATGATCAGCAGCACCCGAGTCAACGACGCGACGGCACTGCACCCGCCGCCGACCAGCACGATCACGATCGCGAGGGTCCAGGCGTTGGAGAGTGGATTGGAGAAGTCGTCCGGTTCGGTGCCGCTGAAGTGAGTGGCGACCTGTTCGGGCAGACGGCCTTGCCACAGGTACGCCAGGACGAGTCCGAGTGCGGCGACGACAAGGGGGACGGCAACGCCGAACACGACCCCGGCCGGGTCGAACGTGCGTAGTGCCTTCGCCTTCATCTGCTCAGCTCGGCTGGCAGGCGTCCTTGAGGCTGCACGAGATGCACGAGCTTCCGCATCCGTCCGCCTCGGCGGGTGGCGGAACGGCCGCTGCTGCGCGGGCCCCGATGGATCCGCCGGCTGCGGCGATGAACAGCGCGGCCACGAGGGCAACGACGACGCCGACGACGGCGGCGATACCGCTCAGGGCGAGGGCGGCCACTGCGCCGATGGCCAGTACCAGCGCCGATGCGGCTGTGGTGGGACCGGCGACGCGATTGGCGAGGGTGAACGTCTCGTCGTCACGCATGGCCTCGGCGGTGCGGACACCGGCGAAGCGGTTGCGTGGGAGCCGACCCAGCAGCGACAGGGCAGCGACAGCGCCGACGACGAGCGCGAGCACGAACAACACAACCGAGACGATGACCACCTGGCCAGGATACGGCGCAGCGAGGTCCTGGTACCAGGCGGGCCGCGTCACACTTTAGGCTGGTAGGTGTGACCGATTCCGTTGAAGCACCCACCGAGTCCGCCCCCGAGTACCGCTACACGGCCGAACTCGCCGGGCACATCGAGGAGCAGTGGCAGGACCTGTGGGAGACACAGGGCACTTTCGACGCTCCCAACCCGGTCGGAACCCTCGCCGGAGAGGTCCCGAAGGACAAGCTGTTCGTCCAGGACATGTTCCCGTATCCGTCGGGCAGCGGCCTGCATGTCGGTCATCCCCTCGGCTACATCGCCACCGACGTCTTCGCGCGGTACCACCGCATGCAGGGTCGTAACGTGCTGCATGCGCTGGGCTACGACGCGTTCGGTCTGCCGGCCGAGCAGTACGCCGTGCAGACGGGCACGCACCCGCGCAGCACCACCGAGAACAACATCACCAACATGCGCCGCCAGTTGCGTCGGCTGGGCCTCGGGCACGATCGCCGACGGTCCCTGGCGACGACGGACGTCGACTTCTACCACTGGACGCAGTGGATCTTCCTGCAGATCTTCAACTCGTGGTTCGACGCGGACCTCGGTAAAGCCAGGCCCATCTCGGAACTGGAGGCGGCGTTCGCCTCGGGTGAGCGCACGTTGGACGACGGCCGCTCCTGGGAATCGCTGACCGTCGGTGAGCGGCGTGAGGTGATCGACGGCTTCCGTCTGGTGTACGAGTCCAACTCGATGGTCAACTGGTGCCCCGGTCTGGGTACGGTGCTCGCCAACGAAGAGGTCACCGCCGACGGACGCAGCGATCGCGGCAACTTCCCGGTGTTCCGAAAGAACCTGCGGCAGTGGATGATGCGAATCACCGCGTACTCCGACCGTCTTGTCGACGACCTCGAGTACCTGGATTGGCCCGAGAAGGTCAAGACCATGCAGCGCAACTGGATCGGGCGATCCCGCGGTGCGCAGGTCTCGTTCTCGAACATCGAGGTGTTCACCACTCGCCCGGACACGCTGTTCGGTGCCACCTACGTGGTGCTCGCCCCCGAACACGAACTGGTCGACGGGTTGGTTGCTCCCGAGTGGCCTTCCGACGTGTCCGACAAGTGGACCGGCGGAGCCGCAACTCCCGCGGAAGCCGTTGCGGCATACCGTGCTTCGATTGCCGCAAAGTCCGATCTGGAGCGGCAGGAGAACAAGGAGAAGACCGGCGTCTTCATCGGTGCCTACGTGAGCAACCCGGTCAACGGCGAGCAAGTTCCGGTGTTCATCGCCGACTACGTGCTGACGGGCTACGGTACCGGCGCGATCATGGCCGTCCCCGGACACGATGCCCGAGACTGGGAGTTCGCCACGGCATTCGATCTGCCTGTGCGCGAGGTCATTTCGGGTGGAGACGTCACCGAGGCCGCGTACGTCGGCGACGGTGCCCTGGTGAACTCCGACTTCCTCGACGGTATGCCGGTGGACGAGGCCAAAGCCGCCGTCATCGCGCGGTTGGAGGCAGACGGCACCGGCCGCGGCACCATCCAGTACAAGCTGCGCGACTGGCTGTTCGCTCGCCAGCGCTACTGGGGCGAGCCGTTCCCGATCGTCTGGGACTCCGAGGGCAACCCGCACGGATTGCCGGATTCTGCTCTGCCGGTGGAACTCCCGGAGGTCGAGAACTACGCACCGGTCTCGTTCGATCCGGACGACGCCGGCTCCGAGCCGTCCCCACCGCTGGCCAAGGCGTCGGACTGGGTCGAGGTCGAACTCGATCTGGGCGACGGGCTGCAGACCTATACCCGCGACACCAACGTCATGCCGCAGTGGGCGGGCAGTTCCTGGTACCAGCTGCGCTACATCGACCCCACCAACTCCGAGGCCTTCGCGGACCCGGAGAACGAGAAGTACTGGGTCGGACCGCGTCCGGAGATCCACGGACCTCACGATCCCGGCGGGGTCGATCTCTACGTCGGTGGCGTCGAGCATGCGGTGCTGCACCTGTTGTACTCGCGCTTCTGGCACAAGGTGTTGTTCGATCTCGGCCATGTCAGCTCGAGCGAGCCGTACCGTCGCCTGTACAACCAGGGCTACATCCAGGCCTTCGCCTACACCGATGCTCGCGGGGTCTACGTGCCCGCGGCCGAGGTGATCGAGCGCGACGGCGGCTACTTCCACCAGGACCAGCCCGTCAACCGTGAGTACGGCAAAATGGGTAAGTCCCTGAAGAACTCGGTCTCCCCCGACGAGATCTTCGCCGAGTACGGTGCCGACACCCTGCGGTTCTACGAGATGTCGATGGGCCCGCTGGACACGTCGCGGCCGTGGGCGACCAAGGACGTCGTCGGCGCGCAGCGATTCCTGCAGCGGGTGTGGCGACTGGTGCTCGACGAGGTGACCGGCGAGGTCCGCGTCACCGACGCCAAGCCGACCGAGGACACACTGCGCGTGCTCAATCGTGTGATCGATGGTGTGCACGCGGATTACGCTGCGCTGCGCGACAATACGGCCGGTGCCAAGCTCATCGAGCTGACCAACCACATCACCAAGGCGTACCCCGACGGTGCGCCGCGCGGGGTCGTCGAGCCGCTGATCCTGATGCTCGCTCCGCTGGCTCCGCACCTGTCCGAGGAACTGTGGAGCAAGCTCGGCCACGAGAAGTCGCTGGCACACGGTCCCTTCCCGCGCGTGGAGAAGAAGTGGCTCGTCGCCGATACCGTCGACTACCCCATCCAGGTCAACGGCAAAGTACGCAGCCGCATCACCGTCCCGGCCGATGCGACCAAGGACGACGTCGAGAAGACTGCACTGGCCGACGAGAAGATCGTCGCCCTGCTCGACGGCAAGGCCCCGACCAAGATCATCGTGATCCCGGGTCGAATGGTGAACATCGTCCTGAAGTAGGCCCCGTCGAGCTCGAAGTTATGGATGAAAATCTGGCGATTTCCGTCCATAACTTCGAGGTCGGGGCTTTAATTTGTTCCATGTCACAGGTCGGTAAAGGATTCGTGGTGAGGCTGGTGGCCTCCGTCGTCCTGGTTCTGGGGTCCGTCACGCTCGTGAGTGTCCCTGTTGCACAAGCAGATCCGGGGCCCGGCTCACCGATTCCGGCCGACGATCCGTTCTACGATTGGGACGGCGGCCTGGACGTCTCCCCGGGGACGGTGCTCCGGTCGAGGCCCATGACCTTCCGAACGCCGAACCAGCCGACGCCGGTCACCGGTAGCCAGGTCCTGTACAGGACTACCGACCAGCAGGGCGACGCCGTCGTCACGGTCGCCACGGTGCTGCGGCCCCTGATCCCCGGCCCGACGCGAATCGTGTCGTACCACATGGCATACGACGCCCTCGGGTCCCAGTGCAATCCCTCGTACACCCTCAGCGGCGGGTCCACGAGTCCTATTGCCGGCGCGGAACAGGTGGTCATTGCCGGTTATCTCGCAGCCGGTTACACCGTCGTCGTGCCGGATTACGAGGGCGAGGAACTCGAGTGGACGATCGGACGGCAGTCGGGGTACGCAGCTCTGGACGGCGTTCGCGCGGCACAGTCCTTTCTGCAGCTTCCGTCGAACACCCCCGTCGGCATGGTCGGATACTCCGGAGGCTCCGTCCCGACGCAGTGGGGTGCCGAGATTGCCCCCGAGTACGCACCCGAGCTGAACCTCGTCGGAGCGGCGGCCGGCGGGCTGCCGGTCGACCTGGCTCACAACCTGCCGTACGTCAGCGGAAGCAAGGAGTGGGCGGGCGTCATCCCGGCACTGATCGTCGCCTACCAACGCGCCTACGGTCTCGACCTGGACGATTTCATCTCCGACTACGGCCGCCAGGTGATCGATCAGGTCGATCAGGAGTGCATCGCCCAGTTCGCCGACGACTACCCGACGCTCACCGACGCGTCGATGGTCAAGGCTCCGTACACCTCCATGCTCGACGTACCCGAGGTGGTGGCGGCGATCGACGACAACATCATGGGTAGCCAGGGCACTCCGCGGACGCCGATGTTCCTGGCTGTCGGGCAAGCCGATCCGATCGGCGATTCCGTCATGATCACCGCAGATGTACAAGGACTGGCGTACGAATACTGCGGCCGGGGCGTCGATGTGCAGTACGCGCAGTACGACGGCTTGTCGCACAGCGAAGCCTTCCCGGCTTTCGAGGCTCAGAGTCTGCAGTTCCTGACCGAGCGGTTCTCCGGTGGGCCGACGCGCAGCAATTGCGGAACCATCCCGCCTGGAAACAGCCTGGCACCGACTCCGTAGTACGCACCCGGGTGGTTCTGTCAGATCGCGCCCAGATCGGCCGACAGCCAATGCTCCGGCTGCAGGTAGAACACCACGTTCTCTTCGTGCTCACTGTCGGCCATCTCGAGGTAGCCGTCGACCTTCTCCGGCGGTAGATAGCGCGCTGCCATGGTGCGCAGTAACTCCGGTGTACTCGGCTCTTCCCGCGCAACGGGTCCGTCGACCGAGACGTACCTGATCCTCGGGTCCGACTGCTCGATCATGAGCGTGAATCGCCCTGCAGCTCTGATCAATTGAGCCTTCTTCGACGTCTTCCCGGTGAGGACCCAGGCCTGAGCGCCGGGGGTGTAGTCGTACCAGATGGGGACAGTCAACGGCCCGCGATCAGGGCCTGCAGCGACGGACAGCGCGGCGATGTGGGGTTCGGCCAGAAACTCTTCGCGTTCTGCCTTCGACAGTGCCATGAAACAACCGTAGGACTTTCGCAGACCAAGTTCTAGACCTGAGACGAACCCTGGGGCCGGGTGACGTCAGGGCGTCCTGGTCGAGATGCCGGGCATGAGTAGTCGGAGAACGCCGTCGGCAACGTCGGTTGCCGATTCGTTCGGCCGCGTCAAGCATCGGAAGAGAACGTTGTTGGTCAGCATGACTGCCGCCTCGATCGTCGGTGCCTCGTCGCTGAAAACGCCGGTTTCGCGACCGCGTTCGAGGATGGGGACGACGGCGGCAGGTAGGTACAGGTTCTCCATCACGGTCGTGATCGTGCTCGGCTGTTGGAACTGCTCGAAGCTGAGCGCGAGGAGCATCCCTGTGCTCATCGCGCGGTTGTCGATCACGAACTCGCCCACCGCAATCAACGTGCGCTGCAGAGCGATTGCGGGCTCGATGCCGAGGCGTTCGTCGGCTCGGCGCAGTCGTAGGACGCGATCGAACTCGGGTTTCAGTGCGGCGACGATGATGTCTACCTTGCTGGGAAACAGGCGTCGGAGATCCTCGACTCGAATCTTTGCTGCTGCGGCGATGTCGGCGAGCGTCACCAGGAAGTATCCGTTGTCGAGGAAGAGCGCTTCCGTGGCCGCGATGACGTCGGCCTCCAGGTCGGGGCGGAGGGAGGCGGCATCGTCGAGCGCGCCGACGGGGTCGGGTTCGGTCGAGTTCCGATCGGAATGCACTGGGTCGACGGCCCAACGCAGGATCGAGGTGACTGCCTCGGCTACCTCGCTCGTGGCAACGGAACCGGGCGTGAGCATCTCGCGAAGAGCGTAGCCGTCGAGAAGTGCGCCCAGGGCAGTGGACAGGGACGTCAACGACAGCGGCCGACGCACGGACCCGCCCTGAGCTTGGATGGCCTGACCCACCATGGTGCGCAGGTCGGCATTCAGGCGCTCGAATTCGGGGGTGACGGCTTTGCGTGCCCCGTCGTGGTCGCTGGCGAGCAGGGTGGCGACCAGGCGCCGACGCATCAGGCCGGAGGTCAGGTCCTCGAACAGGGCGGACATCGGTGCGGCCGCGTCTCGCAGCCCGGCAGGCGGGTCGATGGGCGTCGTGCCGGTGTAATTCACGGTGAGGTTTTCGAGAAGATCCGCCACGAACGCTTCTTTGCCGCCGGAACCTCCACTGCGGGAGTTGCCTGGGTAGGTGTTGTGGAACGTTTGATGCGACAGCCCAGCACCGTCGACCACCGCCGAGATGGACAGCGAACGGGCGAGGCCGGTCATGTCCACGTCGTTCAGGAGCCGGTATCCGGCGTGGAGAAATTGTTCACGCGGGACGGGCCTGGGGTTCAACGTCGACCGCCTTCACTGGACTTCACAGCACCTGAATGGATCACGAACCATAGCAATCGAGTGACCGAGCTCGCAGTGTTTAGTTCTAACTACATGTCTGTGTAGTCGAAACACTCGAATCGATGTTGTTCTCGAATTGGTTTGTGTTGCAGGGGGTTCGCGGGCCGTGGTCCGATACTCATCGGCCTCAAGGCCGGTATCTCGAGGAGGACCCGATGGTGTTGATCGATCGTCGACCCCAAGTCCAGACGCGCGTCGCAGTGCCCGGGACAGTGCGTAACCCTCTCGGCCCGAGGCCGCCCGTCACCCGTTCCACTCTTGCATCGGGGCGAGTCCATGGCCGACGGCCAACGCCGACGTACGCGTCACCCGGACTGACCGAGCGTGAAGTTGCAGTCCTGAAGGTCTGGTTGGACTGCGACTCCAAAGTCGAAGTCGGTGCGCGCCTCCACATCGCCCTGGGAACCGTCAACACCCACCTGACACGAATTCGAGACAAATACTCCCGCGTCGGTCGGGCAGCACCGACCAAGGCGGCACTCGTCGCCAGGGCCCTGCAAGACGGCATAGTGAAACTCGACGACCTCTGAGCGCTGTGAGCGGAAACTCGACCCCTGCTACGAGGCCGGAGTGGAGTGTGCGCAACGACCGAGGGGACTTTCGCTCACCTGGTGCGCAGCACCACTTCGGTGGGATGTGCGTCGGCAGGAGTATCGATGGCGTTGCGTACTGCACGGGCAACGGTGCTGGGCTGCAGGAACTTCGAGCCGTCGTATTCCCCACCCTCGTGCGCGACGATCTCCTGCTGCATCTCGGTGTCGATGCGTCCGGGATGCACCGACGTCACGCGTAGCGACGGTTCCTCCTGTCGCAGTGCATCTCCGAAGGCCCGGAGCGCGAACTTGCTCGCCGCGTAGCCGCCCCAACCGGGGTTCGCACGAATACCCGCACCCGAATTGATCAGCACCACATGGCCGTTCGCCTTTCGTAGTGCAGGAAGAAGCAAACGAGTCAGCTCGACGACGGCGATCACGTTCACCTCGTACTGCCGCCGCCAGTCATCGGCAGTCGACTCCTCGACCGTCCCCAGCGCCGCGACTCCGGCGTTGTGCACCAACACATCCAGAGAATCGATGCCCGACGCGGCCGCCGCAACCGCGTCGGGATCGGTCAGTTCCACCGGCCACGGGGTAGCTCCTGCCAGTTCCGACGCGATCGGCTCGAGAGATTCGGCCGATCGTCCGCCGAGCAGTACGTGGTGATCCGGCGCGAGAAGTCGGGCGATATGGGCCCCGAGGCCACGGCTTGCTCCGGTCACCAACGCAGTACGAGTCATGAAAGCAGGTTACTCAAAAGCTCATACCGGCTTCGGCTGCCCAGGTCCGGGTGGTGTTCGCTCCGTCGAGTTCTTCACGAATGATGTCCGCATGTCCCGCGTGCTGGGAGATCTCGCGCAGAATGTGAAGCACCGTGAATCGTGCGCTCTGCCAGATGCGTTCGGGTGCCCATGGTGCCGTCGGCACCGGGACCGACAGGTCGAGGTCCAACGTCTCGAGCGCAGCCGAGGTGGAACGCGCAACCTCTTCCCATTCGGCGATCAACCCCGCGACGGTTTCGTTCTCGGCCATGACGTACTCGCCGCCGGCGCTGGCCATGTCGAATTCCGCGTTCTCGTCCAGGTCGGCGATCACCTTCATCCAGTGCCGTTCGTTGCTGATCACGTGATGCAGCAGCCCACCGAGGGTCAGCTCGCTCGTGGTGGTGCGGGTGCGCGCCTGTTCCTCGGTGATTCCGCGGACGGTGATGTGAAAATTGGCGCGTTGTTCGTCGAGCATCTTCACGATGTCGGTGTTCTCGGTGGTCATTGTTCCTCCTGGTGGTTGGTGATGTTCACAGTAGGAGCGATCGAGGACAGGTTCGGTCCGCAATTTCAAACGAGCGGAATGTCGCCTGTGCACGCAAACTGTCTGCATGGGCGATCGAGGTTTCACTTCCACGCAGCTGGCAGCGCGCGCGGCATATCTGCTCAGGGGCAACGACCTGGGCACCATGACCAGTGCGGCTCCGCGGCTGTATCCGCACATGTGGAGCTGGGATGCGGCATTCGTCTCCGTCGGACTGGCTCCGCTGAGCGTGGAGCGGGCCGTGGTGGAGATGGACACCTTGCTCTCCGCGCAGTGGAAGAACGGGATGATCCCGCACATCGTGTTCGCCAACGGTGTCGACGGCTACTTCCCCGGGCCGGCGCGGTGGGCCACCGGCACGCTCGCGTCGCACGCACCGATGAGCCCGCAGACCTCGGGCATCACGCAACCCCCGGTCCACGCGATCGCGGTGCAGCGCATCCTGGATCACTCCAAGCGCCACGGACGCACGACGCGTGCCGTCGCCGAGGAGTTTCTCGATCGCCGCTGGGGTGATCTGGTGCGGTGGCACCGCTGGCTCGCCCAGGCCCGCGATGTCGACGACAACGGAAGAATCGCGGTTTTCCACGGCTGGGAGTCGGGGATGGACAACTCGCCGCGGTGGGACTCGGCCTACGCGAATGTGGTTCCGGGAGAAATGGATCCATACTTCCGGGAGGACAAGGCGGTCATCAGCGACGCCTCCCAGCGGCCCAGCAATCTCGAGTACGACCGCTACATCTGGCTCGTGGAGGAGATGAAGCAGGTCGGGTACGACGACGACGCATTGAAGACGAAGATGAGCTTCGCCGTCGAGGATGTGTTCGTCAGCGCCATCTTCGCGGTGGCCTGCGATGTGCTCGCGACCATCGGCGAGGACCATTCGCGTCCGCACTCCGATGTTCGGGAGCTGCGGTCGTGGGGGGAGAAGTTCCGCAAGGGAGTGATTGCGACGACGGACGCGCGCTCCGGCGGGGCCCGCGACTTCGATCTGCGGACGGGCCAGTGGATCGGCACCGAGACCATCGCGATGTTCGCGCCGTTGCTGTGTGGCGGCCTGCCCCGCGAGCAGGAACGCAATCTGCTTCGGATCTTCGAGGGCACGAGATTCTGCGGGCACCCGGATCTGCGCTACGCGGTTCCGCCGTCGACGTCGCCGGTCTCGAAGGACTTCCGTGCCCGTGAGTACTGGCGCGGGCCGGTGTGGCCGGTGATGACGTGGCTGTTCTCGTGGGCATTCGCGCGTCGTGGGTGGTCCGAGCGGTCACTGTCGTTGCGCGACGAAGGCCTGCGCCAGGCCAGCGACGGCAGCTTCGCCGAGTACTACGAGCCGTTCACCGGCAAGCCGCTCGGCAGCATGCAGCAATCGTGGACGGCCGCGGCCGTGCTGGATTGGCTGGGGTAGAGCGAGATCAGCTGAGGTAGCTGTCGACCAACGGGCCGACGACGTCGAACGAGGTGGCGTCGGGCACGAGGTACTTGGCGACGGTGCCGCAGACGAAGGGATGCCACGCGGAACCGGAGTCGGTCCCCAGGGACGAGACGGCCAGGATGTCGCCGAAGTAGATGCCGGGCAGGTGGCGCTGAACGAGTTCGTCGTTGTGCGAGGCGACGGCGAGCAATTCTTCGACATGGCTGCGATCGATCTCGTCACCCATGGCGGCGAGGAGATCGGCACCCTCGGCGCGGGCCCGGACAGGGTCGCTGTCGAGCAGCGTCAGTGCGCCGACCGTGACGTTCCGATTCTGCAGTTCGACGGCGATGGCGTGAGCGAGAACTCCACCGAACGACATGCCGAGGAGGTGGACGGTGCCGTCGGTCTGGATGCGAACGATGTCGTCGGCGTACCGCGCAGCCAGTGCCGCGAGGGATTCGGCGCGCTCACCGGACGCGGGTACCTGGACGCCGTAGATGGGGCGGTCGTCGTCCACGTGAGCGGTCAGGCCCGCGTAGCAATCGACGAGACCCACCAAGGGGTGGATGCAGAAGACGGGGTCGAGGTGTCCGGTGGTTCGGATCGGTGCGATTGTCGGCACCGCGTAGTCGGACGGGTCGAGCTCCGTGAGAGCCAGATGCGAGAGATCGTTCACGACAGTCATGGGTGCGCCTCCGAGCCAAGAGATGTAGTTCGTGTTTCCATTGGACTTGTTTGTTCGTGCCGACTCTGGGTATGTCGCCATCGGCAGCGTGAGTGTTACCCACGTCTCATCACCGACGACTCAATCACGTCTGTGGACAGAACGCATTAGTGACTGTTCACCATTGAGTGCCCAGGTCCGGGCCCCTAACCTCACCCGGGTGGTCTTCTCCCGCACGGTGCGTGCCCTGTTCGGATTGTTCTCGGTCGGCGTCATCGCCTGCTCTGCGCCCGGGATCGCGTCCGCTGTTCCGCAGGGTCCGGACGTCTCGTCGTGGCAACACATCGACGGCACCGCGATCGATTGGCATGCCGTCGAGGCTGCGGGCCACGGCTTCGCGATGGTCAAGGCCACCGAGGGGCTGGATTACGTCAACCCGTACTTCGTCGAGGACTCCATCGTCATGCGCACGGCAAACGTGGCGCGCGGGGCGTACCACTACGCCGATGTGACGTTGTCACCCGAGCTGCAGGGCGCGTACTACTCGGCACTGGTGTTGGGCATCAACGGTCCAGGCGATCTGCCGCCGGTGCTCGACCTCGAAGATGCCAAGGGTAGGTCGCCGGCCGAGGTGATCGACTGGACGCACCGGTATCTCGATACCGTCCAGACGCTGACCGGACGTCAGCCGATCATCTACACCTATCCCAACTTCTGGCGGACGGCGATGGCCGACACCCACGAGTTCAACAACTATCCGCTGTGGATCGCCGACTACGGCGACGAGCTGGGGCCGCTGCCCGGCGGCTGGACTGACTGGTTGTTCTGGCAGTTCACCGACCGCGGCACGATTCCCGGAATCGACGGGCGTACCGACATCAACCACTACGCGGGCACATCGGAATCGTTGAGGACATTGGCTCGCTGGTAGTCGACCCCACCACGCCGTGATCGCCGCGAAGGTCCATGACCTCGCGGCGATCCGGCGCTGACGTGTACCGCTACTACGCCGACTTCCACACGGCGACGACGGAGGGCCGCGGCTGGGTGTCGCCGCCGTCGGGCCAATGCGAGATCGGCGCGTCGGCGGTGGCGTCGTCGCTTTCGCCGGGGTGCTGCACGCACACCACGACCCGCTCGTCGGAGATGATCGGGCCGCAGGTCTCGCCTCCAGCGGGAACGGTCAGGAACTGGCGGGTCTCTCCGCGGCGGGGGCCGTCGAGTACCACGGCGAACAGGCCGTCGTTGGAGTCGAGTGCGTTTCCGTCGGTGGAGACCCACAGGTTGCCCTTGGCGTCGAACGCGAGGTTGTCGGGGCAGGAGATGGGGCTGACCTGGCTCTTGTCGAAGCCGCCGAAGTACGTGTCGGCCTCGTTCGGGTCACCGCACACCAGCAGCAGGTTCCAGGTGAAAGACGTACCCGCGTGGTCGTCGTCGAGCTCGAGTACCTGGCCGTTCTTGTTGGTGTTGCGAGGATTGGCCGTATCCGCCGCGGCCTTGCCCTCGGTGCCGCGGTTCGAGTTGTTCGTCAGCGCAACGTAGACCTTGCCGGTCACCGGGTTGGGCTCGAAGTCCTCGGGGCGGTCCATCTTGGTCGCGCCCACCTTGTCGCCTGCCAAGCGGGTGAACACTGCGACCTCCTCGGCGGACATACCGTCGACGAGCGACGTGCCGCGGCCGTCCTCGCCGGTCTCGAGCAGCGGGACCCACGTTCCGGTGCCCTTGAACTCGCCGCTCGGGGGGAGACTGCCGGAGCCGTCGATCGCGTCCGGGGAGTCACCGGTGAGGGTGGCGACGTACAGCGTGCCCGCGTCCAGCAGTGTCATGTTGTTGCGCATCGCCGCTGCGCCGGTGCCGGGCATCATCTTTCGGCTCGAGACGAACTTGTACATGTAGTCGAAGCGCTCGTCGTCACCGCTGTAGGCGACGACGGTGCCGTCGTCGGTGACGTAGATGGTGGCGGCCTCGTGCTTGAAGCGTCCCAGCGCGGTGTGCTTGATCGGAGCCGACTGCGGATCCCACGGGTTCACCTCGACGACGTACCCGAATCGGTGGGGCTCGTTGGGCTCCTGCGCGATGTCGAAACGCTTGTCGAAGGTCTCCCACTTGCGGTCGCTGGCGGCACCCTCGATGCCGTAGCGGGCGAGTCGCTCCGCGGCCGCGGTCTCGGTGACCGACTCGGCGTTGCCGAAGTACTGGTTGAAGTTCTCTTCGCCGGAAAGCACAGTGCCCCAGGGCGTCAGGCCACCCGAGCAGTTGTTGAACGTGCCGAGCACGCGGGTACCCGTCGGATCGACGCTCGTCTTGAGGAGGTCGCTGCCCGCGGCGGGGCCGGTGACGACGAACTCCGTCGTGCCGGTGATGCGTCGGTTGTACCGGCCCATCGCAGGGGTGAGCTTGCCCGAGTTACCCTCGCCCTGAACCTGAACCACGCTCAGGCCGTGTGCGGCCAACGCGATCTCGAACTGCTCGCGCGTCGGGTTCTCTTCGTCGTAGCCCTTGAACATCGCAGGCTCGGTGGAGTACTCGTGATTGACGACCAGCAGGAACGCGTTGGGGGTGCCCTCCACCGGCAGCAGACCGGCGAAGTCGTTGTTGAAGCCGAACTGCATCGCCTGGGCGGCCGCGGTCTGGTTGTCGAAGTCGAATGCCGGAGCGCCCTCGACCACCGGATCGCCCCAGCGGATCACGACGGCCTGCTCGTGGCCCTCGGGGATCACGACGGCGTCCTCGGTGTTCGGTTCGACCGCAACGAAATCCACACCGTCGACGGGCGGGGTGTCGGCACCCGACGTGCTCGAGGTTCCGCTTCCGGTGGTGGCGGGCTCATCGGTCGAGCACGCCGCGAGAGCGCTACCGGCACCCACGGCGAGCACCGCCATGGCACCGCCCTTGATCACACCGCGCCGCGACATGGCGGTCTTGACGATGTCGCCGAAGTACTGACCCTTCGACGTGTTGGGAACCTCGTGGAAACACGCATCCCCGCACTTGTACTTGCACGTCAATGCTGACCGCTTGGAGCTTCCGTCGTGAACCGCGAACAAGGGTAGTGGCTTCATGTCACGGCACGCTGTCACCCAAAAGCGAAAGTAAAGGAACGCTCAGGTGAAGTCGCGGACAACGAGGATGCCCTAACGTCCGATCGTCTGCCACAGCGGATCGCCGGGTCCGATGTCGTAGGTGCACTCGCCCGGCCGCGGGTCGGGTACGAAGGCCCACAGCAGAGCTCCGGCTGTGCCTGCGGCGCGTTGGCCGTCGATCTTGGTGGCGATACTCGTTGCGCGAGAGCCGATATCGCCACAGGAACCGGCGAGTTGGCCGATCTCCCCGACCAGGAGGGGTTTGCCCACCGCAGCGCTCTGGGTGATCCGCCGCTGCAGCCCGTTCCACTGATCTCCGGGCAACGGCACACCGTCGAATCCGTAGTCGTGGTACTGCAGCACATCGACGAACGACGACTGGGCGAGGTACTCGTACTCGTCACCCTGGCTACCGCACTGTCCGCCGCCGGTGAGACCGGCGGTGATCAGGGTGCGGGGATCGACAGTGCGGAGCTGCTGCCCCGCGGTGTCGAAGAAGGAGCGCAGAACCTGGGCGGCGTCGGCGGTGCATGTCCGGGTGGTCCACGAGCACGCCGCGTCGGTGCACGAGCTGGTTTCCGGTTCGCCGACCAATTCCCATGCCGCCAGCGCGGGCGAATCCTTCCACCGGTTCACAGCGGTGAGCATCCACTGCTCGAAGCTCGTGACCGCATTCGTGTCGGCGACGGCAGGGGGCGTCGTCCATCCATCGATGTACCACTGCCTGCCTTTGAAGACGTTTCCTTCGCAGGCCCCGTCCTGGGGCGAGAGAACCGGGACGACCAGTTGTCCGTGCGCCTCGGCCGCCGCGAAGACCGCGTCCATCGGGCGAAAGTCGAGTGCGCCGGTGAATCGGTTGATCGCCAGCGCCTGGAATGCGTTGAACCGCGTGAGGGAATGTGGAGGCAGGGCACCGAAGTAGCCGTTCAGGTCCACCATCGCTCCACAGCCTGCGTTGGCCGACCAATCGGTGGCAAGCTGATAGGCGTTGAATCCGGTCGGCCACCAAGGATTTCCGTCGAGTGCGAGACCGTCGGCGCTTGCCGTGACGCGGGCACCGGACCCGGGGGCTGCTGCCGCGTCGGGCACACCGGTACTCAGCGCGAGGGACAGCACTATTGCTGCGCCCACTGCGCACCGTGAAAACATCGAAACGATCCGCATCGGTGTAATGCTAGATGTCTGCTGCGCGAATTTCTAAAATCGTGAATTCGACGGCCCCTGGACGGAAATATCACCGTATTCGTACAATTCGACGAGCACCGTTGTGTCGGAATTCGATTCCACCGGGCCGAGCCGCTCATTGAGTCGAACTTTCGTGTCGCCCAGTATGTTTCTGGCTGCATTTCGATCCAGATGGGTAAATGCACGACTTTCCGATGTACCGAAGATCGGGAATACGCAGTACAGTTCGGGTTTCCGTTTCATTATGCGAAAGCTGGAAATCCCCCAATGCGAATCGCATACGTTGCATCGACGGCAGTTCTCGTCGCAACTACGTTTCTGCTTACGGCCCCGTTCGTATCGGCGCAGCCGATCGATGGAGAGCAACAGGATTATGTGGACCGCTTCACCTTCGGCGAATTGGGACTGGGTCGGTCCACCACCGTGGACTCGACCGGACAGACCACCAGACTGACCGTGCCGTCCCCTGCAGGCTCGGTGCCCTCGATGCTCGATGCAGTGTTGACGGTGCCTGCCTGGCTCGACCGGGGGTGGGTCGACGTCGAATCGGACGGTCGGCCGATCACCCGCCTCACACTCGACAACACCGCACCGACCACCGCGGTGTCGATTCCACTGGCTGCGGTGCCGACGGTCGACGGAGCAATCGCCCTCGATCTGATCCCGTCCCTCATTCCCGACGATCGATACTGCCCCGATCCTGCGTCCGATGCGGTCCGATTGATCGACGCGACCGTGGCCTACCAGGGGCAACCGGCGGTGCCTGGGACCATTGCGGACTTTCTGCCGGTAGTGCTGACGACGCTGACGCTGTTCGTTCCATCGGACGGGGATCGCGAAACCATCACCGCCGCAACGATTGTGGCAACCTCGGTGATCCACCACTACGGGGCGCAGCCGGTCCGGGTGGCCGTGCGGCCGGACAGTGAGCTGGCAGGGGCGGCACCGGACGGACCGTTCGAGAGGTCGGTCGTATTGGCGAAGAACTCCGACGCCGGTGTGGAACTGATCTACCCCGTCGACCAGGCTCCACCACGGATGTACCTCACCGGTACCGGATCGGATCTGACCGATCAGGCCCGCCTCATCACCAGTGATCTCTCCGACATCGCAGTCTCCACGGCTGCTTCGGCAGGACCATCGTCGGCAACAGCGCAACTTCCGCCCGAATCGATCACGCTCGACGACCTCGGCATCGGCACGGTGACCGGTTCGGGCGGTGCCACGGCGACCGCGTCGATCACGATCGATCAGACCCGGCTCGGCCGATCTGCATCGAACCTGTCCGTGCACCTGATCGGCAGCTACACACCGGGCGCAGGATCGGTGCGGGCCACGGTGAACGGGTCACCGCTCGCAGTGTGGGAGGCCGACGACACCGGTCGGCTCGATCGTTGGATCGACGTTCCGAATTCGGCACTGTCCCGCGTCGAGACACTCGACATTTCCGTCGACCATCCGTCGACCACGGGTGGCGGTGGTTGCTCCGCGGCCGCCGATACGAGTGTGACCGTGGACGGTTCGACTCTGGTGCGGTCGTCGGATTCCACGACACCGGTCCCGCTCGGCCTGCGATCGATGCCGCAGGCGCTGATGCCGCAGTTCGAGATCGCGATGGCCGACGAGTCCTACGCGGGAGTCGTCCGAGCGGTCACGATGGCAACCGGACTGCAGCGTCTGTCGAGTCTGCCCCTCCTCCCGGAGGTCGTGTCGATGGAGCAGGCGCTCGACGGTAGCGCCCCCGCGCTCGTGATCGCGCCGGTCTCGGAATTGCCGGACACGGTGACGCTGCCGCTGTCGTCGATCGACGAGACGACATTTCGGGTCGCAGATCCGGAGTCCGCCGGCGGTGCCGTCGAATTGACGGTCGACACCGACGAGCCCTTCGCGACGGTGCAGGTGACGTCGGTGCAGGACAACGCAGTTCTCGTCGGATCCTGGAACTCGGCTCCGGACCGATTCGACGCGATGCTGTCCTGGCTCGACGACGACCCGGCTCGGTGGTTCGCGCTCGACGGCGACATCGTGTTCGCCGCGCAGAACACCGAACCGATCTCCCTGTCGAGCGCGGCACTGTCCGGTGCGGACGACACCGTAGCGGCACCCGAGAACACAACCGACCGAACGACGGTGCTGGTCGTGGGAGTCGGTCTTGCGGTCCTCGCAGTCGCAGGCGTGGGCGCACTCGTGCTTGCGCTTCGAGCGCGCCGGTCGACGACCGAGCCGAGCCGGCACAGCGACTCGACATGAGCGACTCGACATGACAGTGGACATCGCCCCGAACACGGGCGCGGAGCCGACCGCGCCGCCTCGGTGGCGAGCACGGCGTCCGCTCGGCATCCTGGTCGTGCGCTGGGTGGTCCTTCTCGCCTGTGTCGTTCTCGCGTTCCTTCCCACCTGGGTGCGGCTGGCGCAGGAGGCGTCCGACGGTGCCATCACCGCGTACATCTTCGTGTTGCCCCTGCTCGCTGTCGTTGCGGCGCAGGGGGTAGCGCGGCGTAGGGCAGACGAGTTGCCCATTCACGACCGGCAGACCGACAACATCGTCGGCGGTATCGGCTTGTTGGTGTCCATCGCGATCAAGGCGCTGTGGCTGCCGCGCTACGCCGACCAGTACGAGCTTGCGCACCTGGATGTCCTTGCAGCGCTGGCATTCTTCTTCGGTGGCGCGATCCTGATGTTCGGACTGCGGCCGGTGGGTCGGTTCTGGTCCGTCTGGCTGTTGCTGCTCGCGTTGAGTCCGCTGGGCTACCGGTTGGTCGCCATCGGTTTGGGCGGAGGCCGTTTCGCTTACGCGGCGGTAATGGTGCTCTTGGCGGGAATAGCCGGTGCCATCGCCGTCGGCCGCACCAGGCGGCGCGGATGGCTCGGGTTCGTCTGCACCGTCGCGTCCGGATTGGCAGTTGCAGCAGCGATGTTGACGGTGTGGCCACAGATCGACATCGTCTGGCTGCAGCTCGTCCCGACCGTCGGCGCGGCAGCAGTCACCGGAAGCGCCTTCTATCTCGCTGCTCGTCGCGGCCGATTCGACGAGCGTCGGCCGCGCCGCCTCGCTGTCCCGACGGCGAAATGGTCGCCGAGCTCGATCGTCGTCGCGATCGTGGCGGCAGCGGTCCTGGCTCTCGTTCCCCTACCCGACCGCACCCCCGTGGCGGCACCGGCGGGACCACCTGGTGCGGCATCTGTTCCCTTGGTTCCGCCGGTCGGTTTCAGCGAGATCGACATCGAGCAATTCGATTGGGTCCGTGCGTTCTTCGGAACTCGAGCCACTCTGACTCGGCAGACGATGCGCGCCGACGAGGGCAATTCCGCCTGGGACCTGCGGTCGAGACCACGGACCGTGGTGGTCGACGTTCTGTCGACGACCAATCGGGCCAGTCTGGCCGTCTATCCGGAGAGCACCCTGTATCGCTTGACCAACACGCGCACGAGCCAACCCCTGACCGTCGATCTCGGACGCGGGGTGACGGGTGCGCTGTACACCTCGGTCAGCGACGCACTGCTGCTCACCTGGACCAAGCTCGTGTTCCAGTGGCAGCGAGGCGATGTGTTCCAACGTGTGACCGTCATCAGCGTCGACAATCACGACCTCGACGCCGCGTTCCCGCAACCGATGCCGTCGATGGCATCGAATCTCGGTACGGCGATCGGCACCTTGCTGCGAGGCAACGCCATCTCCATCGACGACGATCCGGAGTACAAGGATCGTGAGCTGTTGACGACCTTCGGCACCGGACTCGTTCGCCAGCAGTGGGCCCTGGCGGACGGTGCGCCGCTGTGACCACAACTCCCATGGAGAGACGACCGACGCCCCCGCGTGTCGGAACGGAAACCGAAGAGTTCCGAGCAGCTGCGCTCTACGACGCGATCAACGGGTTGGCCGATCGAAATCCGCTGGCGTCGGCCGCAATTGCGTTCGTTCCCTGGCAGAAGTACACGGCGATCGGGGCTGCGCTGTCGCTCCTCGCCTGTGGAGTGTTCGCCCCGGTCGGAACGCTGCTCGCGGTCACGGTCGTCTGCACCATCGGGTATCTGCTGGCGATGATCGACCGCCTACTGCTGTTCTCCCGTGGTCTGGACGCGTCGGCGATCGTCACGGTGACCGACGAGGAAGCCCGAGCCGTTCCCGATGATCGGCTGCCGTACTACACCATTCTGGTTCCGGCGTACGACGAGCCGGAGGTGGTGGGTGACCTCATCGCGGCGATGACCGGACTCGACTATCCCGCCGACAAGCTGCAGGTTCTGTTGCTGCTCGAAGAGGACGACGAGGTCACCATCGAGGCGGCCGCGCGCAGCGGCGTCAGCGATTCGGTGGACGTGGTCCTGGTCCCCGCAGGCGACCCTCGCACCAAGCCGAAAGCATGCAACTACGGATTGCATTTCGCCACCGGGACGATCGTGACGATCTTCGATGCCGAGGATCTGCCCGAGCGACTGCAACTGCGTCGCGTCGTCGCTGCTTTCGAGCGGCTGCCCGACACCGTCGCGTGCGTGCAGGCGAAGTTGGCTTTCCACAACGGTTCTCAGAATCTGCTGACCGGGTGGTTCACCGCGGACTACGCACTGTGGTTCGGGTATCTGCTGCCCGGTCTGATGGCCAGCACCTCGCCGATTCCCCTCGGCGGAACATCCAATCATCTGCGCCGCGATGTCATCGACGAGGTGGGGGCCTGGGACGGCTTCAACGTCACCGAGGACGCCGATCTCGGTGTGCGCATCGCGGCCTCGGGCTACTCGACGGCGGTGCTGGACTCCACCACTCTCGAAGAGGCCAACAGCGATCCGATCAACTGGGTTCGCCAGCGCTCTCGTTGGTACAAGGGCTATCTGCAGACGTGGCTGGTGCACATGCGCAGACCGGTCGCCACGGTTCGTGCCCTCGGCCCGGTCGGCACCTACCGCTTCACCTTGTTGCTCGCGGGAACACCGATCACCGCATGCATCAACATGGTCTTCTGGTTCACCACGGCGGCATGGATTCTCGGCCAGCCGGCATTGGTGGCCGAGCTCTTTCCGCCGTACATCTACTACTTCTCGTTGCTGTCTCTGGTGGTGGGCAACATCGCCACGGTGTACATGTACCTCATCGCGAGCCGAGAGAGCGACAACGCGTACCTGCTCGTTCCCAGCCTCACGATGCCCCTGTACTGGGTGATGATGAGCGTGGCCGCCATCAAGGGGTGTTGGCAGCTGGTTCGCAATCCGTCGTACTGGGAGAAGACGTTCCACGGCCTGTCCGGCCCCGCCGCGCCGCCGCCGGTCGGCGAAGAGCAGAACACGTGAATCGGCGCACCCCCTGGATCGTGTTCGGCAGCGCGCTGGCGGGCTACCTGGCGGTGGGGCTGACTCTGAGCATGCGTTTCGGCTATCTCCTCGGCGACGCATTGTCGCGAACCTCGGCCGCGCAGGCGGTGCTGCTCAGCCGCGATCCGCACGTGTCGGCCATCGGCTTCATCTTCACGCCGTTGACGGCCCTCGCACAGTTGCCCATGGTCGCCTTCGCATCGTGGTGGCCGGCGATCACCCGGTGGAACATCTCGGGCATCGCGGTGTCGGCGGTGTTCATGGCCGGTGCAGTGGTGATGATCCACGGGATCTGCCGAGACCGCGGACTCCCCGGCCGATACAGCCTCCTGGTCACCGTCGTCTTCGCGATCAACCCGATGATCGTCTTCTACGGAGCCAACGGCATGAGCGAGGCAGGCTTCCTGTTCTTCCTCTGCTGGGCTGTACGACGGTTGATTCGATGGATGAACACCGACGACGTTCACGATCTCCTGTTGGCAGGCGTCGCATTGGCTCTCGCCTTCCTCGCTCGCTACGAGGGCGTCGTCCCGATAGCTCTGGCCGCGGTCCTGGTGGCGGTCGTGACGGCTCTTCGTCAGGGCCGGCTGTATTGGAAAAGCATGCGCCGCAGAGCAATTCTGGACGCAGTACTCGTGGCAGGGCCCGGCACGGCAGTGTTTCTGGTGTGGATCAGCACGAGCTGGCTGATCACCGGTGAGGCGCTCGCCCAGCTGTCCTCGAGCTACGGAAACGCCGCAATTCTGACGCAGTCCGGCGGGCCCAGCGGTGACCTGATCGGCACCGGCCTGTTCTCGCTCGGTGCCGTCGTCGTGCTGGGACCGGCGTTGCTGGTGACGCTACCGCTGGCCGCGATGCTGGCGCTGCGTCGCCGAGACCTCGAATTCCTGGTGGCACCACTGCTTTTCGGTGGGGTGCTCGGATTCCAGGCCGCAAGCTACATCACCGGTTCGACGTTCGGCTTCCTGCGATTCTTCATTTGCGCCGTTCCATTGGCCGCAGTCGTTGTGGTGCAACTGTTTCCGGCTTCCGGAGAACGGCCGACCCGGCGCGCAGGGGCCTACCGGCGGCACCGCCCGGTGCTCGCGCCGCTGCGTCCTGCCGCCGCGGCGGTGGCAATGACGGTCTGTGCGCTGGCTCTTCCTGTGACGGGGTGGGCGATGGTGCAGCCGGGTCTGTCCAGTCAGCAATACGCCCTCGGCAGTCTCCTCGACGAGAATCCCCGAGCCGACGATCCCCAGGCGATCGCGGCCCGTCGAGTCATCGATTCCTTCTCCACCGAACGTCGACTGGCGTCGTACCTCGACGGCCAGAACCTACCCGAGGGCTCGATCCTCCTCGACACCGTCTACGGGTTCGCCGTCGTGGCAGCGTCGGAACACCCGAAGCGGTTCGTGGTTCCGTCCGACCTGGACTTCACCGAGATCCTCAACAACCCGGCATCGGCGGGCGTGCAGTATCTGCTGACGGTGCCCAACGAGGGCCGCGGAGTGTCCGACGCGGTCAACCGGCGATATCCGACGATCTACGACAACGGAGCCGACCTGTATCCACTCGTTCTCGAAGTTCCGAACGACGGTGCAGATCAACCGGATTGGCGTCTGTACCGGGTACCGGGCTGACCGACACTCGCTACAGCACCTGCGACAGAAACGTTTTCAGCCGATCGGTGTGCGGATCGTCGAACAACTGCTCCGGCGTTCCGGTTTCGACGGCGCTGCCGTGGTCCATGAACAGCACCCTGTTGGACACCGATCGCGCGAAGCCCATTTCGTGGGTCACCACGACCATGGTCATTCCGCCCTTCGCGAGGTCGGCCATCAGCGCCAGTACGCCTTTCACCAACTCGGGGTCCAGAGCGGAGGTGGCCTCGTCGAAGAACATCACCTCGGGCTTCATGGCCAGGGCCCGGGCGATGGCGACACGTTGCTGTTGCCCACCGGACAGATTGCCCGGACGCGAATCCGCCTTGTCGGTCAGTCCCACCAGCTCGAGCTGATCCATCGCCGCCGCACGAGCCGCCTCCTTGGACAGGCCGAGCAGCTTGCGCGGGCCCAGAGCGATGTTGTCCGCAACGGTCTTGTGCGGAAACAGGTTGAACTGCTGGAACACCATGCCGATGCGCTGACGCAGCTCGTCGGGGTTGTCCTTCAGCACCGACTTGCCGTCGAGCAGGATGTCTCCCTGCTCGGGCTCGTGCAGTCGATTGAGAGCACGCAGCAGAGTCGACTTACCCGAGCCCGACGGTCCGATGACCGTCGTCGTCGTGCCCGCCGGAACGTCGATGCTCACCCCGCGTAGCACCTTGTTGGTACCGAAGGACAGGTGAATGTCCTTGCCTACGAGCGAAACAGAAGTCATGTCAGCCTCTTTCCACGACGACGGCCTGCTCGACCGGGTCCAGCGTCTGCTCGGCCTTGCCGGTGCGCAGTCGCTTGTCGATGTAGTTCACGAGATGGGTGAGCGGCACGGTCAGCACCAGGTAGAACAATCCGGCGGCGACGAGCGGGGACAGATTTCCGGTCTGTGCGTTGAGATCTCGACCGACTGCGAACAGCTCGCGTTGAGTGGCGAGCAGTCCGAGGAAGTAGATCAGCGACGAGTCCTTGATCAGTGAGATGAACTGGTTCATCAGCGCCGGCAGAACGCGTCGGACACCCTGTGGGACGACGACCAGGTTCATCGACCGGCGACGGCTGAAGCCCAGTGCCCGCGCAGCTTCCATCTGACCGGCCTCGACGCTCTGGATGCCGGATCGGAAGATCTCACCGATGTACGCGGCGGCGAGCAGTGACAGTGCCGCGGCACCGAGCCAGTACGGATTGCCGCCGGTCACCCCCTGCACCACCGGTCCGATTCCGAGTCCGATGATCAGAATGATGACCACGGCCGGCAATCCGCGGAAGATGTCGGTGTAGACGCGCGCCGGCCAGCGCAGCCAGCGTGTGCGAGACAGCCCGGCCAGGGCCAGCAACATGCCCAGGACCGTACCGATGATGCCCGACGCCAACGCCAGAATCAGCGTGTTGGGCAGGCCCACCTTGAACAGGTCCGGGATGGCGGACTTGTACAGCGACCAGTCGAAGAACGTATCCCCCAGCTGTGCCAGCGTGGATTTGGGTTGAACGGCAACGGCTTCGGGAGCGTCGGCGTCGTTCTGTGCTGCGATGGCAGCGAAGTCGGGTAGCTCGGGCTCGGGGGCGGCCTTGCTGCCGGGCTTGAAGCCGTCGGGCAGCTCGCGTGGAACCCAGTCGGAGTACAGGGTCGCCCAGGTGCCGTCGGCGATCACCGCATCGAGCCCGGAGTTCAGCGCGTCGATCAGCGGCTGATTGTCGCGAGCGACGGCCCAGCCGACGAAGTTGTTCAGCGAGAACGTGTTCTGCGTGATCGCGGTGCCGTCTTCCGGCTTGACCAAGCCTTCCGCCTGTTGGGACGGGGCCACCCAGGCGTCGATCTGCCCGGTGCGCAGGTTCGCGTACGCGGTGTTGTAGTCCGGGAACTTCACCGGATCGAGGCCGAGCGTGTTCACCACGTAGTCGTCCTGCACGGTGCCCTGCACCACGCCGATCCTGCTGCCTGCGTTCAGGTCCTCGAACCTGGTGATCGGACCGCCGGTGGTGGCCACGAGGGAGAAGTAGCCGAAGTCGTATCCGTTGGTGAATCCGACGGTGTTGCGTCGCTCGTCCGTCGTCGTGATCGAGGACGACCCGACGTCGAAGCGGCGGCCCGCAACCTGCGCGAGCAGACCCGAGAACTCGGTGCCCGAGAAGTTGATCTGCAGACCGAGCTTCTCGGCGACAGCCTTCAGCAACTCGTTGTCGTACCCGGTGTACTGACCGGCCGAGTCCAGGCAGATGCTCGGCGGCGCATCGGACAGGGTTCCGACGGTCAGCACTCCCGGCGTCGCCAATCCGAGGGACGCGGTGTCGATCCGGTCCAGCGGGGTGACATTGTCCGTCGTGTACCTGTCCTCCGTCGCGGCCGCTGCGGCGGCGTCGAAGTTCGTCGGGGTGGACGACGCACTGTCGACTCCGGGAGGGGCGCACAGGTCGGTCGGACCTGCCGCCGCCTGATCATCGGAATTCGACGTGCCACACGCGGCGAGCGTGAGGGCCATCAACAGTCCGAGAACGAGAACCACGAGCGCGCGTGAGGCGCGTACGGCAACCATGTACAAAACCCTAAGCGGACCAGGGCCCACTCACCCAAACGCGCCACGCGCAAGGGTTTCGCTCAGCGAACTGGAGTGGGCTGCGTAACTGGTCGTTCCGCAGGCTCCACTCCTGCGTAACTGGTCGTTCCGCAGGCTCCACTCCTGCCCTACTTGTGCGCGTCCCGCCACGCGATGGCCTGGCCCAGTTCGGCCAGGTCGTACTCGGGTCCGTTGACGCCGACGGTGAACAGGGTGGCTCCGGCGTCGACGAAGTCCTGGGCGGTGTCCGCTCCCGGCCACGCGACCGAGCGGGTGATGACCGAGACGTCGCGTCCGACGGTGGTGCCGTGCTCGGCGAGGATCTCGGACTTGCGCTTCAGCGCCTCGAGGTCGGCGAAGCTGTGCCAGATGTGCGCGTATTCGGCCACCATCTTCAGGGTCTTCTTCTCTCCGCCGCCGCCGATGAGGATCGGGATGTCGCGGGTCGGTGCCGGATTTCCGACGTCCAGTCGGTGGCGGATTCTGGCGAGGCTCTCTTTCAGCAAGGCCAGTCGCGAACCGGCCGTGCCGAACTCGTACCCGAAGTTGTCGTAGTCCTTCTCGTTCCAGCCGGCGCCGATGCCGAGGATCAGTCGGCCGCCACTGATGTGGTCGACGGTGCGTGCCATATCGGCCAACAGGTCCGGATTGCGGTAACCGCCGCCGGTGACGAGTGCGCCGATCTCGACGTTCGACGTCTGCTCGGCCCAGGCCCCCAGCATCGTCCAGCACTCGAAATGCGCGCCGTCGAGGTCGCCGTACAGCGGATAGAAGTGGTCCCAGTTGAAGACGATGTCGACGCCCGCATCCTCCGAGCGCAACACCGCGTCGCGGATCAACTGATAGTCGGGAGCGTGCTGGGGCTGAAGCTGAACACCGATCTTGACGGTCATGGACATCTCCTCGTCGTGTGGGCTGCGTCTCCCATGATGCACCCGAACGGCATCAGCCGATGCGGACGCCGCTCTCGGCCATCATCGCGCGCAGTACGAACCCGGCCTCCGAGCCGACGATCTCGCCGACGAGAGTGATGTAGCGGTCGACGAATGCGCCGCCGTGCTGCTCCTCGTTCTCGTCGGCGAAGTGGTGCGCGAGCTCGTGCAACACCACCAGTTCCCGCAACGCCCACGCCCTGTTGCCCCGATGCAGGGGCACCGCGATGGTGGCGGTGTCCGATTCGTAGTGCGCCGCAGCCGAACCCGATCGGGCTCGGACGGTGACCACACGACCGGCATCGGGCCACGTTGCGGCAACCCAATCCAGAGCGAGCACCGCATCGACATATGCCTGCACCGAGTCGATGGAGGCAAACTTGCGCTCGATAGGCAGCGTGATCTGCGAACCCATCACCTGCACCATGCGAAGGTCCCGCTCCTCGGCGCGATCGAACATGGTGCGAACCAGTTGTTCTGCGTCGTAGACGGCCGCTCGTTGCGCGTCCCTCGCCCTGCTCATTCGGTCAGCCTAATTTGTGTCGTCCTCCCGACTCGCCTACAGTCGTCTATCGACAACGATTGTCGAAGTCGTTCCCATTTCTATCCTCAGGAGAATCCGTGCTCGCCGTCGATGACCTCTGCATCGACGCCGGACGCGCGCGGATCGTCCGGAACGTGTCCTTCGAGATTCCCGACGGCCGACGCCTGGGCCTGCTCGGCGCGTCCGGATCAGGAAAGTCGCTGATCGCGTCGGCGTTGGTCGGAGCGCTCCCGCCGGGCATCACCTGCACCGGCCGCATCGTCGTCGACGGCCACGGCGTCGCCGGAGTTCCGACGCCCCGCCGGCCACGCCCCGCCCGTCCGGCGATGGTCTTCCAGGATTCGGCCACCGCACTGAACCCGATGGTCACCGTCGGCAAGCAACTCCGCACACCCGACGCCTCCGCGCTGCTCGAGCGCGTGGGTCTGCGCGACACCGAACGCATCCTGGCCTCGCACCCGCTCGAGCTGTCCGGTGGGCAGCGTCAACGCGTCTGTATCGCAGTCGCATTGGCGCGTGAGAGTCCGCTGGTGATCGCGGACGAGCCCACGACGGCCCTCGACGTGATCAGTCAGGCGCGGGTGCTCGACGCTCTCCGTGAGGTTGCGTCGCTGCTGCTGATCACGCACGACATCGCCGTCGCCGCGCAGCTGTGCGATCACCTGATGGTTCTCGACTCGGGCAAGGTCGTCGAATCCGGTTCCACGGCAGCAATTCTCGACAGGCCCGAATCCGATCTCGTGGTGCGCATGCTCGATCGGGCTCGCGCCGCCGATCCGTTTCGTCAGCTGGTCGCGCCATGACGGGCTTGGTGGCCACGGACATCACGCGCACCTACGTACGGCACGGCTCTTCTCGTACCGCGCTGGACGCTGTCTCGTTCACGCTGCCACCGGCCGGTCGCATTGCCGTGGTCGGCGAATCCGGTTCGGGGAAGACGACGTTGCTGCGCATGCTGTTGGCGCTGGATGTGCCCTCCGAAGGGGCCATCGAATTGGACGCCCGCACAGTACGTCCGGGTTCCGCGCGATCGCTTCGGTGGTTTCGCAGACTCGTGCAGTACGTACCCCAGGATCCGGCCACCAGCCTCGATCCACGCCGCAGTGTGCTGGATCTGGTGGCGACGCCGCTTCGACTTCTGGGCGTCGACGGCGATCATCGAGCCAAAGCAGGTGCCGCAGTCGCCGCTGTCGGGCTGGACGAGCGTTATCTGCAACGCCGACCGACGGAACTGTCCGGTGGTCAGAATCAACGCGTCGCCATCGCGCGCGCGGTGGCATGTGAACCGCAGTATCTGCTGGCGGACGAGCCGGTCAGTGGGCTGGACCCGGATCTGCGTGAGCAGGTCCTCGCAGTCCTGGCCGGACTGCCCAGCGCGTTGCTGATCGTGAGCCACGACCTGTCTGCAGTCGCTCGACTCTGCAGCGACGTATCGGTGATGCACGACGGCCGAATCGTCGAAACCGGCAGCGTACGAGGCATTCTCACCGAACCACAGCACTCCTACACCCGAGACCTGATCGACGCCGTACCCCGGCTTGCATGACCACCACAGGAGATCCATTGACCACCACTCTGTTGTCTACCAACGTGTTCCGTATCGGCGCCCTGGCAGCGGTAGGTGCCCTCACACTCACCGGCTGCTTCTCTTCGGGTGCCGCCGACGACACCGCAGATCGAGCCCGCGTGGCGATGCTGCAACCACCACGATCGGGGCTGTCGCAGTTCAGCGATGATGCCTTCAAGCTGTCGCGCTGGTCCACCGCCGAAACCCTCGTCACCCTCGATGATCTCGGCGACACCGAGCCCGCGCTGGCCACCGCCTGGAATCGCGTCGACGACCGGACCTGGAGTTTCGACCTCCGGCCCGACGTGAGGTTCCACAACGGTGCGCCACTCGACTCCGCCGCAGTTGTCACCGCACTGACTGCTGCCACTACCGCCGCGCCGAAGCCGCGCATCCTCGACGGTGTCGAGCTGACGGTGACCGCCACCGACGACGACACGGTGGAGGTGGCGACCGAGGACATCGATCCGCTCGTGCCGCAACGCCTCTCGAGCCCGCAGCTCGCCATCCTTGCGCCCGAGGCCTATTCCGCCGGCGGCAGCAACCCCGTCGGAACCGGCACCGGACCTTTCGTGCTCACCGCAGTGAACGGCACGTCCAGCGCCACGCTGGACCGCAACGAGAACTACTGGGGTGAGCCCGCGAAGCTCGCCGGCATCGACGTCGACTTCGTGCCCGACGGTACGGCCCGCGCAGCAGCGCTACGTAACGGCACCGCCGATGTGGTGGAGGCGATTCCGGTGTCGCAGGCCGCCAACATCGACCAGTCGCTGGTGCACGAGGTTCCGATGCCGCGCACCAACACCCTGTACCTGAACACGTCGTCCGGAGTGTTCGCGGACCCCGCCATGCGCGCCGCCGCACGGGAGTCGGTGGACAAGGATCGTCTGGTCGAGCAGGTGTACGAGGGTCGCGCCGACGCCGCGAACGGACTGCTCGGCCCCGCGCTGCCGTGGGCGGCGGACCGTCCGGCGCGCACCGAGACCCCGGCGGGCGATGCCACCGGCAAGAAGATCACCCTCGCCACGTTCACCGACCGCGCCGAACTTCCCGAGGTCGCCGTGCTGCTGCAGCAGGAACTCGAGGCGAAGGGCTTCGTGGTCGAGCAGGTGGTGCGCGAATACCAGTTCATCGAAACCGACGCGCTCAGTGGTGCATTCGATGCCTTCATCCTCTCCCGCGCCACCGTCCTCGACTCCGGTGACCCGGTGGCATACATGTACTCCGACTTCGCCTGCGAGGGATCGTTCAACATCTCCCAGTTCTGCGACCCGCAGGTCGACGCGGCGCTGGCTGATGCCTCGGCCACCGAACCCGGAGACGACCGCCGCGCCGCGATCCTGGACGCCGAGAAGCTCATCCTGGAGAAGGATGCGGCCGTGCCGATGCTGCACGAACGCGTCATCCAGGGTGAATCCGAAGGCCTCACCGGTGTCGCCCGCGATCCGCGGGAACGCATGCTCATCACCAACCAGACCGCCTTCGAGTAAGCAGTGAGAACAGCGGTCTCGCGGCTGGTTGCCGTCGCCGGTGTGGTCCTGATCGTCGGGATGCTGCCGTGGCTGTCGAACCGCGATCCGGCACTGAGCATTCTGCGGGCCCGCTCGGCCGAACAGGAAGCAACCCCCGAGGCCCTGGCGGCCATTCGCCGCGACCTCGGTCTCGATGCCGGGCCGCTGCGGATGTTCTGGGACTGGCTCACCGGCATCGCGTCGGGCAATCCCGGAACATCGTGGAACACCGGCAAGCCCGTACTGCCCGGTGCCCTGGATGCATTGACGGTCTCGCTCACCCTCATGGGCTTCGCGATGCTGGTTGCGGTCGTCACGGCCGCCCTGGTCGTGCTCCCCAGCGTGCGGGCGGGGTTGCGTGGCACCCCGAAGCGAACCGGGGGTGGCGTCGCCGCAGCGCTCACGTCGATGCCGGAGTTTCTGCTCGCGTCGGTGCTGGTCCTCGTCGGAGCCGTGTGGCTGTCGTTCCCGGCGTACGGCTGGAACGGCCCGGAGTACGCGGTGTTGCCTGCACTCGCGCTCGGGTTGCCTGCAGGCGGGCTGATCGGACGCCTTCTCGCCGACGCGATCGCCGTCACCTTCACCGAGGGCTGGGTCATCACGTGGACGGTCGCAGGCTTCTCGCGGCGGCAGATCGCCGGTGCGGTTCTGCGACGTGCCCTCCCCGGGCTCGCCTCGCAGATCGGGCTGATCATGGTCGCCATGACCGGTGGCGCAGTGGCCGTCGAAAAGGTCTTCGCCATACCGGGATTGGGCCGCACCACTCTCGGCGATGCGCAATCACAGGATCTTCCCGCCCTGCAGATCGACATCATCCTTCTGCTGGCTGTCAGCGCCGTCCTCGGGATCACGGCAGAATTGGCCCGACGGCTACTGCTCGGCAGCGCCCTGCACGAGAAGGCGATGCCCATCCCGTCCGGCGTCTTCCACCCGTCACCGCGGCGCTGGGTGGTGCCGATCGCGGCGGCGTCGGTCCTGCTGACCATGGTCGTGGCCGGACTCCCACGCGACGGCCAGGCGACGACGCGGGAGAAGTTCGCAGCCCCGTCATCGGCACACCCCTTCGGTACGGACGCGTCGGGCCGAGATCTGTTGGCCCGCGTCGCCGACGGCGCACTGCGCTCCATCGGACTCTCGCTGGCGGTGACGTTCGCGGCCCTGGTGGTCGGCGTGCTGCTGGGACTGATTCCGCGGGCCTCGCGTGGTCTCGTCGAGGTCACCAATGCGGCGCCGCCCGTCGTCACCGGCATTCTCATCGCGGCGATCTGGGGTCCGAGTGCAGGCGGGGCGGCCGTTGCCGTTCTCATCGTCACGTGGGCTCCGCTCGCCGCGCACACTGCCGCTCTGGTCGAGGAGACTCGTGCCCGGCCGTACATCTCCATTCTGCCGACACTCGGGGCAGGCAATGCGCGCATCCTGTTCGGATCCATCGTGCCCAGCGTCGTTCCGGTAGTGCTGCGGCACGCCATGATTCGGCTTCCCGGTGTCGCTCTCGCTCTCGCGGCCCTCGGATTCCTCGGCCTCGGTCCGCAACCCCCCACTGCGGATTGGGGATTGATACTGTCCGACGGGGTCGCCGCCGTCGAGCGGGCACCGTGGGTCACCGCCGCTCCCCTCGCGTCCTTGATCGCACTCGCCGTTCTCGCAGTCTCGCTCGCCGGTGCCACCTCGGGGCGTGTGCGCAAGACCGGTAGCGTCATCGAGAAAGTCGACGCAGGAGGGCGCAGTACGTGAGCACGAGGACCGACGGATCGCCGACGCGATGGCGGTGGTCGTTTCTGGTCGATCTGCGACGGGCCACCCCCACCGTCCGCTTGCTCGTCCTCACCCAAATGACCTTCAACATCGGCTTTTTCATGGTGTTGCCCTATCTGTCGGTGCATCTGACGAGCGACCTCGGGCTCGGTGCCGCGCTCGTCGGAGTGGTTCTCGGAATCAGAACCTTCTCGCAGCAGGGACTGTTCTTCGTCGGTGGCACCCTCGCCGATCGGTGGGGTATCAAGCCGGTCGTCCTCGTCGGTTGTGTTCTGCGGGTGCTGGGATTTGTCGGTCTCGCCTTCGCCGATTCTCTGCCTGCCGTATTGATCGCCACGGTGATGGTGGGATTTGCAGCCGCATTGTTCTCCCCTGCAGTCGAATCCGCAGTGGCGATCGAGGCGGGCAAGAGCGAACGCGACGGCGGACCCACGCGCGTGGAGAGCTTCGCGCTGATGTCGGTGTGCAGCCAGATCGGCTCCTTCACCGGCCCGCTCGTCGGATCGGTGTTGCTGCTCGTCGATTTCAGGATCGCGTGCCTCGTAGCCGCGGCGATCTTCGTTCTGGTCGTCGCCGCTCACGTGCGGTGGCTGCCGCGTGAGCGCGGCGAACATCGCGACGACCCATGGCTCTCGGGCTGGACCGACGTGGTGCGCAACCGAACCTTCGTGCTGTTCGCGGTGGCGATGAGCGCGCAGTTGGTGGCCTACAACCAGCTGTACCTGCTGCTGCCCCTCGAGGTCGAACGCGCCTGGGGTTCGCAGACGGTGCTGGGGTGGTTCTTCGCGATCTCGGCAGTACTGGTGGTATCTGCACAACTGCCCATCACCCGACGCGTCGCCGCGGTATCACCGCGGATCACGCTGCCGATCGGATTCGCCGTCATGGCAGTTTCTTTCGCCCTGGTCGCGGCATTCAGTCCCTTCGAGTTGGAAGGTCTGGTGGGTCTCGTCCCGGCCGCCCTGTTCGTTCTGCTGCTGGCGCTGGGGCAGATGATCGCCATGCCGCAGGCCAGGGATCTGGTGCCGCGCATGGCCGCCGAACGTCGACTGGGTTCGTACTACGGCTTCATGGCCTCGCTCGGGGGCATCGGAGTACTGATCGGATCGACCGCACTCGGTGTGGTGATCGACGCCTCCCCCGACACCGGCTGGGGCGCAGCCATCCCATGGCTGGTCGCGGCCCTGTTCCCCATCGCCAGTGTCATCGGACTGCGCGTGGTGCTGGCTCGCCTCGACTGACCTGACCCACCACCCCCGAGCCCCCGCCGCCCCTGAGTCCCCCCGCCCCCGAGTCCCCCACCCCCGAGTCCCCGCAAATGCGCGCGCGTTTGTCATACGCGAGCAGATTCGTCTCCGATTCGACGCGATTCCCCGCGCACCTGGCGAATGCGCGCGCATTTGCGACAAGCCCCGGCTACCCACAAATCCCCAGCATCGAAGTTTGGCCGTGAACCGAGTGTCATCCCTGTCCAAGGCAAGAGTTCACTCTCCCGCAGGGGGAGGGGTCAGAATGTCGACATGAACGGTTTGCTGACGATCGGTGAGTTCTCTCGGATCACGCACCTGTCGGTCAAGACGCTGCGGCGCTATCACGAGTCGGGTCTGCTCGAGCCTGCGACCGTCGACGACTACTCCGGTTATCGGTACTACGACACCGATCAGGTTGCCACGGCGCAGGTCATCAGCCGGTTCCGCACTATGCAGATGCCCGAGCGTGAGGTGCGGGCGATCATGCACACCCCGGATCCCGACGCCCGAGCCCGACTGATCACCGAACACCTCACTCGGCTCGAGCGGCAGTTGGACGACACCCGATCAGCGGTCACGGCCCTGCGGCGACTCCTCGACCCGACGCCACCGACCATCGAGGTTCGACGCATCCTCACCGAAGAGTGCTCCGTCGCAGCAATTTCCGAGATGGTCGACGCGTCCCACGTGTTGGACTGGTACTCCGACGCGATGGCCGAGATCGACGCAGCCGTTTCCGAAACCGCCGGACCGCCGGGTGGGTTGTACGACAACGACTTGTTCACCGAGGGTCGCGGCGTCATGACGGTGTACGTGCCCACGCTGGATCCGTTGTCCGTCAACAGGATTCGGCCGATGGTGTTGCAACCCACCGAACTCGCAGTAACGGTTCATCACGGGCCGCACGACGATATCGACGTCACTTACGGCGCTCTGGGGATCTACGTGGAGACCAACGGCCTGGCCATTGCGGGGCCCGTTCGTGAGGTCTACGCCGTCGGGCCGCGTGATACCGAGGATTCGTCGCTGTGGCGCACGGAAATCGGATGGCCGGTCTTTGCGGCATCGCCGCGAACTCGGTAGTCAGCGACCCAACTGCCGGCTCGCGGCGTCGATTTCGGCATGACCGCCGATCTTCGCGTTTCGCCCCGCTCGATCTCCGGCCTTTCGGGCACCCTCGGAGTAGCCGGCGTTCGCGCTCTGGCCGCGCCAATGTCCGCGCGCGGTCGAGGTCTGTCGGTAGTAGTCGCGCAGTTCGATCTCCTTGTTGCGCAACACAAGCGCCGTACCAGCGCCCTGTTGCTCCTGTGCGATGGCCTTGGCCTCGGTGTCCTTCTTCACGTCACCGAGTCGTTGACCGATGCGCGACGCGAATGCGGTCTGGAAGTTCAGCCGCGCCGTCACCGCAGCGACGGGCACTTCCTCACGCCGGGTGTAGCGTCGGCGATTCTTGATCTCGGTGACGGTACGGATGGCCGTCTCGGATTTGTAGGCACCGGACTTGATGTACGCGTCGGAGGCTCGCACCATCTGGATCAGCAGCGAGGAGTAGAGGGCTTCGGTCGTCTCGATGTCGGAGTCGAAACCGTACGCGAACACCTGCGTCGACGATCGGGACACATCGCATTGGACGTCGTTGGCGTGCGCGATGGACACGAACAGGTGCACGTAGGTCTTGAGTCCACGCTTGCCCGGTTCTCCGATGGGGATCACCTTCTGGCTGGGTGTTGCCTGCCGTTCCCGCGACGCGCTGTGCGAACGAGCCACTGCCAGATCGACCGACGCCGACGTGGCCAGACGCTGAGCTGCCTCCATGAAGGCCTCGGCCTCGTGTGGATTGTCGGTGGACTCGGCCTGGCGCAGCAGCCCGCCGATCCGCGTCAGCATCTTGTCCGAACTCATGAGCGAAAGGCTACCGGCCCCTTACGACACGTCCTGGTTGACCGATTCAGGAACGCAATAACGACCACTGCGCGGTGCGATGTGTGCCACAGTACCCATCGACATATGTGTCGGGGGGAGCATCACAGCGAGATTCTGCGTGCCCATCTCCGGGCTCATACCACCGCGTAGAAGTAAGTGGAGAGAACAATGGCGTCTTTGATCACGAAGGTGGCGGTGGTTGCAACGGCAGCCACGCTGCTGACGCTCACCGGATGTTCGAGCGACAGCGGCTCGGGCGGCGATTCGGGTGCTGCATCCGAAAATGCCGACGGCCGTGGACCTATCACCTATGTAGAGGGCCAGGACACCACCGAGACCGGTGTCGTCCAGCAGATCATCTCGGAGTGGAACTCCAGCCACCCCGACGAACAGGTCACCTTCAAGGAACAGTCCGCCGACGCCGATCAGGCCCACGACGACTTCGTCCAGCAGCTGCAGGCTCAGCAGAGCGACTACGACGTGATGGCACTCGACGTCGTCTGGACCGCCGAATTCGCGGCCAAGGGCTGGCTCGTGCCGCTCGAGGGCGAATTCGCGCTCGACAACGCAGGCGTTCTGCCCGCGACCGTCGCCAGCGCGACCTACAACGGCACGCAGTACGCCGCACCGAAGAACACCAACGGCGGACTGCTCTACTACCGCAGTGATCTGCTCCCCGAGGCGCCCACCACCTGGGCCGAGCTCACCGAGGACTGCCAGGTCGCCCGGGACAACAACATCGACTGCTACGCCGGGCAATTCGCCCCGTACGAAGGTCTGACGGCCAACGCGTCGGAGATCATCAACGCGCACGGCGGATCCATCGTGGACGAGGACGGCAAGACCCCCACCGTCGACAGCCCGGAGGCGAGGGCAGGACTGCAGACCCTCGTCACCGCGTTCGAGACCGGCGTCATTCCGGCTCAGGACACCACGTTCAAGGAGTCCGAGAGCCAGCAGGCATTCCAGGACGGTCAGACCTTGTTCCTGCGCAACTGGCCGTACGTCTACGGCACCGCGGCCGAGGAAGGATCGACTGTGGCCGGAAAGTACTCGGTCGCACCGCTTCCCGGAGTCACCGGAGTCGGCACCTCGACGCTCGGCGGATACAACGCCGCGATCAGCGCGTACTCCGAGAACAAGGCCACCGCTGCCGACTTCCTGCGATTCCTGCAGGGCGAGCAGGCTCAGCGCATCATCGCCGAGGGTGCACTGCCGCCCGTGCTCGCATCGCTGTACGACGACCCCGCACTGATCGCCGCGATGCCGTACCTTCCCGCACTGAAGGAATCCATCGAGAATGCAGTTCCGCGTCCCGTAACCCCGTTCTACCCGGCTGTATCGAAGGCCGTGCAGGACAACGTGTCTGCCGCGATCAAGGGTGAGAAGAACGTCGACCAGGCGATCACGGACATGCAGGCCGGCATCGAAACCGCCGGCGCCAACTGATTTCGGGAGAACCAATGGCTGTACCTGCTGGTGTGACCAGTGGGGCCGGCGCAACCACCGCGGCCGGGGGCTCGTCCCCCGGCCGCGGTCGGCATGTGCGGTCCAAGAACAAGCGCTTCGGCCTGACGCCTGGTCGGGCCTGGCTGCTGATCGCACCGACGATGGTGATCCTCGCGATCGTCATCGTCTACCCGGTCGTTCGAGCTCTGGTGATGTCGTTCTCCAAGGATCCCGGTCTCGATCCGGCCACCGGCATGTTCGTCTCCGGTGGCTCTGCGGGTTTCGCCAACTACACGCATTGGATCCTGCAGCAATGCACGTCGGCGTCGGGCACGCTGGTGCCCTGCCCGCCGGGAACTCTCGGTTCTCAGTTCTGGGGCGCGGTCGGCAACACCGCGTTCTTCACCGTCGTGACGGTGTCCATCGAGGTGGTCATCGGCTTCGCCATGGCCGTGATCATGGGCAAGACCTTCGCCGGACGGGCCCTGCTGCGCGCCGCGATCCTGATCCCGTGGGCCATCCCGACGGCGGTCACGGCCAAGCTCTGGTACTTCATCTTCGCGTACGACGGTATCGCCAATCGCATTCTGGGAACGAACATTCTGTGGACCGGTGATGCCTGGCCCGCGCGTTTCGCGGTCATCATCGCCGATGTCTGGAAGACGACGCCGTTCATGGCGCTGCTGATCCTGGCCGGGCTGCAGATGATCCCGGCGGACGTCTACGAGGCAGCTCGCGTCGACGGTGCGTCGGCATGGCAGCGTTTCACCAAGATCACGCTGCCACTGGTCAAGCCCGCGCTGATGGTCGCAATTCTGTTCCGCACCATGGACGCGCTGCGGATGTACGACCTGCCCGCCATCCTCACCGAAGGCAACCCCGCCACTCGAACCATCTCGATCCTGGTGGTGGAGCAGATCCGGCAGGGATTCAACAGCGCTGCGTCACTGTCGACCATCTCGTTCGTCATGATCTTCGTCGTGGCGTTCATCCTGGTCAAATTCCTCGGTGCCAATGCCGTTGCCACTCAGGACAATCAGCGTAAGGGGGCCGGCCGATGAAGCAGGCTCGCATCTATCTCGGCGTTGTGGTCATTCTCGTGTGGGGACTGGCACCGTTCTACTGGATGGTCGTCACCGCGTTCCGCGACCCGCGCTACACCTTCGACACGACGCCGTGGCCGACGCATGTCACGTGGGAAAATTTCGACAACGCCCTGTCGACCGCGAACGGCAACAACTTTCTGCGGGCGGTGGGCAACAGCCTCATCGTCGGCGGAGCGACCACGCTGATCGCACTGACCATCGGCATCTTCACTGCGTATGCACTCTCGCGCATCGACTTTCGCTTCAAGTACGTGGTGACGGGCATCATCCTGGGCGCCTCGATGTTCCCGGTCGTCGCGCTGGTCACCCCGCTGTTCCAGTTCTTCACCAACATCGGGTGGATCGGCAGCTATCAGGCCATGATCATCCCGAACATCTCGTTCGTACTGCCGTTGACGATCTACACGCTGGCAGCGTTCTTCGCCGAATTGCCCTGGGAACTCGAAGAAGCCGCCCGGATCGACGGCGCCGGACGCTTCCAGGCCTTCCGATTGGTGATGCTTCCACTTGCCGCACCTGCCCTGTTCACCACCGCCATCCTCGCGTTCATCGCCGCGGTGAACGAGTACCTGCTGGCGAGTCAGCTCTCGAGTGACAGCACCGAGCCGGTGACCGTGGCCATCGCGCGGTTCACCGGCAACGATCCGCTGGTGGTGCCGTATGCCGCGATCATGGCCGCCGGGACCATCGTGGCCATCCCGTTGGTGATCATGGTGCTGCTGTTCCAACGCCGCATCATCTCCGGCTTGACCGCAGGCGGCGTCAAGTCGTGACGGCACAGGATCATCTGCAGCTGCTGGCGGGCATTCTGGGATTCTTCGCGCTGGTGGCTCTCGGGTTCGCGGTCGCCGGGATCATCGGGGGTGATCCCGGCGTACTGCCGTCGCTGGCGCTGCTGGGTCTGCTTGTCGCACTGTGGTTCACCGTCAAGAAGATTCGCTGACTCTCAGCGTGCGCGGATAGCACCTTCGATGTCTTCGGCGCTGATCGACCGTGTGCAGAAGAACCAATCCTGGCATTCCACGTCGGAATCGGTACCGTCCATTCGGTCCGCGGCAGTACCGCAAGAACCAGCCGGTGGCACGATGACCGGATCGCCCGGGCGCCAATCTGCCGGCGTCGCAACGTCGAATGCGTCTGCGGTCTGCAGTGCCTTGATCAGACGCAGGATCTCGTCGAAGTTCCGACCGGTGCTCAGCGGGTAGTAGATGACTGCGCGCACCACACTCTTCGGGTCCACGACGAACACCGCCCGCACTGCCTTCGACGAACTTTCACCGGGCATGATCATGCCGTACGCGCGGGCTATGTCCATCGAGATGTCCTCGACCAGAGGAAATTTGACCTCGATGCCGGACATCCCGTTGAAACTGATCTTGTCCTTGATCGTGCGCAACCACGCGATATGGCTGTACAGACCATCGATCGACAGTCCGACCAATTCGGTGTTGTACTCGCGCAATTCGTCGGACATGGCGGCGAATGTGATGAACTCACTGGTGCAGACGGGTGTGAAATCTGCGGGGTGCGAGAAGAATATGACCCATTTTCCGCGGTAGTCGGCGGGGAAGTCGATCGGCCCTTGCGTGGTGACTGCGGTGAACGACGGAGCGCGGTCTCCGATTCGTGGCATTCCGACGTCGGTCGCGGGTTCTGTCTGGGTGCTGGTCATGGGTTCCTCGTCCTGTGCTGTTTTCGGTCGGGTATCGGGTGTGGTGGTCACGGGTGCCTGTAGTTGGCCTCGTAGGTCTTGCGGTCGCGTTCCGCACTGGGCGTAGCGCGCGGAATCGAGGCTGCGTCGATCCCGTGTTGCCCGAGCCGGAACGCGCGATAGATCAGATGCAGTGCCGAGGCGAAGTAGACGACCGGGACGAAGATCAGCATCATCATCAGACCCGCAATCCAGTTCGGCCCTGGAAACAGGAGGAACAGCAAGAGCACGGCGGCCAGTGGAACGAGGAATCGGGCCAGATAGCGCGGAGTGGATCCACGTCCGGTCAGGTCGTGGAGGACCCAATCCCGTAGGTCGTCCGGGAGGACGCCGCCGACGTCGTAGCGAAGACGCTGACCGAAGGTGGGAGTTTTCATGTCCTCGACCGTAGGTTCGCATCGGCACCGGGCGCTGGGGTAGGAAGTCCCGACCTGTGCGCCGAACGACTCCGGTTCTCGATCCGGTTCAGATCGCGGTGGAACCGAAGGCATCCAGCGTCATCGAGACCAACCTCGCCGACGCGGCGTTCGGTTTCGGGGTCCAGACGAGAGCCAACAGCGCTGCCGTGGTCGAGTCCGCCAGCTCCACAACAGTCAGTCGATCGCCGTAGGTATCGATCATCGATGCGCTCAGGATCGCCACTCCCAGACCGCGAGCAGCGAGGTCGGCGACTGCGTCGGGAGCGCTGGCCTGCAACGTGATCGACGGCGACAGTCCCGCTCCGGCGCAGTCACGGTCGAACACCGCCCGCACGCCCGTACCCACGGGAAGCGAGACGATCGGGTAGTGATTCACCTGAGCCAACGTCGCCCGCTCGAGCGATGCCAACGGATGGTTCGGTGACACGGCCGCGCAGATTCGCTCCTCGATGATCACCATCGATTCCAGTCCGTCGGGGGTCCGAGCCGCCACGCCGACGAGTGCGAGATCCAGTTCCCCTGAGCGTACATCGGCTACCAGACGATCCGAATTCCCCTCCTGCAGAGCAAGTTCGACGCCAGGATACGTGGAACGGAAGCGGGCCAACGCGTCGAACAGTTGTGGGACGGTGCACGCGGTCACCATGCCGATCCGTACCGATCCGCGTAGAAGTCCGGCAACATCGTCGACGGATTGCCGAACCGAGTCGGCGGCGGCCAGAGTCGCACGGGCGTGTGTCAGCGCGGCCTGGCCTGCGGTGGTCAATGTTGCTGTGCCGCCGGATCTGTCGATCAATTCGGCACCGAGTTCTCGTTCGAGCGCGCGGATCTGGGCGCTGACGCCGGATTGGCTAATGTGAACTCGGGCAGCGGCGCGGGTGAAGTTCGCTTCCTCGGCCACCGCGACGAAGTACTCCAGCTGCCTCAGTTCCACTGCTGGACACCTAGATTCGGACCCTCACCGGCGTCGAGTCTGGCGACGTTGCGCTTCGGGGCAGTGATGCGGTAGCTGCAGTCGATCAGTTCGGCGGCCTCGGCCCAGACGTCGTCATCGGCCTTGTCGTCGGGGGCATCGGAGAGGTCGAAGCCCACCCAGCCGGCCGGGCCGAGGTAAGCGGGGTGGAAGTACCGGGGTTCGAGCTCGCAGGCACGCTGTTCCTCGGCGCTCTCGCATTTGACCAGGATCGAGAGGTCGTGTTGGTCGCCGCCTTTGACGCCACCGCCGAAGTACACGAAGACCGAGGACGTACGGAAGGTCGGCCGTCCATGGGAGATCTTCTCGGACACCTCGGGATAGGCGAAGGCCAGCGCGCGGACGCGTTCGAGGACCGGATGCTTGGACGTGGGATCGATGGCCACGAGCACACGATAGCGCGCTAGCTTCAGCTGCGGCTATGAGTAGAACTTCTGATGATCATCGGAATCAACTGTTGGACTTCTGGCCCAGTGCGCTCGAGACTCGATGTCATGACACGGACACCGAAAGAAGTTGCCGCGACCTACTTCGAGGCCTGGAAAAGCAAGGACTTCGACACTCTGGCGTCGATCCTGCACGAGGACGCGACATTCCGGGGACCACTGGGCACAGCGGCCAACGGCGCGGAATGTGTGGCGGGATTGAAAGGAATGTCGGAAATCGTCACCGACATCGATATCGCCCACGTCTTCGTGGACGGCCCCAACGTACTGACGTGGTTCGATCTGCACACGTCGATCGCCTCCCCGGCAAGCACCGCCAATTGGCAGCGAATCGAGGACGGATACATCAAAGAAATCCGGGTGACATTCGATCCACGAGAAATCACCGCGGCCGGATAGACGAACGCCCACCGGTCCACTCAATGTGACATTCAGTGACCTTTTCGGGGGTCAATGTCACATCGAGTGGACCGGCGGGCGGGGGCAGTGGCGCGGATGAGTGCCGTCGCGGGCGCTCAGTCACATCACTGTCGCAGGCACCTATGCGTCGATGATGAACGCTTCAAGTTGTTCGCGAGCGACGTCGTCGGCCAGCTGCTTCGGCGGGCTCTTCATCAGGTAGGCCGAAGCCGGGATGACCGGTCCACCGATGCCGCGGTCCTTGGCGATTTTCGCGGCGCGGACTGCGTCGATGATGACGCCTGCGGAGTTGGGCGAGTCCCATACTTCGAGCTTGTACTCGAGGCTCAGGGGAACGTCACCGAAGGCGCGGCCTTCGAGGCGGACGTAGGCCCACTTGCGGTCGTCGAGCCAGCCGACGTGGTCGGACGGTCCGATGTGGACGTCCTTGGCGTTGAATTCCTTCTGCAGGTTCGACGTGACGGCCTGCGTCTTGGAGATCTTCTTCGACTCGAGGCGGGTGCGCTCGAGCATGTTGAGGAAGTCCATGTTGCCGCCGACGTTGAGCTGCATGGTGCGGTCGAGCTGCACGCCGCGGTCTTCGAAGAGCTTGGCCATGACGCGGTGGGTGATGGTGGCACCGACCTGGCTCTTGATGTCGTCGCCGACGATGGGGACGCCCGCGTCCTCGAACTTCTTGGCCCAGACGGGATCCGAGGCGATGAAGACGGGCAGCGCGTTGACGAAGGCGACGCCTGCGTCGATGGCGGCCTGTGCGTAGAACTTGTCGGCTTCTTCGGATCCGACGGGGAGGTAGGACACGAGGACGTCGACCTTGGCGTCGCGCAGGGCCTGCGCTACGTCGACGGCGTCGCCGTCGGCCTCGGTGATGGTCTCGCGGTAGTACTTGCCGAGGCCGTCGAGGGTCGGTCCGCGCAGGACGTGGACGTCCTTCGGGGGTACGTCGGCGATCTTGATGGTGTTGTTCTCGCTGGAGAAGATGGCCTCGGAGAGATCGAAGCCGACCTTCTTGGCGTCCACGTCGAACGCGGCGACGAACTCGACGTCGCGGACGTGGTACTTGCCGAACATGACGTGCATGAGGCCGGGGACGGTGGCGTTCTCGTCCGCGTCCTTGTAGTACTCGACACCCTGGACCAGGGATGAGGCGCAGTTGCCCACACCCACAATGGCCACGCGGATTGCGTTGTTGTTCTCACCCATGGTCGGGTTCTCCTTCTGTCTTGACTGTCCTGTTTGGTGCTGTGCGGGACGGTGCTGGGTTGGGGTCGGCCTGCTCGGCTGCGATGACTTCGTTGAGCCAGCGCACCTCGCGTTCGCTCGATTCGAGTCCGAGCTGATGTAGCTGCCTGGTGTAGCGGTCGAGTGTCCCGTTCGCCTTGGCCACAGCGTCGCGGAGGCCTTCTCGGCGCTCCTCGACCTGGCGACGTCTGCCTTCGAGAATGCGGACTCGAGCTTCCGCGGGAGTCCGACTGAAGAAGGCAAGATGTACGCCGAATCCGTCGTCGGTGTAGTTCTGCGGTCCGGTGTCGGCCACCAGTTCGGCAAATCGTTCCCTGCCGAGCGGGGTGAGCTGATACACCCGTTTTGCTCGTCTCTTCACGAGCAAGTCGGGACCGGCGTCCTCGGCGATGAGACCGTCGGTTTGTAGTCGACGGAGTGCCGGGTACAGCGATCCGTACGAAAACGCTCGAAAAGCTCCGAGCAGGCCGGTCAGCCGCTTGCGGAGCTCGTAACCGTGCATGGGTGATTCGAGAAGCAGTCCGAGAATTGCGAGCTCGAGCATGCAACTCCCCCTTCTCGAATCCAACGGTCACATCATGACGATGCGATTGATCGCACTATCGAAGAATGTATCGCGCCGATACATATTCTGACAACTCGGCCGTGCACGTATCGTGCGACACATGACCCCGGTCGACGCGCTTCTCGCCGCCGCGGCCCTCCACCTGGGCTTTCAGATGGTGGTGACCGGCGTCGTCTATCCGGCGCTGGCGGAGGTTCCGGACGACGACTGGTCGCGTGCCCACGACGCGCACTCGCGTCGGACAACCCTCGTCGTCGGGCCGGTCTACGGTCTGCTCGCAGCTGCGTGTCTGTGGGTGTTGGTGTCCGGGCCGATCGATGCGGTTGTCTTGACGAGCATCGGCGGCGCGGCGGTCTCGGCGTCGGCGACTGCCTTCGTGGCTGCCCCCACCCATGGCGAACTGGGGCGTGCGGGACGCAACGAACACCTGATGAGTCGGCTGCGATCGGCGGACCGCGTACGTCTCTGCGGTGCAGTGGTGTGTGCGTTTTTCGCACTGTCGGCGTGATCGAGCGCGGGTGAACGTGCAAGTGGCCAGTCGGCTCAGTGAGACGGTGCCACCATCAGCACGGCGTCGACTCGATACTCGCCCCACTGCTGTGCAGACGTCCCGATCTGTTGCCACCCTCGCCTCCGGTAGAAACCGAGGGCAGCGCTACTCGGCTCGACGAGCAGAACCGCCACGCGCCCTGCATCGCGCGCAGCATCGATCGCGTGTGCAAGCAGAGTCGTTCCACTGCCCGGTACCGAACCGTCGGTGACCACGCGCGACACCACAGCGAGTCGATCGGCAGCCACCCCCGTTGATCGGCACCACTGCGCGCTTGCGTCGTCCGCACCGGGATCGGTTCCCGGTGCTGCCGTCGAGTGCAGCGCGATATGGCCGACGACGGCGTCGTCGGACTCGGCGACCCAGGCCGCGAGTTCGTTCGGTGGGACGAGCCAGTCGGCTCGCACCGCCACTGCGCGCACGGGATAACGGTGTAATTCGTGCGCACGTTGCAGGATGGGCAGGAGAGTGGTCAGGTCGCCGTGTCGTCGGGGGCGCACGTGGATTCCCGATGTGGCCGACATGCGAGCAAGTGTAGGGACCGGAGCTCACATCGAATCGACGTCGGTGCGATCTGCGTCTCTCGCCTGCGTCGAGGGGCAGACCGCGTCGGCACAGGTGGAGAGGAGTTTCCGAGGGCCGAAATGGGCCCTGCTCGCCGTCGAGGCGGGGTTCGCAGGTCCGCATCGGAGGGGCCGCACGTACTCTGGTCCTCGTGCGACTTCAGCGACAGGTGGTGGACTACGCCCTTCAGCGTCGGTCGCTGCTGGCCGAGGTGTACTCCGGAAGGACGGGCGTCGCAGCGGTCTGTGATGCGGATCCGTACCTTCTTCGCGCCGCCAAGTTCCACGGACGTGGCAGCGATGTGGTGTGCCCAATCTGCCGCAAGGAGCAGCTCACGCTGGTGTCCTGGGTGTTCGGTGAGAAGCTCGGGGCACTGTCCGGGTCGGCGAGAACGGCGGACGAACTCGTCCGTCTCGCGGCGACCCAGGAGGAGTTCTCGGTCCACGTGGTCGAGGTGTGTAGGTCGTGCAGTTGGAACCACCTCGTCCAGTCCTATGTCCTCGGGGCCGTCCCCGCGCCCAAGCAACCCCGTCGTCCGCGATCGGGTTCCCGTCAACCGAACCGTCGAACAGCGAGTGAGTGACACAATCGCTCAGCTGATCCCATCCACCGAGAATTCGACGCGGCCGCCGAAATTACTGGAGATTCGTACGTGAGTTCCCCCTACGACAACAATCCGGGTAGCAACGAACCGGGCCGTAGCGACTCCGGACGGCGTCCCGACGTGCCCGGGCCGCCGCGCGGCAGTCGCCATTCCGACCCACCCGGGCGTCGGCCGGTACCCCCGCCCGGGCAGCGTCCGATGCCGCCGCAGGGCCGTCCTCCGATGCCTCCTCCCGGCCAGCGACCGGTACCCCCTCCCGGCCAGCGACCGGTACCCCCTCCCGGCCAGCGTCCGATGCCGCCGCAGGGCCGTCCTCCGATGCCTCCTCCCGGCCAGCGACCCGGTCCCCCTCCCGGGCAGCGTCCGATGCCCCCGCAGGGCCGTCCTCCCATGCCCCCGCAGGGCCGACCCGTCCAGGGCAGGCCGCCGGTGGATCCGGTGAGTGGACGTCCCGCAGGCGAACGTCCCTACGGCGAACGTCGGTACGGAGAGCCGCCCATCGCGCCTCCTGTTCGATCCGCTGCCCCGACGGGCGTCACTCGGTCCGGTGCTGTGCCACCACCCCACGAACCGAACGATCCATCAGTTCTCTCCTCGGGCAGCGAGCCGCCCGAGCCGCCCGAAAGAGGTCCCGCCGCGAAAACGAAGAAGAAGTCCAAGTGGCGGGTCGTTCGACGCACGATGTATGCGTTGATCGCCCTGGGTCTGATCGTGCCGATCCTGGCGTTCATGGTGGCGTACACCGTCGAGGACGTGCCGCGTCCCGGCGACATCAGAACCAACCAGGTCGCCACGATCTTCGCGGCCGACGGCTCGAGTGTGCTCGGCAAGGTGGTGCCACCCGAGGGCAACCGCACCGACGTGACGATCGATCAGATCCCGGAGCACGTGCGCAACGCCGTTCTCTCGGCCGAGGATCGCGACTTCTACTCCAATCCGGGATTCTCGGTGACCGGTTTCGGCCGGGCTCTGCGTGACAACGTGCTCGGACGCGACAGTGCCGGCGGTGGCTCGACCATCACCCAGCAGTACGTCAAGAACGCGTTGGTCGGTAACGATCGGACGCTGACCCGAAAGATGCGTGAGCTCGTCATCTCCTCCAAGATGGCGCGGCAGTGGTCCAAGGACGACATTCTTGCGGCGTACCTGAACACCATCTACTTCGGTCGCGGTGCCTACGGCATCGCCGCCGCGTCGACGGCGTACTTCGGCAAGTCCGTCGACCAGCTGTCGGTGGAGGAGGGCGCGGTTCTCGCCTCCGTCATCCAGCAACCCTCCAATCTCGATCCTGAGTTCAACCCCACCGGCGCGCAAGCGCGTTGGGACTACGTGCTCGACGGCATGGTCTCCCAGGGTCAGCTCGATGCGACCCAGCGGGCGTCGATGATGTTCCCGGCGGTGGTCCCGAGCGCGCAGGTCGATACCGGCGATGCTCAGGATGCCGGGCCGGACGGCTTGATCAAGGCCCAGGTGCTGCGAGAGCTGTCGGCGGTGGGTATCAGTGATCAGGACCTCAATACCGAGGGGTTGCAGATCACCACGACCATCGACCCGAACGCCCAGGCGGCGGCGGTCGAGGCCGTGAACGGCAACATGGAGGGCGAGCCCTCGGAGCTGCGGACGGCGTCGGTGTCGATCGATCCACGCACCGGCGCGGTTCGCTCGTACTACGGCGGTGCGGACGGTCGAGGATTCGACTTCGCCCAGTCCGGCTTGCAGACCGGATCCTCGTTCAAGGTGTTCGGTCTGGCCGCTGCACTGGATCAGGGCATTCCGCTGTCGAAGATGTACGACAGCTCCCCGCTCGACGTCAACGGCATCGAGATCAGCAATGTCGAGGGTGCCTCCTGTGGAACGTGCACCATCGCCGAGGCGCTGAAGCGTTCACTGAACACCAGCTTCTACCGGATGATGCTCAGCATGGACAACGGTCCGCAGGCCATCGCGGACATGGCACACAAGCTCGGCATCCCGCAGGAGATCGAGGGCGTCGGACCCACCCTCACCGAGCCCGACAACGCGGGCCCCAACTACGGAGTCGTGCTCGGCCAGTACCAGTCTCGCGTCATCGACATGGCTTCTGCCTACGCGACATTGGCTGCGTCCGGCGTCTATCACACTCCGCACTTCGTGCAGAAGGTCGTCACCGCCGACGGCACCGTGCTGCTCGACCGGGCTCCCGAAGCCGGCCAGCAGGTCGTCTCGGCTGCGGTTGCGGACAACGTGACCTCGGCGATGCGTCCGATCGCCGGCTACTCCAACGGTCACAACCTCGCCGGCGGTCGCCAGTCGGCAGCCAAGACCGGCACCGCTCAGCTCGGAGACACCGGTCAGAACAAGGATGCCTGGATGGTCGGCTACACGCCGTCGCTGTCCACTGCCGTCTGGGTGGGCACCGAGCAGGGTCTGCCGCTGGAGAACAGTTACGGCGGACCGATCTACGGATCGGGCCTACCGTCGGACATCTGGAAAGACACGATGGACGGCACGTTGGACGGCACCTCGAACGAGACCTTCCCGACGCCCGAGGCCATCGCGGGTCAGGCCGGTGTGCCGCAGTACTCGGCACCCGCTCCGGCGACGACGGTGGCACCATCGACAGCCCCGCCGCAGGTGACCCTGCCGATTCCGACGGAGATTTCGCCGCCGGTCGTCATCACTCCGCGGCAGGTCGAGATTCTGCCCGGCGTGACCATCCCGCTTCCCGGACTGGCACCGGCGCAGCCTGCGGAACCCGAACCGGCGGCACCCGAACCGGCAGCGCCCGAACCGGCAGCGCCCGGGCAGTAGCGACGCGGCGGTGACGACCGAACCCGACCGCAAGGGTCGAGCCGTGGCGAGCCCCGGTCGCCTCGATTCGGCGAGCGCTGCGGACCGCGATCTACCCAGTCGTACCGATCCGATGACCGAGGAACTGTCCTCGGTCATCGGCGGTCCGGTCGGCAAGCACGCGGTGATCGGTCGGCAGCGCTGGTTCACGGCGCTCCGGGTGATTCTGCTGCTCGCGGTGGTCTTTCTCTGCTTCGGTTGGTTCGCCAAGGCCGCGTGTATCCAGCAGGCACCGGTGGGACCGGGCGGTGAGCTCGGACTCGATTGGAGTGGCAGTCGTCAGTACGTGGCGATATGTTACTCCGATACCGTGCCGCTGTACGGGGCGGAGCGACTCGATCAAGGTGCGTTCCCGTACAAGAAGTCCTGGGAAGAGACCAAGGCCGACGGGTCGAGTCAGATTCGGTACATGGAATACCCGGTGCTCGCCGGGCTCTACCAATACGGGTCGATGGTCGTCGGAAAGGCGTGGAACTCACTGAGTTTCCTGCCGCAGGCGTTGCCGGTCGTCGTGTACTTCAACGTGGTTGCCCTGGGATTGGCCGTCGCCTGGTTGGTCACCGTGTGGGCCACCGCCATAGCCGCCGGACGCCGCATCTGGGACGCGGCCCTCGTGGCGGCCTCACCTCTGGTGATCGTGCACGGATTCACCAATTTCGACGCTCTCGCAACGGCTTTCGCGCTCACCGGTTTGCTGGCATGGGCCAAGAAGAAGCCGGTACTGGCCGGAGTTCTGATCGGTCTCGGCGGTGCCACCAAGCTCTATCCCCTGTTGTTCCTCGGGCCCCTGCTGGTGCTGTGCTGGCGCACCGGAAAGATGCGCGAGTGGGGCATCACCGCCGGTGCGGCGATAGGTGCCTGGTTGGCGGTCAATCTTCCACTGGCGCTGCTGTATCCGTCGGGATGGTACGAGTTCTTCCGGCTCAATTCCGAGCGCGGCGCGGACCCGGATTCGCTGTACAACGTCGTCACCTCGTTCACCGGTTGGACCGGTTTCGACGGTCCGCTGTACCCGGGCGACAAACCGTTGGTTCTCAATGCCGTGACGCTCGTGTTGTTCGCCATCGTGTGTGCGCTGATCGCGTACATCGGCACGACGGCACCGACGCGACCGCGGCTCGCGCAGCTGGTGTTCCTGGTGGTCGCCGGGTTCCTGCTCACCAACAAGGTGTGGAGTCCGCAGTACTCGCTGTGGCTGGTTCCGCTGGCCGTACTGGCGCTGCCACATCGTCGAATCTTGTTGGCGTGGATGACGATCGACGCCTTCGTCTGGTTCCCGCGGATGTACTACTACCTGGGTGTGGAGAACAAGGGTCTACCCGAACAGTGGTTCACCGCGACCGTCGTGGTGCGCGATGTCGCCGTGATCGGATTGTGCGCGTTGATCGTTCGGCAGATCTACCGGCCGGCCGAGGATCTCATTCGAAACGGCAGCGCCGTCGACCCGCTCGGTGGCGTGCTCGACGGCGCTGCAGATCGGACGACTACTGCCCGCAAGGTCACATATAGCGGCCGAGCTGTTTGACGGCTTCACCGGCGTGCTTGGCCTGAATACCGTCGCCGATGGCCTGGAGCTTCCATTCGCTGCCCTGGCGGTACACCTTCGCCATCACCAGACCGGTGAACGGCATGCCGCCCTGCAGGGTGAAGCGGGCCAGTTCGGTGTTGGTGGTGTTGTCGACGAGACGGCAGAATGCGTTCGCGACCTGCTCGAATGTCTGACCGCGGTACGACGTGACCGTGAAGACGATGCCGGTCACGTGCTTGGGTACCCGCGTCAGGTCGACCACGATCACCTCGTCGTCGCCCTCGCCTTCGCCGGTGAGGTTGTCACCCTGGTGCACGATCGAGCCGTCCTTGGCATTGAGCTGCCCGTAGTAGACGACATCGTTGACGTTACGGTCGGCGAGCATGATCGCCGACGCGTCCAGGTCGATGTTCGCGGCTCGGCCTCCGCCGCCGAAGAATCCGCCCTTCTTCGGAGTGGTCACCGGGTCCCAGCCGAGACCCATCCGGATGACCGTCAGAGCCACGCCGCCGTCCTTGCGGAGGGTGACCTTCTGGCCCTTCGTGAGGCTGACGGGCTTGGACTTGGTGAGGCTGACTTCCGGAGCCTCGGTGGGGACCGGTGCGGCGGGTGGTGCCGGCGGGGCAGCCGGCGGCGGTGGAGTGACGGGAGCGGGAGGCGGTGTCGGTGCGGAAGGTGTGGGAGCAGGGGCGTCGTCCACGGACACACCGTGATCGGTCACCAGGGCGGCGAATCCGCCCGCGTAGCCCTGCCCGACGGCTCGCACCTTCCAACTTCCCTGACGGCGGTAGATCTCCAGCGCGATCACGATGGACTCCGAGCTCAGGCCATCGATTGTGTACTCGTACAACACATTTCCGGCTGTATCGCTCACTCGCGCCACGGGGGCGGTGGATCGCCCGAAGTTGCTCGACGCGTCGTCGAGGGTGATGACCGCGCGGATCTGCTCGATGTCGGCGGGCACTGCAGCGAGCGACACGGCGAGCCGGGCCGGTCCGCCCTGGCCGGGCTCGAGGCGAACACCGGGGCCGGTGGGCTGATTGAAGAACACGAAGTCGGCGTCGGTGCGTACTTTTCCGGCGTCGGTGACCAGTAGCGCGGACAGGTCCGCAGGTACGGCCAGCGAGATGGAGACGACGACGTCACCGACGGTGAGGGGGCCGTTCTGACCCTTGGACAACGGTTGACCGGCCGGAGCAGACAATGTGATGGACTCTCTCTCGTAGTGCTGGTTACCGTCATCCAATGTACTTGTTCGATTTGTCCGACTGGTGTGGCTGCGATCGGGCGGACGTCAGATCTGGCGGAGGGTGAACAGGTCGCCGGGTGTGCAGCCGAGGACGCGACAGACTGCGGTGAGCGTCGAGAATCGGATGGCCTTGGCACGGTCGTTCTTGAGCACCGACAGATTGACGACGCTGACCCCGGCGAGACGGGAGAGTTCCGCGAGGGTCATACCGCGGGCGTCGAGAATCTCGCCCAGATGACAGACGACGAGGTGGTCTACGAATTCCTCCGCCATCAGACCAGACCATCGGCATCGCGAGCGAGCTTGGAGCCTTGCCGGAGAACTGCGTAGACGAATTGCAGGACCAGAGCGACGATCAAGGCCAGCCAGACCGAGCCGAAGCTTCGTGCAGTATCGGTGACCTCGGTTGTTTCGAGTGCGGCCTGGATGGCGTTGGTACTCATCACCCGAAGCCCTCCGGTGATGACCGGGTACAGGACCAGGCAGGCGGCAACCACGACCAGGTCGATGCTGGCAGCGACGCTGAACGGGGTTTCCTTGATGACATTGTCGAAGAATCGGTACGCGAAGAAGATTCCCACCAGGATGAGGATTCCGCCGGCCACGATCTCGCCGTACCTCATGAAGTCGATCATCCCGATGAGCCGCTGGACGTCGCTTTTGGCGACACTGAGCTCGATGACGTTGCCTGGCTGCAACTGTCCGCCGAACAGGTCGAGCGTCGGCGACTTCTCCAGAGGCGTGACGGTTGCGCTGACGTAGTCCGAGGAGTGGTATTCCCACATCTTCCGACCGGTCCAGATCACAGCTGCCGCCGCATAGAAGGCCATCGTCCATTTGTTCGCCCGTGCCGAGCCCACTCCGTATGCCATCCCGCCGTCTCCATATCGATAGTCGATAACAACGAATATCGATAACCTATCGAAAATCGATACGGTGTCAAGGGCTGGCCGATCTCACCGCCTCAGCGCCACTGCCACGTGCCGTCCGATCTCCGACGCCAGGCCGGTCGTATCGGCGGGCGCGATGTCGATTGTTTCCGCGGAGTGGACGATGTACCGGCCGTCGTGTTCGAAGTCCATCCAGAAGAACGAGACGGCATCGGTGTCGCGGCGGTTGTCGAAGGTCTTGCCGCGCGCGACGATGATTTCGCCGACTGCAGACCGCGGGCGGTCGAAGAACGACCGGAACCGCTCGTTCGCGGTCGCACCCCGGGTTGCGGTGGACAGATGCGACCCGCTCGAAGTCGTTGCAGCAATGGCACGTTCGAGTCGCTCGGCCGGTCGGCGGCCTGCAGCGATGTTCGGTACGGATCCGAGAACGACGGCGGGGGCATGGGCCGGGCCGGTCAGTTCGACGGTGACGGCACCGCCGGAGGAGGCGTCGGGCCCGGGCTCCTGAGTGAGCACCGCGGCAGTGTCGTGGCGAATCGCTGCGTGGCTGCGCACGATGCCGTGACGAGAATCGATTGTCTCGCCGCGGCATTCGATGCGAACGATCGGGTCGACGACGGTCCGAACAGCTGCGCCGAGTTTCTCGTCCATCATCGCGTCGATCCTCGCCGACGCCTCGCTCCGCAGCTGTCGGAGTTCGTCCACGGTCTCGACGTCGATGGTGACCGCCAGCGGGTACGGCAGTCGGTCGCGTCCGAATCGACTGCACAGCATCATGAAGTCGATGCCGGGCATGGTCCATTTCGTCACCGTCAGCCGCCGAGTACCGGAGGTGCGACCAGGGGTAGATCGCCGATCAGTTCGCTGCCGTTGCTCACATCGACCAGGTAGCCGGGAACGGCGTGCTCTCCGTCGTTGTCGCCGGCTCCCCGTGCGCCTGCTGCGCCCATGGCACCCATTCCCGGCATGCCGTGTGCTCCCGCGCGGCCGGCCGACGCCGCAGCTGCACTGCCCGCACCGCTGCCTCCCGCCCCGCTGCCGCCAGCACCGATCCCGCCCGTGCCGCCGCCGATCGGAGAGCCGAGAATCGAGCCGCCGTAACCCGATCCGGCACCGGAACTGCCACCAGATCCGTATCCCGCACCGGCGCCGTAGCTCGAACCATTGGATCCCGCGAAGCCGCTGCCGCCCGGTCCTGTTCCGCCGAATCCCCCGCCGGGACCCGCGCCGACCCCGGAACCCGCACCACTGCCGGACGCGCCCGGCCCGGTGGCCGAGGCGGCACGAGTTTCGCCTGAGTTGTCGGCCGGAGGCAGGGAACCCGAACCGCCCGACCCGGGCTGCTCCGACGCAGCAGTACCTGCCCGACCCGCTTCGACAGCCTCGGTGCCGCCGGCCTGCGCCTGCGCTGCCCTGTCAGCCCCACCCTCGGTACCGGAGCCGCCGGGCGATGTCGACCCGATACCCCCATCTCCGCCCCCGGCAGAACTGACGAGTCCCCAGCTGCCGTCGGAACCACCACCGTCCACGACCGGGTTGTGCGCTGCCGGTAGCACCGGGACCTCGGAATCGGACTGCAGCACCCCTGGTACGTAGACCGAGCGCATGATTCGGCGTGCTTCTTCCTGCTGCTCCTCTCGGGCCGACACCACCTCCTTCGCGGCGAAGGGGATGGGCAGCAGGGAATCGATCAAGCTGCTTTCGGCTCCCGCAACCACCGGCGGCATCCTCGACTTCGTCTGCGTGAAACCGGAGTGCGCCTCGAGCAACTTGTTGCTGATCAGACTCATGGAGGTGGACAGCGCGTTCGCAGACGAGACGTAGTCGCCCACACCGCCGCGGACGGCGTCGGCTGTAGGTCCCGACCAGCCCGACGTCATGGCCGCCTCGATGCCGGACCGGAAGCCGTCGGATCCGCTGTTCGCGGCAGCGGACAAGTCGTTCCAGTTCCTGGACGATTCCCCGATGGTTTCGGTACCCAGCGATTTCACCATGGCCGCGATCTGCTCGTGCGGCATCACCTCGAACGCCTCCGTGATGACCACTTCGGCCGGCTCGAACTCGCCGCGGTAGTCGAGGGCCACGTTCGCCTTCTCGAATGCCGCATTCAGAACGGAGCCGAGAAATTCGGGGCCGACCGGCGTCACGAACGCACTGGTGACGATGTTGTCGATCGTCGCCGCGAGTTCCTCGTACGGATCCGTCATGCCCACCCCTTGCCCTACGTCTGCCTCCCCGACGAACAGTTAGACGCGGCGCACGGCGGTTCGGTTCCGCAGCCACTCGAGAATTTCCTCGCTGGCCCGGACACCGGAGGACTCGGTGACGGTCAAACCGGGTCGAGTGAATCCGAGCAGCTCCAGTTCGCCGTGCCGCGGACGGATCGCGGCGTCGGCCGCGATGAGCATCTCGGCGTCGAGTGCACCGTCACCTGCGGCGAGGACTCGGGCGTCGGCGTCGAGGGTGCCGTCCTGTACCAGCCTGGTCCGAACCTCGGCCACCGCAGAGCTCTTGCACACCGCGTTGGGCATCGTGTAGATCTTGCGCCCCTGTTGCGAGACGTTCCAGTCCCTAGCGGCGCACCACTGCGACCACTCCGCGACGAAGCCCTCGGGCACGGCCGCCGTGTTCACCACCAGGTAGCAGAACAGGCCGTCGGCTTCGCGGTACTTCAGGACCCAGTCCTCGGAGACCCTCGATCTCAACTCGGCACCGATGCCGGCCAGGTTCAACTCGAACCCGTTGCGCCAGTGCATGTCCGGCTCGCCGTCGACAAGAATATTGCCGCCGTTGCTGGTGATGGCGTACCGCCACGGGGCACCTGGGAGTGCGATCCGCTGAAACTGCTCGATGGTACGTGTCGTGGTCGGCACCACCACAACATTCTCGCTCAACTCGCGCAGCAGAGAGATCGAACGAGAAGACATGTACGACAACGGCTTTCCCTCGTACAGCTCCACGCACTCGAACGAATCGTCCAGGGGCACACCGAGTGCGCCCTCGGAGAAGATCATCGTACGGTCGAGATCCACCGCGACGAGAGCGCTCACGACGCGTCCCCGCTCGACACGTTCTTGATCAGCCCCATACACGAATATGCGAGGTCGGGAACCACATCCACCGGCACTCCCCTGGCCGCGGCGAGCATCCTGATGTGTTCGTGCTCGGGCGCATCGGCCTCGCGCACCAGTACTCGCCACGGGACACGACGCAGCAGCACCCGAGTGGTTTCGCCGACGCCGGGTTTGACGAAATTGACGTGCGATATGCCGTACTCCTCGCGGACCTTCTCCACCGATGCCCAGCCGGACCACGTGGGCGTTCGGTCGGAGCCGAGAACCGCTGCTACAGAGGCATCGACCTCGTCCCGGACGTCCTCGAAACGGGCAGCGACGGTGTCGAGCAGGTGACGCGAGACGTCGTCGGGGGCGAGATCGGCGTAGTACTTCGCGCCGTGGAAGTCCCCGGGACGAATCAGACTGTCGTTGAGCACGGTTCGTGAAACCAGGCCCGACACAGTCGAGTTCAGACAGGCCGAGGCGATGAGGAAGTCGTCGCGGGTGCCGTAGGTGCGAGCGCAGTTGCCCGGATCGGCGAGCACGGCGAGGTCGTCGTCGAACTCGGCTCCGGGGAATTCGCGCAGCGCCGCGGTGAGTTCGCGAGCGATCGCGCCCTTGCCCGTCCAGCCGTCGACGAACACCACCGAGCGCGAATCGTGATGCTCGGCCAGGTAGCGCAAGGCGACGGCGTCGATGCCTCGATCGCGCACGATCGAGACGGCATAGTGCGGAATCTCGATGCCATGGGCTGCGAATGCCCAGCGGCGCATCAGAATTCCGACGGGTGTGCCCGCGCGGGCCAGGGACGCCAGTGCGATGTCGTGTCCGCGCTCGGCCAGCACGACCTCGGTGACGGTGCCGACCGCGACCGCCAGCCGTGACGCGCTCTCATGCAACACTTTCTCGAACAGTTCGCGGTAGGCAAGATCCGGTTGATACTCGACCGGAAGCGATTCGGCGTAGTGGGCTTCGCCTGCCTGAATGCGCTTCTCCCGCTCCTCGATTCCTGCTTCGAGTGAGACCGACGAGAGGTCCTTGAGCAGCCAGGTGACTTCCTCCGCTGCGTACGAACCGAAATCCGGCCCCCGCAGCGGACGTGCCCGCCGCGAGACTTCGAGAGCCACCGGGTCCGCGCCCGTGACGACGACCAGCAGCACGTCGGTACCCGAGGCGGCCAGGGTCTCGGCGGCTGCTGCCAGAGCGTCGGTGTCGGCGGGGGCGTCGGCGACGAGCACCAGTGTCGCGTCGTCCGGTCCGGACGCGTTGTAGAGGTAGCGCAATCCCGATTCGTCCTCGGGCGCAGTGAACTCGAAGCCGCGGCGCAGGGGGTAGCCGGGCACGTCGAGGACGTATGCCGGTGACCGTGTGGTGGTCTGGAACAGTGCGGTGTGCCCGCGCTCCTGCAATGCCGCCGCCAGTCGGAGCGGCAGGTACATGAGCTCCTCGTGGCCGATGACGACCACCGGTGCCGATCCGGGGAGCGAGGAGTCGACGGTGGCTGCGAGAGCATCGATCGCCGAGTCGAAACCGGCGGCGTCGGATCGGAGGAACCCGTGCCGGCCGCCGTCGGGCAAGGTTGCCGGCCACTGCGCATCGACGCGCCGAACCGAACCAGGCTGTGCAGCAACCGGATCGAACTCCGGATCGGGGAGGGCCAGTACCGTTTCCACCAGGCCTGGCTCGAGCTCAACCGATCCCTGCGCCAGGCTCACGTTGTCGATCCGAACGCCGAGTTCTGTTGCCACCGCCGCAGCTGCAGCGAGATGCTCGGTGGTGCGCATGTCCACCAGGGATGCGATGACGTAGTGCGCGCGGCCGGCGGATGCGTGAATCTGCCGAAGGGCATCGAGCGCGGTCGCTCCGGTCGAGATCTCGTCGTCGACGAGTATCAACGGTAGGTCGCCGGCCAGAAGGTCGGCCGAGGTGGGCATCAGCAGGTGGTCGGTGGCGTGTGAGTGACCCTCCTCGAACTCGCCGTGCACGGTCATGCCGGGAACGTGGCGACGCGTCGAGTGCAGGTAGCAGTGTGCGCCCAGAGCCGTCGCGACGGTATGGCCCAATCCGGTTGCAGTTTCGGCGAATCCGAGCACGTCGACATCGGAGCCGCCCACCGCGGTCTGCACCAGGGCGGCCAGTTCGTTGCCGGCGGAGATGACGACGTCCGGATCGACGGGTATGTGTTTGCCGAGCACCGTCGAGACCAACAGGTGGGCGCGGCGAGGGTTGCGACGCAGACCGGGCAGCACCAACTGTGTTGCCGTCCAGGACGACGACGAACCGGTGTCGGTGAGCACGATGCCGTCGGCCGGATTCGCGTTCATCGCTGTGCCAGTGCGGTCAGTAGATCCACGAACGTGATCCCCTCGTTGGTGACACCGAACGCCCTGGCGCGCACCACCGTCTGTTTCGCCCAATTGCGGTGCGGTCCCAGCTCGTTCATCTTGTTGCGGTAGCCGGATGCCTGGACGCCGCCCTGGTCGGAAGAGAGAATGTCGAGTGCGTCGTGGTATTCCTCGTGCGTCACCGCGGACAGCGCGTGCACGGCAGGCACGTGCGAGGGGTGGATGACGGTCTTGCCCTGAATGCCGTTCGCGCGGTCGAGTGCCACCTCGCGCAGGAGGGCGTCGAGGTCGCTGCTCACCAGTTGCTGGCGAAAGCGCACGGCCTCCTGATCGACGAACGGCGTCTGGCGCAGCAGCGGGCGGAACATGCGTTCGTGGTCTGCGAAGTACTCCCACACCGGTCCGGTGATGACGAAACCCGATCCGTCGTAACGACCCAGGTGATTGACGATGGCGCTGATGACGTCGGCGACGACGCGGACGTCGTAGATCGTCAGGTCGCGGTCGCGGCGGATGCCGAAGGTGCCGCACATGTCGGTGGCCCCGATTCGCACCGCCAGCACGGTGTCGCGGTACGCACCGAGGAGTTCACGGATGGCAACCAGTTCCGCGTCGCGTGTCTCCCGGTGCACCACTTCCGTGGATTCGAGGACGGGCATGGCGAACAGACGGGTTCCGTGCGTCGCGGACGCGGCGACGATCTCGTCGAGGAACTCGGCTCCGCGTGCTGCCGTGAACTTCGGTACGACGAATCCGGCGAGCCCGGCGGCACCGTGGTTCAGGCCGGCGCAGATGCTGCGGATGTGCGCGGCGGTGCGAGCTCGAACGAACACCAGTGATCCCGAACCCGAGAGTTCGTTCAGAGTTCGTACGGTGTTGGCCAGCGCTTCTTCCAGATTATGGTCCGCCACAGCGTCTTCGAGATCGATGACGATGGACCGAACCCCCTCGTCGGTGCGTTTGTTCACCGTCGCGGTCAGGTCGGGACGCGTCGCCGGGATGTACAGCGTCGCTCCGAGAGCCGTTGCCACGAGGTCGTTTCCGTCGCTCGTCTCGATGTCCTCCGGCTGCAGGAAGAACACTCGTTCACGGGTGTCTGCGTCGAGATGGCGAAAGTGTTGCACCACTGTCCTTCGTGTGAATGTGATCAGTGCGAGGTACGCATGCGGTCGATCACGCCTGCGATGAAGTCCGAAATGGTATCCAGATCCTGCAGATATGACCAGTAGTCGGGGTGGGTACCCGACAGGGCTGTGCTCGCCCTGTCGATCCGGGCGAGCTGAGCATCCAACACCGAGCCCCATTCGGCAACCAGACCACGGTTGACCGCGAGTTGTTGGGCGTCACGAAGTTTGAACCGCACTTTGTTCTCGGTCTGTTTCGGATCGGCTTTGACCGCGCGCAGTAGACGAACTCGGTCGGTGACCGCGTCGACCAGTTGTTCGGCATCGCTCAGGTGTTGGCGTGCCTGGGTCACCAGATCCAACGAGTGTTCGGGATTGCCCGCGTCGAGTGCAGAACGCGCTGCGCTCAGATCCTCGTCGGCCTGCTCGATGTGGCGCGCACTGGACCGTTCGTTGCGAGAGAGGTCCGCCGAGCTCTTGGCGTTGAACTCCCGCAGCAAGCTCGAGAAGGCCGGGGCAATGCCCTCGGATCTCGTTCGCACGGCTTCGATTCGGGTGCGCACCGAGGTCAGTGCCGTTCGGGCCTCCTGAAGGCGGCCCGGGGCCGAGTTCACTGCAGCACGCAGTGCGGCCGCCCGCTCGCGGACCAGGGCGGCGTGCTCTCGGGCGCGCAGGGGGTCGCGCTGATCGGCCTGCAATTGCGTTGTCGCCGAATCGAGTTCGCGCCACGCCTGCCGGAGTGAGGGGTAGCCGGCAAACTGTTCGTCGACGGTCGATCGGGCTGCGTCGGCCTCGGCCAGTGCGTCCTGGACCAACCGCGGGGTCGCGGCGAACTGAGCGGAGGACTGCTCGAGGGTGTCTCGGTGGGCGTCGTAGAACCGATCCACAGCCGAGCTGGCGTCGTGCAGAAGCGCGGTCGCTCGGTCGAATGCCGATCTGGCGGCAGGAGTGGTGATTCCGTCGAACTGATCGACGGCGGCGAGGTAGGCGGCTCCGGCGTCGAAACATTGCTTCTCGGTGTCTGCCCACCGGCTCGCGAGTCGATCCTGAGGACGCAGTGCGGTGGAGGCCTCGACTCCCGCCGAGGCGATGGACTGACGTTTGTCCATGTCGAGGAACGCGGCGACAGCGTTGTCCTGGGAACGACGCGCGGCGGCGTCGGATTCGGTACCCCGGCGGAACACCCCAGGCCAGCGACTTGTCACCTGCTCGATAGTACTGACGGGAACCCTGGCGATGTCGTACTCGTTGGCGGAGTACGTCCAAGAACCGGACATTCCCACTACGGTTGAACCCGTAACGGGAAACCAATTGCGAAAGGACCTCTCCATGGGCGTCAGCCTCAGCAAGGGTGGCAATGTCTCGCTCACCAAGGCAGCTCCGAACCTGACCGCGGTCGTGGTCGGTCTCGGATGGGACATCCGCACGACGACCGGCACCGACTTCGATCTCGACGCCAGCGCCATCGCTCTGAACTCGACGAAGAAGGCCTTGAGCGACGGGCACTTCGTGTTCTTCAACAACCTGAAGTCTCCGGACGGCTCCATCGAGCACACCGGCGACAACACCACGGGTGAGGGCGACGGAGACGACGAGCAGATCAAGGTCGATCTCGCCGCAGTACCGCCGGAGATCGAGACCATCACCTTCCCCGTGTCGATCTACGATGCGGACGCACGCTCGCAGTCGTTCGGTCAGGTGCGCAACGCGTTCATCCGCGTCATCAACCAGGCCGACAACTCCGAGCTCGCTCGCTACGACCTCAGCGAGGATGCCTCCACCGAGACCGCCATGGTCTTCGGTGAGCTGTACCGCAACGGCGCGGAGTGGAAGTTCCGCGCAGTCGGTCAGGGTTACGCATCCGGACTCGCAGGAATCGCCCGCGATTTCGGGGTAAACGTGTAGTAAAGGCCCTCTCAAGATTGGGAGTACCCCCGCCTCGTCATTCATGATAGGCGGGGGTTTTTCCGTCTTTAGTCTCGAGAAGGGCCACGCCTGTGGTTGTGAAGATCTTCGGATGGTCGATCGCGGTCACCATCGTGTCCGTGATCGTGGCTTTCCTGTACGGCGGGATCGAGGCGATGATCCTCGTCCTCATCCTCGGCGTGCTCGAGGTGTCGTTGTCCTTCGACAACGCCGTCATCAATGCCACTGTGCTGCGACGCATGAGCGAGTTCTGGCAGAAGATCTTCCTCACCATCGGCATCATCATCGCGGTGTTCGGCATGCGATTGCTGTTCCCGCTGGTCATCGTCTGGGCCGCGTCCGGTCTGGGCCCGGTGGCGGCACTCGATCTGGCACTGAACCCGCCCGCCGACGGCGCCGCGACCTTCCCGGACGGGTCGCCGAGTTACGAAACTCTGCTCACCGACGCGCATCCGCAGATCGCCGCGTTCGGTGGCATGTTCCTGCTGATGTTGTTCCTCGGCTTCATTTTCGAGGATCGCGAGATCACCTGGTTGAGCTGGCTCGAGAAGCCCCTCGCCCGGATCGGCCGCCTCGATCAGCTCTCCGTGGTCGTCGCAGGCCTGCTGTTGGTACTGAGCGCCGAGTTCCTGGCCGAGGACGACAAGATCTCCACCGTCATGGTCTCGGGTGTGCTGGGCATGATCACCTACATTTCGGTCAACGGACTCGGTGAGCTCTTCCACGTCGAGGAAGAGGGCGAAGAGTCCTCGGGCGGACCGAGCGAACTGGCGAAGGCGACGGGTAAGGCCGGATTCTTCCTGTTCCTCTACCTCGAGGTGCTCGACGCGTCCTTCTCGTTCGACGGTGTCATCGGTGCCTTCGCCATCACCGCCGATCCCATCATCATTGCGCTCGGCCTCGGCTTCATCGGCGCGATGTTCGTCCGCTCGATCACGGTGTTCCTGGTCCGCAAGGGAACGTTGTCCGACTACGTGTACCTCGAGCACGGTGCGCACTGGGCGATCGGCGCGTTGTCCATCATCCTGCTGGTCTCGATCGGTGTGCACATCAACGAGCTGATCACCGGCTTCGTGGGAATTCTGTTCATCGGAGCCGCCCTGCTGAGCAGCATCCGACGCAACAAGCGTCTGGAGAACGAAGGCGTGGAGACCGCAGTCAGCGTCTGACCGACGGGCTCACAGCTCCGAGATATCGACCAGCCCGTCCTGCAGGGCCCGTGCGACGAGGGCGGCTTTGGTCGGTGCCGGGCGCCCGACCGAGGTGTACTTGGCCCGGATTCGGGTGAGGTGTGTGTTGACCGTGCCGAGCGAGAGAAACAGTGTCTTCGCCACTTCGGTCTTCGAGTCGTGTCGAATCCAGCAGAGCAGCACCTCGATCTCGCGGCCGGTCAGATCCGGTCGCGGCGGGAACGGGCTCGGGGCGGCCGGGACAGGGTGAATCTGCATCGCAGGCGGAACCAAGCTGATGGGCCCACGTGAACGGTGCGTCGTCGGGACTCCCGCGTCGTCCGCGGAGGGCAAGGGTTCGAGCAGTGCAGACATCAATTCTCCCGGACGCCGTAGTGGGTTGAGACCAACTAAACCAATGGGAATGATTCTCACAGGTAATTCGCAGGTTTTCTGCCCTGACTATTAGGGGCATTGAACCGTCAACCGTCCGATGAGCGTGTCACGAAGCTACGACAGACTGCCGGCCGTCGGCATCGAGTTCGATCCGCACGTCGGCGCTCAAGTCGCTGACCAGGATGGATACGATCCTCGCGCGGCCGGGCGGCAGTATCCGAGCGGTCACCACTCCGCTCGTCGAACCCCTGAGTGCGTCGGAAACCGCGGTGCTCACCCGCGTCGACACTGTGGGATGAACCACAGCAAGTCCGCCGTCGTCGAGCAGAACCACCTGCACTCCCCGTGCCCGGGCAGCCCGCGCCTGCGCGGCGACCTCGTCCGTCATCAGTCCCGGTGCCCTCAGTCGATCCCGCAGAGCTGCCTCGAGAAGTCCGCAGGCCTGACGCTCCGCGGCATCGAGATCGGATCCGCTCGCGATCTTCTCCAGCAACGGGCGGGCGAGATGATCCAACTGCTCGAGTTGGCGATCTCTCTCGTCGAGGCCGGCCGAGGTCGCGGCGTCCTCTGCCGCGCGGCGACGAGATTGAGCCCGGAGCTCGAAGACCGCCGCGGCCGTGGAGCGAAACGTCAGTGCGAAGAACGTCGCCATCACCAATGGGGCGAAGCTGATGACCGACATCGCGACACCGGCCATCGGGCCCTGGCCGGTGGCGGCCGACCAGACAGTGCACACCGCGACCACCGCGGCCATCGCCACCCAACCGAGGACAGTGCGCCCCCGCACACTGACGAACCCGCACAGGGCGACCGCAGCGCTGAGCGGCCAGGTCTGCAGCCCGTTCGCGACCGGTACCGAAAGCTGTGACAACACAACGGCTGTGGCAACGGGAGCCGATGCGCTGATGGCCGTCGCCCACCCGACCCCGAGCGGATCGCCTGGCACGGCCGCCAGTGCGAACGCCGCGAATGCCACCAGCAGCACCGCCGCTTGCACCACCCAGACGCTCTGCACGCCCTCCGAGGCGGTGAAGTTCATCAACGAGTAGGTGCCGAAGAAGGTCGCGGCGACTCCGTACGCGCTGGCGGTGTTCATTCCGAGGAAGGCCCGGACGTCGCGATCGGCGTCGACAGCGGGGTCGTCGGTCATGTCGCGTCCACCGGGGACCGGTACGTCAGCGTGACCGTGGTGCCGTGGCCTGGTGTCGACGTCACCTCGGCCGATCCGCCCTGCAGCTGACGCATGCGACCTCTGATGCTGACAGCGAGACCCAGTCGGTGCGGGGCAACCGACCCGGGGTCGAAGCCGTACCCGTCGTCGCGGACGTCGATGCGCACAGAGTCGGAGTCGACGCGAACGTGCACCTCGCGCTGCGCGCGATCACCCGCATGTCGGACGCTGTTTCGCAGCGCTTCTGCGGCGCTCGCCGACAGCGCGCGCACCGCCTCCATCGGCAGTGTCGAATCCTGCGACACCGCATCGGCATCGATGACCACGTCGTCGTCCACTTCGGTCAGCGCAGATCGGAGGTAGGCGAGGAAGCTGTCGGGTCCTACGGGTTCGGTCGAGGAGATGCCCGCACGCAACCGATCCAGCCGGGCGAGTGCCGTGGTTGACTGAGCGGTCAGCGCCGGACTGTTGCCCACGCGCGCGGCCGAGAGCAGCGTCGACATGACGTCGTCGTGGATCAATGCGTCGAACCGTTCGCGCTCGACCGATCTCGCAGCGCTCGCTGCTGCCGTGGCGGCCTGAGATTCTGCGGCGACTCGCGTCGTATCGAGCAGCCGACCGGTTCGGACCACCAATGTCACTGTGACAGTGAAGATTCCGCAGAAGACGATGCCGAAGACGATGTCCGAGAACAAGGGAACGTTGCCGTGGTCGATTCGGCTGAAATAGTTGACGACCTGCCCGAAGGAGGCGACGAACAGTAGGTACGCGAATATCGCACGATTCGACCACGCGATCGCCGTCGTCACCGAGATGAGACCGGGGAACACAGCGATCCAGGCCGATTCGGTCAATCCGAGTGCCGGGCCCTCGAAGGCCGGAAGCCAGAGCACCTGCCCGGAGAGATACGCGACGGCCATCGCCGTGACGAGAGCGCGGATGCGGCGCATGCTCCACCGGAACGACGCGAACGACAGGCAGAGAGCCGGGCCGAAGATCGAACACACGAACAGTGGGGTGTACCAGGGTTGCAGCCGATCGAACTGCGACAGGATCTGCGGTCCCAGCAACACCAGATAGGCGAACGCGCCGGCACTCGCGAAGCGAGCCATGTAGCGCGAGAGGCGTTCCTCTGCGCTCGGACCCTGCATCAATCCTGCGGAGGTAGTTCGGGCATCGGCAGCCAGCCGTCCTCGACCGCTCGCTTGTACAGGTCGGTTTTCGTCGGTGCCGGACGCCCGGCCTCGGCGTATTTGTTGCGGATCCGCACCAGGTAGTCGTTGACGGTCTGCTCGGACAATCCGGCGAGGCGGGCAACGCGTCCGGCCTTCTCGCCCGACGCGTAGAGGGCGAGTACCTCGCGCTGACGCGGACTGAGCCCGACGTCGGGAAGCTGCGGATCGCCGTCGATCGCGGCAGCCCAATCCGTCGTGACGACCTGCCCGCCGCTCGCTGCGCGTCGGATCGCGGAGACGATCGCCGCCGCGGGGGCGGACTTTCGGACCACGCCGAGCACACCTGCACGGGCTGCCGAACGAACGAGAAAGGCGTTCTCGGCTCCGGTGTAGACGAGGACGCGCGCGCCGGCGGCGTGCAACTGCTCCACGTTCGAGCGGGGTGACGAACCGTCACCCAGACGAAGATCGAGCACCACCAGATCGAGTGTCGGCTGTTGGGCGAGCAGCTCCGCGACCGTGGCGGCGGTGGACACCAAGTCCAGGTCGGGTTCGTCTGCGAGCATGGCCTTGAGTCCGAGCGCTACCGATTCGTGGTCCTCGACGAGGCCGACGCGTCGTACTTCGGTGGTTAGTTTCTCGGTGTTCTCCTGCGATTGCGACACCTGTGTCATGTCCCCGCCCCGCCCTACGTGCTACTGCCCCGGTGATGTTGTCAGCGATATCGTTGCTGGTCGGGGCGATGATACAGACGCCTGGTCGGTTTCGCCCGGGAACGGAACCCGCATCCGAGCTCGGAGGAAGAGCACGAAGAACACCAGCAGCAGCAGCGCTCGTCCCCACACTCCGACGAGAACGAAGAACTCTTCGTCGGTGGCATCGGCCCCCGAGGCCAACGCGGCGAAGTACTTGAAGACGCCGATTCCCATCGACAGATCGACGACCAGATACGCGGCGACGAGCCCCCACGGGACCCGAAGCAGCACCAGGAAGGGCAGCAGCCACAGCGTGTACTGGGGCGAGTGCACCTTGTGCAGCAGCATGAAACCGCACAGCATCGATCCGCTGACCGCGACCCACGGGTACGTCCCGACGACCTTCGCGCGACGCCATCCGAGCCACAGCGCGAGAGCGAACGCGGCGAACACCAGCAGCGGCGACGCCACGTCGACCACGTTCTGGAAGGAGGCCTCGGCCTCGGCGTAGGCATCGGGATTCATCTGGTCGTTGATGTAGAAATGGCGCAATCCCCAGTACCAGATGGAGTTGGTCGTCAGGTCTGCCTGCCGCAGCGACTGGAACGTGAACGACGCCCGCCATCCTTCGTAACCGAGCACCGCGAACGGCAGATTCACTGCGACGACCGTGCCGATGGCAGCGCCGGCCACCATCAGGCCGCCGCGGATGTCCCAGCGAGCTCGGACGGTGTCGGCGGACTCGCGTCCATCGATGCCGCCGGTGACCACGTACGCGATCAGGGGCAACACGAATGCTCCCGGATAGAGCTTGAGGCAGAAGCCGACGGCCAGCAGCACCGAGGCGAGAATCGCCTTGCGTCGCAGCGGCATCGGCAGCGTCATGACGAATATCGCGCCGACGGCGGTGGCCACGACGGGAAGCTCCCAGTTGTGGAAGGCGTACATCACCAGAGGCGGGCCGATCGACCAGAGCAAGGCGGGCCAGCCTGCCATCCGGCCGAGCATCCAGGCGGTGAGCAGACCGAACGGCGCGAGAATCAACGCCGAGGTCAACAGGAACTGTGCATCGGTGTGGGCCGGAATGGCTCCGAGCCACATCAGCAATCCACTGAGGACCGGGTACTCCACCGTTCCGCCCGTGAGGATTCCGTCGCTGGTGATGGCCCCGTGAATGTACGGAAAGATGTGATTGTCGATGTCTCGGCCGAGCCACAGGAATTGGATGTCGGAGTAGCAGACCGAGGAATCCTTGATGGCGTCGAACATCGTGCTGCGACCGGAGGCGTCGAACGGCGCGACCGCGCATCGGGCCTTGTTCAGATAACCCAGAATCAATCCCACCGCAGCCATCGCGACGACCACGACGACCGTCATCGGATTGGCGCGGACCCCGGATCGCATGGTGCAAGACTATGACGCGCGAACGCCGGACCGTGCGCCCGACGCGAATTAGCAGGTCAGGGCCCGCCTCGTGTATCTTCGAGGGGTTGCTGACGCAACGACCCTCCTGCCACGGACAGTCCGTGGCCGTTTTCACTAGTCCACAGGAGGTGATGAGGTCTTATGCGTCATTACGAATTGATGGTCATTCTCGACCCCAATCTGGACGAGCGCACTGTCGCTCCGTCGCTCGATACGTTCCTCAACGTCGTTCGCAAGGATGGCGGCACCGTCGACAAGGTCGATGTGTGGGGCAAGCGTCGTCTGGCCTACGAAATCCTCAAGCATGCCGAGGGCATCTACGCCGTTGTGAACCTCAACGCCGAGCCTGCCACGGTCAGCGAGCTGGATCGTCAGCTCGGACTCAACGAGTCCGTTCTGCGCACGAAGGTCCTGCGACAGGGCAAGTAATTGTCGTTGCCCGCCTCTAGGCTGGCATCTACAACGCTTACTACTGAAAGAGGAACCATGGCAGGCGAGACCGTCATCACCGTCATCGGAAACTTGACGGCTGATCCAGAACTTCGATTCACCCCCGCCGGTGCGGCGGTTGCCAACTTCACGGTTGCATCCACCCCGCGCACATTCGATCGTCAGACGAACGAGTGGAAAGACGGCGACGCGCTCTTCATGCGCTGCAACATCTGGCGCGAGGCAGCGGAGAACGTTGCCGAGAGCTTGACCCGAGGCTCGCGAGTGATCGTGAGCGGACGGCTGCGGCAGCGCTCGTACGAGACGCGTGAAGGTGAGAAGCGGACAGTCGTCGAGCTCGAAGTCGACGAGATCGGACCTTCACTTCGCTACGCCACCGCAAAGGTCAACAAGGCCAATCGCGGTGGAGGTGGCGGCGGAGGCGGCTTCAACTCCGGCTCCGGCTCCGGTTCCTCCGGCGGATCGGGCGGCGGCCGCTCGAACTCCTCGTCCAACTCCGGTTCCGGCGGAGACGATCCCTGGGGCAGTGCCCCGGCGGCGTCGGGCTCCTTCGGCGGACGTGGCGGAGACGAAGAGCCACCGTTCTAGATCCTTCGATCGAGAACAACCAGATGTAACGGAGAAAGACCCATGCCCAAACCGCCATTGCGCGACAAGGTGCTCAAGAAGAAAGCGTGTTCCTTCTGCAAGGAAAAGAACACGTCGATCGATTACAAGGACACGACGTTGCTGCGTAAGTACGTCAGCGATCGCGGAAAGATCCGTGCTCGCCGTGTCACCGGCAACTGCGTCCAGCATCAGCGTGACGTGGCCGTTGCCGTGAAGAACTCGCGTGAGGTAGCACTGCTGCCCTACGCCGCGACGGCTCGATAGAAAGGGCGATTGGTATGAAACTGATCCTCACCGCTGATGTGGACAACCTCGGTGCGCCTGGCGACACCGTAGAGGTCAAGGACGGCTACGGCCGTAACTTCCTGCTGCCCCGCGGATTGGCCATCCAGGCCACCCGTGGAGCTCAGAAGCAGGTCGACGGCATCCGCCGCGCTCAGGAAGCTCGTGCCGTCCGCGGCCTCGAGCACGCCAACGAGCTCAAGCAGGCCATCGAAGGCCTCGAGGCCGTCACGCTGTCCGTGAAGACCGCGGGCGACTCGGGCAAGCTGTTCGGCTCGGTCACCGCGTCGGACGTCGCTTCTGCTCTGAAGGCTGCCGGTGGCCCGGTCGTCGACAAGCGCAGCATCGATCTGCCGAAGGCTCACGTCAAGAGCACGGGCAAGCACGACATCGTCGTGAACCTGCACCCCGACGTGACCGCGAAGTTCAAGCTGGAGGTCGTCGGAAGCTGATTTCAGCTTTCGGCCCGTTTCGGTCGTACAAAGCCCCACGAACCCTGGGTTCGTGGGGCTTTTTCGTGTCTTCTCACAAAGATCAACTGTCGCAATGGGTTCCGATTTGTGAAGCATCTCTCTTCGGAGGTTCGTGAGCAAAGCTTTGCGTACTCTTTAGGCGGGGCGACATCGAACATCATCACCAACTGGATCCACCCGACCTGACGCCTAGACGCCCGGAGGAACGCTGCCGTGACCACGACCGTGGAACCCGATTCCGACCCCAGTCCCGAGGCCCGACCCGAGCCGCAGTCTCGCGTCGGGTCGATCCTGAAATACGACGTACCGGCCTCGTTGGTCGTTTTCCTTGTGGCAGTACCACTTTCGATCGGTATCGCCGTCGCCTCCGGTGCCCCGATCATGGCCGGCCTCATTGCCGCCGTGGTCGGCGGAATTCTCGCCGGCATACTCGGCGGATCACCGTTGCAGGTCAGTGGGCCCGCTGCGGGACTGACCGTGGTGGTTGCCGAGCTGGTCAACCAATTCGGTTGGGGCGTAACGTGCGCGATAACGGTGCTGGCCGGTGCTGTGCAGATCCTGCTGGGAATGAGCCGGATTGCGCGCAGTGCGCTGGCGATCTCGCCCGTGGTGGTGCACGCCATGCTCGCCGGAATCGGTATAACCATTGCGCTGCAACAGATTCACGTACTTCTCGGCGGTGAATCCGAAAGCTCCGCGGTTCAGAACGTCCTCGCCATTCCCACGTCGGTCGCCAACGGCCAATGGCCGTCGATCATCGTCGGCGGAATCGTGGTCGTGCTCATGTTCGGCTGGCCGCGATTGGCTGGAGTGTCGGGCGTGATGGCGAAGATCACGAAGGTGCCGGCTGCGCTGGTCGCGGTGGTCACCGCCACTGCGGTCTCGATCTTCTTCTCCCTGGATGTCGAGCGAATCGAGTTGCCCGGCAACCTGATCGAATCGCTGAGCTTTCCGATCATGCCCGACGGGCAGTGGAGCGCCTTCGCGACCGGCGTCATCACCATCGCGTTGATCGCCAGCGTCGAGAGTCTGCTCTCCGCGGTGGCCGTCGACAAGATGCACAGCGGTGAGCGCACCAACTTCGACCGGGAACTGATGGCGCAGGGCGCGGGCAACATGGCCTCCGGTGCCATCGGCGGTCTGCCGATCACCGGCGTGATCGTGCGCAGTGCCACCAACGTCAAGGTCGGTGCCAAGTCCCGTGCGTCGGCGATTCTGCACGGCGTGTGGATTCTGATCTTCTCGGTGCTGTTCATCTCGATCGTCGAATTGGTTCCGTTCGCCGCACTCGCCGGATTGCTGGTGATGATCGGTGTGCAGCTGATCAAGTTGGCAGACATAAAGATCGCCAACAAGACCGGAGACATCGCGGTCTATGCAGTGACGGTTGTCGGCGTGGTGGCACTCAACTTGCTCGAGGGCGTGCTGATCGGTTTGGCACTGTCGATCGTTCTCGTGCTGCGCCGTGTGGTGTGGGCGAAGGTTCGCGCAGAGGAGACGGTCGACGGCACCTGGCGCGTCACCACCGAGGGGTCGTTGAGTTTCCTTGCGCTCCCTCGATTGACACACGTACTGTCCACCGTCCCCGCAGGCACCGTCGTCACCGTGCATCTGGGAGTGGATTTCCTCGATCATGCGGTGCACGACGCTCTGAACGAGTGGATCCGTCAGCACGAACTCGGCGGCGGCACGGTGAGAGTCGAGGAAGTGGGCACGGCGTCGATGGCAGCTGCTGCCGAGGGGCCGCCCAAGGGGGGATCTGCGACGGTACGCAGCTCGTTGGCACCGTGGCGGGCATGGCAACTGAAAAGCGATGTAACACAGGATGATTCACCTGTCGCGCTGCGGGCGGTCTTGAGTGGTGTTGCCGAGTATCACCGCACCCACGCGCCCAATATTCGACCGCACCTCGAGGGTTTGACCGAGTCTCAGGATCCCGACACGCTGTTCCTCTGCTGCGTGGATTCGCGCGTGATGCCGAACACGATCACCAGCAGCGGACCTGGCGATCTGTTCACGGTCCGAAACATGGGCAACCTCGTGCCTGCCCAGGGGCAGGACTGCTCGGTGGAGGCAGCGCTGGCCTTCGGTGTCGATCAACTGGGCACCTCGTCGGTGGTGGTGTGCGGACACTCGGGCTGCGGTGCCATGAAGGCGGTGCTGAGTGGACCGGAGAACGCCGAGGACGAGTCGGTGGCGGAATGGCTGGGTCATGCCATGACGAGCTTGGATGCGTACCGCAGCGGGCACGTGGTGGGCCGTCAGGCGGCAGAGCTCGGCTTCGGGGAGGCGGACCAACTCGCGATGGTGAACGTGGCGGTGCAGTTGCAGACGCTCACCCGTCACCGGGTCGTCGGCCGAGCCAATGCCGAGGGGCGGTTGCGCATCACCGGACTGTTCTTCGACATTCCCACGGCACGAGTGCTTCAGATCGGTACCAAGGAGGTCACCGTGCTGGACCCGGCGATGTGCCCGCAGGAGATCGGTAGCTGAGCTTTCGTCAACAGTATCGAGGGGCCCGATTCCGAGCGTGGAATCGGGCCCTTCGCGCGCAAACGGGACACTGGTCTGTTTCTGTGAGTCATCCCAGCCACTGTGACCTGGTTCACCCCCGGGTTCACCTGGTATTTACTCAACACGCCCGAGCTGTCAATTCGGCCGACACGCCGATCCAGAATCGATGCACAGGAAGAAAACTTTATGTACATGCCCTGACCTGCCGAAAAGACCGAAACTCGGAAAGTTATACCCAGGTTATCCCCAGACGGTCAACACGGTTGTTCAAGACCATCCACATTTCGTGCACAGGTTCATCCACAGGCCGTGTTGTGACTCCTGCCGATAGCGCTTAACGTCCGTGCAGCGTCTCTCTCGATGCCGTGCAGCGGCGACGAGACAGTGCGAATCCGGTGCCGAAAAAGCTTGTCGGTGCCCGGGGGTAGAACTTGCTACACAGCACCGCCGGGTGATAGCCGACGATGCCGACGACAATGGGGAGAGGACGGCCGGTTCGCGTGGCAGTTGTGGACGATCGAGGACAGTCCGACTACTCCGGCCCCTCGTCCAGCGAGGGGCCCGGCGAGGATTTCGGTCGCCAGCCCCCACAGGACATGGCCGCGGAACAGTCCGTTCTGGGCGGCATGCTGCTGAGCAAGGACGCCATCGCAGACGTGCTAGAGGTGCTTCGTCCCGGCGATTTCTACCGGCCGGCCCATCAGAACGTGTACGACGCGATCCTCGACCTCTACAGCCGCGGTGAGCCTGCCGACCCGGTGACCGTATCGGCCGAGCTGGATCGTCGCGGGGAGCTCAAGCGCATCGGCGGCCCGCCGTACCTGATCACTCTCACCCAGACCACGCCGACGGCAGCCAACGCCGGGTACTACGCCGAGATCGTCGCCGAGAAGTCGATTCTGCGCCGGCTCGTACAGGCCGGCACCCGCATCGTGCAGTTCGGTTACGCCGGAGCAGACGGGCAGGACGTCGCCGAGGTCGTCGACCGCGCGCAGGCCGAGGTCTACGAGGTCACCGAGCGCCGCACCTCCGAGGACTTCCTCCCCCTCGAGGAACTCCTGCAGCCCACGATGGACGAAATCGACTCCATCGCCAGCCGCGGCGGCATATCCTTGGGCGTACCAACAGGATTCGCCGAACTCGACGAAATCACCAACGGCTTGCACCCGGGTCAGATGATCATCGTCGCGGCGAGGCCTGGCGTGGGTAAGTCTACCCTAAGTATGGATTTCATGCGTTCGTGCTCCATCAAGCACGGCATGCCCAGTGTCATCTTCTCTCTGGAGATGAGTCGTACCGAGATCGTCATGCGCCTGTTGTCCGCCGAGGCGAAGATCAAGCTCGGCGACATGCGTTCGGGAAAGATGACCGACGACGACTGGACCAAGCTGGCCCGTCGAATGAGCGAGATCAGCGAAGCGCCGTTGTTCGTCGACGATTCTCCGAACCTGACGATGATGGAAATCCGAGCCAAGGCGCGTCGCCTCAAACAGCGCAACGGTCTGAAACTCATTGTGGTGGACTACCTTCAGCTGATGTCGTCCGGCAAGAAGGTCGAATCCCGTCAGCAGGAGGTCTCGGACTTCTCGCGTCAGCTCAAGCTGTTGGCGAAGGAACTCGAATGCCCGGTGGTCGCGGTCTGCCAGCTGAACCGTGGTCCTGAGCAGCGAACCGACAAGAAGCCGATGGTCTCGGACCTTCGTGAGTCCGGCTCACTCGAGCAGGACGCCGACATGGTGATTCTGCTGCACCGCCCCGACGCGATCGAGCGCGACGACCCCCGCGGCGGTGAGGCCGACTTGATTCTCGGCAAGCACCGTAACGGTCCGACCGCGACGATCACCGTGGCACACCAGCTTCACCTGTCCAGATTCGTGGACATGGCGCGGGGCTAGGGGTCATCAGCGCGGGATCGCGTATTCTCGCTGTGAATCAACCGAGCACCTGACGCCGCATTCGACGAAAGTGATCCATGCCCGAGGACCAGAACACAGACGTTCCACCGAATCACCTCTCGATCGATCCGCGGAGCCCCTTCTACAACGAAGAAGTTCTTCAGCGGGACGTGGGTATTCGCTTCAACGGCGTCGAGAAGACCAGTGTCCGTGAATACAACGTGACCGAGGGTTGGGTGCGAGTCGAAGTCCCCACCGCGAAGGATCGCTTCGGAAATCCCATGCTCGTCAAGCTCAAGGGCACGGTCGAACCGTACTTCCGCGGCGCGAAGTAGCGGACTTCGTCGAGTACCTCGATCGCGTTCGGGCGCTATTGATCAGATTCGGTATCGGATCAGTCGTGAGCTATTGCCCACCACCGCGACCGAGGATGCGTTGTGCAGAATCGCGGCGAGCACCGGAGACAGTGCTCCGCCGGCGCTGACCACGAGGCCCAGTGCATTCACAGCGATCGACATTCCGTAGTTCTGCCGGATGACGGACACCGAATGTCGGCCGAGATCGCGAACGTCGAGCAACCGTGTCAGGTCGTCGCTGGCCAGCGCTACATCGGCCGTCTCGACGGCAACATCGGTGCCCGCCAAGCCCATTGCGATTCCGATATCCGCGACGGCGAGGGCGGGAGCGTCGTTGGTGCCGTCTCCGACCATCGCGACGACGTAGCCCTCTTCTTGTAGCTTGCGGACGGCTTCGAGTTTGTCGTCGGGCATCACCTCGGCTCGCCACTCGGCAATGCCCAGTTCGGAGGCTACGGCCGCAGCGGTCTCGGGGTGATCTCCGGTGAGCATGACGATGCGTTGCACACCGTCGGCGCGAAGGGCGTCCAATACTTCAAGAGCATTCGACCGGACCTCGTCGCGCAGGCTGATCAACCCGACCAACACCCCGTCGACTGCGAGCAGCAATGGGGTCTCGGCCTGACGCTGAAGTCGCGAAACCCAGTCGGCTGCATACTCGGACACGTCGACGTTCTCGCTGCGCAGCAGCGAAGGACTGCCCAGCAGCAAGGTCCGGCCGTCTGCGACGGTGCGCATGCCGAGACCGACGAGCACCTCGCATTCCTCGTGCGGAGGAATGACGATATGGCGTTCCTCGGTGCTGCGAATCACAGCCTCGGCCAACGGATGTCGAGAGTGGATTTCGGAACTGGCCGCGTACGCCAATACCTGCTCCGGTTCCCAATCGTCCTGAAACGACACGACATTGGTGACGACGGGACGCCCGACGGTGAGGGTTCCGGTCTTGTCGAACACGAAGGCATCGACTCTGCCTGCTTGTTCCAGATGCGATCCGCCCTTGATGAGAATGCCTCGGCGAGCACCGTTTCCGATAGCGGCGCTGATGGCCGTCGGAGTCGACAAACCCACCGCGCACGGGCATGCGACGAGCAGCATGGTCATCGCTCGTCGGACATCGCGGGTGACAACGAGCGTGAGGGCCGACAGGATGAACGACGCGGGTACGAACCGGCGTGAGAAGTTCTCTCCCACAGTCTGAATCGGGGCGCGGTCTTCCTGCGCTTCCTCGACACGGGAAATGATGCGGCCGATCGTCGTATCGCGGCCCACCGCAGACGCGCGGATGACGATGCGGCCACGAACCACGACGGATCCAGCATGGATGCGGTCGCCTGCAATGATCGATACCGGCAGTGTCTCACCAGTGATCGCCGACTGGTCGACCACCGCGTCCCCGTCGACGACGGTCCCGTCCACCGGAACACCGACGTGATCGTGCACGACGACCTCGTCGCCGATCTCCAGCCGATCGACGTCCACGGAGATCTCGGAACCGTCGGGTAGCCGGATCCACGCGGTGTCCTGCGTGCCGGTCAGGAGATCGGAAATTGCCCGACGAGTGCGCTTGAGGGTCAGCTCCTGCAGGTATTCGCCGATGTTGAGCAGCCACAGCACGGTCAGGGCCACGACATTCTCGCGGAGTACGAGACTTGCCACAGTGGCAGCGCTGACGAGCGCGTCGGTGCCGGCGGACCGGTTTCCGGCCAGCGAGCGCAGCGCTCCCTTCAGGAATGGATAGCCGGTGAAGATGGTGGCTCCGGTGGCTACGACACGGCTGGTGGGGCCGAGGATGGGTGGCCGCCGGAAGGCATAGCGACGGAAGCCGAGCAGGACCAGCGCGGCCCCGCCGATGGTCATGCGCAGGACGTCGCCGTTGTTGACGTCCGCAGACCGTGGGCTACGGACTGGTACGAGTCCCCAGTCGGTGGTGCGACCGGCGTTCACTGCGTCGAACAACTCGGCCCGGTCGATGCGGGAGCGGGAGTACCAGACCACAACCGATGCGGTGCGGGGATACGCGTGGACAGCCCGCACGCCGCGAATCTTGTCGACGTGGTCTTCGACGGCGACCGCGCGACCCGGACTGGACCGCAGCCAGTCGACGTGGAGCCGCATGCGGCCGGCTGCGTCGGACAGGATTTCGATGCCATCCGCGCGGTCGGGAGCCGCATCGAGCGAGTGTTCGACGAGCGTCGTCATAGTCGGCGTGCTGTCGCGCTCAGTGCGAGTGGCCGTGGCCGGCTTCGGTGGCCGAGGGTGGCGGTACCTCTTCGCCGAGTCGGTCGCGTGCCTCCGCAACGACATCGGACACAGCCAAACGCGCTGATTCGGCGTGGATTTCGGCTTTTCGTGCGGCGCGGAGACCGAGTTCGGTTGCCGATACCGCAGCCTTGCGGACGGGAGCCTTGTCGTACAGCTTCTTGGCACCGTTGTATGCGGCGACGCCGACTGCGCCTGTTACGACCGTCGATACTGCCTTCGCGACGATGATCGGAAACGCCATGTTGTAGCTCCTCGCATTCGAACCTGACCCACTTATTGGGAATCGTATTCGTTTTGTTCGGCTGTGGCGACTTCCGGGGTTGCGGGAAGCATCATCGGATCGGCATCGTGGTGCGGAACGCTCTGGTCACGTAGGGAAGGTCGATCGTCGTCGAGCCGTTCAGGCCCAGTTCGTCGAACAGTGCGGCGAGATCCTGGTCGATGCGGTTGCGCTCATCGGCGGTGGCAGTGATGTAGAAGCTGCGCGACCGAACCAGGTCGGTCAACTGGGACCGAGTCACCGTCCGCGACCACGTCCACCGCTCCTCGTCGAGCTGATGGAACGGTTCTGCGATCGGCGGTGGACCGTCGTCGAACATGGTCAGGGCTCCACCGCGCGAGACCACCGAGTTCAGTCGCCGAACCCACGGCTGCGATTCGTCGCGAAGGTTCCAGATCAGTCCCAGGGTGCCGCCCGGGCGAAGAACCCGGCCGATCTCGCGTGACGCGGCCGCTGGCTCGACCCAGTGCCAGGCCTGTCCGAGCAGAACGGCATCCACGCTTCCGTCTTCCAACGGGAGGGACTCGGCAGTGCCGACGTGGGCGGAAACGCCGGGCACTGCGTCGCGCAGGGCGTCGAGCATGGCGGGATCAGGGTCGACGGCGACGGCATCGCACCCTGCAGCGACGAGGATGCGGGTGAGCTTGCCGGTGCCGGCTCCGACGTCGGCGACAAGAGGACGCCTGCCGACCTCGAGAACGGGTTCCAGCAGCCATTCGACCGCGGCCGACGGGTACTCGGGGCGAGCAGATTCGTACACGTCGGCGACGGTCCCGAACGACGTCGAGCTGTTATCTCGGCTAACCATATAGCCAGGTTACATCTCCTGCGTCAGTTCAGTTCGAGTTCGTAGTAGAGAGCCTTCGGTCCCTCGCCGCGGCCTTCGTGGCAGTCGAACCCACGCTTTTCGTATACGTGTCGCGCCGCCTCGTCGTCCTCGGAGGTATTGAGGTCCATGTAGGTGGCACCCCTGCCGCGCGCGTGCTGGATGACGTCATCGAGAAAGGTTGTGCCGTAGCCCTTCCCGCGAAGACCGGGCTGGATGTAGAACTCGGCGAGGTAGGCCTCGAGGTCTGCGCTCAGCGTGCCGGTCCGAAAGCGCAGTACCGCAACACCGATGGCAGGAGTCCCGAATGTCAGCACGCTGGTGTCGGCCGACTTCACCAGAGTGTCGAGATGTGCTGCAAGCCAGTCGGGCTCGGGCACCGGGTAGTCGTACTCGCGATTGAAATCGATCAACAGCTTCGCAGCCTCGATGAATTCGGCGGGATTCTGGACGGCACGTGTACCGCTGACCGATGGCATCGACTTCTCCCCCGTCAGTGACCCGGTTGAACGAGATTCTTCGCATCGAGCAGTCCGAGACCGGGATGCATCTCTCGTAGCGCTTTGATGGCGTGGACAGTTCTGCCGGATTCTGCGACCACCGCGTCGACATCCTCGGCGGGTACGGCCTCGGGCCCGATCTTCTCCGGGGACGTCCGGGGTCGGCTCTCTCCGAACCAGATGAACGGACCGGCTACAGCCAGCACAACCAGCTTCGACCAGTTCCAGGCAGAAGGATCGGACACAAGGTCGCTGATGGTCATGAACGCGAGCGCAGCCAGCAACGCGGCAAGCCCGTATCGCTTCCAGGGGCGTTCTTTGGCCTTCATGCCTTTCATGCTGTCACCGCACCCCGGTATGGGCAACGACTCAGCGTCGCAATTCGATACCGCCAGTCAACCGTCGTACACCTCCGTGGTGATGCAGAAGGGGTGGCCGGCGGGGTCGAGGAGAACGCGCCAACGGGGGTCAGGCTGGTCCGCCGCCTCGGTCGCTCCGCATTCGACTGCGTAGGAAACAGATCCCGCGAGGTCCCCTCCCGCGTCCAGGTCGAAGTGCACGATCGGCGTCGACGGCCACACGGGCGGAATGTAGTTCGCTACTTTCTGCGCAACGATATTCAGGCCTGCCTGCGTGCGTATGCCCGAGCTCGACGGGTTCTCCCACAACAGCTCTCCACCGAGTAGGGCGAGGTAGAAGCGAGCCAGCTCTGCCGGCTCGGTGCAGTCGATGGACGTCCCCGCTACAGCGAGGTGTGTTCGCGGCATGTCTGGAGACTACGGGCGGTGGTGCGCGCAGTGTCCACGATTCCGCTCGAGAATCTGGAAAGCGCCTCGGAGCGCAAACGTTGGACACCCACCGCACCACCCACAGAGCTCTTGACCTCGAGTGCGCTCGAGGTTGCAGGGTGGGGTCATGCAAAGGACTTACGGCGAGTTGCCGCAACTCATGACATTGATGACGGGCGACGAAAAGCACAGCACCAGTGCCACTTCGACGCTGGATGTGCTGTGGGTGCTGTACTCCGACATATTGCGGCTCGATCCTACGAATCCCGATGACCCGAATCGTGATCGGTTCTATCTGTCCAAGGGGCATGGCCCGATGGCGTACTACGCCGTGCTAGCGGCACGTGGATTCTTGACGCCCACCGAGCTCGCGTCGTTCGGCAGCCACCACTCTCCGCTGGGTAATCATCCGGACCGCACGCTCATTCCCGGGGTCGACATCGGATCCGGATCTCTCGGTCATGGTCTGGCGCTGGCCGCTGGAACTGCTGTCGCGCTGCGGATTCAGAAGTGCATCGCCCGAGTCTTCGTGCTGATCGGCGACGCGGAACTCGACGAGGGCAGCAATGTGGAGGCCATCCAATTCGCTGCGCGGTCCGATTTGGGCAATCTGACCGCCGTGGTGATCGACAACGATTCTGCCGGTCTGGGTTGGCCCGGAGGCATCGCCTCGCGGTTCGCCGTCGAGGGGTGGCTCACCTCTGACGTCGACGGTCGAGACCACAGTGCTCTTCGCCAGGCGTTTCGCGCCGATCACGCAGGCCGTCCACATGTGGTGGTCGCTCACGTCGAAAAGAAGGAGAGCTGATGAGTGCATCGCTGGATCAACGCGAGTACTTCTACAGTCTGGTGCCCCGATTGTTGGCGCAGAACGAGCGAACAGCGTTGGTGCTGGCGGAGATCGGAGTCGGATATCTCGAACCACACCTCACCCCCGATATTCGATCGCGGGTGATCAACGTCGGGATTCGAGAGCAGGCGATGATCGGTGTCGCCGGTGGTCTGGCCCTGGCCGGAATGCGGCCGATCGTGCATACCTTCCCGCCGTTTCTGATCGAGCGACCCTTCGAGCAGGTGAAGCTCGATCTGGGGCACCAGGGCGTCGGTGCCATCCTGGTGAGCTCCGGGGGGTCCTACGGATGGCCGCAGGGCGGCGAGACACATTTCGGTCAGCGAGATGTCGCACTCCTCGACACGCTGGGCGAGTGGACCGTCCACATCCCCGGTCACATAGACGAGGTCGAGTGGATGCTGCACAGCGCGGCGGCCACCGACGATCGCGTGTACATCAGGCTCGACGGGGTGTGCAACGATCGCCCGTACGGACGGTCCGACGGGATGTTCACCGTTCTGCAGCAGGGTAATTCGGGAACCGTCATCTCCGTCGGACCGATGACGGACCGAGTTCTGGCCGCGGCGTCGGGGCGCGACCTGACGGTGCTGCATGCGTCGTCGATCAGGCCCTTCGACAGTGCCACTCTACGAGAGACGCTGACGGCACCGGACATCATGATCGTCGAGCCGTATCTCGCGGGAACGTCTGTGCTGCAGGTCGATCGGGCCATGGCCGATGTGCGTCATCGGGTGCTGGGAATCGGGGTGGAGCGCGGAGAGCGTCGCAAGTACGGCACAGTGGCCGAACACGATCGGGTCAACGGCCTGGACGTCGAAGGGCTGTCCCGATCGATGGACGACTTCTTCGCGTGATCAGCCCTGGCGTCGTTCGTATCTGCTCTTGGCAACGTGGTAGGCGGAGTCCAGTAGTTCCCGAATGTGTGTCTCGGTCTGCGCTGACGGGTTGACCACCGAAAGCCAACCGGCGGTGCCGTACTGAGGGTGGGCGGCGATGACATCGTCGCTGTCGGCCTGGGGTGCGTGGGCCGCCTCACGGGGCGGCACTCCCAGGATCTCCTCGAATTGCTGCTTTCCTGCAACGATATTGACGCGGAACGCGCCTGGCCTATTCAGTTGGGACAGCTCGTCACCCGGGTAGTTCTTGGTCACGATGGTTGCGAACGGCTGCGTCGTCGGGATCGTCCCGTCGGGTGAGTAGTAGAAGAACGCATCGCCCCAAGCAAGTTCGGGAGTTCCATCACCCTCTCGTGGGCGCTGCGTCACGGTGCCCTCGAAGCTTGCGACCACGTTCACGATGTCGTCGAGTGTCATTCATCGATCGTCACATGTTCGGTAGCTTCTGCCCAGAGTTCAGCCGACTTTGTCCGTACCCCGCTCGAGTGCAGAGTCAGGCCCTCGCGGTGGAGACCGCGCGTCGAATGATCTGTTCGATTCCGTAGATGTCGTCGGAGTCTCGTGGTGCGTAGAGGAAGACATAGGTCTCGGGTAGCCCGAGGACCGGGCGTCCGGCCAAGGGGTGCAGTTCACCCCACCCCGCGGAGATGACGGTCTGGGCATCGTCCGGCTGCATCACCACGTGCATCGAGCCTTCGCTCTCGTGTAGGTGCAGAACTTCGCCCTTAGTTCGCGATATCCACGGCGCGGCAGCATTGATGTCCGAGACGTACAGCGCGTCGCCTCGTCGCTCGAATCGACTGCGCTCCATGTGAAACGGCAATTCCGATCCGGCGTGTTCGGTGACGGCGGCAGTCAGACGCTCGATCGAAGCAGGGGTACCTCGATCGGTGAGTTGGCGATGAGGAATGGGGTGCGGCGCGATCGACGGCCGTTGTCCGGATCGGGGTTCGAGATGCCAGTGCAGGCCAGGACTCGCTGTGCCGGCGACCGTCAGTGGATCGCGTCGAGCAAGTGGCCTCAGGGCAGTGGTGATCAGCCAGCCGCCCACGTTCGCGGGAAGTCCGCCCGGCCCCAGTCCCATCCACGCGGCGTAGTCGTTCTTGACGTTCTGCACAGTTCCCCCCCAGGTCACGTCGCTCAGTGACAACGTAGCCCGGAGGGGCCTGTCGTGGGTAGCTCTCTCAGGCCGGGCAGCTCACGGTGTAGGTCCAGACGGTGTTGGCCGGTCCGGTGACGCGCACCAGCACGTTGGTTGCTGCGCCGGGCGGAACTGCCACCACCACCGAGCCGACGCCGGTGCTGCCGCCGACATAGCCGGTGTTGTGGATCAGTGCGCCCTGGTAGAACACCTCGATCTGATCGGGAACGTCGACGGTGTCGTAGCTGAGAACGAACGACGTCGGTCCGGTTCGACCCAACTCGTGCAGGGTCTCCGTCACGCCCTCTTCTCCCGACAGAGTCGAGGCGTTGCACTGCTGGGTCGCGATGCCTCCGTTCGCCGAACCCGTGTCGATCCCGAGGATGCCGCCGGCTATGGCACTTCCGCTTCCGAGAATGCGTACACCGTTGTCGATGATGTTCCCGCCGTCGAGAATCGCACTGCCACTGTCGACGATGGCGCTGCCGCTGTCGACGATCGGGCCGAGTTCGGGCTGGGCCAGGGCCGACGCGGGCGCGGCCAATGTGAACGCTGCGGCGGTCAGGGCCACCGCCACCGAACGGCGCGCCAGGTTCTTACGAATTCCACTCTTGCTCGACACAATTCCTCCACCGAAAGTACTGGACGGGCTGTCCGTCTCAGCGATGGTGGCACAAAGGAACCGCGTCGGATATCCCTTGTTCGGATGATCGTTCGGAGCCAAATTGTCTGTGCCCCAAAGGCTTGTGTCGTTCGGTCGACTGAACAACGGGGCCGACCCGGACCGCGTCGTACATCTCGAGATGTACGACGAAATACCCACGCAGACCGATGTGGCGCGGCCTGCGGGTTCGTAACGTTGTCCAGGTCAACGAAACAGCTATATCGGAGGAACCGTCATGCACGCCGTAACACTTCTGTCTCAGCAGCCGTCCACCACCGAGCAGGTGCTGGGGTGGGGCTTGGGAACCATCGTTCTGGTGGCAGTGCTCGGCGCGGTCGTTCTGTTCGTTGCTGCGTTGGTCAGCATCATCGGCTCGCCGAACTACACCGTCGCCGGTCGCGCAGTGTGGATCTTCGTCGTACTGGCGTTCCCGTTCCTCGGTCCCCTGGTCTGGTTCGTGTGGGGTCGGAAGTCGACGTTTGCCGTCGATGCTTCCAACGGTCTCAGATGATCGAGCCGATCGTGCGCGCCGCGTCGGCGAACTCCCCGGGGTTGGGGCCCGCATAGTTGAGTCGAAGGTACTTTCCGGTTGGTTCGGCGGGGAAGTAGTCGTCGCCGGCCCCGACGATGACGCCCGCCGACTTACATTCGCGCACAATGCGTTCCAGATCTGCGTCGTCGCTCAGTCGCATCCAGAGATTGAGTCCACCTCGGGGCACCGCGTCGAGATGTCCACGCGGTGCGAGCTCGATGAGGCTGTTCGCCAACAAGTCTCGACGCGAAGCCAGCTGAGTACGCAACCGCCGCAGGTGGGTTCGCCAGGCAGGCTGCGTGACCACATCGAGCGCCACGGCTTGCAGAATCCCGCTGACATACATCGATTCGGCTCCCGTATCGGCGAGGATGCGCTCGTGTGCGGGCCCGCGAGCGATCAGGCCTGCCAGGCGAACCGAGGGTGACACCGTCTTGGTGAGTGAGCGAAGGTAGACGACATGCCCGGCGTCGTCTCGTGCGGCCAGCGGACTCGGCTCCGCGGTGATGCCGAAATCGTGGGCCGAGTCGTCCTCGATCAGAAACGCGCCGTGGCGTCGAACAGTGGCGAGGACCTGCTCGGACAATGTGGGCGACCACTGTGCCCCGGTGGGGCTGGCGAACGTGGGTTGGGCATAGAACGCCCGAGCGCCGGTGTGCGCGAATGCCCGAGCAAGCGCGTCGGGGTCCGGACCGTCGACGCCGCTGGGTATCGGTACGACGCGGACACCTGCCTGCGTGGCAGCAAGGATCGCGCCCCAGTACGTCGGGGACTCCATGAGTAACGGCCGACCGGCTCCGACGAGCGCCCGAAATGCCGTGCTGAGTCCGGTCTGGCTGCCGGGGATGATGACGACGTCACTGGCCGACGGTGGCGTGATGCCCAACGGTGTCGACGCCCCCAACTCGGCGGCGAACCATGCCCGCAGTTCCGGCAGACCCGCGGTGGGCGGTCGGGCGATCACCGCGTCGGTGCGCGAGGCGCGGGTGAAGGCGGCGTGAACAAGCCTTTCCGGCAACAACTCTCGAGCCGGGTAGCCAGAATGCAGAGCGATCACGTCGCTCGACGTCGACTGCAGAGCCGCCGGGAGTTGCAGTCGATTGTCCGGCGCTCCCAGAGCCGCAGTCTGCCACCCGTAATCGTTGGGGCGCGCTGTGCGCACCGTCTTGACGAATGTGCCGACGCCAGGCCGGCTTTCGATGACGCCCTGCGCGATGAGCGTACGGAGAGCCTTCTGAACCGTGACCGGGCTTGCCGAATGTTCGGCGACCAGGGCGCGGGTGGACGGCAGCCGGGCTTCCGGTGGCGCAGTCGCAATCCATATTCTCAGTGCAGACACGATCCGGGAACTGCTATCGTCGGACATGACACAGCATAGTAGCGCTACTCGGTCTGGGGCGGGTCTGCTATCCCGCGCCGGACTGCTCTGGGGCCTGGCAGGCGTCACGGCGTTCTCGTTCACGGTGCCGCTGACCCGCGTCGCCGTCACCGGGGGCCTGTCCCCGCTTTTCGTCGGAACTGGACGCGCTCTGGTCGCCGCCGCATTGGCTGCGGTAGCGCTCGCCGCTACTGGGCAACGGCTCCCTCAGGGGCGGCAGTGGATGCGGCTCGCGGTGATCGCGGCCGGTGTCGTCATCGGCTTTCCGGTGCTCACCTCGTACGCCCTCACCACTGCATCGGCCGGGCACAGCGCCGTTGTCATCGCATTGCTGCCGGCCGCCACCGCCGTCGTCGCTGTCGTCCGCGAACGGCAATCCGTGCGGCCGATGTTCTGGTTGGTCGCAGGCGTGGGCGCTGCCGTCGCAGTCGGATTCGCTGCTCTGCAGGGCGGGCAGTCGACGGGTGTCCAGTGGTCGGATCTGCTGCTGCTCGGAGCAGTGGTCGCCGCGGCGGTGGGATACGCCGAGGGCGGCCTGTTGTCGCGAGAACTAGGCGCGTGGCAGACGGTGTCGTGGGCGCTGGTCGTGTCCGTACCGTTCACCGGCGCATCGGCCGCGTTCGCGTGGTGGCAGCAACCCTCGACAGCCGGTGCGCCCGAGTGGACAGCCTTCGGGTACCTGGCGGTGGTGAGTATGTACCTGGGGTTCTTCGCTTGGTACCGGGGACTGGCGATCGGTCCGATGTCCAGCGTCAGCCAGGTCCAGTTGATCCAACCTGTGCTCACCATCTGCTGGGCCGCGATCATCCTGCGCGAGGGCTTGACCTGGCCGGTGCTCGTGGGTGGAGCGGCGGTCATCGTGTGTGCAACAGTGGCGGTCCGGACCCGGATGTCGCCGACCGTTCGGCAGGAGGAGTTTTCGAAATGACGAAATCGATCGATCAAGCGCGCAAGCTCGAGAACGTGCGGTACGACATTCGTGGACGCATTCTGGACAAGACCGAAGAACTCGAGGAGCAGGGGCACGCGATCCTGCGGCTCAACGTCGGCAATCCTGCCCCGTTCGGTTTCGAGGCACCGGACGAGATCATGATGGCGATGATCCGCAACCTCCCTACCGCACAGGGTTATTCGGATTCCCGGGGCCTGTTCTCTGCCCGCACCGCGGTGGTTCAGTACTACCAGACCAAAGGCCTGACCGATCTCGACGTGGGCGACGTCTACCTCGGCAACGGGGTATCGGAATTGATCACGATGACGATGCAGGCGCTGTGCAACCCGGAAGACGAAATCCTGATCCCGTCGCCCGACTATCCGTTGTGGACGGGCTCGGTGGCTCTCGCCGGGGGCGTACCCGTCCACTATCTGGCCGACGAAAGCCAGGACTGGGCCCCGGACTTCGAGGACCTCGAAGCCAAGATCACCCCCCGCACCCGTGCGATCGTGGTGATCAATCCCAACAACCCCACGGGAGCGGTGTATCCGCGTGAGGCACTGGAGCGATTCGTCGACCTGGCGCGGAAGCACGATCTCATTCTGCTGGCCGACGAGATCTACGAGAAGATCGTCTACGACGGTGCGGAGATGATCAATCTCGCCACTCTGACGGGCAAAGATGTTCTGTGCCTGACCTATTCGGGTCTGTCGAAAGCGTACCGAGTGTGTGGATTTCGTGCCGGGTGGCTGGCGATCACGGGCCCGCGTCGGCGCGCGGCGAGTTTCATCGAGGGCATCACCCTGCTGTCCAATATGCGCATGTGTGCGAATGTCCCGGCGCAGCACGCGATACAGACCGCGCTCGGCGGTCGGCAGTCGATCGAGGATCTCCTACTTCCGGCGGGCAGGCTGACCGCGCAGCGCGATCTGGCGCATCGCATGCTCAACTCCATCGACGGAATCAGCTGCGTGCAGGCAGCGGGTGCGCTGTACATGTTCCCCAAACTCGACACCGAACGCTTCGGCATCGTCGACGACGAGAAATTCGTACTCGACCTACTGGAGTCCGAAAAAATTCTCGTCAGCCACGGCCGCGCGTTCAATTGGGATGTGCCCGATCACTTCCGACTGGTGACACTGCCCAACGTGGACGACCTCGCAACGGCACTCGAGCGGCTGGGCAACTTCATGAGCTCTTACCGGCAGTGAAGATCGACCTTGGACCGGTGTGCGTACAGGAAGCCGCACACCGGCCCTCACAGTCAGGTGAGTTGGACGGTGAGAAAACCGTCACCGATTTGCACCACCGGTGTAGTCGGTCGAAACGTGCCAGGTGATGAGGTGGTTCTACCGAGGAAAGGACCACTGCCATGCCCGATCTCTTCAGTCCGTTCACGCTCAAAGGCGTCACGCTTCGAAACCGCATCGCCATGTCGCCGATGACGATGTACCGCGCCGTCGACGGGAAGATGAACGACTTCCACCTCATGTATCTCGGTGCGCGTGCGGCAGGCGGCTTCGGGATGGTGTTCCCGGAGCAGGTTGCGATCACGCCCGACGGACGCACCACTCCCGGGTGCGCCGGGATCTACGACGACGATCAGATCGAGGGTCACGCTCGCGTGACGGCGATGATCAAGCAGATGGGATCGGTTCCGGCGATTCAGCTGGGCCACACCGGACGCAAGGGCAGTGAAGTGCCACCGTGGCAGGGCGGACACCAGCTTCCGGCAGAACATCCCGACGGATGGGAGTGTGTTGCGCCATCGGCGATTCCCTACGGCGGCGACCACTCGTTCCCCGTCCACGAACTCACCGTGCCCGAGATCAAGGCGATCCATCAGAGCTACGCCGACGCAGCTGTTCGTGCTGCGGAAGCCGGGTACGAGTGGCTCGAAATGCACTACGCCCATGGTTATCTCGGTGCCAGCTTCTTCTCCCCGCTGGCGAACCAGCGCACCGACCAGTACGGCGGAAGCCTGGAGAACCGGGCACGGTTCCACCTCGAGGCACTCGACGCGGTGCGTGAGGTGTGGCCCGAGAAGTATCCGCTCACCATGCGATTGGGCTCGGACGACCATCACCCCGACGGAGTTCAGTTCGACGAATCCATGATCGCCATCGGATGGATGAAGGAACACGGCCTCGACATGGCGGATGTCAGCCTCGGCTTCAACACCGACGACATGGTGGACCCACCGTTCGGCGACATGGGGTTCATGGTCGAGCGCGCCGCGCGGGTAAAGCGTGAGCTGGATATTCCGGTGACGTGCAGCTGGAACCTCGGTGTTCCGGAAAATGCGGACGCCGTGATCCGCGACGGCAAGATCGACGTGGTGTTGCTCGGTCGTCCGGCGCTGGCCAACCCGCACTGGCCGGTGTGGGCTGCACGCGAGCTCGGCCATGGTGACCCGTTCTCGCTGGTGCCCGAGGACTGGAGCTGGTGGTTGAAGAATTTCCGAGGACACGACCCGAGCATCGGATTGCCGCCTGCGAAGGTCGTCGAGGTCGAGGAGGAGCGCAAGATCGCGTAGCCACCGACAAGGAGGGGCCGGACGGCGATCACAGACCACCTGCGGACGGTAGGGTTCCAAGGGCTCGCATCATGAGGAGCCCAGTGGTGTTCTCGTATCGACGCGGAGGTTTGTGATGGCCGGCGGACTCGTAGCCCTGCTCGACGACGTGGCAGCGCTGGCGCGTCTGGCAGCTGCGTCCATCGACGATGTCGGTGCGGCGACAGGCAAGGCGACGGCCAAGGCCGCCGGCGTCGTGATCGACGACGCAGCAGTGACGCCGCAGTACGTTCGCGGTCTCGCAGCCGAACGTGAACTGCCCATCATCAAGCGCATCGCCGTGGGCTCACTGCGCAACAAGCTGCTGATCATTCTGCCGATCGCCTTGTTGCTCAGTCAGTTCCTGCCGTGGCTGCTCACCCCCATTCTGATGCTCGGCGGCTGCTACCTCAGCTATGAGGCCGCGCACAAGATCTGGGGTGCGCTGTTCGGCCACGGCGACCATCACGCCGCAGCCGAGGACGAGCCGCGCGACGAGGACACCGTTGTCTCCGGCGCAGTGCGCACCGATCTGATTCTGTCCGCCGAGATCATGGTCATCGCGCTGGACACCATTGCTGCAGAGGACTTTTGGAGCCGCTTGATCATCCTGGCGGTTGTCGCCGTTGTCATCACGATCGTCGTGTACGGAGTCGTCGCGCTCATCGTGAAGATGGACGACATCGGTCTGAAACTGGCCGACGGCTCCACCGGATTCGTGGAGAAGTTCGGCCGAGGCTTGGTCAAGGGCATGCCGAAGGTCATGTCGGTGCTCTCGGTCGTCGGCACCGCGGCGATGCTGTGGGTCGGCGGACACATCCTGCTCGTCGGTATCGACGAGCTCGGATTCCATCCGATCTACGAACTCGTGCACCACGGCGAGGACGCAGTGCGCGGCGTGGCCGGCATCGGCGGAGTGCTGGCATGGATCGTCAACACCCTCGCGTCGGCGATCATCGGCGCGATCGTGGGCGGCATCATCGTCGCTGCGCAGCTGGGGATCTCGAAGGTACTCGCCAAGCGGGCTGCCGCGAAGTAGTGGGAGTATCGGCGACGTTCGCCGTCGTTCATCCGTCCTCGGAGCCCGCACTCGACATTCTGTACCGCTACAACGTCGATATCGTCGGTCGCTTCTACGGCCGCGAGGCGTCGGACGAGGAAGTGCGCCGAGTCATGGTCGACGAGCCGAGCGACGACCTCACGGGTGACTCGGGCCTGTTCGTTGTCGCGTACGTCGGCGTCGAGGTAGTCGGTTGTGGGGGTGTGCGGTTCGTTTCCGCCGATGTCGCAGAACTGACCAGGGTCTTCGTCGATGCCGGAGCCCGCGGAAACGGCCTCGGAGCATCGATGATCGAGTTCCTCGAAGGGTTCGTCCAACAGTCGCAACGGAAGAGGATTCGTTTGGACACCCGGGCAGACTTGGTCGAGGCGCTTGGGCTGTACGCCAAGCTCGGCTACCGCGAGGTGCCCGAGTTCAACGATGAACCCTATGCCGAAGTGTGGCTCGAAAAGCAGCTCGACTGAACGGCTTCGATCACCGGCGAGCCAGTTCGAGCACCCGTTGCTCGGATACGGAGACGTCGGCGAGCGACGCCGTCAACTGGTCCCATGCGCGCTGAACGCGAAGTTCGTCGCGGCGCAGGCGTTTCTGGGCAGCAGCCAGTCTGCGGCGCTCGGCTCGAAGCGCATGCAACTCGCGATCGTGCCGGGCGATGAACAGGTACGTGTGCGGATCGAACGGATACATGCCAACTCCTATGGTGTCGTGGGGAATCCGTGCATCAGAACCATGACGTGTTCGCGGTCCCCCGAGGTCGCGGCTTCCCCATGTCGACGCCACCTGTCCACGACGGCACGTAATTCCACGTCCATCTCGGCGGTTTCGCTCGCGGTCAGTCGCAGGACGTTGTCGGTGCTGAAGGCAGCCGATACCCACTCCGGACCCCAGGATTCGGATGTTCGATCGAAGTTGCGCAGACGCGACCACTGGTGTGCCAACCAGGAGTCCTTGGATGCTTTCGCAACCTGTAGCGATTCGGGTGAGTCCGCAAAGTCGTTCTCGGACCAGCTGAACCCGTTCTCGTTGGCCTCCGACCACCAGCGCTGACGTTTGTCCGATCCGTTCTCGACCTCCTTCACGAACCCGTGCTCGGCGAGTTTCCGCAGGTGATAGCTCACCGAGGCGGGTGACTCGTCCACCAGATCGCCGAGCTGGGTCGCTGTCATGGACTTGTTGGCGCGCAACGCATAGAGCAGTCGCAGCCGGATGGGATGCGTCAGCGCCTTCAGCTCGGACATGTCCGTCAGCTTCCGTGGCGTCCGATCCTGAGGTGGTGGGGTCATACGACAACCATAACCCGAAAGAAGTATTTCGCAATAGTTCTTTCGGAACTAACTGCTGTGCACGGTGACCGCGTATCCGTCCGGGTCGGACAGGACGAAGGTCTTACCGAAGGGGCCGTCGAAGGGTGCTGTCAGGATGGGCACGTCGGCGGCGACCAGTGACTCGTGCAACGCCTCGGCGTCGTCGCAGGAGAGCCACAGGGCTACCCCCAGTCCTGCCTGCCCGCTGTCGAGATCGGTTCCGGGAGCCGGGTTTCGGACGGCGAACGGGATGGGTGAGGTTGTGAACACCACCGCTCCCGGGGGTGCCTGGGGAGCGCGGACCAGACCGAGCCGGCTTTCGTAGAAGTCTGCGCTGACGGCGAGGTCGCGTACTTGCAGAGAGAGGAAGCTCGGTCCGGAAACGGTAGCTGTGGTCATGTGGGGTCCTTTCGGGATGTTCGTCAAGTTCTTGACGACTGGAATGTATGTCAAGATGTTGACATGAGTCAAGTGGACCTCGACACCTCGATCGGTTACGCCCTCAAGCGGGCCACCTCCGCACTGCGTTCGGCGATGGACGACCGCCTCCGCGAACTCGACATCACGGTCTCGCAGTATTCGAGCCTCGAACTCCTCGCACACAAGCCGGGGCTGTCCAACGCAGAGCTCGCCCGCGCGGTGTTCGTCAGCCGGCAGGCAACCCATCAGTTGCTGGCCGGGCTGACGCGCGATGGCTTGGTGGAGATCGAAGGCGCCGGTCGAGACCAACGCCTGCACGTGACGGCTCGGGGAATCGAACGCCTACGACAAGCGTCGGCCGCCGTCGCAGACGTGGAACGCACCATGATCGAATCGCTCTCCGCGCAGGAGCGGGAAGTGCTGCATCGCAATCTTGTTGCGTGCGCGGAGGCATTGGGCGGCCACCCGCACGCGTGACCTCACTCGATCGAGTCGAGGAACTCCAGCATTGCCGTGTTGAATTCGTTCGGCCGGTCCATGTTCGCGGCGTGGCCGCATTTTTCCAGCACTACCGATCGACCGTGTGAGTTGCCTACGACGGAATCGGAAGCGTGTGCAGCAGGCCAGAACTGACTCTCACGCCCGGCGACCATCAGGTACGGCCGATCCGTTGCTGCGATGGTCGCGCGCCAATCCTGGGCAGCATGGTCTGCGAGCAGAGCCTTCATCGGCGGGGTATCGGGCGACGCCATCTTCGGAACCGCACGTAGCGCGAGCGCGAGCTTCAGGAGCGACGGCACGGACTTCCACTTGGGCAGGCCGTGTCCGGTATCGGGTATTCCGTTGTCGAAGAACGTCGTTCGGTTGTCCTCGGTGAGACCGTAGAAGCCGTTCTTCCAGTCGGAGCTGTTCACCATCTTCGGCGTCTGATCCACCGATACGACGGCTCGTACGTGCTCGGTGCCGAATTGCGAGATGTACGACCAGATGGTGCTCGCCCCCATGGAGCCGCCGATCAAGACGGCCTCGTCGACGCCCACCTCGGACAGGAAGTTCGCCACGTCGCGTCCGTGTCGCTCCATGGACGCCCCGTGGATCGGTGCCTCCGAAGCGCCGTGTCCTCGTCGATCGAGCGCCAGAACGCGATATCCGGCGTCCACCAACGCTTTCTGCTGCAGCGCCCAGGTCGTCGCGGGCGCGCAGAAACCGGCAATGAGCACCACGGCCGGGCCTGTGCCCTCGTCCAGATAGTTCAGGGTGACAGCATCGTCGGTGGTGATGGTCGGCATAGTCGACACTCCCTCAGGCGAAGGTGGCGTGCATTTCCCAGATCATGATTTCGCTCGCGGTCGATGCTGTCACACGGTGTCCGCCGGTGGAGGTCAGTCGCACCGCGTCACCCTGGGCGAGATCGCCGATGTCCTCGAACATCGCCGAACCGTCGGCGACGAAGACGTGACCGAACGGCGCGTCGGGAACGGTGATGGACTGTCCGGGCCGGAGCCGCGCAACGTGCAGTGCCGCAAAGCGATTTCCGATGTGTATTCCACTTCTGCCCGGCATTCCCGATGCCACACAGACCAGCTCGCCGGATGCCAACTCGTCGCGCACGTCCAGTTCGTCGTACGAGGGCACCCGTCCGTCGGCATCCGGCGGGATCCACATCTGTACGACGCGTAGCTTGTCGCGGCTGGTCAGGCTCGACGCGTTGCGTTCGGTGTGGCGAATGCCGGTGCCCGCACTCATGCGTTGAATCAGACCGGGGCGGATCAGTCCGGAATTGCCCTCGGAATCGGTGTGCGCGAGCGTGCCCTCGAGTACCCACGTGAGGATCTCCATGTTCCGGTGCTCGTGCGAATCGAAGCCCTCACCGGGAAAGACGGTGTCCTCGTTGTGCACCATCAGCAGGCCGTGCGCGTTCGCAGCCAGGTCGTAGTTGCCGGTGGCGGGGAAGGACTGTTTGGAGTCGAGCCATTCGTTCCACCAGTGATGCCGCTGCTCGCCGGGAATGTGGGTGAGGGTCACGACGCGTGGTTCCGCATTGCCGAGAAAGTGCGGGTGAGGGCCGCGAGATCCTCTGGGTTCACCAGGTCGAACATGTTCTCCCGTACCGCTGCGGCGTGCCCTGGACTGGCCTCGGCGAGGGTGCTGAGGCCGGACTCGGTGAGCTCGGCGGACATGCCCCGCTTGTCGTCGTCGCATTTGACTCGTCGAACCCAACCGCACTCGACCAACCGGCTGATGGCCCTCGTCACGCCGCTTCGAGTGGTGGTGACGGCGTCGGCGAGTTCGCTCATGCGGCGTCGGCGATCGGGCGCTTCGGAAAGCACCACCAGCAACTCGAAGTCGGTGAACGAGATACCGGAGTCGCGAGTGAGCTGGTTGTCGAGATCGCGAAGCAGCAGCCGAGTCGCGTCGAGGTATGCGCGCCAGGCCGACTGTTCGTCCTGGCTGAGCCACCGTGGGGATTCCATGGGTTCATATTAGTTGACAACGCAACTACTCGGTGTACTGTTCGTAGTAGTTGACGAAGCAACTACTTGACCCGAAGGGTAGAGCGATGACCGAGACAGATCAGCACACCATCGAGCGTGACCGCATCCGTGCCCAGCACATGAAGCCGGCAGGCGAGCGGCCCGCGTCGTCGGCCCGGGGACTGCATCACACCGCCTTGGTCAGCAGCGACGTCGAAACCACTGTTCGCTTCTACCAGGATCTCCTCGAGTTCCCGCTCACCGAACTCATCGAGAACCGTGACTACCCGGGCTCCTCGCACTTCTTCTTCGATATCGGCAACAGCAACCTGCTGGCGTTCTTCGACTTTCCCGGACTCGACGTCGGACCGTATGCAGAAGTGCTCGGCGGCCTCCACCACGTGGCGATCAGCGTCGAGCCGACCAGGTGGGAACACCTGCGTACCAAGCTGATCGACGCCGGAGTGGAACTGATCGAGCACAGCGATGTCTCGCTGTACTTCCGCGACCCCGACGGTGCGCGTCTCGAACTGATCGCCGATCCACTCGGTGAGATGTACGGCTCGCACGTTCTCTGACCCCCCATACTTCGAGATTCGAGGCAATGACATGACCTCTGCAGCAACCACACTCGACGTCCGACGGGCCGACGACCGATTCAAGACCAAGATCGGCTGGCTCGACTCCAAGCACTCCTTCTCCTTCGGCAATCACTTCGATCGTGGCAACACCCACCACGGTGTCTTGATGGTCAACAACGACGACATCGTCACCCCCGGGCAGGGATTCGACACCCACCCACACCGTGACATGGAGATCGTGACCTGGGTACTGCAAGGATCGCTGGTGCACCAGGATTCGATGGGCCACTCCGGCGTCATATATCCCGGCCTCGCGCAGCGCATGAGTGCAGGCACAGGAATTCTGCACTCGGAGAAGAACGACTCGTGGCGACTCGGTGAAACCGCCGGCTCGTACTCGGGCAAGCACGGCGATCCCGTTCGATTCGTCCAGATGTGGGTTGTGCCCGACGAACAGGGCATCACCCCGGGCTACGAGCAGCTCGAGATCGACAGCGAATTGCTCAGTGGCGGGCTGGTTCCGGTGGCGTCAGGGATGGCCCGTCACGCCGATCACGCGGCGATCCGAATCAAGAACAAGTACGCCGCGATGCACGCTGCACGTCTGCAGCCAGGACAAGCCCCGGTCGACGTTCCCGACGCGCCGTTCGTGCACATCTTCGTAGCCGAGGGTGAAGCGATGCTCGAGGGTGTCGGCGTACTCGCCGAGGGCGACGCCGTGCGGATCTCCGGAGGCGGCGGGCAGAAACTGACCACCGCAACCGGAGCCGAAGTGATCGTGTGGGAAATGCACGCGGCGATCGCCGGTTAGTCGGTTTCTCGGTGCGGGCGGAAGGAGTGCTCCTCGTGGTCGAGTTCGTGTTCGAGGCTGCGCATGCTGTTGTCCGGTAACCGGCCGGCGTCTCGCCAGCACAGCAACTCCTCACGCTCGACGGCCAGGATGCGTCGCCGGGTACTCATCGCGGCGATCTGCTCCGGTGAAATTACCGAATCGCCCACTTCGGATTCGTCGAGGTGATCGAGCCGGCGGTGGTAGCGGTCGATGCGGTGTTCCAACTCGTGCCGCAATATCTCCCGACCCTCGTCGTCCAGGTTCTCCTCGTCGGCTATTCGATCCAACTGTGACAGAGCAGCTTTCGTCGAACCCTCGCGCGCTTCGTTCCGTAGTCGCGCCTCCTCTGCGGGATAGGCCACGACGTTCAACCTGCGTACCAGTGGCGCGAATGTCAGCCCCTGACCTATCACCGTCACCAGCACGACGAGAAATGCGCAGAACAGCAGCAGATCTCGGCTCTCGAACGGCTCGCCCGAGTCGATGGTGAGCGGCAACGTGAAGACGGCGGCGACGGTGATGACTCCGCGAGTGCCTGCCCAACTCATCACCACCGCCTCGCGGGCGGACAGCCCCGTGGTCAGCAACCACAGCGGCCGCAGCAGGAGGACGCCGGCGAGCGTGACCGTGACTGCCAGGGCGATGGTCGTCCCCGAGTAGGCCGACAGGCCGCCCACCACGGTGGGCAACTGCTCGCCGATCAACAGGAACACAAAGCCTTCCAGCAGAAGATCGATCAATCGCCACACCGCGCTGGTCTGTAGGCGGCTGGCTCCGGAGATGGCGTGACGGGTGTGGTGACCGATCACCAATGCTGCAACGACGACCGCCAACACCCCGGACGCATGCACTTCTTCGGCCGCGAGGTACGCGACGAACGGCGTCGACAGCGACACGATGTTGAGCAGTAGCGAATCGTGAACGAACCTCTGCACCAATCGAATCAGTAGTGCAACGATAAGGCCCACGACGATGCCGCCTGCTGCGGCGAGCACGAACAATCCCCCGGCATGGGCGGCTGTCATGTCCTGACTCGAGATCGCGGCGATCGCCACGGTCAGCATCGTCAGCGCGGTCGCATCGTTCAGCAGTCCCTCGCCTTCGATGAGCGTCACCAGCTTCGGTGGGATGCCCGCGCGTCGACCCACCGCGAGCGCCGCCACCGGGTCCGGTGGTGCCACGGCAGCACCCAGCGCCATACCGGCCGCCAACGTGATGCCGGGCACGAGCAGCCAAAGGCCCACTCCCACCAGTGCGGCCGTGGCCACCACCAAGGCCACGGACAAGCTCAGAATCGTCCATACGTTGCGGCGGATGGCGATCAGTGAAGAGTTCAGCGCAGCGCTGTAGAGCAGCGGCGGAATCACCAGGGTCAGAACGACCTCGGGGTCGAGAACGATGTCGGGCAGCGCCGATGCGGAGACCGCCAGGCCGGCGAGGGTCAACAACGCGGCCGCGGGCAGCGTCGTCTTCTTCGAGATCACCTGTGCGGCGACGATCAGACCCGTGGCGGCCAGAACCAAGCCGAGAGTTTCTATCACGGTAAGTCGAGAGGGAAATAGTTCACCCGGCTGTATTCCACCAGGTCAGAGGTTCAAACTATCTCTTCAGCCCGAACATCTTCGCGATTGTCTTCTCCATGAAGGTCGCCGGGAGCAATCGCCGCGCCATGAACACGACCGGCGCGTTGCTTCCTCTGGCGTACAACGGTTTCGGCTTGTCGGCTTCGATGGCCTTCAACACCACCTCCGCGACTTGCTCGGCGGAGATGCCGGTTCCCTCCTTGCGGTCCAGGGACGAGATCGCGGTGTGGAAGTCGTCTCGGTGGACCGAATCCGGTGCGATGTACTTGGTCCGACGCTCACTGATTCCGGTGTTGATCGAGCCCGGCTCGACGGTGGTCATCCACACCCCGAAGGGCGAGAGTTCCAGGCGCGCGGCATCGGAGAAGCCCTTGATGGCGGCCTTCGTCGACGCGTAGGACGAGCGGTAGGCGAGCGGGAAGCTCGCCAGCATCGATCCGATCATCACGATGCGGCCGTAGCCACGCTCGCGCATACCGGGAATGACGGCCTGGGACAGCGTCACTGCACCGAAGACGTTCAACTGGAACAGTCGCTCGATGGCATCGGTCGGGAGCTCCTCGAACGGCCCGGACTGACTCTCACCGGCGTTGTTGACCAACACGTCGACGACACCGAGATCGGCGACGAAGTTCCGGATCGACCAGGCATCGGTGAGGTCGAGAGCGCGATACTCGACGCCGGTGGCCCGTTGCGCGTCGGTCATCGAGTCCGGATTGCGCGAGGTGCCGATCACTCGGTACCCCCGGGCGAGGAGCGCCTGCGCAACCGCGCGTCCGATACCCGACGAAGCTCCGGTGACCACTGCCGTGCGATTCATGCCCAGATGGTACCGGGACGGCTGATCGGTACCGGATGACGAACCGTCCCATACCGGTTAGTCTGTTACCCGTGCAAACGAATTCTGCTGCCCTGCTGATCGAGCACCTCTGTATGGCTTTCGGCCCTAAAGTTGCAGTCGACGACCTGTCGCTGATGGTTCCACCAGGTTCGATGTTCGGACTCGTCGGCCCCAACGGCGCAGGCAAGACGACGTGTCTGTCCATGGCGGTCGGTCTGCTCAGGCCACAGTACGGCCGAAGTCTGGTGTTCGGAAGAGACGTCTGGGCCGATCCCATCGCCGCGAAGGAGCTACTCGGAGTACTGCCCGACGGGCTCGCTCTGCCGTCCCAGTTCACCGGCCACGAGCTCTTGACGTACTTCGGACGACTGCGCGCGATGCCGGAGGACGTGATCGCACAGCGTCGGGACGAGCTGTTGGACGCGTTGGATCTCGCCGACGCCGGGGGAACCGTCATCGCCGACTACTCGGCGGGTATGACCAAGAAGATCGGGCTGGCCTCGGCGCTGCTGCACGGCCCCCGGCTGTTGGTGCTGGACGAGCCCTTCGAGGCGGTCGACCCCATCTCCTCCACCACCATTCGCACCATTCTGGTCCAGTTCGTCCGGTCCGGCGGATCGGTGATCCTGTCGAGTCACGTGATGGCACTCGTCGAGCAGCTCTGTACCCACGTCGGCGTCATCACCGGTGGCCGAGTCGTGGCTGCGGGCACGGTGGACGAGGTCCGCGCCGGCGGAAGTCTGGACGACGCCTTCGTTCGCCTGGTCGGTACCCGCGAACAGAACCCCGACGGCCTGTCCTGGATGCGCTCGTGACGTCTCTCGGTCGAACCGTCTTGCAGATGCGAATCACGCTCTACCGCAGGCAATTCAGGGGCGGCCAAGCAGTGGTGAAAAGCGTGTTCGGGTTGCTGGGGCTGGTCTTCGCGGTATTGGCGAGTGTGTTGTCTGCGCGCAGTGGAGCCTCGCAGGTGTTGGTCGGCGGCACCGTGAGCCTCGGGCTGACACTGATCGGTCTGAGCTGGGTGCTGTTCCCGGTGCTCTCGGGTATCTCCGACGACAACATCCAGCCCCGCCACTTCCAGATGCTGTCGGTGAAACCCTCACGCCTGGCGCGTGCCCTGTTGGCCACCTCGGCGTACGGGATGCTGGTGCCGTTGACGGCCATCGCGACCGCGTCGATCCCGATCTATGCCGTGTCCCGTTCTCTCGCAGCACTTCCGCTTGCCCTGGTGGCCTGGCCTGCGACCGTCGTACTCTTCGTGACGCTGTCCAGGGTGGTCACCGTGGCGATGTCTCAGCTACTGAAGAGTCGGCGTAGTCGAGAGTTCGCTCTGCTGGCGTTCGGTGCGGTGTTCGGCGGCCTGTACTTCCTGCAGTTCCCCATCACCCAGAACTTCTCTCGGGTGCTGTCGGGCGAAGTGACATGGCCTCTGACGCTGGCACATTCGATTCCGTTCAGCTGGGGCATCACCGGAGTCGACGCTGCGCTCGACGGCAACTGGCCTCTCGCGATCGGCGCAGTGGCAGGACTGCTGCTGCTCGACGTCGCAGTGGTGTGGGCGTGGCAGCGACTCGTGCTGCGGCTCTTCGAGGGGCGGGTGTCCGCCTCGTACGGCGCGTCGCGGAAGCAGACGGCAACGAACGGCCGCAACGGTGACACCGGCTGGCGCGCCACCCGTGTCGGCGCGGTGGTGATGCGGGAGTTGTCCCTGTGGGGCGGCGATATGCGTCGTCGAAGCCAGTTGCTGTCGGTGCTGATCTTCACGGTGCTCGGAGGCGTCGGTCCGTTGCTGACCGATTCGATTCCGTTCACCGCAGAGTGGGGTGCGTGGATGGTGATCTACATGGCGATGGGCGCGGGATCGAATCTGTACGGCCTCGACGGCGGTTCGATGTGGCATCTGGTGATGATTCCGCAGGCTCTGCGCGACGACGTCCGTGGTCGGCAGATCGCGTGGCTGATGGTTGCGGCACCGTTCGCTATCGTGTCGACGACGGTGGTCCGAGTGTTCGGTGACCTCGGGCTCGACCGGTTGGCGGTCCCCATTTCGGTGACGCTGTCGATGCTCGGCGTCAGTGCAGGGCTCATCGTCGTGATCTCGGTCCGTGCCGCCTACCCGGTCCCCGAACCCACCAAGGCCTTTTCGCTGAACACCCGAGGGTCGTTCAACGGAGGTTCGTTCGCATTGATCTTGCTGTCGATGGTCGTACTCGGAGTGTCGGTGGTGCCCGGTCTGCTGCTGGCACTGCTCCTGCCCGGTGCGTTCGCGTACCTGTCCGTTCCCGTGGCCGCGGCTATCGGGTGGCTGGGCATCTGGTGGGGCGCCCGGATGGCCGTCGACACGCTCGTCGGTGACTGCGACAAGATCTTGCACGAGGTGATCTCACGGTAGGGCGCGAATGGTCCGACACGGGTTGCCGGCAGCGAAGGTGTGCGACGGCACGTCCCGGGTGACGACGCTGCCTGCACCGATCACCGAGTTGTCGCCGATCGTGACGCCCGGGCACACGATGACTCCGCCGCCCAGCCAGACGTTGTTCCCTATCGTGATGGGAAGAGCACTCTCCCAGCGTGTTCGGCGCGCCTCGTGATCTTCCATGGGGTGCAGCGGCGTCAGCAGTTGTGCCCGTGGTCCGATCGACACATCGTCACCGATGGTGATGGGCGCGCAGTCCAACAGGATCGCGTCGTAGTTGAGGAAACTGTTCGATCCGATGGAAATGTTTGTGCCGTAATCACATTGGAACCTGGGCATGATCCACGAATCGTCTCCGAAGGATCCGAGCAATTCGCCGAGAATCTCCCGACGCTCTTCGTTCCGGTCTGCGTCGGTTGCGTTGAATCGGTCCAATAGCCTGCCGCACGCCACCCGAGACGCCACCAGTTCGGGATCGTTGTCTCGGTACAGTTCTCCGCGCAGCATACGATCCCGGTTCTCGCCCATGGACGAGACACTACCGATCGGTCGGCTTCTCGAAAAGGGCAACGCTGAACCATGCACTGCCCTCGGCGAACTCGCGGCGGCCGACGTAGCGGAACCCCTGATCGAGGTAGTAGCTGCGCAACGCACCGTTGGTCTCGGCGCAGTCCAGACGCAGCAGCGAGCGTCCTTCCCGGCGAGTCTGCTCCGACGCCCACTCGAGCAGCGACGCGCCGAGCCCGGTACCGGCCTCGCTTCTGTCGATCACCAATCCGTGTACGTAGCAGGCCAGTTCGTCGTGCTCGGGCCAGATGGTCGGGTCGGATCCGATCAAGCGCAGTGCTCCGACTATCGGGCCGCCGGGATCGCGTCGGGCGACGTAGAACTCTCCTGCCTCGATCTGCGCGGCGACGGTGCCGAGTGGCACCTCGCGTGGCGTCCACTGATCGATTCCGCGATCCGAGAGCCAGTCCTCGGCCGCGTGCCGGAGGCCGAGTATCGTTGCCGCGTCGGCGGCAGTTGCGGGTTCCACGGTGAGCACGGTGCCATGGTACGGAGGTGGCGAGTTCTGTGGTGAACGTGCTTGTGGTCGAGAACGGTTCGGACCGGAGGTCCTTCCCCGTGATCGATGGAGTCGAGTTCCGAAGCTGCCTGATGGACGAACTCGCCGACGCGGTGTCGTGGGCCGAGGTGCTGCTGTTTCGGACCTTCGAGACTGCCGATCTGCGTGGCGTGTGGCCCGGTGCCGAGAATCTTCGCTGGATCCACGCGTCGAGTGCCGGAGTCGATCGACTGCTGGATCCGGTTCTGCGCGAGAGCCCGTGGATGCTGACCAATTCCGGTGGCATCCTCGACCGGGCCATCGCCGAGTACGTCGCAGCCGGCATCCTGGCGTCGGTCAAGAAGCTGCCCCGGGCGCTTGCTCGGCAGCGCGAGCGGGTGTGGGAGCACAGAGTTGCCGGCGGAATTCACGGTCGCGCCGCCCTCGTCGTCGGTCCCGGTTCGATCGGACGCGAGATCGGCCGCGTACTCGGCGCGCTCGGTATGCGCGTCGAGGCGGCGGCAACGTCCGAGCGACCGGGCGATTCGGAGTTCTCGCGGATCCGAAACTTTCGAGAATTGCCCTCGTATGCAGGCGAATACGACGTGATCGTGTTGGCGACACCGCTGACCGATGCCTCGCGCGGACTCGTCGACGCGGCGGTGCTGGCGGCGATGCGTTCCGATGCAGGCCTGGTCAACATCGCCCGCGGTCCCGTCGTCGATGAGCGGGCCCTGTGCGATGCCCTGGGATCCGGAGGGATCGGGTGGGCCGTGTTGGACGTGTTCGAGGTCGAACCATTGCCGGACACGAGCCCGCTGTGGGACATGGACAACGTCATCCTGACCGCGCATCTGGCGGGCGACTCCGAGGATTTCGCAGAGCGTCTGTGGGCGCTGTTCGAGGACAACCTGCAGCGGTACGTCCGCGGTTCGGCATTGGTCAACGTGGTGGATATGCAGGCGGGATACGTACGCCGCTGAAACGGACCGCCAAAGTATGCGTAACACGCCGTAGCATGTACTAGGGTGCACGAGTGCGTGAAATCAATCGTTCGGCCGTGGCATCGACCAATCGCGATGCGGCATTCGCCTACATGGACGACTTCAGAAACGTCCCGCAGTGGATGTTCGGCATCACCCGGTTCGAGCCGAAGAGCGACATCCTGTCCGGTCTCGGAGCCACGTACGACGCGACGATGCAGATCGGTCCGAAGGCTCTCACCTCCGTTGTGCACGTGACCGAATGGGTCCACAACGAGAGGCTGACGCTCGAATCGGTCGAGGGCCTGTCCAACTCGTCCACGTGGTCGTTCTCCGACACGGCAGACGGCGGTACCCGTCTGGATGTGGTGTTCCGCTACAGCCTTCCCGGCGGAATTGCAGGCAAGGTGCTCGGCGCTGTGGTCGAACCCGTTGTGGGTCAGGCGATCAAGCACACGGAGTCGACGCTGCGCGCCCGCCTGGAGGCGGCCGACTAGTACACGTACTTGTCGAGTGCGTCCAAGACCTGGTCGACGGCGAGCCACGCGAACAGGAATGCGCAGACACCCAGCGTCAGGTTGGTGAACCAGCCGTTGCGCCACTGCTGTGGCACCCGATCGCTGTTGAGCAGAATCAACAGCGTCACCGCCAGGAACGGCATGAAGACCGCCCCGAGGACGCCGTATGCGAGCACGAGTCCGATCGGTTGGTCCAGCCAGAGCAGCGCCATCGGCGGGAACGTCAACCATGCGACGTACCAGCGGAAGTACTTACCGCCCACACGTGTTTCGGGGTGGCCCTGTTCGAGCCCCTTCAGATTGCCGACGAAGTCCGCGAACATCAGGCTCACTCCGTTCCACACCCCGATCAGGGATGAGAACGACGCCGACCAGAATCCGATGAGGAACACGTACCCGAACACCGTGCCGTAGCGCTCGGCGAGCACGTCGGAGAGTTGAATCAGGCCCTGATCGCCGGTGGAGATCGCGATCTGCGACGAGTACAGCAGTTCGGCACCGACGATGAGCATGGCGAGGACGAAGATGCCGGAGATGACGTAGGCCATCGAATTGTCGATGCGCATGACGCGCATGAATTTCGGTGTGATCCAGCCTTTCTCGCGCAGCCAGTAGCCGTATGCGGCGAGCGTGATGGTGCCGCCGACGCCACCTGCGAGGCCGAGGACGTACACGATGGAGCCGTCGGGAATGGTGGGGACGATGCCTTTGACGATGGCGGGAACGTTCGGAACCGCCACTACCGCAGCGCCGATCACGGTCACGAACATGATGCCCACGAAGACGGTGATGATCTTCTCGAAGAACCCGTAGCTACCGAGCCAGATCAACGCGAACCCGAGGAGCCCGGACGCGATGGCGACAACCTTCAGATCCAAGGCTGGGAACAGCGCGACGATCGGCAACGCGCTCGACGACATCGCCGCAGCACCGTAGACGAATCCCCAGATCACGATGTACGGCGCGAAATAGACCGTCGTCCACTTACCCAGCGAACGCCAGCCCTGAAAGATCGTGTTGCCCGACGCCAACGTGTAGCGGCCGGCACCCTCCACCAGAACGACTTTCATGACGACGCCGACGATGATGACCCAGAGCAGTGCGTAGCCGTAGCGCGAGCCGGCCACCAGAGTCGCGACGAGGTCGGCAGCCCCGATGCCGGTTGCGGCGACCACGAGTCCGGGGCCGACCACCTTCCATTTCGGAGGTGCAGTGGTCTCGGTCATCGATCCTCCTCGTGCGCCGGGGGTTGCTCAGTGACCTGTCTCACTCTTTACGAAACGTACGGTTCCTGGCAAGTCAGCGCTCGGTACCGTCGATACGGTGACCGACGGACAGCAGTCATCGCGTGCACTGAGCTTCGGCAAGGTTGCCGAGAATTACGACCGGGCCCGTCCCGGCTACCCCGCCGAGTTGTACGCGGACATCATGACCGGGGACGGGCTGCGAGCGCTCGAGGCGGGAGCAGGTACCGGTAAAGCCACCGTCGCCTTGGCCGAACTCGGTGCGTCCGTCGTTGCGGTGGAACCGGATCCGGCTATGGCAGAGCTGGTTCAGCGGCGCACCGAGAACCGCGACGTCGAAGTGCAGGTGTCACGGTTCGAGGATTGTGCAGTCCCGGCGGCGTCGTTCGATGTAGTCGTTGCCGCCCAATCCTGGCATTGGGTGAACCACGAGCAAGGAGCTGCAGTAGCGGCCCGCGCGTTGGTCCCCGGCGGCGTCCTTCGGTTGTGGTGGAACATGCCGGGCGACCTCGAGGGCCCGGCATGGGAAGCGGTCAGGGCGGCCTACGACGCAACCGAGCCGGCAGCGGCACCACTGTTGGCGCACTCTCTCGGTGCGCAACCGGAGTCGAACGTGCCCCGCGCTGCCGGCTTCGGTCCGTGGACGACCTCGACATACGAATGGGTTCAGCGCTATTCCGCAGATGAATTCTGCGCCATGGCCGCCACGTACTCGAGCCATCTAGCCCTGGACGACGTGCGCCGCGGCGAGGTCCTGGGCGCAGTACACGCGGCCATCGCCCGCCACAGCTACGTGGACTACCGCTACGTCACGCAGATGGTGACGGCGCAGCTCGACTAGGAGATCGTCGTGGTGCAGACGACGAATTGCCTTGAATCGTAGGCGAATCCACCCTCGGGGCATTCGTTGGGATCGGCGGTACCGGTCTTGATCTCGGTGACCTGTTCGACGTCGGTCGCGGTGGGGTCGTTGCAGTCGACTCGTGAGGGCTCGTCCATACCGACGGTGGGCACGCTCATGCAGCCGTCGACGACCCAGTCGACGTCGAGGCACAGTGCCCCCTGCTCCACGCCGTCGAGTGTCTCGTAGTAGGTCTGATTCACGTCGGTGGGGCACTGCTCGTTCTGCTCGGCCTTGGCGATGACCTTGTAGTTCGATTCCATGCTGCCGCATTCGGCGTTCTCGATGGTGGCGGCCGTCATCGTTCCGCCGAGTTGGACGCATTGACCGATCTCGACATCGATGTCGGTGGAGCCGCCGGCGTCGATGCCTTCCTGGCCGGAGACGTCATCGGTGGTGCCGGCCGCGGCGGACGTGGCGGACGAGGTGGTGGTGTCTGCGGCAACGGCAGTGCCCGATTCGGACGACGAGCATCCTGCGGCGAACAGCAGCGTGAGCGCTGCACCTGCGGCGAGGAGGCCTCTGGAGAAAGCAAGCATCGTGGCATGACCTTCGGAACTCATCGAGGCGAGAGAACACGCCCTCGTCGGCCGCCCCACGAGTTGAAAAGCGCACAGCCGGAAGTCACGAACGGAACACGATGGTGGCAACCCATTTGGTGTTGTGGACGCCCGGAAGAGCGGGAACGATCACGCGCGCGGGAAATCCGTGATCGAGCGAGAGATCCACGCCGTTGACTTGCAACGCGAGCAACGAATCCGGATGGCTCGCTTGATTTCCCTGTAGTACCGCGCGCGTGAATGCACCGTTCTGCTCGAGCGAAGTGACCTCGGCCGATCGCGGTGCGGGTACGCCTGCGAGCGCGGCGAGTTCGGCCAACGGGACGCCGGTCCACGTCTGCGTGGTCGACCATCCTTCTACGCACGCGATCGGAAGTTCGGCAGTGCGCTGCGGCATCGACAGCAGCCTGCCCCGAGACAGCACCACCGGGACGGCGTCGTCGGCTGCGCTGCTGATCGTCAGTTGCCAGTCGGGCCCGGTCTGCGCCTCGGTGATCCCCGCAGCTTCGGCGGTTCGGTTGATCTGGAAGTCGTTGGGGCCGTCACCGTACGAGCGTCCGCGAGGCAGCAGAATCGCGGCCTTGCGCAGCACTCCTCCGAGCGTCTGGCCGACGGTCAACACCGCGACGAAACCCATTCCGGCAGCGACCAATCCGATGGCACCGCGTCGACTCATGGTCGACGAGGGGCTGTCGTCGCTCTGCTGGTCCGGAGCTTCGTTGCGGGCCCGCAACACGTCCATCAATGACTCGGACCTCAGGGTGCGCCACATCAGCGGAACCTTGAGGCCGAGGTGCACGATAAATCCGGAGATGAACACCCAGGCACCGAAGTAGTGAGCGGCGTAGAAGTCGAAACCGAACACGTAGTCGTACTGGATGTTGAGGACGCCGGTGACGATCTCGAACAGCAAACCACCGACCAGTGCCAACAGTGACAGTCGTTCGAGCGCATGTGCCGGCGATCGGACCGGTGGTAGCTCGACGAGCTTGGGCATCACCGACCACAGTTTGGCGATGACGAGCGGCACGATGATCAGGCCCAACCCCACGTGCAGGCCCTGGGTGAGTTGGTACAACCAGGCCGGGTCGGTGGGCCAGTCGAAGTACGGCAACCGCAGCCACCCGACGGCTCCGGGTCTGGCCTGGCCGAACTGCGGTCCGTAGGCGCTGTACGAGAGCAGCCCCGTCACCGTGATGATCGGCAGCGCGACGAGCAGCACCGCACCGAACAGCGACGTCAACCACGTGCTGCGCAGCGGACTGCGAAAGCGCGCGAGAGGATTGCGGACGTCGGCCATGTAGGGCATTCGCTGCCCAGTCGATGCCGGATGCCTCGTGGCCTGCTCGGGTACCGGCGGGTCGTCGCTCACGTGCGCCTACCGCCCTCCGCTCGGAACCAGCATCCGGTGTCAGTATCGGGCCGGACAGCGAGAAAGCAAGCCCGGAACGTCCCCGCGGGGACGTGCCGGACCTCGTCGAGAAGTTCTTGTCGGTATCCCGTCGTACGCTTTGTCGAACATGCATTCGATGAATGGGGGCGTTCATGAGCGACATGCAAGAGGCTGGATCCGAGGCGGGACGGATCGAGACGAGAGAAATCGAGACCGAGATCTGCGCTCTGGCCGGTCAGATCGCTGCGGCGTCGGCGCAGTATCTGATTCTGGTGGGTGAGTTCGATGCTCGACGCGGATGGGCGGGATGGGAAGTGCGGTCCTGTGCGCACTGGTTGTCGTGGCGTGCGGGAGTCGACCTGCACACGGCCCGTGAGCAGGTACGGGTGGCCAAGGCGATGCGGGAGTTGCCGCTGATCACCTCGGCGTACCTGAGCGGCACGGTTTCCTACTCGAAGGTCCGGGCGATGACGAGGGTGGCCACGGTCGACAACGAGGCGTCGCTGCTGCAGAAGGCGCTCGATGCACCTGCTGCCCACATCGAGCGTCTGTGCCGTGGCCTGAAGAAAGCGATGCGTCCGACAAGGGGTAACGGAGTCGATGCCGATCCGTCCGTGGGGCGGTGGCGCTGGGACGAGGACGACGGCTCGCTCGTGCTGACGGCGCGTTTTCGGCCCGAGGACGGCAAGCGGTTTCTGGCTGCATTGACCAGGGCGGAGTACGAGCGCACCCGCATCGAGGGTGAATCCGAGGGTGACCGAGCGGCTCCGGCACCGTCCAACCCGGTGCCGGCGATGATTGCCATGGCCGAGATGGTCTGTGCCGGAATGGATTCGCCGGTTGTCTCACCGGCGGCGGAAGTGTTGGTCCACCTCGGCGGCATCGAGGAGGCGGGTCACGATCATGCCCATTTCGACGACGGCCCGGGTCTGGACGACGAAACGTTGGCTCAGGTGCTGTGTTCTGCGGTCATGCGGACGGTCGGCCACGGCCGCCTCGGCAAGACTGTGCGGTGGAGTTCGACTGCCAAAGCGCCGAGCCGAACCCAATTGCGGCAGTTGATCATTCGGGATCGATGCTGCACGGTGCCCGGGTGTGGGCGCACTCGATTTCTGCATGCCCATCACGTCACCTACCGCTCACGGGGAGGCAAGACCACGCTCGACAACCTGGTCCTGCTGTGCGGCGAACACCATCGAGCGCTGCACGACGGCTACTTCTTCATCGAAGCCCTCGACGATCAACGCTTCTCGTTTCACCATCCTTCGGGAATAGAGATGATTCACGCGCCGACGATGTCCGGCGACGCGGACGAACTCCGGCGGCGACACGATTGCATCGCGCCCGACGCCATCGTCCCGAACTGGGGTGGGGAGGGCCTCGACCTCAGCTACGCGACCGACGTCCTGATCACCAATTGGCAGCAGGCTGCATGAAATGGAGTCGTTGAGGGCAAGTTAGTGTGACGGCGAGACTCGGACAAGAAGCGGTGGGACATGAGCGTCGACAGATCGATAGAGGACGAACAGCCCTGGCCGGTGGAACGAGCACCGAGCCGGAGTGACGCGACCAGGCCGGAGGACGACGCCTTCTACGCCGCGCCCGATGGGTACGAAGCGGCTCCACCGGGGACGATTCTCAAGGTGCGTCCGGTCGAGGTCGCGATGTTCGGTCGTGTGCGCCAGCGAGTCGACGCGTGGCAGCTGCTCTATCGCACCGCTGATCTCGGCGGGTATCCCCAGGCCAGCGTCACGACGGTGCTGCGCCCGCGGGACGCGGAGCCGGTACTTCTGTCTTATCAGTGTGCGATCGACGGCGTCGCGTCCTCGTGCTTCCCGTCCTACGCGCTTCGGCGTGGCTCGCGGGCGTTCGGCGCAGTTCCACAGTTCGAGTTCCTGCTGGTACTGCACGCCTTGCGACGAGGGTGGACCATCTCGATCCCGGATCACGAGGGACCCGACGGCCACTGGGGTTCGCCGCAGGAACCCGGGTTCTGCACGCTCGACGCCATCCGCGCGGCGTTGTCGTTCGAGCCGCTCGAATTGAACGACAGCACGCCGGTCGCGCTGTGGGGCTACTCGGGCGGCGGGCTCGCCACATCCTGGGCGGCGGAGATGGCACCGGAATACGCACCGGAGATCGAGCTGGTCGGTGCCGCCCTCGGCTCCCCCGTCGGAGATCCGGGTTCGGCGTTCACCCGGCTCAATGCGACGCTGCACGCAGCATTGCCGACACTGGTGGTGGCCGGCCTGCGGCGGACCTACCCCGAGCTCGATCGGGTCATCCGTCAGCACGTCAACGAGGACGGAATGCGCATTCTCGATTCCGTGGAGTCGATGACGACAGTGCGCGCCGTGACCAAACTGGCCAGGCACGACCTGGACCACTACATCGACGTTCCGCTGGCCGATCTGTTGGCACTGCCCGAGATCGTGCAGGTGTTCCTGGATATTCAGCCCGGGCGCACCGCCCCGACGGCACCGCTGCTGGTCATTCAGTCGGTGCACGATCAGATCATCGCCGTCGACGACGTAGACGGGCAGGTGGATCGGTACATCGAGGCCGGAGCCCACGTGACCTATCTGCGGGATCGGCTGAGCGAGCACCTGTCGCTGCACCCGATCGGTGCGCCGCTGACCTTGGACTGGTTGTCCGATCGATTCGCCGGAGTGCCGGTCGAAGAACCGTCGACACGAACGGTGTGGTCCATTGCGTTCTCGTTCGCGGCGGTTCGCGGTTTGTTGTCGATGACCTGGACGACCATCCGAGCGTTGGTCGGCGGCGTGCGAGCGTAGCTACTCTAGGGCGGATGCAGCGAACCTGGATACGAATACTCACCGGCACGATCGCCATTCTGGGCATCGCCACCGGGCTCGTGGCACTGGGCGTCTACTACACCGACACCCGGGTCAACGTCCTGATCGCGCTCGCGTCGTTCGTTCCGCTGATGTTCATCGCCGTGGTGGTCGGTGCCCTGGTGGCGTTGATCGGTAGGCGCTGGGTTCTGGCGGGAGTCTCCGCACTGGTTCTCGCTGCAGGCGCAGTGGCCTACGCACCGCTCTACGTGGCGGACGCGGCACCGGAGGACGCGACGGGCAGCGAGGGCGTGCGGTTGCGCGTCATGCAGGCGAATCTGATGATCGGGCTGGCCGATCCCATTGCTGTGGTCGGTCAGGCCCGCGACAGTGCCGTCGATGTCGTCACGATCCAGGAACTGACCGACGCGTCGGTGGTCGGTCTCCGTGACGCCGGTATGGACGAACTCTTTCCCTACAGCTACCTCGAGCCGCACGTGACCGGCGGCGGCGGAGCCGGAATCTACAGCCGATTCCCGATCTCGGACAACCGGCAGCTCAACGGATACGGCCCGGTCAATCTCGCCACCGAGGTCGAGGTCCCCGGTTCCGAGCCGGTCACGCTGCTGGCCGTGCATCCCGGTCCCGCCTACATCACCCCGGCGGACATCTGGACCGCTGAATTGGACACGCTCCGAAACGATTTGGAGGCGGTGGCAGGCACCGGCCGGGTGATCGTCAGCGGGGACTTCAACACCACGTACTCGCACAAGAAGTTCCGCAACCTGCTCGACGTCGGATACTCGGACGCCGCAGCACAATTGGGCAAGGGCCTGATCCCGACCTATCCCACGGACAAGGGCACGCCCGCTGTCGTCGGGATCGACCACATCCTCACCAACTCCGGCCATGCGCGGTCGCTGGAAAGAATCGATCTCCCCGGATCGGACCATCACGGCCTGATCGGGGAGATCGAATTCTCCTGAGCGTGCGAGCGGAAGTCAGCTCACGCGAACGGACTGCTTTCGAGACTTTCCGCACTGCAACAGGATTCGCACTGCGGCGGGAGTGCCGTCCAGTGACGTCACGATGTCGTTGCGCGTCTGTGCCGCCACCGCGGAGACCTTGTCGAGTGTCGTCACGGCCGGGTCGATGGTCGCGGTGATCTCGACGACCCGCTGACCGCGGTCCGACACCGATCGGCCGTGTGCCGACACGACGCCCTCGTGAGCTGCCAGGGACTTGGCAGCACTCTTGGCGGCGGTGGTCAGATCGACACTGAGCCTGCCGTCGACATCCGAGTCTGCAGTGGACGAGAACGCGACGGTGCCGACCGAACGGCGGGGCAGGTGCGCGAGCAGCCACCAGAGTCCGAGAAGTACGAGAACGATCGCGGCTGCTCCGAGAGCCCAGGGCCACCAGCCGGCGTCGACGGTGGTGTCGACGAACGCGGCATCGATGCGCTCGCGGCCCGGGAACTGGCCACGTTCCCACGCGATTGCTCCGCCGCCGAGGGCGATCAGTGCGAGTCCGACGACCGCTGTACTGGTTCGGTCGACCGAGGCAGTTGCGCGTTTCACGATGGTTGTCCTGTCGTTCGCACTCGCGTGCGGACTTTCGGTGCCGGCGCAAGTGGGCGGAGAGCGTCGTCGACGGAGGTGGCGATCGACGATTTCAGCGCTGCGGTGTCGGTGCCCGTCACGGTCGACGCGGCGACGGTGACCTTCTTGTTGCCGGCCTTGGCCGTCGCGGAGTCGACACCGGCGTTGTCGAGAGCGGCAGTGCGAGCAACAGCGGCGACGTCACCCTTGCGGAGCCAGACGTCCTGCTCGGTGAGGGCGCGGTGAGTCCGCCGGCGAGGCTTGACGGCGAGCAGGACGAGGATGAATCCGATGACGACGGCGACGATCCCGCCCGGCAACATCCAACTCTGCGCGGTGAGCCCGTCCAGGCTCGTGGCAGCGGGGCCGACCCACTCGGGGCCGTCGATGGCACCCAGGTTCAGCAACGCTTCTCGGCCGAGGACCACACCGGCTCCGATGAGGACGAGTGCGAACAGGATTGCGGGTACGGCTGCGGCGGGGTTGGCTACCGGCTTCTTCGTCGCTTTCGCGGTCATTGCACTCTCCCTTCTTCGACGGTGGCTTCGGCGGGTACGCATTGGACGGTGACGTCGACTCGATCGACGGTGTAGATGCCCAGCTCGGACAGATCCCGGGCCACGGCGGCACGAACTTCAGCGGCCACCTTCGCCAGCGGCGATGGCCAGGTGACCGCCACCGCGACCTGGGCGCGAACGCGCGAGCCGTTGATCGTCACGTCGGCTTTGGGTAGGTCACGCCCACCGAGGACGCGCAGGCCCGGCTGAGGATCGGCAACGGCGTCGGTGCTGCGGGCAGCGAGTACTGCCAGGCGCTCGACGGCCTTGTGCTTGATCTCCAGTGATCCGCGTTCGCCGGCGTCCTCGGGGGTGTCGGTCGCAGCTGTCTCAGTCACGACCGCGACCACGCATGATCGAGTTCAGGTCCAGTTCGCCGTCGATGTAGCGGCCGACGAAGAATCCGAGGCCACCGAGAACGATGGCGATGAGGAAGCCGGTGAAGCCGCCTGCCGCTGCGGCGATGGCCAGCAGAAGTCCCACGAACAAACCGATGGTTGCAGTGGTCATGGTCTTGATCTCCACTCAGAGTTCGAAGTAGTTGCGCCTGGTGACGCGTTTGCGGATACGAGCGATCCGCTTGGGAAGTGTGCGTAGCGGGGACGGAATCGAGGACGCACGGAATGCCGTCGGTGTGCTCGCTGCGTTGACAGGGGCCGAGGGCAGCACCGCGAATCTTCGGTCGACATCGGCGAGTGCGGCCATGTACCGGGCCGGGTCGCCGCCGATGTCGGGGTGGTGTTCGCGTGCCACAGCGCGCCGAGCCGCCTTGTATTCGGCGGCTCGGTCGTGCGCTGCGTGCTGGTTCACCTGGTCAGACTCGCACAATGTCCTCGACGGTGACGTGCACGGGCCCGTCGACCATCGTCGCCACTGTGCGTCGCACTGCATCGGCCGTCTCGCGGACTGCGACTCCGAACTCCAGCGATACGTGGACCTCGGTCCCGTCCTCACCGATTCGGATGCCGGCGATACGACGCCCGGGCAGATACGTAGCGGCCTCACCGAACATGCCGCCGTGCAGCCCGACGACACCGTCGATCGCCAGTACGGCGTCGGCGATGTCCTCGGACCTGTCACGTTCCGTCATGTGCGGGTCGGTCACTGCACTCGGGTGGTGGCGGGCTCGCTGGTGGTGTCTTCGTCGTCCGAGCCGTCGTCGAGGTAGATGTCGTGAACGACGATGTTGACCTCGGTGACCTCGAGGCCGGTCATGCGCTCGACGGCGTTGATGACGTTGCGACGGATGCCCGCTGCGAGGTCTGCGATGGAGACGCCGTAGTCGGCGACGATGTCGATGTCGACCGCTGCCTGACGCTCGCCGACCTCGACCGACACGCCCTGCGACTGGTTGACGCGGGCACCGGGGATGCGCTCGCGGAGAGCGCCGATTGCGCGGCTGGCTCCGCCGCCGACGGCGTGCACTCCCTGGACCTCACGGGTGGCGATGCCGGCGATCTTGGAGACGACGGTATCGGCAATGGTGGTGCGGCCCTGCGAGCTGACGAGCACGGAGTCCGACTTGGTGGTGATGTCGGTCTTTCCTTCGCCTGCTGCGGATACGGTTGCCTTGGTGTCCGTCGTGGAGCTCATGAATGCCTCTCTTCGTTGTGTGTCTTCGGTGCAGAGTGTGTGACAGGAGTTGGTCGTAGCTCGATCGGTGAAACGCACGTCCGGATAAAGTGACCTACGTCATAGATTACGTCTACTGGTAAACCGGTACCGAAAGACTTGCGTGATCGATGACCACGATGAAGCGAACTGGGGGCCCGATGGAGTGGGTTGACGCGTCGGACCGCGTTCTCGTCGGCGCTGCGGCGCTGGGCGAGACCGATGCGTTCGAGGAGATCGTCCGGCGCTACGGCCCGGAGATGTTCCGCTATGCGCGCAACATGCTGTCCGATCAAGGTGCCGCCGAGGAGGTGGTGCAGGACGCATTTGTGGCAGCGTGGAAGGGCCTCGACAATTTCCGTGGGGACTCGGCTCTGCGAACATGGTTGTTCTCGTTGGTCTCGCACAAGGTGATCGACCATCGCCGCAAGCGCAGCGTTCCACCCGCCGAAGATTGGTTGTTCGAGCGCAAGAGCACCGGCGCGGGCAGTAATCCGGAGGCCGATGTCGAGGCCGACAGCTTCATGACCGAGCTGGGCGTCGCGCTGTCGGAGCTGCCCTACCGCCAGCGGGCCTGTTGGTTGCTTCGCGAGGTCGAGGGCCTGACGCATCCCGAGATCGGCGCGATCATGACGTTGTCCGCAGGCGCAGTACGTGGTCAGTTGACCAGAGCACGAGCAACATTGAGCGAAAGGTTGGCAACATGGCGAACCCAGTAGAGCCGGATTCGGTTCTCGCGCGTGCTGCCACCGAACTTCGGGACGCACCGCAGGAACCGAATTGGGTGGACATCAGCGCGTCCATCCTCACGAAAGTACGCAACACCACCAGGCGTACGTGGCCCATCGACAGCGCGTATCCGCTCGGCTCCACGGCAGGATCGGCGGACTCGCTGCGCATCAGCGATCACATCGTCAAGACGACGCTCCGGCGTGCACTCGCAGGTGTACGCGGCGCGCAGCCGACCGAGATCGACCTGGACCTCGACGACCATGCCTGTATCGGCCTGTTCGTCGCGGTGATCGGCGTGTACGGCGACGACCTGCAGGCCGCGGGAGACGAGCTGGCGACCATCGCGATCGACACCGTGTCGGATCTGCTGGGCACCACCCTCGGACGCGATGTCGTGGAGATCCGCGTCGACGACATCGAGGAGCGCTGACGTAAAAACTGCGTCATGACCGCTGGTCGACGGCGTAAGAAAGCGTAAGGAACGCGGCTCGGCTCGGTAGCGGGATTCAGGATCGAGCAATGACCGAATTGCTCTGTCTCGTGGTTGCCGCATGTGTTGCGGTGTACCTGTTCGTCGCTCTCCTCGATCCGGAGAGGTTCTGACGCCGCCATGAATCCTGCTCTTGTCGCGGGCCTGCAGATCGCGGTGGTTATCGTCGTGCTGGCTGCGGCGTACGTACCGCTCGGCGACTACATGGCCCGAGTGTTCGACTCCTCCCACGACACGCGCGTCGAGCGCCTGCTCTATCGGGTGGCTCGGGTGAACTCCGCCTCCGAGCAGACGTGGGTGGGTTATTCCACCAGTCTGCTGGGGTTCTCGTTCGCCGGCGTCGTGTTCCTGTTCGTACTGCAGCGAATTCAGGGTGTGCTGCCGCTGAACGGGGGCCTGTCCGGGGTCAGCCCGGCGATGGCGTTCAACACCGCCGCGTCGTTCGTCACCAACACCAACTGGCAGTCGTACGTCCCCGAGACCACGCTGTCGAACCTGACGCAGCCGCTGGGCCTCGCGGTGCAGAACTTCGTTTCCGCCGCAGTAGGTCTCGCGGTTGCGATCGCCGTCATCCGTGGCTTCGTGCGTGTCTCCACCGGCGGTGAGCTCGGCAACTTCTGGGTCGACCTCACTCGCGGGACACTGCGCATTCTGTTGCCGCTGGCGCTGCTGGTGGCCGTGATCATGCTGACTCAGGGCACCATCATGTCGTTCTCGACCGGATTCACCTCCACCGGACTGGACGGGCAGACGGTCACCAATGCGCTTGCGCCCGTTGCCTCTCAGGAGGCGATCAAGGAGATCGGCACCAACGGCGGTGGCATCCTCGCAGCCAACTCCGCGCATCCGTTCGAGAACCCGACCCCGCTGACCAACATCGTCCAGATCATCTCGCTGCTGTTGATCCCGGTCGCGCTCACCCGCACGTTCGGCACCATGATCGGCAACCGCAAGCAGGGCCTGACGCTGCTGGCGGTCATGGCGACGCTCTGGGCCACGCTGCTCGCGGTCACGCTGTTCGCCGAGTCCGGAACCCGGGGCGTCGCAGCAAGCGCCGCGGGCGCGATGATGGAAGGCAAGGAAGTCCGCTTCGGCATTCCGGCGTCGGCGTTGTTCGCCGTGTCCACCACCGGAACATCCACCGGCGCAGTCAATTCCGCCCACGACAGTATGTCTGCACTCGGCGGCGGAACAGTACTGCTGAACATGCTGTTCGGCGAGATCGCGCCAGGCGGCGTCGGCACCGGCCTGTACGGATTGCTCGTGCTCGCGGTCATCGCCGTGTTCGTCGGTGGCCTGCTCGTCGGCCGCACTCCGGAATTCCTCGGCAAGAAGCTGGGTCGACGCGCCATCACGATGGCCGCGCTGTCGGTACTGGTGATGCCGATCCTCGTGCTCGTCGGCACGTCCATCACCGTGATTCTCGAATCGACGACGAGCTATCAGGGCAATCCCGGTATCCACGGCTTCACCGAGGTGCTCTACGCCTACGCGTCGGCCTCCAACAACAACGGCAGCGCCTTCGGTGGACTGACAGTGACCAGCGACTGGTTCCAGATCTCCCTCGGTGTCGCGATGCTGCTCGGCCGCTTCCTGCCGATCGTCTTCGTGCTGGCACTGGCCGGATCGCTGGCGACCACCAAACGCAGCGCACCCAACGCAGGCACGCTCCCCACCGACGGGCCGCTGTTCGGCACATTGCTGATCGGCACCGCGATTCTCGTCGCCGCCCTCACGTTCTTCCCCGCACTTGCTCTCGGACCCATAGCAGAGGCCATGCAATGAACCTGTCACTGAGAACGGCCGTCCCCGGCGCGTTCCGCAAACTCGACCCGAGGCACCTGGCCCGCAACCCGGTCATGTTCGTCGTCTTCCTCGGCTCCATCGTCACCACCATCCTCTCGATCGCCCAGCCGTCGGTGTTCGCCTGGTTCGTCACCGGATGGCTGTGGTTCACGGTGCTGTTCGCCAACCTCGCCGAATCCGTTGCCGAGGGCCGCGGCAAGGCCCAGGCCGCCAGCCTGCGAAAGGTCAAGCAGGACACTGTTGCCCGACGTCGCACCGCATCCGGAGTGGAAGAGGTCGCCGGTGCCGAATTGCTAGTCGGCGACGAGGTGATCGTCTCGGCAGGTGAGGTCATACCCGGTGACGGCGACGTCATCGAGGGCATCGCCACCGTCGACGAGTCGGCGATCACCGGAGAATCGGCTCCCGTGGTGCGCGAGTCCGGCGGCGACCGATCGGCGGTGACCGGCGGAACCATCGTGCTCTCGGACGAGATCGTCGTGAAAATCACTGCAGCGCAGGGTGAGACGTTCGTCGATCGAATGATCGCACTCGTCGAGGGCGCGGCTCGGCAGAAGACGCCGAACGAGATCGCCCTGAACATCCTGCTCGCGTCCCTGACGATCGTCTTCCTCTTCGCCGTCGTCGCCATCGGTCCGATGTCGAACTACGCAGGGCAGCAGCAGGATCCGATCCAGCTGATCGCACTGTTGGTCTGTCTGATCCCCACCACGATCGGCGCGCTGCTTTCGGCGATCGGCATCGCGGGCATGGACCGACTGGTGCAACGCAACGTGCTCGCGATGTCCGGACGCGCAGTGGAGGCGGCAGGCGACATCGACACGTTGCTGATGGACAAGACCGGCACCATCACGTTCGGTAATCGCCGTGCGACCGGACTGCACCCGGCCACAGGCGTCGACGCCGTCGAACTGGCTCGGGCAGCCCGACTGTCCTCACTCGCCGACGGCACCCCCGAGGGCCGCAGCATCGTCGAACTGGTCGAGCGTGACTTCGAATCTTCGATGGCAGAGGGCGAATCCGAGCGCGGCGAGTTCGTGGCCTTCACGGCGCAAACTCGGATGAGTGGACTTGACCTACCGGGCATGGAGATTCGCAAGGGTGCAGCGGATTCGGTCTACAGCTGGATTCGTGAGGGCGGCGGCACGGCAGATCTCGACGCCACCGTGCACGACATCGCCCAGAATGGCGGTACGCCGCTGGTGGTGGCGGTACGCGAAACCGGTTCTGCTGCTCGTGCTCTCGGTGTCGTGGAGCTCTCCGACGTGGTCAAGCCGGGAATCGCCGAGCGGTTCGCACAGCTGCGCGCCATGGGAATTCGGACGGTCATGGTGACCGGCGACAATCCGCTCACCGCCAAGGCCATCGCCGCCGAGGCCGGGGTCGACGACTACCTCGCCGAGGCGACGCCCGAGGACAAGCTCACGCTGATCCGGCAGGAACAGGAGGGCGGCAGGCTGGTCGCGATGACCGGCGACGGGACCAACGACGCCCCGGCTCTCGCCCAGGCCGACGTCGGTGTCGCGATGAACACCGGCACGTCCGCCGCCAAGGAAGCCGGCAACATGGTCGATCTCGATTCCGACCCGACGAAGTTGATCGAGATCGTCGAGATCGGCAAGCAGCTCCTCATCACCCGCGGCGCGCTGACGACGTTCTCGCTGGCCAACGATCTGGCGAAGTACTTCGCGATTCTGCCGGCGATGTTCTCCACCGTCTATCCGCAGCTCGGTGGGCTCAACATCATGCGTCTGGCGACGCCGGAATCGGCGATCCTGTCTGCGGTGATCTTCAATGCGTTGGTGATCGTCGCGCTGATCCCGTTGGCGCTCAAAGGTGTTCGCTACACCCCGGCGTCGGCGGCAGCATTGCTGCGCCGGAACCTGCTGGTGTACGGCGTCGGCGGCGTCATCAGCCCGTTCGTCGGCATCTGGCTCATCGACCTCCTCGTTCGACACATTCCAGGGATTGGCTGATCATGCGCTTCGTACAGGGATTTCTTCGCCAGGTCGTGGCCGGCTTCGCAGTGCTGCTGGCATTGACGGTCGTTCTCGGCATCGGCTACCCGGCCGTGGTCTGGGGCATCAGCCGTATCGGGACCGACTCCGCCGAGGGTTCGCCGCTGCGCGACGCCCGGGGCTGCGTCGTCGGAAGCTCGTTGATCGGCGTCGACCCGCAGGTGGCTCCGGGAGAGCCGGATCCGTTCTTCCACACCCGCGTCACCGGGTCGGTGTCCGACGACGACGCGTTCGCTCCGGGGGATCCGGCGGCGGCGCTGCCGACCAACCAGGGGCCGTCGAGCGAGGTGCTGGCGTCGTTCGTCGAGCAGCGCCGCGCTGCCATCGCCGCTCGGGAGAACGTCGATCCTGCTGCGGTACCCGCCGATGCCGTCACCGGGTCCGGTTCGGGGATCGATCCCGACATCAGCCCCGCCTACGCGGCCATCCAGATCGCGCGAGTGGCTCAGGCCAACGGGGCGTCGGTGAGCGACGTCGAGGCTCTGGTCGCGGAGTACACGCACGGGCCGCAGTACGGTGTACTCGGTGCCGAAGCGGTGAACGTTCCGGAGTTGAACCTGGCACTACGGGACACATACCGGCCGGGTGAGGAGACAGGCTGTGGCGGACAGGGGTGAGCTGCGGATCTACCTCGGCGCAGCGCCCGGCGTCGGCAAGACCTTCGCCATGCTCGGCGAGGCGCATCGACTGCGCAGCCGGGGCTGCGACGTCGTGGCGGCGGTCGTCGAGACACACGGCCGAGCGCGAACGATCGACGCGCTCGACGGCATCGAAGTGTTGCCGATGGCGACCGTCGAGTACCGCGGGTCCTCGGCGCAGGAACTCGATCTCGACGCCGTCCTGGCCCGAAAGCCGCAAGTGGTGCTCGTCGACGAACTGGCGCACACCAACACCCCGGGCAGCGTGCACGGCAAGCGGTGGCAGGACGTCGAAGTGCTGCTCGACGCAGGCATCGACGTCATCTCCACCCTCAACGTCCAGCATCTCGAATCGCTCAACGACGTGGTGCAGCAGATCACCGGGGTGCCGCAGCGAGAGACCGTGCCCGACAGCGTCGTTCGAGCCGCTGACGAGGTCGAGTTGGTCGACATCACCCCCGAGGCGCTGCGCAGCAGATTGCGGCACGGCAACGTCTACGCCGCCGAGAAGGTCGACGCCGCACTGAGCAACTATTTCCGCGGCGGTAACCTCACCGCCCTGCGCGAGCTCGCGCTGCTGTGGATCGCCGATCAGGTCGACGCGGCACTGGTGAAGTACCGCAAGGACAATCGCATCACCGACACGTGGGAGGCCCGCGAGCGCGTGGTGGTGGCGGTGACCGGTGGCCCGGAATCGGAAACGTTGCTGCGCCGCGCCAGTCGCATCGCCTCGAAGTCCAGTGCCGAGCTGATGGTGCTGCACATCGTCCGCGGCGACGGGCTCATGGGTGTCTCGGCACCGCAGATGGGTTCGGTGCGCAAGCTGGCCGCCGGGCTGGGTGCCAGCGTGCACAGCGTCGTCGGCGACGACGTGCCGACGACGCTGCTCGACTTCGCCCGCGGGGTGAATGCGACGCAGCTGGTGATCGGCACCTCGAGACGGTCACGTGCCGCCCGCATCCTCGACGAGGGCATCGGCGCTGCGGTGGTGCAGAACTCGGGAAAGATCGACGTACACATGGTCACCCACGCCGAGCAGGCCACCCGCAGGGGCATGCAGGTCGATTCGGGTCGTCGACGGATCATCGCGTGGGTCGCCGCCGTCCTGGTGCCGTGCCTGGCCGCGGCCGTACTGAGCACGGTCGGACCGGACTTCGACTCCAGCGGTGAGAGCGCCCTGTTCTTCATGGTGGTGCTCTGTGTCGCGCTGCTGGGAGGGGTTGCGCCGGCGGCACTCTCGGCGTTGATCGCGGGCTTCCTGCTCAACTACTTCTTCACCACACCCCGGTACAGCCTGACGATCGCCGAGCCCGACAACTTCGTCGTCACCGTCGTGCTGCTCCTCGTCGCCGTTGCCGTCGCCGCCCTCGTCGACGCCGCCGCCCGGCGGACGCGTCAGGCACGCCGGGCCACCCAGGAAGCCGAGCTGCTGACGCTGTTCGCCGGATCGGTACTCCGCGGAGCGGATCTGACCGCACTCCTCGAACGCGCCCGTGAGACCTATCGGCAGACGGGCGTTGCGCTGTGGGACAACCAGTCCGGATCCATCGTGGGCAGCGCCGGTGCGCAGGCTCCTGTCGACCGTGCCGCAGCCGACACCGAGGTCGACGCGGGCGACTTCACGCTGCTGCTCGTCGGCGAACGCACACACGCGCACGATCGGCGGGTACTCGCGGCGGTGGCCAATCAGGCGGCCGGCATGGTCCGTCAGGCGCGTCTTGCCGAGGAAGCCAGCCGAGCCAACGCGCTCGCCGAGGCCGACGCGTTGCGTCGAGCATTGCTCTCCGCCGTCAGCCACGATCTGCGGACGCCACTGTCGGCGGTCAAAGCGGCGTCCTCGTCTCTGCGCAGCACCGACGTTCAGTTCTCGCCCGAGGACACCGACGAATTGCTCGCCACCATCGACGAATCGGCCGATCAGCTGACCGCACTGGTGAGCAATCTGCTCGACTCTTCTCGGTTGCAAGCCGGTGTGGTGCAACCGAGTCTGCGACCCGTTTACGTCGACGACGTGTTGGCCGGCGCATTGATCGGAGCCGACGATCGGGTTCGTGTGGACGTGGGCGATGTCGAAGTGCTGGCGGACCCGGGACTGCTCGAGCGGGTGCTGGCGAACCTGGTGAACAACAGTGCCCGCTACGCACCCACCGGCGACATCACGGTCAGAGCCGCGGTGCACGACGAGTGGGCGAGTATCTCCGTCGCCGACCACGGCCCCGGCATCACCGAGGGAGCCGAGGAGACGATGTTCGACGCGTTCCAACGCCTCGGGGATCGCGACAACTCGGTGGGTGTCGGGCTCGGGTTGTCGGTGGTGCGAGGATTCGTCCGGGCGATGGGCGGTACCGTCACGGCATCGAACACCGTGGGCGGCGGGCTGACGATGACGGTCGAGTTGAAGGCGGCGAGTAGGTGAAGGTGCGGGTGCTCGTCGTCGACGACGAGCCGCAGATCGTGCGGGCACTGCGGATCAATCTCAATGTCCGTGGGTTCGAGGTGGTCAGCGCGGCGAGCGGCGGCGAGGCGCTGCGGGTGGCCGCGAACTTCCACCCGGACATCGTGATTCTCGACCTCGGGCTGCCCGACATCGACGGAATCGACGTCATCGCCGGTCTGCGCGGCTGGACCGACGTACCGATTCTGGTGCTCTCGGCGCGCACCGATTCCGCCGATACCGTCGAGGCACTCGACGCCGGTGCCGACGACTTCGTCACCAAGCCCTTCGGCATGGACGAGTTGCTGGCCCGATTGCGCGCCGCCCTGCGCCGTGGACCGCACTCCGTCGCCGACCCCGTTGTCGTCACCGAGGACTTCACCGTCGACCTCGCTACAAAAACCGTTGTGCGAGATGGGGTGAGCGTGCACCTGACCCGCACCGAATGGGGGGTTCTCGAACTGCTGGTGCGCAACGAGGGCAAGTTGGTGTCGCAGAAGGACATACTGCGTACCGTGTGGGGACCCGGGCACGAGCGTGAAACACATTATCTGCGAATCTATCTCGGCCAACTGCGGCAGAAGCTCGAACGAGATCCGGCCTCCCCGGTGCATCTGATCACCGAAACCGGTATGGGTTACCGATTCGTGAGTTAACCGCCCAGTACCTCACCCTCGCGGCGTGGGTCCGCTCCCCCGATCCAACCGCCGTCGGTCCGCTGCAGCGCACTCAGTCCGCTGGACTGGTCGGCGACCGACACCTGGTGGCCCATCTCGCGGAGCTGGACGACCACCGGATCGTTCTCGCCCATCACGTTCGGGTGCTCACCGCCGTAGTTGGTCGACGGGGTGTTGGCCGCACCGAAGTCGACCATCGACACCGCCTGCTGCGGATCCATACCCCAATCGAGCAGTCCCACCAGTGTTTTGACGACGAACTGGATGATCACCGAACCGCCGGGAGAGCCGGCGACGATCGCCAGATCTCCGCGCGTGCCGTCGTCGTTTCGGTCGAAGACCAGGGTCGGGGCCATCGAACTGCGCGGACGCTTCCCCGGCTCGACGCGATTGGCCACCGGCGTACCGTCCTCGGCCACCGGTGACGCCGAGAAGTCGGTGAGCTGATTGTTGAGCAGGAAGCCGTCGACCATGTGGAACGAGCCGAAGGCCGACTCGACGGTCGTCGTCATCGAGGCTGCATTGCCCTGGCTGTCGACGACGGAAATGTGGCTGGTGCCGAACTCGGGGTCGGTGGACGAGGCGAATTGCACCGGGCCGAAGTCGCCGGGCTGCGCTGTGCCCATGGATCTGCCCTCGTCGATCAGTCCCGCGCGCTCACTGAGGTATTCGGGATCGAGCAGCGCATCGGGGGATCCGCCGGGCAGTGGTACGAAGTCCGGATCGGCGACGTACTTGTCGCGGTCGGCGTAGGCCAGGCGCTCGGCCTCGGCGATCAGGTGCACGCCCTCGGCCGTCGGGGTTCCGCCGTTGGCGTCCATTCCCGTCGGGGCGTACTGCGCGAGATCGAAATTCGACAGAATCCCCATCGCCGACGCCACCGCGATACCGCCCGAGGACGGGCCGGGCATACCGCAGATGTCGTGGTCGCGATACTCGGTGCAGACGGCCGTGCGGGTCTTGGGCTCGTACGCGGCGAGATCCTCCAGCGTGATCTGTCCGGGGGTACGGCCGGCGGCGGTGTCCGCGGTCGCGTCGACGATGGCCTGTGCGATGTCACCGGTGTAGAAGGCGTCCGCACCGTCGGTTGCGATGGCGGACAGCGTCTTCGACATCGCCGGGTTGTTCAGCACCGTCCCGGCCGGCTTGCCGGTGCCGTCCGGCTGCAGGAAGTAGTCCTTGGACGCGGGGTCGAGGGCGAGCTTCGGTGCCGAGTCGGCAATGGACGATGCCATGCGCGGGCTGATCTCGATTCCGTTGTCGGCGAGACCGATTGCGGGTTCGAACAGCTCACCCCACTGCTTGGTGCCGTGATCGTCGTGGGCTTGCTCGAGCATCCGCAGCACCCCGGGGACGCCGATCGATCGGCCGCTCGAACGGGCATCGGGTTGCGGCAGAGTGCGATCGACGTCGTCGATGTACCGCAGGTAGTCGCCGGTCGCACTCATCGGGGCGGTCTCGCGGCCGTCGTAGCTCTGTACTTCACCGGTGGCCGCGTCGTAGTACATCAGGAACGCCCCGCCGCCGATGCCGGAGGACTGCGGCTCGACGAGGCCGAGCACCGTCTGCGCCACGATCAGCGCGTCGGCCGCGGTGCCACCGTCACGCAGGACCGCGCACGCGGCCTCGGTGGAGACCGGGTTGGCCGTCGAGACGGAATACGAGGCCGTCTCCACCGGAGCCATGTCGGATCGATACCCGGTCGCCACTTCGGGATTGGTGGAGATGTCACCCGAACTCGCACTCGGCGTCCCCTCTACCGGGGTGCCGCCGCTGGCACCGAGAACACAGCTGTTCTCGGACGCGGGGTCGGGATCGGTGCTCTCGCTGCTACTGCACGCGGCGAGCGGCACCAGCAGTAGGGCACACGCAAGGACAGTCGAGCGGTGCACTCCGATTACAGACACCGCCCGACGCTAACACCCGGCTCACCTGCCGGCACGGGTCTCGGCAGATTCGAGAAGCCAATGCGCGACGGGCGCCGGTCTCCCGAACAGAAAGCCCTGCGCGAAGCGGCATTCGAGAGCCTCGATGATCGCGGCCTGCTCCTCGGTCTCGACGCCCTCGGCCACCGTGGCCACCGGCAGCGCCGACGCCATGGCGACGATCGCGCGAATCAGCTGCGTGTCGGATTCCGAAGTGCCGATCTGGTGGACGAACGACTTGTCGATCTTGAGCAGTGCGATCGGCATCGCGCGCAGCCTGCTCAACGAGGAGTAGCCGATACCGAAGTCGTCGAGAACGATGAGCACACCCATCGCGGCGAGTCGGTCGAGAACGCTTTTCGCCGTACCCATGTCGTCGATCAGCACGCTCTCGGTGATCTCGAGGGCCAGATCTGCTCCGTCGAGGCCGTACGTGTCGAGCAGTCGCGCGACGATCACCGGCAACGAATCGTCACGCAACTGCATCGGGGACACGTTCACCGACATGGTGACGTCCTGCCCGTTGGAACGCAGTGTCACCAGATCCGACATCGCGGTGCGCAGTACCCATTCGCCGATTTCCTTGATGAGATTGGTGGATTCGGCGATCGGGATGAATTCGTTGGGGGTACGCACTCGCCCCTGCCAGTTCCAGCGCAGGAGTGCCTCGTAGACGACGGTGGTGCGCGAGGTGGTCTCGACGATCGGCTGGTAGTACACCTCGAGCTCGCCGCGTCTGATCGCGCCGCGCAGCGCGGTGGCGGTCTCGATCGCGGATGTCGCTCGGGCCCGCAGAGATTCGTCGAAGAACGCGTAGCGCGCCGCGCCGAGAGATTTCGCGTGATACATCGCGGTGTCGGCTTCGCGGATGGCGTCGTGCAGTCGGTCCGCGTCTGCGATTCCCACCGAGGCCGTGACGTATGCCGTTGCGGCGCTCAGAGGGAACGGCTCGTTGGTCCGATCGATGATGCGGCGGGCCAATGCTTCTGCTCCGCCGCGATCGCGGCGGGTCAACACGACGAACTCGTCACCGGCATACCTGACCACGGTGTCGGCGGCACCGACGGCGGCGCGGATGCGTCGCGCTGCGGCCACGATGAGTTCGTCACCGACGCGGTGACCGTACGAGTCGTTGACCATCTTGAAGTTGTCGAGGTCGACGAACAGGACGCACGTGCGCCCCGGAGTCTGGGTGCGCTCGAGCCGGGTGAATTCCTCGTCGAGCATCGTGCGGTTCGGTAGACCGGTCAACAGGTCGTGAGCGGCCAGGTACTTCGCGTGCTCCTCGCCTACCTGCACTCGGGTCAGCGCGCGTTCGCCGCGCAGGAAGGCCCCCACCAGGATCGAGGCGAGCAACAAGGACCGCACGATCAGATCTCCGGTGGACACGGCCGAGCCCAGCAGCGGGACCGTGGCGCAGACGACCAGCAGCGTCACCACGAACACGACGCGGCGGCTGCTGTGCGCCGGTGCAGGAGTCTGCCGCTGGGAGACGGTGCGCATCGACGGATCCAGGGCGGCCATCGCCAGGGCGAGATATGCGAACAGGTAGATGCCGTCGAGCAATCCCGAGGACGGCGCGTCGTCGGTGGTGGCCGCGAAGGCGTACGAGATGTCGCCGACGAGTGTCGCGACGAGTGCTATCAGAGCCCACTGCAGCGCTGGGGTACGGGGTTTGGACGAGAACAGCAGGTAGGTGGTCAAGGTGATCAGTGCCGCGTCGATCGCCGGATACAGCCCGTTGAGCACCGTCGATGCCGACGAACGGGGAGATCCGAGGGCCGGAGAGATGAACAGCAACCACGACAGGAACAGGGTGCCGAGGAAGATCAGGCCGGCGTCGACGAGCGGAGTGATGTCGTCGATCGACCGGCGATCTCGAATCCACCGAGACAGTGCGTACCCGACGAGTGCGTACCCGGTCAGGGTGAACAGATCCGGCAGCAGCGGGAACGAATGGTTCAGAGCGGTGGGATCGCTGCGGAGCGAGACCCCGAACATGAACAGCACCGAGGCACCGAACAGTGCCCACCAGCATCGAGAGTCGTCGGGACGGTATCTACGGATCGCGGCGCTGATGGCCAGTACCGATCCGACTGCGACGGTGGCCAGCACACCGGCCCGCACTCCGGCGTCGCCGAGAACGAAGACGGTGCCCGCGACGACGACCACGGCACCCAGACCGACGGTTCGTACGGTGTGCATGGCGAAGGGCGCAGCGACCTTCGTATTCATCGAAGGACCTACTTCCTTCTCGCTCGTAGCGTTCGCGTGCCTGTTCGCGGCGCCTCCATGGGTGAATATACGTCTTTGCGCAGCGCACACGGGGCCGAAGACGACCCGGAGGCCGGAGAAGCTCAACAGATGTTGTGACAGCGCACAGGTGCCAGTCTCCGGGCATTCAGGAGGCGATGGCCTTCGCCTGTTCGACGGCGAGGCGAACCTCCTCCTCGATCAGGTCACCGTTGATCGCCGCGCCTGCCTTGACTCCGGCCGCGGACGCCGCCACGACGGTGTCCATCGGTGCAGACACGTTGCCCGCAACCCACACGCCGGGCACGGATGTGGCACCGACGGGGTCGGCCTCGACGTACGTGCCGAGAACATGGTCGTTCATGACCATCTCGGTCGTGGCCAGCCCCAGCGACAACAGGACGTCTGCGCGGGAGGTGAAGCTGGGTCCGACGACCAACGCGTCGAGCCGGATCTGTATGCCGCTCGCGAGTGTCACTCCGACGATCGCGTCGCCCTCGACATCGACCCGAGCGATCTCCCCGTCGACGACCTCGATGCCACGTGCGGCGAGTCGTTCGAGGTCCTCTTCGACCAAATTCGGTGCCGTGTGCGCGAACACCGTGACGTGCTCGGTGAGCTGACGCCACATCTGTGCCTGATGTCCGACCATGTCGCTGCCGATGATGCCGATCCTGCGATCGCGTACCTCCCAGCCGTGGCAGTACGGGCAGTGCAGTACGTCGCGCCCCCACCGATCGGCGAGGCCGGGGATGTCGGGCAGTACATCGGTGAGGCCGGTGGTGACCAGGAGGCGGCGGCCGCGGACGACGGAACCGTCGGCGAGAGTCACCTCGAACCCGGCTTCGGTTCGACTCGCGGACGTCGCGACACCCTCGACGATGCGTGCGCCGTAGTGGAGCGCCTCGTCTCGGCCGAGGCGAACCAGCTCGAGAGGCGACTCGCCGTCGCGGGTGAGGTAGTTGTGTGAATGCGCTGCCGGAGCGTTGCGGGGATCGCCCGCGTCGATGATCGCGACGGATCGTCGGGAACGGCCGAGGGCCACGGCGGCGCTGAGTCCGGCGACTCCGCCGCCGACGATGATCGCGTCGACCGGAGTGTGTCGATCGGTGTTTGTAGTCATGGGAAGAGTGTCCGACACGGACCGGAAGTTGGCAATAAATATTGCCAGGACAGCAAATGATAGAAGCGGAGAATACCCCAGCACGGCGTTGGTGGTCGTAAATGGGCGAATTACCGAATTGTGATCGTGCCGACTGGCACCGAGGCTGTCAGCGGACGAAGTAAGCGCGGATCTACCGCTTGAACAGGGCGTTCACTCGAGGTCTACTGGTCGGTAAGAATCGAGCCGGGGGGGCGTATGGGGCATTTCGAGATCGGCGAGACCGTAATCACGGTACGCAATCTGGGGCAACTGCGGTGGCGCAGCGGGATACCGAAGGGCACCGTGGGAATCGTCGTGGGAGTCGACTGGCTCGGTGACGCTCGCGTGAGGTTCACCGTCGGCGATTCGACGCGCACCCGAGGTGAGACTGTGGAGCACATCGTCGCCGACGGCGACGTCCGCACGCTGCGGGCCGCTCCCCGCCGTCTGATCGGTTAGTTGCTGTCGGTTCGCTCGTCGTCGGTCGCGGGACCGGTTTCGATCGCTCCGCCTTCGCTCGACCAATCGTTGTCTTCTGCAGCCGCGGCCGGATCGGACGTCACGTCCTTCTCGGCGTCGGGGGTCTTCGAGTCGTTGTTGTCGGTAGTCATGATGCCGGACTACCCGCGCGGCGGAAGAAGCAATCGTCGGCCACCGCGCGGGTGAGTGTGCGGTGGTCTCTACAGCCCGAAGGGCAGCGTTCCCGGTGCCAGCTCGAAGCCACTGCTGCCAGCGGAGATGGAGCCGAAGCCGCTGAGGATCTGGTTGATGAACGCGGTGATCATGAAAATTCCTCTGTTCGATGCGATGGACGTCTGTCCTGGACAACCCGGTCGAGATTACCGGCATCTGTAGCGTCGAAGCTGTGAGGAGCCAGGGAATTCTCGTCGGTCTTGCTGTGTCCGCCTGCGTACTGGCGGGCTGTTCTTCGGACTCTTCGGTGCCGGAAGCGCCTGCTGGGCCGTCGGAGGACGCGTCCGTTCCACTGAATTACGTCGCGCTGGGTGACTCGGCCGCATCGGGCCCGCGGATCCCCGATCAGGTCGGCGCCCCGGGATGCCAGCAGTCCGATTCCAACTATCCGCACGTACTCGCCGAGGATCTGGCTGTCGGCTCGTTCGTCGACGTCACCTGCTCGGGTGCGGTCACCGAGAACATCGTCTCCACTGCGCAGGGAACATCCAGCGGTGAGGTGCCCGTGCAACTCGATGCGCTGACCCCCGAGACCGATCTGGTGACCGTCACGATCGGCGGCAACGACATCGGCCTGGTGTCGACGGCCGTGGGCTGCCTGACCTTCACGGCGTCGTCGACCACCAACGTCTGCAAGGACCGTCTCACCGCGGGGGGCGTCGACTCCATGGCCGCGGCCATCGAGGACGCTGCACCGAGCTGGGGAGCGATGCTCGACGCGGTGGCCGAACGTGCGCCCGACGCGCGGATTCTGGTGGTCGGCTACGGCACCTATCTGCCCGACGGTGGCTGCTTCCCCACCCAGCCGATGCTGCCGGAGGACGCCGACTACATCCAGGGCAGCATCACCGCCATGAACGAGGCACTGAAGCAGCAGGCGGACGAGCACGGTGCCGAGTTCGTCGACACCGAGCCGTTGAGTGTCGGCCACGACGTGTGCGTGGCTGCCGATCAGCGGTACTTCGAGGGGGTCGTCCCGCAGAATCCTGCGGCACCCCTGCATCCGACGGCGGCGGGAATGGCGGCGATCGGTGCCGCGGTGGCCTCGGCAGTGCGTGCCGGATAAGGGAACCACGACACCGTAACTGGCTCTTCTCCTGCAGGCCGGTCGACGTGAAGTCTTGACCGCATGGTCTCGTACTCCGCAGTTCTCGGTGTGTTCGCAGTGGCTCTCGCGTTGGTTCTGACGCCGGGGCCGAACATGATCTACCTTGTCTCGCGCAGCATTTCGCAGGGCCGACGGGCGGGACTGGTATCGCTGGCCGGCGTCGCGATCGGATTCCTGATCTATCTGACGGCCACCAATCTCGGCCTGGCCGCGGTGTTCACGGCCGTGCCCGCCCTGTACACGGCGGTCAAGCTCGCCGGCGCGGCCTACCTCGCCTGGTTGGCGGTGCAGGCCGTGCGCGGGACGGTGTCGGCATTCGAACCGACCGAGCTGCAACAGGATTCGAACCGCCGGTTGTTCACGATGGGCTTGGTGACCAACCTGCTGAACCCGAAGATCGCGATCATGTACATCTCGGTCATCCCGCAATTCGTCGACCCTGCAGCGGGACACATTCTGCTGCAGGGATTCACGCTCGGCGGGGTACAGATCGTCGTGGCCGTAGCGGTCAACCTGGCAATCGTGGTGCTCGCCGGATCGATCGCGCAGTTCCTCGCCGTTCGCCCGACATGGCTGCGGGTGCAGCGCTACGTCATGGGCACGGTGCTCGGGCTGCTCGCGGTGCGAGTGGCGACCGATGGGGGCAAACCGGTCCCGGCGTGAGCTCTGTACGCGCGCCAGCCGCCGAGTTCGGTGATGTCGGTTCCCGCCTCGGCCGCGTCGTGCGCACAGCAGAATCCGGTGACCCAGCGACCGTCGGACAATTCGACCGGACCCAGGCCCATCGGTGACGGGAGCCCGGCGAGGAAGGTCCCGAGCGCCGCAGCGGACATGCGATAGAGCTCTCCGGAGATGGGAGCGCCGTCGCCTGCCCGCCGTATCAGGCCGGGTTTGGGCGGGGTGGTGTGCAGATCCACCAGCCGGTAGTCCGCAGTGGTCGTCACCTCGCCGCTGAATCGCGCACCGCGATCGGTCAACTGGTGATGCACCGGAAAACCGCGCAGATGTGCGCCGACGGCCAGTACCTCGATTCCGTCGTCGATCAACGACGGTGACTCGATTCCGCTCAACTGTGCGGCCAGGTCGATTGCGATCTGATCCTCGAACGCGGGTACGACGACCATGACCCCGAACGGAGTGCCGTCCGCCGTCGGAGCTCCGGGAACGGCGACTGCGGCCATGTCGAGCAGGTTGCAGAAGTTGGTGAACGTACCCAGTCGCCGGTTGATGCTCATCGGATCCGACTGCACGGCTGCAATAGTGGGATGTTCGGTGGTGGTGGGTAACAGTAGGCCGTCGAACTCGCTGAGGAGTGTGCGGGCTGCTGTCTTCGCTCGCGCAAGGGTGTCGAGATCGTCCACGTATCGATGCGCGGACGGCCCTGCGGCCGAGCGGACGATCGCGGCCACCGTGGGATCGGCACCGGCAGGCGCGGTGTCGAGGAACTCCCCCACGGCCGAATAGCGCTGCGCCACAATCGCTCCGTCGTACAGCAGTGTCGCCGCGTCGAGCAGCGCCGAGATGTCGACCTCGGCGTAGGACATTCCCTTGTCGGCCAGGCCGGCGACCGTCTCCCCGAATGCCCGACGATACGCCGGGCTGAGCGACGTCAGATCCTCACCTCGTGGGACGGCGACACGCGGCTGCGGGGCTGCGGCCAGTCGGACGTCGGCGGGCCAGGCCCGGCTGCGGGGATCGGTGGCAGTCGGACCGGCCATGACTTTCATGGCCGCAGTGGCACTGTCGAGATCACGGGCGAGAACGGTGACGCAGTCGTAGTCGGCGCAGGCGGGAACGACACCGGTGTTCGGCACGATGCCCAGTGAGGTCTTGATGCCCACGATTCCGTGGAAGGCTGCGGGTACTCGACCCGATCCTGCTGTGTCGGTGCCGATTCCGATGTCCGCGATGCCCAGTGCCACCGCGACGGCGGACCCGGAACTCGAGCCTCCCGAGACCAGCGTTGGATCCCAGGCGCACCGCACCGCGCCGTAGGGGCTGCGAGTGCCGACCAATCCGGTGGCGAACTGGTCGAGGTTGGTCTTGCCCAGCACCAGTGCGCCCTGGCTGGTCAGTCGCTCGATGGCGACAGCAGATACCGAAGCGGTGTAGGCGAACTCGGGGCAGGCGGCGGTGGTGGGCAGACCGGCCACGTCGATGTTGTCCTTGACCGCGACCAGTGTGCCGGCGAGCGGTAGATCGGCACCGGCCGCGAGTGCCTCCTCGAGGGCGACTGCCTCGGCCAGCACGTCGTTCTCGTCACGCAGGGTGATCCAGACCTCGGGCCGATCCACCTCGGCGATCCGCTTGTAGGCCTGCAGAACTCGCTCTCGCACCTCAGGCTGCATCGGTCTTGCCCTTCGTCGTATCGAATTCGCCTGCTGCCGACCACGCATCGCGCTCGGCACCGAAGGCAACGGCTTGCGTCGCGCGGAACTCGGCGATGGAGTCCGCGTTGGTCTCGAGGAAGTTCTCGTGCTCGGCCAGCGAGAATTCACCGTCGGTGATGTCCACTCCGCCGCCGCGGCCGGCCGCCAGATCTGCGCGCAGATCCATCAGTTCCTCGGGTTCGACCGAGTACCAGGAGATTCGGTCGAAGAACCGGAGCAACCACGGGGTGCCCTCCTCGAACGGGCCGTCACTGTAGGCGGCGCTGTGGTTCCACACCTGCGTGGTTCGACCCACGAACTGGTATCCGCCTGGACCCTCCATGCCGTAGATGCACAGGTATGCCCCACCGATGCCGACGGCGTTCTCCGGCGTCCAGGTTCGCGCCGGGTTGTACTTGGTTGTCACCAGGCGGTGTCGCGGATCGAGTGGTGTCGCCACCGGAGCGCCCAGATACACGTCACCGAGTCCGAGCACCATGTAGTCGGCGGCGAAGACGGTGTCGAACACGTCTGCCACCGAGTCGAGTCCGTTCATGCGCCGAATGAACTCGATGTTCCAGGGGCACCACGGAGCGTCGGCGCGCACACCGTGCATGTACCGCTGGATCGCCTCGCGGGTCGAGGGGTCGTCCCACGAGAGCGGGAGCCGAACCCGGCGGCTGGGAACCACGAGCTCCGAGGCCGCGGGAAGATCGTCCTCGACCTCGGACAGCAGACCCATCAACGAATCGATCGACAGCACATCGGGATTCACCTTCACCTGCAACGAGCGGATGCCCGGGGTCAGGTCCACCAACCCGCGCGGGGCGAGTGCCTCGACGCGCTGGTGCAGGGCGTGGACTCGGGCACGCAGGGCCAGGTCGAGTTTCATGTCGCCGTACTCGACGAGGACGTTGTCGTCTCCCGAGCGCCGGTAGGTGACGCACGTGTCGGCGTCGCGTCGGGCGAGGACGCCGTCGTCCCCGTCGCCGCCTGCGGAGAACACTGCAGGCAGAGAAGCGCGCCGAGCGAGTCCGAGTGATCCCAACGGCGCGGTGGCCGCGGCTCGCACCGGTACGAAGCGGATGGTGTCCCCGGGGCGGAGCTGGCCGAGCTTCCACCGCTCGGCGGCGACAACGGTGACGGGGCAGACGAATCCGCCCAGACTCGGGCCGTCCGGTCCGAGCAGGATCGGGGTGTCGCCGGTGAAGTCCAGTGCGCCGACGCTGTAGGCGTTGTCGTGAATGTTGGACGGGTGCAGTCCGGCCTCGCCACCGTCGGTCCTGGCCCACTGCGGCTTCGGCCCGATGAGCCGGACCCCGGTGCGATCGGAGTTGAAGTGCACCTCGTAGCGGGTGGCGTAGAGGGTGTCGATGTCCTCGCGGGTGAAGAACTCCGGTGCGCCGTGGGGGCCCTCGGTGACGGCGATGTCCCAGTTCGACGTCAGCACCGGCAGGTGTTCCATCGGTATCGGACCGAGAATCTCGGAATTGTCCGAGCGTCCGGCCAGGCCGATGACGTCGCCCTCGCCGAGGGTGCCGCCACGATGTCCGCCGAACTTACCGAGAGTGAACGTTGCTGCGCTGCCGAGATAGTCGTCGACCTCGAGGCTGCCCTGGATCAGAACGTAGACCCGTAGCCCGTGCCCGGTGGTGGTGCCGACATCGAGGGTGGCGCCGGCGGGAACCAGCACCGGCTTCCACTGCGCGGCCGATCGGCCGTCGATGCGCACCGGTACCGCTGCGCCGGTGACGCAGACGTAGGTGTCGGCGTCGAACGTCAATGCCGGCCCGGCCATGGTGGATTCGAGACCCGGGGCACCCTCGGGATTGCCGAGCGCGACGTTGCCGAGCCGGAACGACAGGTCGTCCATCGGCCCCGACGGCGGTACGCCCACCTTCCAGTACCCGATGCGACCCGGCCAGTCCTGCACGGTGGTGATCATGCCGGGACGCTGCACGGTCATCTTGGTCGCGTTCATGCTCGACCGCCCGGATCTCGCGTCACGATCATCCGCACCGCGGTGGGGTCGAATCCGTTGCAGGGGTTGTTGATCTGCGGGCAGTTGGACACCAGGACCAGCGTGTCGATCTCGGCACGCAACGACAGCTTCTTTCCGGGAGCCGACAGACCGTCGACGATGCCGAGCGTGCCGTCGGCGTCGACGGGGACGTTCATGAAGAAGTTGATGTTGGGCACCAGGTCCCGTTTGCCGAGTCCCCACTTGGATCCCTCGATGAGGAAGTTCTCGACGCACGCGTGCTGATGCTGGGTGTGGTGGCCGTAGCGCAGGGTGTTCGATTCCTTGGAGCACGCACCGCCGACGGTGTCGTGGTTGCCGACCTCGTCGTCGACGATCGTCATGATCGGAGTCGAATCATCGCTGCGCAGAACGGTTCCGGTGGTCAGGAACAGGTTCTGCTGAGCGGTGACGGTGGCGGGGGCGGAGTAACGGATCGAGTGATCGTGCGCGCCGTACATCAGGGTGTCGACGGCTTGATTGCCGTGCAGATCGACGATCGTCAGTACGTCACCGGCTTCGACGACGGCGGACCACGGGCCGAATGCGGGGGCGATCTCGTCACGAACGATCGTGGTCTCGAGGGTGCTGGCGGTCATTGCGCTGCCTTCCATGCGTTCTCGGTGTTCTGTACTGCGCGCTGGTATTCCGGTTCGGTGTTGTCGAGGGTGAGTAGTTCCTCGGGTGCTCGCCACGCCAGCACGTCGAGGGCCGTCGTAGGGAACTCGGACCTCGGGTCGAGCGGGTGAGCGGTGTTGGCCAGCAACGCGATCACCGGCAGGTGGATCAGCAGATCCACCGACTTCCCCGCTCCCGCCGAGCCGGTGCCGACCAGAGCCCCGTCGGCGTCGACTCTCACGCCGTGAAAGAAGGACAGGGACGGTGCGACGTCGCGTGGTTCCAGTCCATGCTTCGCCGCGGCCAGCGTGAACAGTTCGCGGCCTGCGGGAGCGGACGAATGTGGTCCGCTGACTCCGTATTTCGCGGTGTTGGTAGCGGTGGAGGTGGTGCCGCACAGGGCGTCGTGGTGGCCGGAGGTGTCGTCGACGATGGTCGCCAGAACGCGCCCCTGATCCGAGAGCAGAGGATGGCCGGCACTCAGATACGCCTGCCACGGCACCTTGACGGTGTCGGCGGTGTTGAGTCGCTCCCACGGGGCGTCGGCGCGGTAGAGCAGCAGATTGGCGCAGGCATCACCGTCGACGTCGACGAGGCGTAGCCGGGTTCCGCGAGCGAGGACCTTGGTGGTGTAGCTGCCGCCGGGAACCGATGCTGCCCAAGTGAGCTCCGAGATGCCCTCCGGTGCTGTGGGTGCCGGCGCGACGGTCGCTTGGGATCGTGCATGTTCCTTGGCGGAATACGTTGTTGCGGTGCTCATGGTTCAGGCTCCGATCGTGACGGGCTTGGGGTGGGCTTTGCCGCGGGGTAGGCAGGCGATACCTACGACGATCACGGCCAGGACGGTCAGGGGTGCGGCCCAGCGCAGCAGTGGGAATTCGCCGGTGGGGTCGAAGATCTCGGCCCGCGGCCACGACAGGTTGACCACCATCAGGCCGCCGTAGAGAACTGCGGCGATGTTGACCGGCAGGCCGAGGCGTCCGAGGGTGAAGAGCTTCTGGCCGTCGGAGTCGTGCTGCACGCCGCCGTGCGGCCAGCCCTTGAGTCGCTGGATCAGCAGCGGGACGGTGACCATCATGTACGCGAGGTAGATCAGCACGATGCAGACGCTGGAGAGCGTGGTGAAGATCGCGGAGTTGCCGACGTTGACGGCCAGGATCGCCACGCAGGCCAGACCGATCAGGACCGAGGGTGCGATGGGAGTTCCGGTGCGCGAGTTGACCTTCGCGAGAGCCGTCGAGGCAGGCAGGCGTCCGTCGCGGGCCATGGAGAACATCAGCCGCGATGCCGCGGTCTGGATGGCGAGGGTGCAGATGAACACCGCGATGGCGACGTCGACCAGCAGTACCTTGCCCCACGGTGAGGTGAGGATCGAGTCGATGACGTACGGAAGCCCCTGCGTTGCGAGCTGACCGTCGGTGAGGCTCGGTGCGGCCATCAGTGCGCCGACGATCATCAGGCCACCGCCCAGTGCCGATGCGGAGAGAGCCAGACGGATGGTGCGCGGCGCGACGCGTCGGGGATTGCGGGTCTCCTCGGCGAGTTCGCCTGCCGAGCCGAAGCCGACCATGACGTAGGCCGCCATCAGGCCCGAGACGATCCAGGCACCGATGTAGCCGGGATCGGCTCCGGCACTTCCGGTATCGAACACCACCTGTGGTCCCCGCTCGGCGTGCGTGAAGAACACCAGCACCAGCGCGATGACGCCGACGATCTCGCAGGTGACGCCGATGCTGTTGATGCGCGACATCCAGTTCACGCCGATGCAGTTGATCGTGGTGGTGAGCACCAGCAGAATCGAGCCCAGCACAACGGCATTCGCGGCTCCGCTCGGTGAGGTGAGCGCGGTGTCCTCGCCGATCAGCTGGAATCCGCCCCAGATGCTGGGGAGGACGACCTGCAGTGCGATCGCGGCGGCGGAGGCGGTGACGATCTGCGCGATGATCATGAACCAGCCGGCGAACCATCCGACCAGCTCACCGCCCATACGCCTGGACCAGTGGTAGATCGCGCCCGAGATGGGATAGCGGGCAGCGAGTTCGGCGAAGTTCAGGGCCACCATGAACTGCCCGAGAAACACGAGCGGCCAGGTGAGGAAGAAGGCCGGGCCACCGAAGCTGAAGCCGAGTCCGAAGAGCTGGAAGATGGTGGTGAGAATCGAGACGAACGAGAACCCGGCGGCGAAGGACGCGTACTTGCCGAGGCTGCGGTGCAGCTGCTGGTCGTAGCCGAGGGAAGCCAGATCGGAATGGTCGGTGGTGGGCGAGGGTTCCGAACCCGAGCCCGGGGCCGGCAGTGTTGTCGAGCTCATGGAAGTCTCCTACGGGCGAGGTGGGTGGTGAGTGACCGCCCGCTGCATCGCCGAGGCGGGTTTCTGTCAGTTGATAGTTTTCGGCACCGCCGTTCCCTGGCGGTGTCCGTCGTGAAACAACCTCGTTTCGTCTATTTCGATCAGATGACAGAAATCTCACCGTCACGTCGACCTGACAAGATGCAGTCATGACCGGAGCAGGCAGGCCAAGGCTGAGCACGAAGAAGCGGCCGGGCGACACCGCTCGCGAGGAAATTCTCGACGCCTCGGCCGAGCTCTTCACCACTCGCGGATTCACAAATACCTCCACCCGCGTCATAGCCGACGCCGTCGGTTTGCGTCAGGCCTCGCTCTATCACCACTTCGCCACCAAGGACGACATACTCGACGCGCTGCTGAGCGGCACGGTCGATGCGCCACTGGCCGTCGCGCTGCGCATTCGGCAGTCGGGAGCCGAGGCGGCGACCCAGATGTACGCACTGGCCTACTTCGACGCCGGACAGCTCGGTGCGTCCACCTGGAATCTCGGCGCGCTCTATCTACTGCCCGAACTGCGCAGCGAGCGCTTCGAAACCTTCCGCGACCATCGGTACACGCTGATGAGCCTGTATGCGGACATTGCGTCGGATACGTTGGTCCAGCTCGATTCCGAGCGCAGGCCGGGTACCGAGGACCTGCCGTTTCGCCTGGTGGAGACCGTGGTGAACGCGCGAGCCGATCGGGAGAACGGCCGCCGGGACGCGACGGCGGACGCGGCCGGAATCGCCGAGGCCGCTCTGCGGGTACTCGGCTGGACCGGTGATGTCACCGCGTTGCATCGGACTGCGGAGGCCCTGCTCGAGACGGTCGTCGGAATAGTCTTCGAGCCTCGGTCCTTGCATTCGACATGACATCGATAGCAATAGTCGGAGCAGGTGCAGGTCTCGGAGCAGCAGTCGCGCGCAAGTTCGGCGCGCAGGGCTTCTCGGTCGGCCTCATCTCTCGTAATCAGTCCCGTGTCGACGCGCTCGCCGATCAGCTCGCTGCCGACGGTATCTCCGCGAAGGGATTCGTCGCCGATGTGCGCGACCCGGCCTCGATCGCGTCGGCGTTGGAGCAGGTCACCGAAACACTCGGACCCATCGAGGTGCTGCAGTACAGCCCGCTGCCGCAGAAGGACTTCATGCGGCCCGTGCTCGAGACCACCCCGGCCGACATGGTCGGGCCGGTCGAGTTCTCCATCTACGGACCGATCGCCGCCGTCCACCAGGTGTTGCCGGGCATGCGGTTCCTCGGCGAGAACAAGGGCACGATTCTGTTCGTCAACGGCGGCTCTGCGGTGAAGCCCGGGCGTACGGTCACCGGCACCTCCATCGCGTTCGCAGGCCAGGCCGCATACGCGCAGCTGCTCAACGAGGAGTTGGCGGGCGAAGGAATCCAGTTGTCGCAGTTGATCATCGGTGGTGCCATCGACGGCAAGGATCCGAAGAAGAGCCCCGAGGCTCTCGCCGAGCAGCTCTGGAGCCTGCACACCGAACGCGACAGGTTCCGGGTTCAGGTCTCGACTGACTAGGGTTGCGTACATGACGTCGCTGCCCGACTGGGCTCAGGCCCTCGACCTCGCACCCCACCCCGAGGGTGGTTGGTTCCGGGAGACCTGGCGCAGCGAGGTCACGATTCCACAGACATCTCTGCCCGACGGTTATCCCGGCCCGCGCGCTGCAGGCACGGCAATCCTGTTCCTGCTCATGCCCGGTCAGCAGTCGGCGTGGCATACCGTCCGCGGCACCGAGATGTGGCTGTACCACCGGGGTAGTCCGGTGCAACTCGACCTCGGTGGCGCAGGGGACGAGCCGGGGGCGGTGTCGGCGCTGCTGGTCGGGCCGGAATCTCCGCAGCAGATCGTGCCGCCGTCCGTGTGGCAGCGGGCGCGTCCGGTGGGCAAGGAACCGAGTCTGGTCAGCTGCACCGTCACCCCGGGATTCGACTTCGAGGACTTCAGACTCGAGGGCCAACGTGGGTAGGAAGCGGGCCTCGGCACCGGCCGGCTCCCTGCAACCCGGAGTGTTCGAAATCGATTCGGGCACCTGTGAATTGGTCCGTGACGCGTTCTCGGACGACGGGTGGGTCGTCAACGTCAACGACGTCCCGAGTTCGCACATCGACATGAACGACCCCACGGTGCTCGAGTTCGAGTACATGCGCTGGATCTCGGGCCTCGTTCGCGCGCAGTGGGATTCGAGCTTTCCGCTGCGGGCGCTGCACCTCGGGGGCGGGGCGTGCACCCTGGCGCGCTCGTTCACCGCGGAATATCCCGGGGCGCGTCAGGTGGTGGTGGAGCTCGACGGCAAGCTTTCAGAGCTGGTGCGCGAATGGTTCGACCTGCCACGAGCACCGCTGCTGCGCATCCGCGTCGGCGAAGCTCGGGCGGTCACCGAGACGCTCAGCGAGAACAGTCGCGACCTCATCGTGCGAGATGTGTTCGCGGGAGCAACAACTCCGGCCCCGCTGCTCACGGCCGAGTTCACCGAGCATGTTCGACGCGTCCTCTCCCCCGGCGGAATGTACGTCGTCAATTGCGGTGACCGCCGGGATCTGTCGCTCGCGAAGCAGGAGGCGTCGACCCTTCGCAGTGTCTTTCCGCACCTCGCGATCGTCGCGGATCCGGCGATGCTCAAGGGCAGGCGCTACGGCAACATCATCATTGCGGGCAGCGATGTGCCGATCGGGGATTCGCCGTCTCTGGCTCGGGAGCTTCTCGGTGGCGCTGTTCCGGCGCACGTGTGGTTGACGGAGGAAGTGCAGACCTTCGCGCGTGATGCGAAAGTGTTGCGGGATTAAGACGCTGCAACATCAAGACGCTGGGGTGTTGCTCGCGAGGTCTTTCGCCAGTCGCTCGGCGGCCGAGATCAGCAGCGGCACGAACTGCTCGGCCGATTCGAGGGTGACGCGCGCTGTGGGTCCGGCGATCGACATCGCCGTGAGGGTCGGGGCACCGAGTACCGGTACGGCGAAGCAGCGGACGCCCACTTCCTGCTCACCGTCGTCGATGGCATAGCCGCGTTCGCGGATCACCGCGAGGTCCTCGAGCAACGCGTCGAGCGTGGTGATGGTGTTGACGGTGCGGGGAGCCATGCCGAGGCGGCCGACGATCGCGCGGACAGCGTCGTCGTCCAACTGCGAGAGCAGCGCCTTGCCGACGCCGGTGGAATGCGGCAACACGCGCTGACCCACCTCGTTGAACATCCGCATCGCGTGTTCGGACGGGACCTGCGCGACGTACACCGCCATGTCGTCCTCGAGAAACGCCATGTTCGACGTCTCGTGCGTGATCCGGACCAGTTCCGCCAGATACGGCTTGGCCCATCCTCCGATCAACTTCGAGGCGCTGTCGCCCAGACGAATGAGCTTGGTGCCCAGTGCGTATCGGCGGGACGGCAGCCGGCGGACGTAGCCGAGCGAGACGAGGGTTCCGATCAGACGGTGCACCGTCGGCATCGGCAGATCGGTACCCTCGGCCAGTTCGCTGATCCCGATGGATCCGCCCGAGGCAGCCATGATGTCGAGCAACTCGAACGCACGCTCCACGGACTGCACCCCGCCACCTGCCGCCACAGTCCCACCTCGCATGTTCGTAGCTTCTACCGATCTCGATAGAACACTACTGGTGATGCCGCGTCGCCACCGGCGGTGCAGCGGTGACCACCGAGGGCGAGGGTTTCTGACCCATGGTGATGACGTTGAACAGGATGTTCAGCACGACGGCGACGATGCTCGCGGCGCTGATGCCGGAGTCGAGCACCACGTGGACCCAGTCCGGGAATGCCGCGTAGAAGCCCGGCACCGCGATGGGGATGACGCCGAAGCCGATGGCCACCGCCACGATGACGAGGTTCAGGTTGCCGTCGAATTCCACCTTGGACAGCGTCCGGATGCCGCTGGCCGCCACCGAGCCGAACAGCACGATGCCCGCACCGCCGAGTACCGGCAGCGGCACCGAGGCGACCACCAGTCCGAGGACGGGGAAGAGCCCGAGGAACAGCAGTACCGAGCCGCCGGCCGCGACGACGTAGCGGCTCTTGATTCCGGTGACGGCCACGAGACCGACGTTCTGGGCGAACGCGCTGGCCGGGAAGGTGCCGAACACGGGAGCGATGGTGGTGGCGACCATGTCCGCTCGCAGTCCGTCGCCGACGCGTCGAGCATCGACATCGGTGCCGACGATCTCGCCGACGGCCAGGATGTCCGCGGTGGTCTCGGTCATGATGACGAGGATGACCACCACCATCGACAGGATCGCCGCGATCTGGAAGGTCGGGGCTCCGAACGCGAACGGCTCGGGGAGGCTGAAGATGGCACCGTCGCCCACTCCGGAGAAATCGGCCTTGCCGACGAGGACGGCGAACAGCGTGCCGACGATGATGCCGATCAGGATCGACAAGCGCGAGAGCGTGCCTTGCACCAGCCTGCTCACCAGCAGCACCACCACGAGGCTGAAGGCCGCGAGCCCGATGTTGGACATCGAGCCCCAGTCGGCGGCCTGCTGATCACCGCCCATCGCCCACCGAACCGCAACGGGCAGTAGCGATATACCGATGACGGTGATGATCGTGCCGGTCACCACCGGTGGGAAGAATCGCACGATCTTGCTGAAGAACGGGGTGATGAGGATCCCGATGGCACCGGCAGCGATGATGGCACCGAACACCGAGTTCAAGCCACCCGGCCCGCTCGCGATGGCCACCATCGTCGACACCGACGCGAACGAAATACCCTGCACCAGCGGCAACTTCGCCCCGAAATAAGGCACTCCAAGGGTTTGCAGCAAGGTGGCCGCTCCGCTGACGAACAACGCGGCCGAGACCAGCAGCGCGATCTCGGTTCCGGTCAGTCCCGCTGCGCCGCCCACGATCAGGGGCGGTGCGATGACTCCGCCGTACATCGTCAGGATGTGCTGCAATCCATAGACGTACGACCTGCCGATCGACAAACGCTCGTCCTCGGGACGGGCGGGGTCATGCGGCGCACGGTTGTTGTTCGGCTTGCGCTTCGTCAGCTTCATGTTGCCTCGCTCCTAGCAGAATCCGGGCACGGTATCCCAGGCGCGGCCCGCGTCCGGGGCATCGTCGCGTTCCACCGTGGCCTCGATCAGGCCGTAGGGACGATCCGCGACGTAGAAGACCTCACCGGGGTTGTCGAGTCCGAACGGCTCGAGGTCGACGAGGAAGTGATGGATGTTGGGCATGGAGAACTTGATCTCACCGATCTCAGGGTGGGCTTCGAGAACCTGCTTACCCATCTGGAACAGGCTCTGCTGCAACGCAAGAGAGTGAGTGGACGCGAAGGCGTCGAGCATGATGGAACGGACGTCGTCGAAGGTCTTGTCGAAGTCCAGCTCCGTGGTGAGGTACCGCCAGCGGGCGCTGACCGACGTGGCCAGGATGCGGTCCGTGGTCTCCTTCAGTGTGGTGTACCGGTCCTTCGGGTAGCCCCAGAACTCCGACGCCGTCGAATTGAGAACCACGAGATCGCTGATTCCGGAGACGATGGAGATGTCTTCTCCGTCGATCGTGACGATCGTGTTCCGCTTCTCGTCGCCGGCCTTGACGAACGAGTGGTCGTAGCCGTCTTCACCGTTTGTGATACGCGACCACTGGTACTGCTCGATCTCCCAGCGTCCACCGGCGATCCAGTCGAAATTGCCGGTGAAGTGCTTCCCGAGCCGGAGCGCGAAGTTCTCGATCGCGCCGATGCCGTCCCGTGCGAACGCGTACACGGTGTTCTTCTGGGTGTCGGTCGCGACGACGTGGGCGTTGTCGCCCTCGGTGTGGACGGCCTCGAGGTCGCCGCGCAGCTGCGAGGTGACGCTGACGTCGGTGATGCGGTGGCGAGGAGTCTCGCGGTCGATCCGGACGAGTCTGCATTCGGCTTTGCCGTACTGGTTTGCTCCGAGCACGATGGTCATGGGTTCTAGCTCCCTCGATAGGTGGTGAAAGCGAACGGGCTCAACAGAAGTGGGATGTGGTAGTGCTGATCGGGTGCGGTGATCTCGAAGGTGACGACGACCTCCGGGTGGAAGCATTCGGTGTGTCGGGACGCGAAGTACGCACCGGTTGCGAAGGTGAGGCGGTAGATGCCCGGTTCGAGTTCGGTGGGACCGAGCGACGAGACACGGCCCTGCTCATCGGTGATTGCATCGGCGACCGGGGTGCCGTGGTGATCGGCAAGCACGATCGAGACCCCCTGCGCGGGAGCTCCTCTCGCCGCATCGAGCACGTGAGCGGTCACCTGACTCCTCGGGTCAGACATCGCCGAGACTTCCTGTTGCGCGAATCTCGGCGATCTCCCGCAGCTCGTGCTCGACGACAACGGCCTCGGTCTCGGGGTCGTTGCCGAGCCTGCTGTGCAGAGCATCGAGAACTGCGTGGGCATCCCGGCCGGCGGCCCTGATCAGAAACACCTGCCCGAACTGGTTCTCGTAGGCCAGATTTCCTGCTCTCAGCCGCTGTTCGACGGTCGCGTCGGAGATGTCGACGCCGGATTGCTCGTTACTCGCGTGCCGAGCGCCGGCGTCGTCTCCGTCGCGTTTCTCGCCGATGCGTGGATGCACGGCGAGTGCGCGGTGTACTTCCTCGGCTGTCAATGGCCCGGCAGCGTGATGGATGGCGTGACGTAGGGCCTGCACGTCGGTGAACGGCCGGGCGCTCAGAACTCCCTCGACCCAGCGAGGTACGTCGAGGCACAGCGAGAGTGTGCGTGCCGCGTCGGCCTCGGAGGCCGTGTTCAAGTCGGCGACTGTATCCGATTCCGCAATACGAAATGTTGATTCCACCAAATGAGCGTGACACCGATCACATGCAGTGTCAAGGGTCGATCTCGAGGCGTCCACGTCGATCCGTTCGGCGTTGCTGCACTGAGGTATTGGGCACTTCGGTCGTGCGGACCGTGCACCCGGGTCTTGACAGATCCACGTGGCGCACGCCACACTCGGTCCATCGAACGGAATATTAATTCCACAATACGGACTTTAGTCCTGCCCTTCGAGCCCGAGAGGAACGACTTCATGACGGAGCTTTTCTGCAACGGTGGTGCGATGCGTGGCGGCAGCCTGCACCACAACGTCTCGTCCCACCCGTTCGTGGGGACGGTGCGCACCACCCCGAATTACCGCTTCTTCTCGGTACGGGACGAATTCCCGGCGCTGTTGCTCGATCACACAGCCGGTGCGGCCATCGAAGGCGAGCTGTACGACATTCCGCTCGACGACATCCGGACGGCCTTCCTGCCGGACGAACCGCCGGAGCTCGAGCTCACCGTGGTGGCGCTCGAGGACGGGCGGTCGGTCCTGGGCGTCGGCCTGCGGCCAGGGGTGCTCGATGCGCAACCGGACGAGTTGACCGACATCACCTATGCCGGCAGTTGGCGTCGCTACCGCGGACTACCGCAACCTCAGAACTGAAAGGCACCGTGCATGAACACTTTCGCTGACTCTCGGCTCCACTACACCGTCAACTGTTCCATTCTCTTCACCGATGTTCCGTTGCTCGACCGACCGCAGCGAGCCCGAGATGCCGGCTTCGATGCCGTCGAATTCTGGTGGCCGTTCTCGAATCCGGTGCCGTCCGACGCCGATGTCACCGCGTTCGTGTCTTCCGTCCGTGATGCCGGGGTGCAGCTGACTGGACTGAACTTCGCCGCCGGCGACATGCCCTCAGGCGATCGCGGGATTCTGTCCGATCCAGCGCAGAAGCAGGCGTTCCGCGACAACATCGACGCCACCGTCGGTATCGGCGAACAACTCGGCACCACAGCGTTCAACGCCCTCTACGGAAATCGCATCGACGGCGTCGACCCGCTGGACCAGGACGAGGTCGCGATCGAGAACCTGGCGGCAGCAGGGAAGGCCGCAGCGAGGATCGGTGCCGTCGTGCTGGTGGAACCTGTCAGCGGCGCGCCCGCCTACCCGATCAAGTCTGCTGCCGGAGCCGTCGCCACCATCCGCCGCGTCGCGCGTGAGCAGGACGTACACAACCTGCGTCTGCTTGCAGACCTGTACCACCTCGCCGTCAACGGAGACGACGTGCCTGCGGCGCTCGATGCCCACCACGATCTGATCGGGCACGTGCAGATCGCCGACTCACCGGGCCGCGGAGAACCGGGTACCGGCTCGCTCGACCTCGGTGGACAACTCGCCGGCCTCGCCGCACGGGGTTACGACGGTTACGTCGGACTCGAATACAAAGCCACCCAACCGGACCCGTTCGCGTGGCTCGAACTGGCCACCACTACCAAGTAGGGATTTCTCATGAGCACCATTGCATTCATCGGCCTCGGAATCATGGGCAGTCCCATGTCCGTTCATCTCGCCAAGGCGGGCCATCAGGTGGTCGGCTACAACCTGACCCCCGATCGCACAGGTCCTTTGGTCGAGGCGGGCGGCACCGCAGCCGATTCCATCGCCAAGGCCGTTCATGACGCGGACGTCATCGCGATCATGGTCCCCGATTCTCCGGATGTGCAGGAGGTTCTCGCCGGTGAGGGCGGGGTGTTCGACAATGCTCGACGCGACGCGCTGATCATCGACTTCTCCAGCATCCGTCCCGACGTCACCGCCACGTTGGCTGCCGACGCGATCTCGCGCGGCTTCCGTATCCTCGATGCCCCGGTCTCCGGCGGCCAGGCCGGTGCCGAGAACGCGACATTGTCGATCATGGTCGGTGGCAGCGCGGACGACTTCGCCACGGCCAAGCCGATTCTCGACGTCGTGGGCAAGACCGTCGCGCACGTGGGCCCCAGTGGCTCCGGGCAGACGGTGAAGGCAGCCAACCAGCTGATCGTGGCCGGCAACATTCAGGTGCTGGCCGAGGCGATCGCCTTCCTCGAGGCCTACGGCGTCGATCTGGCAGCGTCGGTCGAGGTTCTCGGTGGAGGCCTCGCCGGTTCGGCCGTGCTCAACCAGAAGGCGCAGAAGATGCTGGACCGCTCGTTCGAGCCCGGCTTTCGTATCGACCTGCACCACAAGGATCTGGGCATCGTCACCTCCGCAGCACGTGAAGCGGGCGTCGTGATCCCCATGGGAGCCGTGTTGGCGCAGCTGATGGCCTCCGCTCGCGCCAACGGCGATGGTGGACTGGATCATTCGGCAATGTACCGCGGTGTCGCTCGGCTCTCGGGCTCCCCGATCTCGAGCAAGGACAACTGACATGGCCAAGATGCGCGCGGCCGATGCCGCGGTGAAGATTCTCGAACTCGAAGGTGCAACAACGGCATTCGGTCTGCCCGGTGCCGCGATCAACCCGTTCTACGCGGCGATGCGCAACCACGGGGGCATCCGCCACGTGCTGGCCCGCCACGTCGAAGGTGCCTCGCACATGGCCGAGGGATTCACCCGGGCTGCTCCGGGCAACATCGGCATCTGTATCGGAACCTCCGGCCCGGCCGGCACCGACATGATCACCGGGCTGTATTCGGCCATGGCCGACTCGATTCCGATCCTCGCCATCACCGGCCAGGCCCCGGTCGCGAGGCTGCACAAGGAAGACTTCCAGGCCGTCGACATCGCGTCGATCGCCGCACCGGTGACCAAGATGGCGATGACGGTGCTCGAACCGGCCCAGGTTCCCGGTGCCTTCGCGCAGGCGTTCCACCTGATGCGCTCAGGACGGCCCGGCCCGGTGCTGATCGATCTGCCCATCGACGTGCAGCTGGCCGAGATCGACTTCGATCCCGACACCTACCAGTCGCTGCCCGTGCACAAGCCCGTTGCCTCGCGCGCTCAGGCCGAGAAGGCCATCGACATGCTCCTGGCTGCGGAGCGCCCGTTGATCGTGGCCGGCGGCGGAATCATCAACGCCGACGCCTCCGACCTGCTCGTCCAGCTCGCTGAGATCCTCGACGTTCCGGTCATCCCGACCCTGATGGGCTGGGGCACCATCCCCGACGATCACCGTCTCGCGGCGGGCATGGTCGGCTTGCAGACCGCGCACCGGTACGGCAACGCGACGATGTTGGCCTCGGACTTCGTCCTCGGCATCGGAAACCGTTGGGCCAACCGGCATACCGGCGGGTTGGAGACCTACCGCAAGGGACGCAAGTTCGTCCACGTCGACATCGAGCCGACCCAGATCGGACGTGTCTTCGCGCCGGACTACGGCATCATCTCCGACGCCAAGGCCGCACTCGAGCAGTTCGTCGCCGTCGCCGAGGAGCGCCGTGCCGCAGGTACCCTCCGCGATCTCTCGGGTTGGGTGGAGGACTGTGCGACGCGCAAGCGCACGATGCATCGTCGCACTCACTTCGATAACGTGCCGATCAAGCCGCAGCGTGTGTACGAGGAAATGAACAAGGTCTTCGATCGCGACACCCGCTACATCAGCACCATCGGGCTCTCCCAGATCGCGGGCGGTCAGTTCCTGCACGTCTACTCCCCGCGCAACTGGATCAACTGCGGGCAGGCCGGCCCACTCGGCTGGACCATTCCCGCGGCGCTCGGGGCGGTCGCTGCCGATCCCAAGGCGAATGTCGTTGCACTGTCCGGAGATTACGACTTCCAGTTCATGATCGAAGAGCTGGCCGTCGGCGCGCAGTTCAATCTGCCGTACGTGCATGTGGTGGTGAACAACTCGTACCTCGGGCTGATCCGTCAGGCGCAGCGCGCGTTCGACATGGACTTCTGCGTGCAGCTGGGATTCGACAACATCAACCATCAGGAGACCTTGGACGCGCAGCCCGGTATCCCCAAGGGCTACGGCGTCGACCATGTGCAGGTGGCAGAAGGGCTGGGCTGCAAAGCGCTTCGAGTCACCGAGCCGGACCTCATCGGCGAGACGTTGGTGCGGGCCAGGGCGCTGGCGAACGAGCACAAGGTTCCCGTCGTGGTGGAGATCATCCTCGAGCGGGTCACCAATATCTCGATGGGGACCGAGATCGACAACGTCGGCGAGTTCGAGGAACTGGCCAACACGTCGGCCGACGCCCCCACTGCGCTGCTCCTGCTGGACTAGAGATGACGCGGATTCTGCTCGCTCCCGACAAGTTCAAGGGCTCGCTGTCGGCAGCGGAGGTCGCGCAGGCGCTGGCCGAGGGAATGCTCTCGGTCGACTCGTCGCTCGAGACGGTATGCCTACCCGTCGCCGATGGCGGTGACGGCACCGTCGATGCTGCCGTCACCGCCGGGTGGGATCGAGTGGCAGTGACCTGCTCGGGACCGACCGGTGAGCCGGTGCAGACGTCATACGCTCGTCAGGGTGAGGTTGCGGTCGTCGAACTGGCGTCGGCGGTCGGGCTCGAGCTTCTTCCCGATGGACAGCCGGATGCGCTGGGAGCCAGTACGTTCGGTCTCGGTACCGTCATCGGGCACGCTCTGGAGGCAGGTGCGCAGCGTCTCGTCGTCGGACTCGGGGGCAGCGCATCCACCGACGGCGGCGCAGGAATGCTCAGCGCGCTGGGTGCCCGCATCCTCGATGCCGACGGCAACGACGTTGCGCTCGGCGGTGGTCCGCTGCGGGGCGCAGTCCACCTCGACCTGAGCGGCCTGTTGCCGTCGGCTCGGGATGCGGTGTTCGAGCTGGCTTGCGACGTCGACAATCCGTTGCTCGGTGTCACCGGAGCCGCGGCTGTCTACGGCCCACAGAAGGGTGCAGGGCCGCAGGAGTTGCTGTATCTGGAACACGGGATGCGGCAGTGGGCGCATTTGGTGCGCAACGCAATCGGCCGTGACCTCAGCGGCCTGGCGGGCACCGGGGCAGCCGGCGGAACCGCCTTCGGTGCCATGGCCGTACTCGGTGCTGCGGCCAAGCCGGGGATCGAGACCGTGCTCGAGCTGATCGACTTCGGCAGCGCTCTGGCGTCGGCCGATCTGGTCGTCACCGGCGAGGGCTCGCTGGACGAGCAGAGCCTGCACGGCAAGGCACCGATCGGAGTCGCTCATGCAGCGCGCGCGGCGGGGGTCCCGGTGATCACCGTGGCGGGACGCAGCGTCGTCGGCTTGGATCGATTGCGCCCCTACGGAATCACCGCCTCCTATGCGCTGACCGACCTGGAGCCGGACCCGCAGATCTCCATGCGAGACGCGGTTCGGTTGTTGCACGAGGTAGGTCGAACGTTGGCCACCACACACATTTTGGAAGGAACTTCATGACCGGAACCGATTTCACCACGCTGACCGACCTTGCTTCTCGGGCGCTCGGCGGCAGCGTCTCCGCAGCGAACGACGAGCTGTTCGCCCAGCGCGAGAACTTGATCAAGCCGGACGCTCCGCTGTTCGATCCCGCGGACTTCGGGCACAAGGGAAAGGTGTACGACGGCTGGGAGACTCGGCGTCGCCGCGACGAAGGCGGTCACGACTGGGCGATCGTGCGACTGGGTGCACCGGGCATCGTGCACGGCGTCGTGGTCGACACCGCACACTTCACCGGCAACTACCCGCCGTTCGTCTCCGTCGAAGCGGCGTCGATCGAGGGCTACCCGTCCATCGAGGACGTACAGAATGCGGAATGGCACAGCATCGTCGACAAGTCCTCTGCAGTCGGTGACACTGCGAACATGTATGCGGTGGCCGATCGGCACCGGTGGACGCATGTGCGTCTGTCCATCTACCCCGACGGTGGTGTGGCCCGGTTCCGTGTGCACGGCCAGGTGGTGCAGGATCCGCGGTTCCTCGCCGGCACCGTCGATCTGCTCGCCGCCGAGAACGGAGCTCGGCTCACCGACTGCTCCGACGCGTTCTACTCCTCCCCGGCCAACATCATCCTGCCCGGGCGGGCTCGCAACATGGGCGAAGGTTGGGAAAACTCGCGACGACGCAACGGCGGCAACGACTTCGCAGTCTTCGCCCTCGCTTCACCCGGTGCTCCGCGGCACGTGGAGGTCGACACCAGCTACTACGTCGGCAACGCACCGGGGTGGATTCGACTCAGCGCCATCGATTCTCGTCGCCGACACATCACGGACCCGACGGCATGGAGCGAGATTTTGCGCCGTACCGCCGTTCAGCCGGATACGCGTCATCGCTTCCTGCTGAACGAGGTCGACGCGTACACGCACCTGCGACTGGACGTGTACCCCGACGGCGGCCTGTCCCGATTGAGATTGTTCGGGGAACTCGACGCTGAAGCCCTGGACGCCGCTGATGTGGCGTGGAAGTCGTCCGAGCTTCAGAGTGTTTCCAGTGCAGTCTGATTCGATCGATCTGGTCGTTCGCGCTTCGCGGGCGGTGATCGGCGGACGGGAGGTCGCCGCTTCGGTCTCGGTGGTGGACGGCCGGATCGTGGCGATCGACTCCTATGATGCTGGTGGTGCGGTGCTCGCCGGCACCGTGGTCGAGCTCGGGCCAGACGAGGTGCTGCTGCCGGGTTTGGTGGACACGCATGTTCACGTCAACGAGCCGGGGCGTACCGAATGGGAAGGGTTCGCCAGCGCCACCCGGGCTGCCGCGGCTGGTGGCATCACCACCATCGTCGATATGCCGCTCAACAGCATCCCGCCGACGGTCGACGTTGCAGCTCTGGAAATCAAGCGGCGGGTGGCAGCGGATCAGTCGGTGGTCAATGTCGGATTCTGGGGCGGAGCCGTGCCGGGGAACATCGATCAGCTCAGACCATTGCACGATGCGGGTGTATTCGGCTTCAAGTGCTTCCTGCTGGCGTCGGGAGTGGACGAGTTTCCGCCGCTGACGATCCCGGAACTGGAGAAAGCTCTGATCGAGATCGCATCGTTCCACGGGCTGATGATCGTCCACGCGGAGAACGCCGAGGTCATCGCCGAGGCACCGTCCGCGTCGGGCCGCGAGTACTCGGAATTCTTGGAATCGCGTCCACGTGCGGCCGAGAACCGGGCCATCGAGCAGGTGATCGAGCTGTCTCGGCGGACGGGGTGTCGGGTGCACATTCTGCACCTGTCGAGCGCGGATGCATTGCCGATGATTGCTGCGGCCAAGCGGGACGGTGTTCGGGTGACGGTCGAAACCTGTCCGCACTATCTGTGTTTCGACGCCGAGGCCGTGCCGGCCGGGGCGACCCAGTTCAAGTGCTGCCCGCCGATCCGCGAGGCCGGCAATCGCGAGTTGTTGTGGCAGGGCTTGGCTGACGGCACGATCGACACCATTGTCACCGATCACTCGCCCTGTACGCCCGACCTGAAGCGTTTCGACACCGGGGACTTCGGCGATGCGTGGGGTGGCATTGCGTCGCTGCAGGTGTCACTTGCAGCGGTGTGGACCGAGGCGCGTGCTCGCGGCTTCGCAATGACCGACATCGTGCGGTGGATGGCCACGAACACGGCCGATCAGGTGGGTATGGCAGATCGGGGGCGCATCGAAGTAGGTTGTGCTGCAGATCTCGCGGTGTTCGCGCCGGATGAGAAGTTCACCGTTGACGTCGCGCAGCTGTACCACCGTAACCCGGTGACTGCGTACGACCGACTGGGCTTGTCGGGTGTGGTGCGACGGTCTTGGATCGCGGGCTCGGAGTCGTCGACCGGACAGCTGTTGCGGCACCAGCGCTGACCTTCTAGAACGGTGGCTCTGCGGAGTCTTCGGCTATGGGTTCTGTTTCGGGGTCGTGGTTGTCGGGTGGGTTGGGTAGGCGAGGTGGCCGGATCGTTTCCGTGTGGTGGGGATGTGTGGTCTGAGGTCGTTGCCGAGGATGGGTACGGCTGTTGCGTTGGTGGGCAGGGTGATTCGGGTGGTCTTGGATGTCGATGTCCACAGGATCGCTCCGCCGGGGAGCATGACGGCCTTCCAGTAGCCGGCGGTTTTGACGGAGTGGTGGTAGTCGCAGAGGCATTGGAGGTTGTTGACGGTGGTCCAGCCGCCGCCGCGTGGGTTGGCGTGGTCGAAGGGGGTGATGTGGTCGAGTTGGCAGCGTGCGGCGGGTCGGTGGCAGCCGGGGAATCGGCAGTGTTTGTCGCGTAGTCGGACGGCGGCGGTGGTGAGGGTGTCGGGTCGGTAGATCAGGGCGCGGTCGGTGAGCGGGTCGCGGGGTACTGATTTTCCGAGGGTGGGGTCTGCGGCGATGGCGGCTTCGAGAGCCGCGGCCAGCGATGCGCTGCCGAGGTAGAGGCCTGAGGGTGTGTGACCTGTGGGGATCGTCCGGTTGTTGCGCCGCATCGCGGAGGGCACGTCGAGGGCAGAGCTGTGCCGTGTGCCCCGGCCGACGGGTGTGTGGGTGCAGAACAGGGCTGCGGCGGAGGTCAGTGTTCCCAGGCGACGCTGGCGTGGATTGTCGCTGGCGGCAGCGGCAGCGGCAGCAGCAACGTCAGCGTCAGTTGCAGTCGAGCCTGTTCTCGGTTCCGGGCCTTGGGCTGACGTCGCCCCGGATGTTGTGGAGTCGGATGGTGTTGTGGGAGAGCGTGATTCCGAACAGTTCGGTGTGATATCAGGTGCCGGCGGTGTCTGTCCCGCAGGTGACAGTGACGCTGACGCCGGTTCAGACGAAGCTGCGAGGTCAGGGCCGGTGGCCGACGTTGCCTGAGCGGGAGGGTCGATCACTGGCGTCCCTGTGCGTGTTGCGGCGTGTTTCCGGGCAGGATCGGCGTCTGGGTCGGGAGTTGCCGGCGGGTCGGTCGCAGGTGCGGGTGTGGACTCGTCGTTCTCCTCGGCATCGCCGGTCTCCCCGTTCTCCTCGGCATCGCCGGTCACGTCGACCCCATCTGCGAGTGTCTGTGGTGACTCTGGTGCCGGTGGTGGCGCTGGTGCCGATGCGGGTGCTGCTGGTTCCGGTGTCGGTGTCGAGGTGTTCCCCGGCGCAGGTGCAGGTGCAGGTGAACTGGCCGGGGTCGGTTCGGTCGAGGAATCTGTCGCCGCCCTCGAGTTCGCTTCCGGCCCAGTTCCCTCTTCGGCATCAGCATCAGGGTCCGCGTCCGAGCGCGTGTCGTTGTCTTCGTCCGTCGCTGTTTCCGTCTCGGGTTCTGTTGCAGCCGATGTCTTCTCGCTGTCTGGGCGTCGTTCCCATTCCCCGGTCTCTGGGTTCTGCACAGCGAGTCCGAGTTTCTCGGCGAGGGTCACTGCTTCGGTGGGCAGGATCTGCCAGTGACTGTTGCGTGCCAACTCTCGCGCGAGGTCGGGGTCGATGGATCCGTGCCCGGCGAGGTAGGCGGAGTTGGCCAACAACCCGATGAGGGTGGCGATGTCGACGGTGATCATCGTCAACGGCACCCGACGATCCGGCAACGCGGTGTCTTTCTTCGGGCAATCCTCGCGTTGGCACAGGCATGCCAGTCGGGGTTCGCCGTGCATGCGGGCCATGAATGCATCGCACAGGCGTTCTTTCTTCCCGCGCGGATCTTTCGGGCAGAGAGTATCGGCCATCTCCTCGAGGAGTTGCCATGCGGCGGCGGCTTCGGGGGCGGTCAACTCGGCTCGAATGCGGGCCAGTTCTCCGGCGGGACTGTAGGTGACGGTCCGGAACTTCTTCGCGAACTCCCGCAACGCGGCCGCTTCCTCGGGTGCAACGCGCAGCAGGATGTCCCAGATCGCCTGCTCGAGCGGACCAGGGGACGACCTCCTCGCCGCCTCGACCACCTCTTTCTCGACCGACCTGACGATGTCGTCGGAAAGATTGTCGAGGATCCGGCACACCGTCCGAACGCGGGGAAGGTCTATCTCACCTGCCTCGAACGCCACCCGCAGCAGCGGCATCCGCGTGTGCAGGGCGACGCCGACGGAGACATACGATTCGGCGACGGTCGCCGAGCAGCCCAATGCCACTGCCATTTCGGTGCGTCCGTATCGGCTGTAGTGCTTGTGTTTGGAGTCCCGGGTGATCCAGTCGCAGTGCACGCGATAGCAGGCGGTGATCTTGCGGGCGGCCTGTCGATTTTCCTCACGCGCGGCAGCGGTCAACGCCTCCAGTGACACAGTCGGGACTGCACCCATCTTTCACCCCCCGGTGAGCAAGAAACGAACGCGTGTTCGAATACGAGAATGGTATCTCGACCTACCGACAGAAACGTAAATACATTGGCTCGGGCGCTCTGAGCATGGGCAACAGGAGGAACTGCTGCTCGGTGCGCCCGCGAGCTCGGCGGCATTGCGAGTTTCGCGCGAATCATGTTCACCTGTATCAGTGGTGGTACGTTCCGAGCGATTTCCGCTGAAGACGCGGAAGCCGACCGCATGTTTGTCGAGTGTCGGTGGCATCATCGCGGCGTGCTTCCAGCGTGGAGGTTGTGACAGTGAACGATCAAAAGATTCCGCCCGGATCTGATCGACCGCAACGAGAGTCCCCATTCTTGTTGGCTCTCGGCATGGCGGTGATCATGACATGGGCTTCGGCGTCGACAGCGACGCTGATCTACGCGCTCCTCGGCAGAACCGGATACCCACTGTCGGTTCTACTGCTCGTGGCACCGCTGGTCCCGTTCTATGCGTGGGTGATGCGTAAGGAGAAGGCACTGCAAGCCGGACCGAATTGGGATCGGCAGAAGGACAAGTTCTTGGCGGTGGTCATCTTCCCGGTTGTGGTTGTGGCCGTCATGCTGGCTGTGCTCGCACCGGTTCCGGTCCTGACGAACGCGCTTCCCACTGGAGGGGCGTTCGGTGCGACCGTTGCCTCGGCGGTCGTGATCGTCATCGCGATCATCGCGCGTGGTCAATGGCGCTCACGACGCGAGCACTAGTTCGAGATTTCGCCGGGCACTTCTACGTTGCTCACACCACGAAAGGTCGAATCGCAACAGGCGTACGGTCGCAAGGGCCCGATTCCTCGACTCGAAATGGACTCCAGTGCCCAGTTCACATGTGCAGATTCCCATGACCGACGGCGCGGCGGACGCGTTCGTCACCTACCCTGACGGCGATGGGCCGCATCCCGCAGTCCTGCTCTACATGGACATATTCGGCGTGCGATCAGTGTTGGAGGCCATGGCCCGCGAACTGGCCGAGCACGGTTACTACGTGCTGGTCCCCAACCTCTTCTACCGACACGGACCAGCACCGGTGGTCGAGCTACCCGAGCTCATCGACAGCGAGTCACGCCCGGCGCTCGTGGAGAAGCTGATGCCGCTGTTGGCCGAGCACACCGCTGACCGAGCCCGCGCCGACGCCGACGCCGAGGACTATCTCGCATTTCTCGACGAACAGCCGGCAGTGGGCGCCGGAAAGGTAGCAGTGGTCGGCTACTGCATGGGCGGAGTCCTGGCGATCCGCACGGCGGCCGCATTCCCCGATCGAGTCAGCGCTGCTGCAAGCTTCCATCCGGGGAAGCTCGTGACCGACGAGCCGGGCAGTCCCCATCAGTTACTCCTTGACGTTGCGGCTACGTCGGATCGTTCCGCAGGCTCCACTCTTGCCGCTGTCCACATCGGCCACGCTGATGGCGATATGACGCCCGAGGCCCTCGACGAGCTCGACGGAGCCCTCGACGCGGCTGGACTCGAGTACACCTCCGAGGTCTATCCCGGTGCTGTACACGGATTTACGATGGCCGACACCACCGCATTCGATGCAGCTGCACTGCAACGGCATTGGGATCGTCTGTTGCCTTTGCTCGAACGCACGATACGTGTGGGCTGAGTCGGGCCGATACTTACGCGTACTTCGCATCCCCCGCCGCCCCGTCGTGGTGGATCGGGTCGGCCGTGCGTGTCAAGGGCAGAGCGCTACCCCCGCGTCGCACGGCCACGAATTCCGCCGCGATGGCCAGTGCAGTTTCCTCGGGCGTTCTCGCCCCCAAGTCCAAGCCGATCGGCGACTTCAAGCGTGCGAGCTCCTGCTCGGTCAACCCGACGTCACGCAACCGGACCGCGCGATCGTCGTGAGTCCTGCGTGATCCCATGGCCCCGACGAAGGCCACCGGCAATCGCAGGGCCACCTCGAGCAGCGGTACATCGAATTTGGCGTCGTGCGTCAGGACGCAAATCACCGTCCGGGCATCGACGGCCGTCCGCGCCAGGTAGCTGTGCGGCCATTCGGTGACCACCTCGTCGGCGTCGGGAAACCGTGCAGCAGTGGCGAATACCGGTCGCGCGTCACAGACCGTCACGTGATACCCGAGGAACTTACCCACGCGGGCGAGTGCGCCTGCGTAGTCGATTGCCCCGAAGATCAGCAGCCGCGGGGCCGTGGCGTAGGACTGCACGAACACGTCGAGATCAGGCCGGCACCGCACCGACCGGATACCGGTACCGCCGGAGTCCAGCATCGCCAGCGCCTCACCGACGACCACGGCGTCGACGTCGGAGAACCCGGTGCTGCCGATAGTGGCCGAGGAGGACACTGCAAGCGATTCCCCTGACCCGGAGAGCATCGTGACCGTGGCCACCGCAGCGTCCGACGCGATGGCCGCGAGCACGGCACGCGGAGGACCGAGGCGTACGAACACCTCGATCACTCCCCCGCAGGTCAGACCGACAGCGAAAGCATCGATGTCGCTGTAGCCGAACGACTCTCGCTTGGACTCACCGGTCTCGAGAACCTCGCGGCACAGCTCGTACACGGCGCCTTCGACGCAGCCACCGGAGACGCTGCCCACTGCTTCACCGTCGGCGCAGACCGCCATCGCGGCACCCGGAAGCCTTGGGGCACTTCCGGATACCGCGATGACAGTCGCTACCGCATAGGGAATGCCAGCGCGGTCCCAGGCGGACAGGCGATCGACGATCTCTTTCACGTTACGAGATTCCCAACGCTTCTTCGATCGGGTGCAGGGCGAAGTAGACCAAGAATATACCCGACATCAGATACAGCAGCCAATGCGTCTGGCGTGCTTTGCCTTTGGCCAGACGAACGAGGGTGTACGAGATGACACCTGCCGCGACTCCCACGGTGATCGAGTACGTGAACGGCATCAGCACAATGGTCAGGAAGGCGGGGATCGCGATTTCGGTGTTCTCCCAATCGATCTTGCGTACGTGCGTCATCATCAGCGCGCCCACCAGAACCAGGGCCGGCGCAGCTGCACCGACGGGAACCACCCCGGCCAACGGAGTGAAGAAGATCAAGCTGGTCAGCAACCCGCCTGTGACGACGCTGGCAAGACCGGTTCGGGCACCCTCGGTGACGCCGGCCGCAGATTCCACCACGGCGGTGTTGGCGGAGCCGTTGATTGCGCCTCCGACGATGGCACCGATGCCGTCGACGGTGAGGATTCGGCTCAGTCCGGGCATCCTGCCTTGCTTGTCGACCAGGCCAGCTTCCTCGCCGACACCGAGGATGGTGCCCATGGCGTCGAAGAAGCCCGACAACACCAGTGTGAACAGGACAACCGATGCCGTGACGATTCCGGCTCGGGCGAAGCCGCCGAACAGGTCGACGTTGAATAGCAGGTCGAATTGTGGTGTGGCGACGATGGAGTCGGGCACCTTCGGTACCACCGGGCCCCACGCCTCCGGCTCGATATCGAACACCGAGTTCAGGATGATGGCAAGATTGGTGGCCACGAAGATGCCGATCAGCATCGCGCCCGGCACCTTCCGAACGAACAGCATGATCATCAGGATGAGCCCGACGCAGAACACGAACACCGGCCAGCCGGCGAGCTTGCCGAAGGTGCCGAGGGTGACGGCGGTTGCTGCCGACTCGTGGTGCCCGACGAACCCGGCGTCGACCAGGCCGATGAGCGCGATGAATGCACCGATTCCGACGCCGATCGCTTGCTTGAGCACCAGTGGTATGGCATCCATGATGAGTTGCCGAATGCCGGTGAGAGCGAAGACGACGATGACGACGCCCTCGAGAACCACCAGACCCATCGCCTGCGGCCAGGTCATGTACGGGGCCGCCTGGAACACCACGATCGGCGTCACCCCGAGGCCGGCTGCCATCGCGAGGGGCGCGTTTCCGACGACCCCCATCAGGATGGTCGTCAGCCCGGCGGACAGTGCCACCATGGTCGACAGCTGAGCCGGATCGAGCGTGGCACCGGTGACATCGCGTGCATCACCGATGATCAGAGGGATGAGAACGATCAGGTAGGCCATGGCCACGAATGTGGTGACACCACCACGAATTTCGCGTGACAGCGTCGAACCGCGGCCGGTGATGTAGAAGAACTTGTCGATCTGGGATCGACCTCGTCCGCTTTGGCGAGTGCTGGATGTGTCTACGTCGGTCATGATCGGCCCTCCCAGGGCGTGATCAACCTCGTCGAGCGTCGGGCCGGGCCGACATGCCGGGGGAGTTGGCGTCGGTACGGTTGTGCCGGACGAGGTTTCGTCGAATGGGGATGGAACTCGGATCAGCTGTTGATGATGTGTTCGGGTCGAACGGGTACGCGGGTCAGCGCGAGTCCGGTGGCGTTGCGGATGGCGGCGACGACGGCGGGCGTCGACGAGAGGGTGGGTGGCTCGCCGGCACCACGAAGGCCGTACGGTGCCAGGGGATCCGGGTTCTCGAGGATGTCCAGCTTCATGGGCGGCATGTCGAGAATGGTCGGAATCAGATAGTCGGTGAACGACGGGTTCTTCACCAGACCGTCCACGACGACGATTTCTTCCATCACCGCGAGGCCGAGGCCCTGCGCTGTGCCGCCGTGGATCTGGCCTTCGAGTGAAAGCCGGTTGAGGATCTTGCCGACGTCCTGCACGGCCGCCATCGCGACGACCTTTACGAGTCCGAGTTCGACGTCGACGTCCACCACCGCGCGATGGACACACAGGGCGAGCTGGGTGTGGCTCGCGCCCTGTCCGGTGACCGGATCCATTCCGCTGGTAGGGCGATGGTGGAATTCACGCGTCTGCTCGATGACGCGATCGCCGAGCACGTCCTCGATCGTGGCCAGCACGCCGTCGGTGGCCGAGACGATCTTGCCGCCGTCGAGGCTGAGGTCGGCCACCGCGCGGCCCAGGTACAGGCCGGCCAGGACGAACACCGCCTCGCGCACGGCCTCGCACGCGGTCTTGACTGCGCCACCGGTCATGTACGACTGGCGCGACGCGGACGAAGAGCCGGCATTGCCGACCTTGGTGTCGGCGGGATGGATGACGACCTTGGTGACGCCGAGTTCGGTGCGCGCGATCTGCGCCTCCAACGTCACCAGTCCCTGCCCCACCTCGGCAGCAGCCGTGTGCACCAATGCCGTTGCCTCGCCGCCGATCACCTCCAGCCGGACGCGAGCAGTGGAGTAGTCGTCATAGTTCTCGGAGAAGCAGATGTTCTTGATGCCGACGCCGTATCCGATCCCACGTACGACGCCTTCGCCGTGGGTGGTCTGCGATGCCCCACCCGGCAGATTCCGTATGTCCGACGCGTCCAGCGGGGCAGGTAGTTCCATCGCCTCGGCTCGGGCGAGCATCTCGGCCAGTGGGGCAGGTGCTTCGATGACCTGGCCGGTCGCGAGGATGGAACCTTGGCTGACGGCGTTGATCTGGCGGATTGCCACCGGTCCGATACCGCAGGCCTCGCCGAGCTTGTCCATCATCGACTCGTACGCGAAACATGCTTGCACTGCGCCGAATCCACGCATCGCACCGCACGGTGGATTGTTGGTGTACACCCCGTACGCGTCGATCTCGATGTTGGGGATGACGTACGGTCCGACACCGAGCGAGGCCGCGTTGCCGACCACGTTGAGGGTGGCCGAGGTGTACGCACCGCCGTCGAGGATGATCTCGACATCGGCGAACACGAGTTTGCCGTCCCTGGTGGCACCGTACTCGTAGTGCATCTGTGCGGGGTGGCGGTGTACGTGGCCGAAGAACGACTCGTACCGGTTGTAGACGATCTTGACCGGCTTGCCGGTGTGCATGGCGAGCATCGCCGCGTGGATCTGCATCGACAGGTCCTCACGGCCACCGAATGCACCACCGACGCCGGCCAGCGTCATTCGGATCTTCTCCTCGGGCAGGCCGAGACACGGCCCGATCTGCGCCAGATCGTTGTGCATCCACTGGGTCGCGACATAGAGATCCACGCCGCCGTCCTCGGCGGGAACGGCCAAGCCGGACTCGGGTCCGAGGAACGCTTGATCCTGGATGCCGACGGCGAAGTCGCTGCTGACGATGACATCCGCGGTGGCCCGTGCGGCGGCGACGTTGCCGACGCGCACCGGCTGATGTCGCGCCACTCCGCCGCGTTCCTGCACCTTCGGGTAGTCCGGATCCAGGGCTGCGCGTCGGGCATCGGTGAGAGGCTCGAGCACGTCGTAGACCACGACGATCTTTTCCATTGCGCGCCGTGCGGTTTCGGGATGGTCGGCTGCGATCAACGCGATCGGTTCGCCCTCGTGGCGCACCTCGTCGAAGGCCAATACCGGCTGATCCCAGGTGTGGTCGAGTCCGAAGCACTTGCGTCCGGGCACGTCCTCGTGGGTGAGTACCGCCTCGACGCCGGGAGTTGCCAGCGCCTTCGAGATGTCGACGGAGACGATCTTCGCGCGGGGATGCGGGCTGCGAAGCGTTGCGCCCCAGAGCATCCCGTCGATGAACAGGTCCGACGAATATGCGAACTCGCCCTTGACCTTCAGTGTGCCGTCGGGTCGCAGCGGGCTGTCGCCGACTCGACCTCGTCCCGGGGCGGGAATGTCGGCGGGAGCTTGCCGGGGTGTGGTGGTCGGGGCGCTCACAGCACGTCCTCCGCGAGTTTCATCAGGCGACGGTGCGCATCGGCTCCGGCGCGGCCTATTTCGTCCTGCGGTGCGCTGGTCAGGACATCGTTCTCGACGATCGTTCGACCGCCCACCATCAAGCGCGCGAGCGGCGGCGTCTGCCCGTACGCGAACGCGACGACCGGATCGTCCACGGCCGAATAGAACCCGTCGGTGCGCCAGATCGCGATGTCGGCGAGCTTGCCGACCTCGAGCGAACCGATCTCGCCCTGTCGGCCCAGTACCGTTGCGCCGCCCAGTGTTCCGATCTCGAGTGCCTGACGCGCCGTCAGTGCTGTCGGACCGTACTTGGCCCGCTGCATGTACATGGCCTGACGGACCTCGCCTGCGAGGGGCACCATTTCGGCCGAGGCGGAACCGTCGACCCCCAGGCCGACGGGTGCGCCGGCGGCGAGCAGGTCCGAGATCCGTGCGATACCGGCGCCGAGCCGAGCATTGGAACTCGGGCAATGGGCGGTGCCGGTACCGGTGGCCGCCATCTTCGCGATGTCGGAATCGTGCAGGTGCACTGCGTGGGCGAACCACACGTCGTCGCCCAACCAGCCGACCTGCTCCATGTATTCGACCGGGGTGCAGTTCATCTGAGCGAGGCAGTGCTCCTCTTCGTCGAGGGTCTCGGCCAGATGCGTATGCAGCCGAACGCCTTTGGCGCGAGCAAGCCCTGCGGACTCCACGAGCAGCTCTTTACTGATCGAGAACGGTGAACACGGTGCGACCGCGATGCGGAGCATGGAACCGAAGGAGGCGTCGTGATAGGTGTCGATGGCCTCGGCGGTGGCGGTGAGGATGTCGTCGAGTGATTCGACCACCTCGTCCGGTGGCAGGCCGCCGTCGGACACACCCCGGTCCATCGAGCCTCGGCACGGCTGGAAGCGGACTCCGATGCGCTGCGCCGCGTCGATCTCGGCGGCGAACAGATCGCCTCGGCCCTGGGGGAAGATGTAGTGATGATCGGTGCTGGTGGTGCATCCCGACTTCGCCAGCCATCCGAGCCCGGCTGCGGCAGCACCGCCGACGACCTCGGCATCCATCTTCGACCACGGCTTGTACAGCGCAACAAGCCATTCGAAGAGCGTGTTGTCCTTGGCGAGGCCCTGGGACGCCCACTGGTAGAGGTGGTGGTGTGTGTTCACCAAGCCCGGGGTGACCAGGCAACCGGAGGCGTCGATGGTCTCGGCGCCGGGGATGATCGGGGCGGGGCCCGATCCGATGGCGGTGATCATCGTGCCCTCGACGACGAGGTAGCCGTCGGGGATTTCGTCGCCGACGATGGGCGCGATGTAGGCACCCGAGATGACAGTGGTCATTTGGCTTCGGCCTTTCGAGTTGCTGCAAGCCGCACGGCGTCCAGGATCTTCTCGTATCCGGTGCAGCGGCAGAGGTTTCCGGCGAGTGATTCACGGATCTCGACGTCCGACGGATTGGGAACGCGCTCGATCAGATCGTGTGCTTGCACCACGAGCCCGGGGGTGCAGAAGCCGCATTGGACGGCTCCGCATTCGACGAACGCCTCCTGCATCGGATCCAGCTTGTCGCCTTCGGCGAGGCCTTCGACGGTACGAATCTCGCGGCCCTCGACCTGACCGGCGGCCACCAGGCAGGCACATGCGGGGACGCCGTCGAGATAGACGGTGCACGAACCGCATTCACCCTGCTCGCAGGCATTCTTGGATCCGGGGAGTCCCATGCGTTCACGCAGCAGGTAGAGCAGACTCTCGCCCTCCCAGACGTCGTCGGCTTCCATGTCTTTTCCGTTGATGGTGCAGTTGACTCGCATGTTCAGGCCACCTTCCGTGCGGCTGTGAGGTCTCGCCATGCCCAGCCCAGTGTTCGCCGGGCCATCACGGACAGGGCGTGCTTGCGGTAATCGGCAGTGCCTCGTACGTCGTCGATGGGACTTGCTGCCGCACTGACCAATCGGCCGAATTCCTCCGATACCCGCGGATCGAGGGCACCGTCCCACTCGAGTTCGGCCGCGAGGTAGTTCTCGGCATCGTAAGCCCGGCGCGGCGTCGGCGCAGCGGAGCCGAGCCCGGTACCCACGCGACCCTCCTGCGGAAACAGTGCGATCGAGAACGAACAGACGGCGATAACCATCGCGTTGCGGGTGCCGATCTTGGAGAAGTACTGCGGTCCCGCAGCCGGCGCTACGTGAAAGGCGCGGATGAGTTCGTCGGGCAGGCAGGAATTGCGCTTGACGCCGAGGTAGAACTCGGTGGCGGGGATCATGCGTACTCCGCGCTCGGCCGATTCGACTTCGACGGTCGCGCCCGCCGCGAGCAGAGGCGCGTGCAGATCGCCTGCCGGCGACGCGCCGCCGAGGTTGCCGCCGACGGTCCCGCGATTGCGGATCTGCGGTGAACCGACGGTGCGGGACGCCTGGGAGATGCCGGGGAGCATGTCTCCGAGCTCGGCGATGATGCGGACGTACGGCACGCCTGCGCCGACCCGCAACGTCCCGTCGGAAAGCCGCTCCCACTCGGTGAGTTCGGTGATCGGGTTCAGATCCAGCAGTGCGCCTGGCCGGTGCAGGTCGAAGTTCATCTCGACCATGACGTCGGTGCCGCCCTGGATGGGCACCACGTCGACGTCGTCGGCCTTCGCGGCCAACGCGTCGCCCCAGGTCTGTGGTCGTAGAAATTCCATCGTGCTGCTCTCCGCTCACGTGTCTTTCGGTCGTGTTCACCCAGTACAGCCGCCGGAGGCCATGCGAACGAGAGACAGGAACGACGAAGTATGACGCCGATCACAGTGTAGGTTTTGGAGGATCCTACGAAGAGGAGGTCGATGCACCGTGAGACTGCGTGATCTGGCCGATCTCCCCGACCTGAAACTGCAGCCGATCGTCACTCCCGAGCACTTCGATCCGACCATCCGATGGGTAGTGACCACCGACATGCTCGATCCGAGCCGATACCTCAGCGGCGGAGAGCTGGTGCTGACCGGTCTGATGTGGCGGACGGGCCCCGAGGACTCGAGGACGTTCGTCCGGGCGGTGTCCAAGGCCGGAATCTCGGCGCTGGCGGCATCCGACGACGGCGTGGTGCCCGACGACCTGGTCGACGCCTGCCTCGAGCACGGCCTGCCGCTTTTTCGGGTGCCCGCCGACATCGCTTTCGCCACGGTGACCGAGAGCGTGGTCCGGCAACTGTCGACGGCCCGGGCCTCGGACCTGAGCCTGGTGCTCGATCGGCATCGACGCCTGGTGGCTAGCGCGGGGCCCGGTGGGGGTCTCGGTCCGCTGCTGGAGATGGTCAGCTCCGATCTGGGGATGAACTGCTGGGTGGTCACCTCATCGGGGCGGGTACTCGCCGGATCCGACAATCCGCCGGACACCGAAGCAGTGGCGCAGGATTTCATGAGCTCGGTACGGCTACCGCGCTATTGCCCTGAGCAGCGAGTCTCGGTGTTCGCCGTCGACGGTGAGTCCGCACCGCGGGTCGTGGATTGGTTCGTGGCCTTCGAAAGCGATTGGCAGACATGGGATGCGCCGAGGCTCTCCCTGGCCGGACAGCTGGCGTCGATCGTGGCGGTGGAACGCAGTCGCGTCGACGATCGCCTGTCCGGGTCGGGAATTCTGGCGCAGGAATTCGTGCGCACGATCGTCGGCGGTGCGACGGCCGCTGACATCCTCGCCCAGATGCACGTCATCGGGCTCGACATCGAAACACGTTATGCTGCAGTGGCTGTGGCCACGTCCGGGGAGACGTTGCGGCTCGGCGAGCTACGCCCGCTGTTACGAGAAGTGCTGGCACCGTTGGAGATCACCCTCGGAATCGTCGACGGTGAGGCCATCGCGTTGGTGGAGGCGCGAACCGATCGAACCGATTCCGTCCGGCGAGCGGTCCACACGTTGGCACCGGGACTGGTCGGTAGCGGCACCTCGATCGGTGTCAGCGCTCCGACCGCGCCCGCCGACATCCGAAGCGCGATCGAGGAAGCGCGCTACGCCCGCAGACTCGCCGAGCGTCGTGGCTCGGACTGCAGTGTCGTCGGGCACGACGAATTGGCCACGCTGACAATACTTCTCGCCAACGTTCCCGACGACGTGCGACGCATGTTCACCTCGAGACTACTGACTCCCCTGGTCGACTACGACGACCTGCACAACAGTGATCTCGTCGAGACACTGTCGGTGTACCTCGACACCAACGGAGCCTGGACGCGATGTGCCGAACAACTGCACATGCACGTCAATTCCGTCCGATATCGCATCCAGCGCATCGAGGAACTGACCGGCCGCGATCTGTCGCGACTGGAGGACAGGATCGAGTTCTACTTGGCACTACGTCTGCGGTGACCCGTCGCGGTCTACCCTGGAGCCATGGCTCTCATTGCAACACTGGATCTGACGTTCAAGCCCGAGTCTCTCGCCGACGCGCGAGCACTGCTGCGCACGGTGCTGGCCGAAACCCGCGCGTTCGAGGGTTGCCTCGGCGTCGACGTGTGGGTCGACGAGGAGAACGAGGCCCACGTGGTGGCCTACGAGACATGGGAGTCGGCCGAGGCCGATGCGAAGTACCGCGAGTTCCGCGCCGGTCCCGGCCAGATCACCGAACTGCCGCCGATGCTCGCTGCCGCTCCGACACTGACGAAGTTCACGGTCGACTCGTCGATCTAGTTCTCGGCTGGAGGGGCCGCGCAGCTAACCGGTGATGTCCGACAGCGGTAGTGGTCGTCCGGTGAGAAAGCCCTGCACCATGTCTGCTCCGAGTTCGGCGGCCACTCGGAGTTCCGCTTCGGTTTCGACGCCTTCCATGATGACCGTCGACCCGATCTCGTGTGCAAATCCGATCACCGATGCAGCGGCGGCCCTTCGGATCGGGTCGGTGTCGATTCCGTGCACAATTGCGTAGTCGATCTTCAGGGTGTCGGGGCGCAGTTCGACCACCTGGCGAAGTCCGGCGAAGCCGGCACCTACGTCGTCGACGGAGATGGATATGCCTGCCCCGCGCAAGGATTCGATGGTTCGGGCGACCGCGCGGTAGTCGTGGACCCGCTCGTGTTCGGTGATTTCGATGTGGAACTGTCGGTTCTTCTGGAACGGCTGCAGTACGTCGGCCAGGTCGGTCGAGCGAATGGTGTCGGCAGACGCGTTGAGCGAAATGAAGATCTCGCAGGGAAGTGACGCGGACGCGGCCAGCGCGCGGTCGATGGCGGCGGCTTCGAGAAGCGGTCCGATTCCCGCATTGGTGGCGTCGCGGAACCACATCGTCGGCGAGCCGTAGCCGAAAGGAAAGCGAGACAGTGCCTCGTAACCGACAACCGTTGTGGTGACCGTGTCGCAGATGGGTTGGAACACCACGTCGGGCCCGCCTCGCGAGATCAAGGTCTCGATGCGCGTGCGGATGTCCGCTCGCGTTCCGGTGCTGGTTCCACGGGCGCTGCCGTCGTCCTCGGAGAGTCGAGACTTGTCGCGATACATCTCGATATCGGCCGATGCGATCAGTTTGCGCACGATGGTAGGGGTGATGGGTTCGCCCCCGAGTAGTTCCGAGGCAGAACCGACACTGGCGGTGAAAGGCGGCCCGGAGAAGCTTTCGTCGAGACCGATCCGGATCCTGTGGTCGGCCGATTCGATCTCGCCGGGCGAACCGATGTGCACGATGACGAACTCGTCTCCGCTCAGGCGCGAGACCACCGATGTCTGCGGTACCGCGGCGGTGAGCCGTGAGGCGATCTCGATCAGTACTGCATCGCCGGTGGGATGACCGAATCGGTCGTTGATGTCCTTGAACCGATCGATGTCGAGAACGGTGACCCCGATGGTTCGATCCGAGGGGCTGTCGGTGGAGGCGGTACCGACGTCATCGATCGCCTCGAGCAATCCGCGCCGGTTGTACAGGCCCGTGAGCGAATCGATGACGGCTCCCGATGCCCGAGAACGTAGATGCCGGATGTACGCCCGCATCATCAAGGGGGTGAGGTACAACGTGACGACGGTGACTGCGGTCGCCGCCACCAGCCACGGGTTCTTTCCCTGGCCGACCGCAAGTACGCCGAGCGCAAGTACCGTCGCCACCGAGACCGCCAGGTGAATCCACATCACTCGGAAAGAGCTTGCAATGACGGTGAAGACAGCCACGATCGTGAACATCATGCATCCGGCCAGCGGCACATAATGGTCGGTGCTGCTGAAAAGGATGCCCACGATGCCGACGTCTGCGTAGAACACGAAGGCATTGGCCACACGCGGTGACGGCCATGGTCCGAGGAACCACGCGATCGCCACCGGTATCGTCGTCAATGCCCCGATGAGGACGAATACCGCCAGGCCGTCGTAGTGGATGCCGGTGGGAACCATCAGGATCCCGGACAGACCGAACAACAGTGTCAGGGTTCCGACGAAATACCGCACCCAACGCTCGCGCGCTGTGTTCGCGAAGTACGTGTAGTCGTCGTCGACGCTCGCGCGCGTGGCGTCGAGCCCAGGCCTGTATCGCGTACGGCCCTCGGCCGTCACCGCAATCCCCGGTCTGGAAATGGGCATACCTCTCATGGGCAGATCCCCGGCCGGCTGAACGCTACCAGCGCCACGTGGAGCTGTGCCGGAATCGGGCATACACGCCGTCTGCAGTGCGTCAGACCATGTCTCGCTTGGTGAGCCACCGTAGTGTCGGCCACCCGAGAAACACCGGCAACCAGCAGGTCAGGACGCGATAGAGCAAGACCGACGGCACGGCGATGGAGGCGGGCACTCCGAAGGCGGCCAGACCACCGATGAGTGCGGCCTCCACGGCACCCACACCGCCCGGCGTCGGCGCGGCCGAGGCCAGAGTTCCGCCGATCATCGTCACCACCGTCACGGTGACGAACGTGGTGCCGCCGCCGAAGGCCTCGATGCTCGCCCACAGTGCGAGCGCGGCACCCAACGTCGTGGCCGCGCAGCCGAGGATGATGATCGAGAACCGTTTGGGGTCGCGGGCGAGTTCGCCCAGTTCGCCGAGGACTTCCTTGATCTGCGGACGAACGGCGACCCGCAGCCAGCGTCGTAGCTTGGGTACGAACATGAACGTCCCGACGACGCCGAAAGCGGCACCTGCGATGAGATACAGCACGGTGTTGCCCGGCACCATGTTCGACAGACCGGACGAGGTGCCTGCGACGACGCTGAAGAAGATCAGCAGGCTCACGTGCGTGATCACCTGGACCGATTGTTGCAGCGCCACAGCCGCCGTCGCGCGAACCGTTCCCAACCCACCCTTCTGCAGGAAGCGCACGCTCAGGGCCAGTCCGCCGACGCCGGCGGGTGTCGTCGTCGCCGCGAAGGTGTTGGCGACCTGCATCACCGTCAGATTCCAGAAGCTGACCTTGCCCAGCGCGCACGCCCACAACGCGGCTCCGGCACCGACGTACGTCAGCGCGGACACCGCCAGACCGAGCAGAGCCCACCACCAGTTCGCCGAACCGAGTTCGGTGACGAACGCGGGCACCGCACTGATGAACGGGTATGCGACGTAGACCAATCCGATCAACAGCACGAGCGAGATGATCTGGTTGCGGCTGAATCGGGTGACCTGTTCGGCCTCGATCTTGGCGGCACCGGTCTGCTCGAGAACCTCGAGCCGGACTGCCTTCATCGTCTTGTCGGCGTCGCGCACCGATTGGCGAATACGCGGCGGGATGGCGGACTTGGTCAAGCGACCCGAGGCCGCAACCACGGTCTCGAAGCCGAGTACGTCGATGGCGGTGGCGACGGCGCGCTGGGAGCCGAACAGGTCTGCGGTGGTGAGCAACAACTGCGCGACGTCGGATTGCATCTGGGAATCCGAGGCACCCAGTTCGGCATGACCGAAACCGCAGAAGAGGGCCTTGCCGTCGTTGATCCGGAGTTCGTTTCGGTGCAGGTCGCCGTGGGAGATCTGGTTCTCGTGCAGAGTGTGCAGGGCCGACCACAGAGCGCCAAGGGTGGCGTCGTCGTGCTCCGCCTCGATCGGATCACCGATGGGAAGGCTGTGCGCGTACAGGGTCCATCCTCTGTCGAGCGCGGCCACCGCCAGTGGGTGACTTCCCGCCGCACCCAACCCCTTGATGGCAAGGCCCATCAGGGCACGATGCTCGACGGCCCGGCGCATCGACGCGTGCAGCGGCGCAGTTTCGCTGCCACGCAGTGTGATCCACCGCCAGGACTGGCGTAGGGCACCGCCGCTGCGCTGATTCTGCCCGTACAACTCGACCACCACATCGGCGTCGGGAGTGTGTGCGTTCAACACCAACGGGCCGGGGCCGGCCGGGCGGACGACGGTGAAGCTGCGAACGGTGACACCGCGGCTGTGGAACAGGCGAACCGCCGCGTCGAGCGGAACCTCGAGCGCGGGAGTGCCGACGAGCAACACGATGACGGCTCCGACGAGCCAGCCGACCGCAAGTCCCAGCATCGAGCGAGCCGGAACCACGGTGGAGACGACAAGGTGCATCGGTACGAAGGCGAGCAACAGCGTCCACCATGCTCGACGCCACTTCGCGGACAGGCCGGGGCCGGAGACCGTCAGAGCCGCAGCCAGCATCGCGATCCAGCGAGAATCGTCGAGGAATTGCGCGAGGAACGTGTCGAGTCGCTCCGGAACGTCGAGGTCCCAGGTGGGAGTGGAGATCCCGGTTCCGGTGATCGACAACGCCAGCGCGGCGAGCAGTGCCGCGGCCGCGTACCCGGCGAGGAGTTTCCATTTGCGGCCCGCGATCAGTCCGATCAGCACGCCGAACGGGAGCGCGAGAATGGCGACGCCGTAGACGATGTAGACGGCATTGGATTGGTCGGGGCTGAGCACGCCGACGATGTTCGACACCGATTGCTCGAGTGCGTCCCACTGATTTCTGGTGATCAGCGAACCGGCGATCACCACACCCAGTAGCGCCGCGGCCGATACGACCCGAATGATGTCGCTGGTTCTGCGCACCAGCGGCTGAAGCAGGTTCCCCGCTACGGGAACGTCCCGCCCATCCACACGCATGGGGTCAACCTACCGTGCGGTACGCCTGCGGAGTTCGTTGCGGACGGTGGGCCATTCGGATTCGATGATCGAGAACACGACGGTATCGCGCAACGAACCGTCGGACATGCGTTGATGATTGCGCAGAATCCCGTCCTGCTTCGCACCCAGTTTCGCGATCGCCGTCCGCGACTGCAGGTTCATCCAATGGGTACGGAATTCGACGGCGATGCATCCCAGTTCCTCGAATGCATGCGTCAGCAGCAGCAGTTTGCTCGCCGGATTGGTGCCGGTTCCGTGCGCGGAGCGGGCATTCCACGTGTATCCGATTTCGACGCGACGGTTGGTGGCGTCTGCGTTGCAGAACGTCGTCGCTCCGATGATCTGCCCGGTGTCGTTGCGGCGCAGCGTGAACGGAAGCATCGTGCCTGCGTCGAGCAATCCGAGTCGACGGTCGATCTCGGCCGCCATGTCCTCGGGCTTCGGAACGCTGGTGTACCAGAGATTCCACAGCTCCCCGTCGCGGGCGGCATCGCACAGACCTTCGAGGTGATCGTGGCTCAGCGGCTCGAGGGTCACGAGATCGTCGGTGAGGGTCACCGGTTGCAGAAAGGACATTCGCCGACGATACGTCGGATCTGCCCGTCCGGGAAAGCATGACGATCAGCGCTGCGGTGACGGCCATGAGTACTAGGGCAACCACCTCGGTGAAGGCGGGATCACAGCAGGCGACCATCACGGTCTCGCTACCGTTACTGCTGGATCTGATCGCCGACGAAATTCGCTGGCTCGCGGTGCGCGATGCGCCCTACGGTGGGGATCATGCACATCGCCATGATCGGCACTACGGCTCCCAGCCACATCTATCCATCCCTGGCCGTGATTGCCGAGCTGGTCCGGCGAGGACACCGCGTCACCTATGCCGTCGGTGATTCTCTGCGACACGTGGTCGAACCCGCGGGCGTCGAGGTGGTGCCGTTCACCTCGATACTTCCCGACGGAGAGGCGTCGTGGCCGGATGATCCGGCCGCGGCGATGCAGGTCTTCCTCGACGAGGCGATCGCGTCGTATCCGGTGCTCAACGCGTTCTACGACGACGATCAGCCGGATCTGTTTCTGTACGACATCGGCGGCATGACGGCACCCGTCCTCGGGGTGCGCTACGGGGTGACGGCAGTACAGCTCTCGCCGACGTACGTGGCGTGGGATGGATACGCCGAGGATCTTTCCGATGTACTGACGCCGATGCGTGAATCCGCTGGTGGCCTGCAGTACCACGCTTCGTACACGGCGTGGTTGCGAGAGAACGACATCGACGCCGATCCCTGGGAGTGGATCACCTACCCGCAGCAATGTCTGTCGCTCATCCCGAAAGTGATGCAGCCCAACGCGGATCGGGTACCGGATTCGGTGCGGTTCGTCGGGCCGTGCCTCGATCCGGTACGCCTGCAGGACCGCAGCTGGACGGCGCCCGACGCGCCGATCCTGTACATCTCATTCGGTACGGGCTACAACGAGCGACCAGAGTTCTACCGACTGTGCATCGAGACCTTCGCGAACACCGACTGGCATCTGGTGATCTCGATCGGCCGACGCGTCGACCCGGCTGCGCTGGGTCAGCTGCCTGCCAATGTGGAACTGCACGAGCATGTTCCGCAGCTCGCGGTGCTCGATGCCGCCACGGTCTTCGTCACTCATGCCGGGATGGGTGGTTGTACCGAAGCGCTGTGGTTCGGTGTCCCGACCGTGGCCATCCCCCAGGCCGTCGATCAATTCGGCAATGCGGCGATGCTCGCCGAACTCGGCGTCGGCGTGCACCTGGAATTCGAGAAGGTCTCGGCTTCGAGCCTGGCCGACGCAGTTGCCCAAGCTCGCCAATTGGCACCGCGCGCAGCGGCGATGAGTGCCCAGGTGCGGGCACACGGTGGCGTCGAACAGGCGGCCGATGCGGTAGAGGCGTTCCGGAACTAGCTCGACGTCACGCCTGTCGAGCTGCGGCCAGGATCTCCAGCTGCGTGAACGTCTCGGCGTAGGTCTCGCGAACCCGATCCCAGGATGCCGTCATGTCCACGCTGTGCGGATCGGGAATCGGCAGCGCGTAACCGTATTGGGAGCGTGGCACAGGATTGCCGGGCAGGACGAGCACCTGTGTGAACGCCGCAGAATCGGGATTGAACGTCAGGGTGTGAGACGCGACGTTCCGGTCCCAATCCTCCGACGGCCACGACAGGAAGATCACATGCTGCGGGCCCTCGGCGACGTCGGTGTACGAGACGTAGCTGCCGTAGTGATCCTCGCCCGGCGACACGATCTTGTACGCGCCGTTGTCGGTGTAGATCAGTAGGGCCTCGGCGAACGGCTTCCGATCGAACAACGCCGTGTACCTGAGCGCGTGCACGAACACGGGTTGTCCCAGCGGGATCGAGACGGACTCTGTGTGTGCGGTCATGAGAATCGACTCCATCTACAGCGAATCCGGTGCAGCCAGCCGCGCTGAGCGCGGTCCAGTGCACCCGATTCAGTCCTCCAGAACGCTGACGCTCACGCCGTAGGGCAGGAAGCGGACGCGTCGGCGCGGGTCGGTGTTGTCCTTGTGCGCACGCAGGGCATCGAGTTCGGTGGCGTAGAGCTGGTCGATCTGAGGTGATCCGGCGTCGTCGACGCTGTAGATCGCCCAGACTCCGTCCCCCTTCTGACCTGTGGTTTCGGGTTCCGGCGGAGCTTTGGGAGCCCCGGCGTTGGAGGCGAACAGCGATCCGACCACCTCTCGTAGTCCCTCGGTTGCCTCACGGGCGAACTTGTCGAAGTCGTCGGATCCGAATCCGAACGGTCCTTGGTTGGCCATGGCTGTACCTCCTGAAGGTGAAACTCCAGTATGCGCGTTCTCGCCGAACAGCCGCCGTGTTCACCGTCGAGGTGCTGCAAGGCGGCTACTGCTGTAGCCGAGCCCCGATGGTGTTGTGCAGCGCCCGCAGCGAGTTCTGGCCGAGCGAGACCGTCTGCGACTCGACGTACCGCAGCAGGTGTGAATCGTCGAGCACCTTCTCGCTGGACTGGATCAGCACAGTGCCGGCCCCGGTGAAGTCGAACTGACGCTCCTCGCCGCTGTTCGCCCCGAGGAATCCGCGGGCCGCACCGAGGAAGTTCTGCATCCAGTCGGCGTCGAAGTGATGCGACGGCGAGGGGCAATCCGCCCATCCGACAAGGGCTTCCGGGTCGATACGGAGGGGCGGCTCGGCGAACATGACGGGGCCGTTGGACGAGGCCAGGAACTTGCCGGTGCCCAGCAGGGTCAGGAATCCCGGGACGATGGACTGTTTGAGATCCAGAGTCGGCTCGAACGCAAGGAGGTTCGCCGCCCGGATGGTGAGGTTGCCGTCATCGAGGTCGTAGCTGTTGATGTTGAAACCGCGATCGCCGAGGATCAGCTTGCCCTGACCCTGCGCGAGTACCCAGTCGTTCGAGTACAGCGGAGACGAGAACCGAGCCGCGACGATGGCGGGCATGGACGTCTGCCCGAGCGGCTCGAAGCGAACGTTGCCGTAGTACGCGATCATTGCGCCCTTCGACGTGAACCACGGCTGGCCTGCGAGTTCGACGCAGAACGCGTATTCGTTGCCGGGAACGTTGTCGTTGACCGGGAGGGTGTACGGGGTGTGTATTTCCACGACAGTGCTCCCTAGAACTTCTGCTCGGACGCCTGCACCCATACGGTGCCCATGCCGGTCATCTTCAATTGGATCGCCTCGCCGCTGCCCTTGCCGACGGCGTCGCGCCATCCGACGTTCGCGGAGATGTCGACGTTGATGTTGCCGATGTGGCAGACGTACGCCTGCGGATCGACGACCACCTGGGGGTGATCCGGTCCGATCTGCAGCGGAGTCGCGCCCCCGTGCGAGAGAACCGCGACGCTGCCCTGGCCGGTCAGTTGTGTCGTGAACAAGCCCTGCCCGGTCATCGCGCCGCGGACCGCTCCGCGTACTCCGCCCTGCGAGGTCAGAGCGACGATGGAACTCTGGAGGTAGCCGTCGTGCACCAGCAGTCGATCGGCTTCGACGGTGAGCATCGACGAACCGTCGAGATGGATCACCTCGATGTACAACCCGGCATGGCCGTAGAAGACTTCGCCCTGCCCCTCGGCGGCCATCATCGCCACGTGCTCGCCTGCCATCATCCGTCCGGCCATCCCGGCGACGCCGCCCATGCCCGGCATGGCACCCGCGCCGCCGCCCATCGAGTGCGGAACGAACCGAACGTCGCCGGTGTAGTAGAGCATCGATCCTCGACGCGCGAGCACGTTCTGATTGGGTGCCAGAACGGATTTCACTACTTTGCTGTTGACCAGTTCGAGTGGCACGTCAGCGCTCCTCGGGTTGGATGTAGACGACGCCCTGGCCGTCGAAGCGGAGGGAGAACGCCTCGCCGCTGCCGCCGCCGATGGCGGAGCGCCACGTGACGTCGGTGACGAAGCTCTGGTTCAGTTGGCCGCGATGGGCGACGAACGCGTCGGGATCGACGACGAGTGGGTACTGCGGATCGACGGCGAGGGCGATGATCGGCCCACCTTTGGACAGCAATGCCACGGTGCCGGACCCGCTGACGACGGTGGTGAACAGTCCCTGGCCGGAACTGGCACCGCGCAAGCCGGAGAATTTGATGTCGGTCTTCAGTTGCCCTGTGAGAGCCAGCAATTGGGACGACTCTACGTGCAGGTTGTCGCCCTGGACCTCGACGAGAGTGATGTCCTGAGCGTCGACGGCGAAGTAGACGGTGCCCTTGCCGGACACGTCCATCAGCGATAGCGATTCGCCCGTCACCTTCTGTTTGAGTGCGGCGCGAAAACCGCCGCCGCCACCCATACCGGCGCTCTTGAAGGCGACATCGCCCTCGTACGCCACCATCGAGCCCGACATCGCGCGCAGGGAGTCGCCGGTCAGGTCGGCGACCAAGACGCGGTGCCCGTTCATCCTCAGCTGAGCCACGGGGGAACTATGCCACCGCACGCGCCCCCGCGGCTACTGCTGGAGCAAATTTCTAGACGAGCGGCTTCAGAGCTTTGCCTGCCAGTTCGACGGCTCCCGGCTGGTGACCGTTGGTGATCAGGTTGATGATGATGCCGTCGATGCCCTGATCGAGGACCCGCTTCTGTACCTGCTCGGCGACGTCGTCGGGGGTTCCGCAGAAGTGCCGATCGGTGGCCTTCGCGGCGTCCTCCTCGGACAGGTTCGTCAGGTCGAGGCCCTGCTTGAGCACGAACTCACGCTGCAGTTCCTTGGCCTTGTCGCCGTTCTCGTCGATGATGACGAACGCGAGGAAACTCGTCTCGAGGTCCTTGGGGTCGCGGTCGACCTCCTCGCAGCGGGCCTGGACGGCAGCCATCTTGCGCGGCAATTCGTTTGCGTCGCAGATGATGTTGAGGTGATCGGCGAACTGTGCGGCCAAGCCGAACGTCTTCTTCTCGCCACCGCCGCCGAGCATGATCGGCAGGTCGTCGCGGATGCGGGGCTCGTTCATCGCGTTTTCGACCTGGTACCAGAGGCCGTCGAACGTGGGACGCTGGCCGCGGAGCATCGGTTCGATGATCTGCAGTGCCTCGTCGAGTCGCTCGAAACGGTCGGTGAACGTGCCGAACTCGAGTCCGAAGCTCTGGTGCTCGAGTTCGTACCAGCCGGCTCCGATCCCGAGGATCGCGCGACCGCCGCTGACGACGTCCAACGTGGTGACGGTCTTGGCGAGGATCGCCGGGTTGCGGTAGGTGTTGCCGGTGACCAGCGCGGAGAGCTGGATGGTGTCGGTGGCCGTCGCGAGCGCGGACAGCGCAGAGTAGGCCTCGAGCATGGGCTCGTCGGGCTTGCCGATCCCGGGAAGTTGGTAGAAGTGATCCATCACGAATGCGGTGTCGAACCCGGCCGCTTCGGCCTCGCGCGCCTGCGCGATGACCTGGGGAAAGAGCTCTGCGACCGAACCGTCGTAGCTGAAATTGGGCATCTGGTAACCGAGGCGAATAGTCACGAGATCCACGCTACTCGGATATCGGCCCGTGGCATGTGCCGGAGCGCGATAATTCGACGATGACATCCTTGGAGCTGACCAGGCAGCCGTTCTCCGGATTCGCCGTAAACGACCTGCAGGCGGCGCGCACGTTCTATGCCGAGACGCTCGGACTGACGGTCACCGAGAACGAGATGGGCATGCTCGAGCTGCACCTGGGGACCGGGACGATCGTGCTGATCTATCCTCGTCCAGGGCACGTACCCGCGCAGTACACCATCCTGAACTTTCCGGTGGCCGATATCGAGAGCGCTGTCGACGCCTTGATCGCCAAAGGAGTTGTGTTCGAGCAGTATCCGGACATACAGGGTCGTTCCGCAGGCTCCACTCCTGCCATGCGTACCGACGAGAAGGGAATCTTTCGCCATGGCGGACCGCTGATCGCCTGGTTCACCGACCCGGCGGGCAATGTGTTGTCGGTGCTGCAGGACTGACCCTCAGGCTGTCGGCATTCCCGCGGCGAGTGTGATTGTGCCGGAGCTGGTTACGCCTGCGTCATCGACCCATTCGACGACGGCGGGCTCGCCGGGACGACGTCCGAGCAGCGCCTCCGACAGGTCCGACGAGGATTCGATCTCGGTGCCGTCGAACGTCACGATCACGTCCCCCGCGGACAATCCCAGCACCTCCGCCGGGGAATCGAACGTCACCGATACGACTGCCGCCCCGATCGCCGGCTTGTTCTCGAAGACCGACACATCGCGCACCGAGACCCCGAAATACGGTGTGGGGCCCACATGCACTGTGCCGCCCGACTGCCCGGCGATCACCTGATCGAGCACCGCGACCGCCTCGGAGATGGGGACGGCATACGCCTCGGGCGCCTGTGGCGGTGAGAACTCGGTGCCGTTGCGCGCCTCGTCGGACAATCCCGCGGTGTTCACACCCACCACCCGGCCCCAGGCATCGAAGAGGGGCCCGCCCGAATCCCCCGCTCGCACATCGGCATCGACGCGAATCATTCGCTCCAACGTATTTCCCGAACCGTCCACCGAACTGCGCGTACGCACCTGCTGATCGAGGGCGGTCACCGCTCCCGGTGCCGGAACCAAGACCCCTGCACCCGAGGCATTCCCGACGGCGGTCACCGCATCACCCACCTCGGGAAGTGGGTCCGGGGCAAGCTCGACCACCGGCAGGTCGGCCGCGGTGATCAACTGCACGACAGCCACGTCACGAGATTTGTCGTAACCCAACACGGTGGCGTCGTAGATGAGTCCGTTGCCCATGTGCACTGCGCTGATGTCGGTGGCGTTCTCGACGACGTGGAAGTTGGTGAGCACGATTCCGTCGGGGGCGACGACGAAGCCCGTGCCCGCGACCCCGGAGAATCCTGCGGACGCAGACAAGGTGACGACGGTGGGATCGACGCGAGCTGTGAGCTCTTCGAGCGTCAGGGGTGGCGGTTCGACGACGGGTGCGACGGCCGGTGCCGGAGTTGCGACGAAGTCCGCGGTTCCGGGATCGAGCGACGGCGTCGCGAAGAGCCACACGCCGGCAGCGACCAGCGTCAACACCACCGCTCGTCCACCCGACCGCATAGAGACCGATTATGGTCCGGTGGCGATGGTGGTGCCAGCTAGTTGGCAATCACAGCCAGCGGTACCTCCCTGTGCGCCCGGCTACAGTCTGCTCATGCCCGCGTCGCATCGACCCCGAGTTCTGATCGGCATCTCCGGCTGGACGTATGCGCCCTGGCGAGGAGATTTCTATCCGGCGGGCTTGGCGCATCGCAAGGAACTCGGGTACGCGTCGGAACATCTGACATCGATCGAGATCAACGGCACGTTCTATGCGATGCAGAAGCCGTCGAGCTTCACCAAGTGGCACGACGAGACGCCGGACGGCTTCGTGTTCTCCATCAAGGGTGGTCGGTACGTCACCCACATCAAGCGGCTCGTCGGAGTCGAGGCGGCACTCGCGAACTTCTTCGCCACCGGGGTGCTGACGCTGGGCGACAAGCTCGGACCGTTCCTGTGGCAGTTGCCGCCGAATCTCGAATTCGACGCGCAGAAGATGTCGGATTTCTTCGCCATGTTGCCCCGAACGGTCTCTGCCGCAGTCTCGTTGGCGGGCATGAGGGACGACAAGCTGGCAGAGGATCGAGTGTTGTTGCCCGCTTCTTCGTCGCGGCCGCTTCGGCACTGTGTGGAAGCGCGGCATCAGAGTTTCGCCTCTGACGCCGCAGTGGAGTTGCTGCGAGAGAACGATATTGCGTTCGTCGTTGCCGACACCGCCGGTAAGTACCCGTACGTCGACACCCCTACAGCCGATTTCATGTACGTCCGCCTGCACGGCGACGAGGAGCTGTACGCCAGCGGCTACTCAGATGAGGCGCTCGACGGATGGGCTGCGAAGATCGCGGACTGGACGGCAACTGGCCGAGACGTCCACGTGTACTTCGACAACGACATCAAGGGCTACGCACCCTTCGACGCAATGAAACTGATCGAACAAATCGGTAGATGAGTATTCGGCTCTCTAGCGCAGATCATAGATATGCGGATAGTTCAATGTTCTCCTCCTGGCGCAGGTAGAGCTTCTGCAACCCGAGACAAACTCTTCGCGGCGGCCAGAATCGTCGCGACCTTTGCGCTGAGGGCATCGCCCTCGAATGTCTCCGCTCGGCCGCCTACGCTGATCGACGCAACGACCGCGGCGTCCCGTCCGAGTATCGGTGCGCCGACGGCCGCGACGCCGGTGAGGTAGTCCGAATTGCTCAATGCGTACCCCTTCGATCGGATCTGTTCGAGGCGTGTCAGCAACTCGTCCGGGGCCGTCGGTGTTCGATCCGTGAAGGCCGGTAGATCCTGGGTGAGCCAGCGGTCGCGAATCCGAGCAGAGAATGCCAGCATGGCCATCGGGCCTGCGGTGGCGTGATACGGGAGAACCGAACCGATGGAAATACCCGCGACCACAAGGGGATTGCTCCCTTCATGGCGATCGATGCAAACGGCTCCCTCGTCTGCGGGAACCATGAGATACGCAGTGTCGCCGAACTTTTCGGCAATCTCCGACAGGTACGGTTGTGCCGCACCGCGGATGTCGAGTTGGGTCAGTGCCGACGACCCGATCTCGAACACGGGCATGCCGATTCGATACGAGCCCTCAGCCGTCCGGTCCACCCAGCCGGCGTGGATCAGTGTGGTCATCAGTCTGTGCACTGTCGTCTTGTTCATTCGACTTGCCGTCGTCAGCTCGTTGAGCGTCCACACGGGGTGCGTCGTATCGAAATGATCGAGCAGCGTGCAGGCCTTGACCACCGCGCCCACGATGTCGCGGCCGGCGTGGTCGTCGGACTCGGTGGGCGATGCCACGTGTGCTCCTTCGATCGGACTGGGAAGTGCTGCCGCCATCCTACGAACCCCCCTTGACTTGTGATCGCCACCATTCTAGTTTCGGAATGCATTCCGCAATACGAAATGGATGGTGCTCATGACCGCGACACTCAGAGATCTGACCGAACAGGGCCTGGTGTATGCCCCGGGCGTATGGGACGGACTGACGGCGAAGCTGGCCGAACAGGCCGGGTTCTCGGCCTTGTGCGCATCCGGCTTCGCCGTGTCGGCGGCCCTCGGGCTGCCCGACGCGGAGCTCTACACGATGACCGAGAACCTCCAGGCGGTGCGCACGATCGGCGAAGCGTCCTCCCTCCCGCTCGTCGCGGACATCGACACCGGCTACGGCAACGCCGTCAACGCGGCGCGGACCGCGGGCCGATTCGCGGCCGCGGGCGTGCAGGGTGTCTTCATGGAAGACCAGCTCTCACCCAAGAAGTGCCCGATCTGCGTCGGCGAGCCGGTGGACCTCATCAGCATCGAGGAAGCGTCGGGCAAGGTTCGAGCCGTCCGGGATTCGCTGCCGGAGCACGTCCTGATGATCGCCCGCACCGATGCTCGTGGCGACGACGCGATCCGACGCGCTACCGCATACGTCGACGCCGGTGCCGACATGATCATGCCCGTCACCAAGACCTTCGAGACCGCCGACGAGTGGGCTCGCTGTCATGACGCGGTAGGCGTTCCGCTGATGGCGACTTTGACCGCGTCGACCTGGACCGAGCGTGAGTTCACCCCCGAGGTTCTCGGGCAGATCGGCGTTCGACTCGCCCTGCTGCCCACCCAGGTGCTGATGGCCGCCACCGGAGCAGCTCGTGAGGCTCTGCGCCGATTGGCCGGAGGTGAAGCGCCGGCCGACGTGAGCGCCGACGCGTTGCAGCACCACGAGTTCGTCGATCTCATCGGCTTCCCGGAAGTGGAAGCAGCACAACGCAAGTACCTTCCTGCCGACGCGAAGGTGTGATCGGTATGAGCTCCGACGCACTGACGATGGTCGAGAAGATCCTCGGCCGAACCTGTGATGCCGATGTGGTGCACGCTGGAGAGAATCACGCCGTCCGGCCCGCTCGCATGATTGCCTACGATTTCCCCGGCTACACCGACGTGATGTTCCGGCAGATGCGCGAGGACTTCGGCATCACCGAACTCGACGACCCATCTCGCTACGTCGTCTTCATCGACCACATGCTCACCAAGAAGAACGCCAAAGAGCAAGAGGTGCATCAGGTCACGCGAGACTGGTGCGAGTTCTACGGCATCGAGCTGCACGAGGGCCGAGGCATCGGCCACCAGCTCACTGCCGAACTCGGACTCGCGACGCCAGGAGACTTTCTCGTCCACTTCGACGGGCACATCAGCGGAATCGGTGCCTTCGGTGCACTGGGTTGGGGCATCCGTCGGGATCTGATCGAGGCCTGGGTGACGGGACAGCTGTACGTCGACATCCCGGCCACCACACGGTTCGACCTCGTGGGTGAGTTCGGTGCCGGCGTCGACAGTCGCGATCTCGTTCACACGATCATCGACCTGGTCGGTGCCGACGGATGTGCCCATCAGGTGATGGAGTTCGGTGGTCCCGGAGCGCGGTCGATGAAGATCGACCACCGCCAGGGTCTCTGCGGAATGGCGATGTTCACCGGTGCGGTCTCGGCGATCTTCGAACCCGACGAACTGTCTCTCGCCTACGCCCACGACGTCGCCCGGCAGGCGTTCACCCCCGTGCTCCCCGACGAGGGTGCCACTTACGCGGCGCACCACACCATCGACCTGTCGACCATCGTTCCGCAGGTGGTGCAACCCGGTTCGGCTCGCGCAGCCAACACCCACACCGCTGCCGATCTGGCCGGAATCCCGATCACGAAGGCGTTCATCGGATCCTGTGCCAGCGGCCGCATCGAGGACCTGCGCGCTGCTGCACTGGTGCTCGACGGGCGGACCGTCGCCCCCGGCGTCGAGTTGAACGTGGTACCGACCTCCCAGAAGGTGCATGATCAAGCCGAAAGCGAAGGGCTGCTGGACATCCTGCGGTCAGCTGGTGCACACATCGCGGTGTCGAGCTGCGACTTCTGCTTCGGATACCAGAAGCCCCTCGCGGCCGGCGAGAACTGTATCTCCACCGGGGTGCTCAACATCTCCGGGCGAATGGGTAGCTCCGACGCCAACATCTACATGGGTTCGCCCTTCACCGTCGCGGCCAGCGCCCTCGCCGGGACGATCGCGCAGGTGGGGTCGTGAGCGCCTACCCGCCTCCGCCCGACGTCATCAACGGTGCGGTCGCGTGGATATTCGGTGACGACTTCGATATCGACCTGGTCGTGGGCGTTGCGAACATCAAGTCCTACGACCCCGATCATTTGAGGTCGGTCTGCATGGCGGCGTACGACCCGGAATTCGTGGATCGAGTTCGACCCGGAGACATCATCGTCGGTGGGCGGAACTTCGGCTACGGACATCCGCACTATCCGCCGATGGTCGCGCTGCGCAACCTGGGCATCAGCGCCGTTGTGGCGGAATCGTTCTCGCCTGGATTCTGGCGTGGAGAGACCTTCAACGGTATGCCCCTGATCACCGTTCCCGGGATATCCGACGCGGTGGCCGTTGGCGACGATGTCAGACTCGACTGGCGTCGGGCCGAGGTGTCGAAGCAGGACGGCACCACGATCACCGGCCATCCACCGAATGCCCGAACCGTCGCCGTCATCGAAGCGGGCGGTTCGTACGAACTCCTTCTCTCCGAACACCGAAGCAAGCAACCACTCACAGAAGGATCAGCGCGATGACGAACACCGAACACTCCCGCGCAGGAGTTGCACCGCCCAAGGCGGACACCACGACCGCGCGTCGAGCTGCGCTGGCCGGAGGTGTCGGTACGCTCATCGAGTACTACGACTTCGCGGTCTACGGCTTCCTCGCCGTCATCATCGCACCGCTGTTCTTTCCATCCACCAGCCCAGGCGTGTCGATTCTCGCGACCCTGGCCGTGTTCGGCGTCGCCTATGTCGCCCGTCCGCTCGGCGGAATCTTCTTCGGTCGGCTCGGAGACCGCAAGGGTCGTCGGCACGCCCTCGTCATCACCGTGGTGTGCATGGGTGTTGCCTGCGGCATTCTCGGACTGCTGCCGACGCACTCGAGTGTCGGGGTGCTGGCCCCCGTTCTGCTGGTCATCATCAGGCTCGCCCAGGGATTCTCGGCAGGTGGTGAGATCGGCGGTGCCGCAACCTACATCGCCGAGTCGGCACCGCCGAACCGTCGAGGATTCTTCGGGTCCTTCACGCCGGTGGGATCGACTCTCGGCTTCGCCGTCGCCGCAGCCGTCGTCGGGCTCGTGGCTCTGATCACGACCGACGAACAAATGTCGTCGTGGGGATGGCGCATCCCGTTCCTGCTGGCTCTGCCCCTGGCCTTCGTATGCCTCCGTGTGCGGCTCAAGCTCGAAGACAGCCCCGAGTTCGAGGAAATGGCAGCCAAGAACGAGGTCGCCAAGAGCCCGTTGAGCGACGTGGTGAAGAAGCAACCGTGGTCGGTGCTACGCGTCGTCGGCATCGCGATCGCCATGAACGGATCCGGGTACATCGGACTGACCTACTTCAGCGTGTATCTGATCAACGACCTCGGCTTCTCGAAAGACTCGGTGTACTGGACGTCGGCTGTGGCAATTGCATTGGCCTGCGCCACATTTCCGCTGAGTGGGATGCTCACCGACAGATTCGGCCGCAAACCGGTGCTGCTGTTCGGCTATGTGGCCTACGTGATCATTGCGCTGCCGGTGTTCATGATTCTCGGTGCCACGTCGAGCATTCTCGTCGTCGGCGTCGTCTACTTCGTCTACATGGTGCTCAACGGCTTGGTGCAGGTCCCGGCTTTCCCGCTGTTCACCGAACTCTTTCCTCGGGCAGTTCGCTACACCGGAGTGTCGTTGGGCTTCAACATCGGAACGATCGCGGCAGGTGGAACGGCACCCTACGTGGCGGCACAATTGGTCGAATCGACCGGCAATGCCATGTCACCGGCGTACTGGGTCATGGGCGTGTGCGTCATCGGTGTAGCGACGGTACTGACCATCAAGGAGACGGGACACAGCAAGCTTCCTGTGTAGCCCGAGCCGCTCTGCTGTCAGCAGAGATCCGAACCGGGCGTTCGGCAGAACGGACGGACTGCTCACCGGCACACTGGATTCATGAAGCTATTGGTCCTCGGTGGCAGCGACTTCGTGGGGCGAACTGCCGTCGAACATGCTCTCGATCTGCAGTGGGACGTCACGGTACTCAATCGCGGCACAACCGCGTCGGATCCTCGTGTCACACAACTTCGGGGAGACAGACGCTCGCCCGACGGACTGAATGAGATCCGAGAAGGTAACTGGGACATAGTCTTCGACACCTGGTCGTGGGAACCGGACGTGGTGGCACAGTCGGCGGCGCTGCTCGCCGGTCGAGTCGGTAGCTACATGTATGTCTCCAGCCGTTCGGTGTACGACGCCCCGCAAGCGGGAGCTACCGAGACCTGGCCGACGGTGCAGGGACCTGGCGAGGACTATGCGCGATGCAAGCTCGGCGGCGAGCAGGCCGTAGTCGCCGGCTTCGGTACTGATGCGTTGCTGGTTCGCGCCGGTCTGATCCTGGGACCCTACGAAAATATCGGTCGACTTCCCTGGTGGCTGAACAGAATCGAGCACGCCGGGGATGTGCTTGCGCCCGGTCCGGTCGATCTGGCACTGCAGTACATCGATGCCCGTGATCTGGTCGCTTGGAGTCTGGACGCTGCCGCCCGGGGTCTCGGCGGGGCATTCGACGTGGTGAGTCGGCCGGGTCACGCCACGATCGGCGAGCTTCTGCAGTGCTGCATCGACGCCACCCGGTCCGACGCACGCTTGTGCTGGGTGGAGCCGGACGTGCTCCGCACTGCAGGTGTGCAGCCGTGGACGGAGCTCCCGATCTGGATTCCGCCGGGCGCGGATCATGATTCGCTGCATGCATCCGACGTATCGAAGGCATTCGCCGCGGGGCTTCGGACGCGACCGATTCAGGAGACCGTCGCGGACACGTGGACGTGGCTGCAATCGCTGAAAGGTCGATCGCCGATGAGGAGTGATCGACGACCAGTCGGGCTCTCGGCAGACCGTGAAGCGGCGATTCTGGCGGCCTGCGGGCTCATGTGAGTTGGCGAGGTACGCGTAGGGAACAGATGCGCGCGGAATTGTCAGACGCGTTCGGAATCGTCAACGGATCGGTGTCGAATTCGCGCGCGTATGGCGAACGCGCGCGCGTTTGCGGGAAAATCGGCCCGCTACCCAACTATTCGTAACTCTTCACTCGAAGCTAGATGTCGATAGACATTGCTACGGAGTGCAGAGTCGTCGGACCGCTGCTTCGATTTTCGACGCCCGACGCTGGTGTTCGGCGTCGTCGACGGGTCCGCAATCACTGCCGGGCGCGGTCATCCAGGCCGAGGTGATGCCGAAGATCATGGTGAACAGGTCGTCGACGGTGAAGGCGTCGGAGATCAGTCCGTTCTGCTGCGCGGCCGCCATGGCGTTTCGTCGCTCGGCGATCACCGCATGGATGTCGTCGGCACCGGCGACCGCTGTGCCGCCTTGAAGTTGCGTCCACAGCAGCAGTCGGTGCTCCTGGGGATTCGCGGCGAGGTGCAGATATTCGCGCGCGGCGTATCCCCCGAGATCGTCGACGGTGAAGGGAACCGACTCCAGGAAGCGCGCGAATCCGTCTTCCACGACGGCCCGGAACAGTGCTTCCTTGTCTCCGAAGTATGCGTACAGGCGTTCCTTGCTCGCCTTGGCCGAGACCGCGATGCGATCGACCCGTGCCCCGGCCAGGCCGTGCTCGGAGAATTCTGCGCGGGCAGCGACGACGATGCGGGCGCGGGTGGCGCTTGCGTCAGGCTTCATGGCGGCCACCCTACCGCCAACCAACTAGTTCGTTTGACAGTCGGTCCATCGTCGCTTACCTTTTCGGTCGGGACATTTTTCGTGCCCAGAGAATCAACGAGTACGAGTGGGGTAGAAACATGTCGCAGGTCTCCGAACACGGGGCGCTGGCCGAGAATCCGAATTACGAACGCCGCTGGTTGGTGCTCTGCATCGTCGCCATCACGCAGCTCACGATCGTGTTGGACGGCACCATCGTCAACATCGCCCTGCCGCAGGCGCAGATCGACCTCGGCATCAGCGACACCAGCCGCACCTGGGTGATCACCGCATACGCGCTGGCGTTCGGCGCGCTGCTGCTGCTCGGTGGTCGAATCGCGGACTACTGGGGCCGCAAGCGCTCGTTCATCGTCGGCATGGCCGGCTTCGCCGTTGCCTCCGCCGTCGGCGGACTCGCCCAAGAGGGCTGGCAGCTGTTCATCGCACGCGCAGGTCAGGGCGTCTTCGCTGCACTGCTCGCACCCGCAGCGCTGGCGATCCTGACGGTCACCTTCACCGACACCAAGGAGCGCGCCAAGGCATTCGGCGTGTTCGGCGCGATCGCCGGTGGCGGCGCAGCCGTCGGACTGCTCCTCGGTGGAGTGCTCACCGAGTACGCGAACTGGCGCTGGTGCCTGCTCGTCAACATCCCCGTCGCCATCATTGCGATCGCCGCCGCAGTCCCGCTGGTCAAGGAGAGCAAGGCACACGGCGACACCCGCTACGACCTGCCCGGAGCGATCCTCGTCGCGCTCGGACTGGCCTCGCTGGTCTACGGCTTCACCGAAGCCGAGGACGGCTGGGCGACGGTACCCACCATCTCCTTCATCGCTCTCGGCCTCGCGCTGCTCGCCGCGTTCGTCGTGGTCGAATCCAAGTCCGCCAACCCGCTGCTCCCCCTGAGCGTTCTGCTCGACCGCGACCGCGGTGCCGCATACATCGGGTCGGCCGTCATCGGTGCAGCACTGCTCGGTGGCACGTTGTATCTGACCTTCTACTTCCAGATCGTGCTCCAGATGAGCCCGGTCATCGCCGGTGTCGCGTCGCTGCCGATGACCGGCGGAATCCTGATCACCGCCGCGATCGCCTCGGCACTCGTACCGAAGATCGGGCCCAAGCCGATGATGGCCGTCGGGCCCGTCGTCTCGGCGATCGGCCTGCTGCTGCTCACGCAGATCGGCGTCGACACCTCGTACTGGACGCACGTGCTCCCCGGAGTCGTACTACTCGGGCTCGGTCTCGGCCTGCTGATGGTGCCGATGCAGAACGTCGCTCTCATCGGCGTCCCCGATCACGATGCGGGTGCCGCATCCGCGCTGATCAACGCGACGCTTCAGGTCGGCGGCGCACTCGGCGCAGCGGTGTTCACCACGGTGTACACCTCGTCGAAGACGACGTTCCTCGCCGAGAACCCGGCACCGACGCCGCCCGCAGGAGTTCCTGCGGAGGCTCTTGCCGGCCAGGAAATCCCCAGCGACGAGATGCTGGCCGCGCTACCGGAACCGATCCGCAACTTCGTGCTCGCCACCATCGATCACGCTTTCGCAGCCGAGGTGTCGGGCTACGCGTGGGCCTTCGGAACCGCCGCGATCCTGGTCGCGTTGGTGTGCCCGGTCGTGCTGGTACTGGTCCGTGCCAAGAAGGACGACCTGCCAGTCGGGGACACTCCGGTCCACATCGGCTAGCGCATACGAGAACAGAACCCCGCTGCTCGCCCGTCGAGCAGCGGGGTTTTTCGTTGTGGTGACCGTCAAGCCCGATCGGGGTCGATCGCCTCGGCCTGCGCCGTGAGCAGCATGTGCAGCAACTCGGGAGGCAGAGCCATGGGCGGCAGCGCGCCGAGAGCGATGGAGTTCTCCGCCTCGCCGCCCAGCTCGACCACCTCGTCGTGCAGGCTTTCCATCTTCTCGTCGAGCTTGTTGGCGCTCTCGGCCGCCTCGGTCAGCTCCGCCAACAGAGTCTCCGGAATCTGCCCGCGATACTTGTAGAAGATCTTGTGCTCGAGGCTCGCCCAGAAATCCATCGCGATGGTTCTGATCTGCAGTTCGACGAGGACCGGCTGGACGCGATCGGACATGAACACCGGAATCTCGACGATCAGATGCAAGCTCTTGTAGCCGTTGGCTTTCGGGTTCGCGATGTAGTCCTTGATCTCGACGACGCGCACGTCGCTCTGACTGCTGAGCATGTCGGCGATGCGGTAGGTGTCGGAGATGAAGCTGCAGGTGATGCGCACTCCGGCGACGTCGAAGATGTTCTCGCGAATCGCATCGAGAGTCAGGGCGCACTTCTTCCGCTGCGCCTTCTCGAAAATGCTCTCCGGAGTCTTCAACCTCGACGAGACGTGCTCGATGGGGCTGTACCGGTGAATGTGGGTGAATTCCTGCTTCAAGATGTTGATCTTCGTGATCAGCTCGTCGATCCCGAACTTGTAGCTCATCATGAATCGCGTGAAATCTTGTCTCAGTTGACCCAGATCGACGACGGGCTCACTGTTGTTCATACCGTCGATTGTCCACGACGGGCGACTGTGTTCGCGCAGCGCGGGAATCGAAGCTGGCGTCACTGCACGAGTTGCGTAGCTCCGGCGTGAACAGCACGACGCCACAGCGTTCGCACTGATGGGTGCGGTGATGTCCGCGGTCGCACGAACAGGCCCGTGAACCCACCAATACCGAACCGGCGACGAGTGGATGGCCGTTGGTGCAGCGAGAAGGCGCTCGTTCTGCCCACCGATCGCCGACGCGATAGAGCGATCCGGCAACCGGGTCGGTGTCGCGCTCGTCGGATGCCATCGCGCGCAACCGCCTTCGACACTGTCTACCGTCCGATATGGACCGCCCGAAGTGGCTCCGCTGGCCGCATCGCCAACTTCGGGGGCCCGCTCAGACTAACAGAAATCGAACGTGTGTTCTAACTCGTAGGTCAAAACCACGTCTTGCGGCCACCGACTGCGCGCCCCATCGAACCGAGCAACGTCAGAACCGCGCCGACGACGACAAGAATGATGCCGATGGTCGTCAAGATCGAGATGCCGGCGAAATAGCCGATGAGGGCGAGGATGATTCCGAGAACGATCATGACTACTCCTGGTGCCACTGTGAGCCCGCTACCGACGAATTGCCGATGGGACCGAACCTACTCGGGCGCGTGGACGATTGCTCACAATTGTCGCTATTTTCCGGCGTCCACTTTCGCGGCGAGAAACGCCTCCGGGTCGATGAGATCCGCCTGCCCGACGATCGATCCCAGGTCAGCGATACGTTCGATACCGGTCAGCACCATCTCTTCTTCGACCGTGCCCTCGGCGTAGCCGTAGTAGCAGGTCGACGTCGTGTGGTTGTGGTCCTTGTCTATTCGGTTGGCCCGGCCCTCGATCTGCCGAATGTCGATGGGCGTCCACCGGGGATCGTGAATCAGCGTCACGCGTGGTGCGAGGGTGGAAACCGTGCCCTCCGGGAGCAGTAATTCGTTGGTGTGCAGGTTGATCGCACTGGTGGTTGTCGAGACGATGACCGACGCGTCGCCGGTTTGAAAGCGTCTGATCGACGCCTCCTGATCCGGGCTGCTCATACTCCCGTCGACGACCGCGACCTCGAGGCCCTCGTCCCGAAGCGTCTGCGCCAACGCCGCCACCGACTCGCGGTAGAACATCGAGACGAACACCTGATTGCCGGCCTTGACCCAGGTGCGCACCTGATCGGCCGACGCGGGAATGCGTAGGTACGAACACTTCTGGCGGAATCGCAGGGTCGCGGCACGAGTGCTCGGGTTCTTCTGCAGCACGCGCTTGCCGCCGACGGCCTTCCAGATCGGTAGCCCGACTTCCTTGCGGTAGTCCACCCACGCCGAGTTGTACAGCCGCTTCTGCGCGGCGGTGAGTTCCTGGCCGAGCGGCTCGCGTGGGGTCGGCGGCGAGGGGCGCGAAATCGACCACGGCACAGCACCTCCCGACAGCCACCCATGTACGGACGCGATATCGCGGGCGCGTCGGGCCGCGTCCTCGGGCTCCCACCGCCACGTCGTCAATCCCGTCGTCGCCTTGCCTGCCTTGACGGCGAACCCCGATTCGATGAGGAACTCGGCCCACTTCATCGTCACCGCATAGCCGAGATACTCGTCGTCGCCGAGGATCTCGACCCCGCGGCTGCGCTCGACGGCCCTCGCCATGTAGGCGAAGTGCAGCGGCTGATAGCCGGGAGTGGCAGACATCCACACCACCGAGCGCGCCGCCTCCTGATACCGCCAGAGGATCTGCGACTGCTGGGATTCGATGTTCATCAACGCATGCGATTCGTCGGCGATCACCACGTCGATGTCGAACCGCAGTTCACCGAGCGAGATGGTCCGCTTGTTCTGTGTCCGTTTACGTTTGCCCAGATCGGTCTCCGGCGGCACCGACAGCAGCTTCTTCGTCGACTGATACGTGATCAACAGCCAGCGTTTGCGATCGGACGGCTCGATATCGGCCTCGCTGTCGGCAATGGTTCGACGCCATCCCGGCAACGCGCCCTTGGGCGCAACCACCAGTACGGTCCCGATCTCGGCCGCCGACATCTGCCGAACGGCCTCGCATACCGCGAGCGTCTTGCCCAGACCCGTCGAATCCATCTGCGCGAAGTACGGGAACCCGGCCTCGAGGGCAGCGAGATGCCGTCGTACCGATTCGAGCTGCGTGTCGCGAGGCTGCATCGCACGGTCCCGAACCACCTCGTCACGCCATGTTTCGTTGGCGTCGTCCTCGAGCCACCGCTGCAGGCTGTACGGCATCGACTCGTACGGCTGCAGATACTCCGGCAACGCGGTGCCGTAGTACGCGAAGACCCGCGGACCCGGGTACCAGCGCGCCCCGGCCGCACCCGCCGCCGACCTGTCCTCGAACGGCACGTCCAACACCCAGACCCGCTCCCCGGGATCGGGAACCCGGAGATCCGGTGCTGCAGCCTTGCGGGACGAGGTCTTGCGCGGAGCCGCTCTCTTGCGTGGTGCGGCCTTCTTCGGGGCAGCTTTCGTCGTTGCAGGCTCGCCGTTCTTCGCGGCCGCGAACTTTCGCGCAGCGCTGCTCTGCCCGGCCTTGACGGTGCGGGCAGTGGTGGATCGGGCTGTGCGTCTACGAGGTGGCATCGGATCCAGTCTGTCGTACGGTGTGCACGAACACCGTAAAGGAGCCCTGTGACATACCCGAACGACCCGCGCGCTGTAGTGCTCGTCCACGATCAGGACCCGGCTCTCGCGCGACGCGACATCGGCACTCTCGACGCCGAGTTACGCACCAGGGGTTTCCAGTTGGACGTGCACTCCTTCGACCACAGCCCAGACCTCGCGCCGCCACCACTGTCCGGCGCACAGCTGCTGGTCGTCATGGGCTCGCCCGACGCCGCGTACGACGACACGCTGGCCTGGCTCGCGCCGGAGATCGCGTACGTCCGGGAGGCGATCGACACAGGGGTCCCGATCCTGGGTGTCTGCTTCGGCGGACAGTTGCTCGCTCGGGTACTCGGCGGCACCGTTCGCAAGTCCGAGCATCCCGAGTACGGATTCGTCGACGTCGAGACGTCCGAGCCCGAGCTCATCGCCCCCGGACCGTGGATGGAGTTCCACGGCGATACGTTCACCGCTCCCCCGCAGGCCACGGTGATCGCCCGCAACGAGTCCGCGCAACAGGCCTTCGTGCTCGGGCCGCACCTCGGGTTGCAGTTCCACCCCGAGATCGACCTCGACACCTACGACGCGTGGGCTGCGGCGTGGGACCGCGACGGCGTCGAACATGCGGTGGACACCCGCGAGATCAGACGAGCGATCGCGGACGCCGAACCTGCAGCTCGGGTGCGTTGCTCGGCTCTGCTCGACGCATTTCTCGCCCGATCCTCGGCGGTGCCCCGGTAGGGTCGAACGATGACCGAGGCCAGGCCCAGCAACTTCAGCGATCACCAACTCGGCATCTACGCCGCCGGGATGTTCGCGCAGCAGACACCGTCGATTACCACCAATCTGGCGAGGCTGGAGGAGCAGGCTGCCGAGACGCTCTCTCCGGAGGCCCTCGGCTACATCGTGGCCAGTGCGGGCAGCGGCTCGACGGCGCGTGCGAACCGCACCGCCTTCGACAAGTGGGCCATCACGCCCCGGATGCTGCGCAGCTCGGCGGCTCGTGATCACGCGTGCACCGTGCTCGGCACCGACATGCCTGCCCCGCTCATGATCGCTCCCGTGGGCATTCAGACTCTCGCGCACCCCGAGGGGGAGCTCGCCACCGTCCGCGCCGCCGCGGAACTCGGTGTGCCGTACATACATTCGACCCAGGCCTCGCACTCGTTCGAGCAGATCGCCGAGGCAGGTGGCGACGCTCCGCGCTGGTATCAGCTCTACTGGCCGACGGACGAATCGGTGTTGCTGAGCTTCCTGCAGCGTGCGAAGGATTCCGGATTCAGCGCGCTGGTGCTGACGCTCGACACGACGCTGCTGGGCTGGCGGCCCGCCGATCTGGACCGCGGTTACCTGCCGTTCCTGGCCAACCTCGGCATCGAGAACTACCTGAGCGACCCGGCGTTCCAGGCCGGCCTGGGGCAGCCGGTCGAGGAGAATCCCGTTGCCGCCGCTATGCATTGGGCGCAGATGTTTCCCAACCCCGGTCTGTCGTGGAAGAATCTGGCGTTCCTCCGGGAGCACTGGAGTGGGCCGATCGTGCTCAAGGGAATCTGCACCGTGGGCGACGCCCGAGAGGCGGCCGCGCACGGGGTCGACGGCATCGTCGTCTCCAACCACGGCGGCCGGCAGATCGACGGGGCCAGAGCGTCACTCGACGCGTTGCCGTCCATCGTAGAGGCGGTGGGCGATGAATTGACAGTCCTGTTCGACTCCGGAGTACGCACCGGAGCCGACATGGCCAAGGCTCTTGCTCTGGGAGCCGATGGGGTGCTGCTCGGCCGACCGTTCCTCTACGGCCTGGCGCTCGGTGGTCAGGAGGGCGTCGCGCACGTATTACGTTGTCTGCTGGCCGAATTCGACCTGGTGACCAGCCTGTCCGGCCATACCGGCGCAGGCGAACTGGGCCGCGACTCGATCATGGAGTCCTGATGGAGTGGACGAAGCACGCCATCTGGTGGCACCTGTACCCGCTCGGCTTCACCGGTGCGCCGGTGCACGGCTGGGACGGTGAATCTCAGGCGGATCTGCACCGGCTGAACAGAATCGAGAACTGGCTCGACTACGCACTCGAACTCGGTGCGTCGGGCATCGCCCTCGGTCCGATCTTCGAGTCCGAGAAGCACGGATACGACACTGTCGACTATTTCCACATCGACGGCAGGCTCGGCACCGACGAAGATATCGACTCCCTGATCGCCGCGGCGCACTCCCGCGGTCTGAAGATCATGTTCGACGGCGTCTTCAACCATGTGGCGCAGAGTTTTCCGAAGTTTCAGGAAGCGCTGACCGAGGGTGCGGACTCCGAGGCCGCGGGGTGGTTCCACCTCGATTGGTCCGGTGAAAAGCCGACGCATCGCAACTTCGAGGGCCACGACGAACTGGTCGCACTCGATCACGAGAGCCCGGATGTGCAGCAGTACGTCGTGGATGTCCTGTCGCACTGGCTCGAGCGAGGCGTCGACGCCTGGAGGCTGGACGCGGCCTATGCGGTATCGCCGCGTTTCTGGGCCGCGGTGTTGCCGAAGGTTCGGGAAAAGCACCCGGACGCATACTTTCTCGGCGAGGTCATTCACGGCGACTACGACCGAATCGTCTCGGCCTCCACGCTGGACTCGGTCACTCAGTACGAGCTGTGGAAGGCCGTCTGGAGCGGTCTGAGCGAGCTCAACTTCTTCGAGCTCTCCCATGCGCTCGAGCGTCACAACGGCTGGCTCGACGCCTTCGTGCCCGCCACGTTCGTCGGAAATCACGACGTCAACCGCATCGCCAGCGTCATCGAGGACGAGCGACATCTGCTGCACGCCTTGGTGGTTCTGTTCACCGTGGGCGGTATGCCGATGATCTACTACGGCGACGAGCAGGCGTTTCGCGGAATCAAGGAGGATCGAGTCGGCGGTGATGACGAGGTGCGTCCGGAGTACCCCGACACGTCCGAGAATCTCGCTCCGTACGGTTGGCCGGTCTACCGAGTGCATCAGGAGCTGATCGCACTTCGGCGTCGCAATCCGTGGCTGTACTCCGCGCGCACCGAGACGCTCGAACTCACCAACACCGCACTGCTCTATCGCGCGCACGCCGACGGCGAATCGCTGACGGTCGCGCTCAACCTCGGTGACGACGCCATCGACTACCCGGTTCAAGGCGACGAGGTGCTCGCAGGCGAAGCGGATCTGCACGACGGGCGGGTGAGCGTCCCGCCGCACGGCTGGGCCGTGATCGGCTGAACGCGTGTATTCGGTTCCATTTGCTTCTCTAGCGTGAAAACAAGACACGGCGAGAAACCGCTACAGGTACAGTCGACCGCGACACGGGGTGCCCGTCAGGGCTGAGAACACACCCGTCGAACCTGATCTGGTTAGGACCAGCGAAGGGAATGTCGTGGCGTTGCGGTATTCCTGTCCCCTCGTGACGGTCCCGACCTCGAACGAGAGGCGAGGCGCATGAAATTCGACGAGCAGACAGTGTTGGTCACCGGCGGTGGACGCGGACTGGGAGCAGCGATCGCCGCGGCGTTCGCCGGCCAGGGTGCCCGAGTGGTGATCGACTACCGCAACAGCAAAGATGCCGCCGAAGCGCTGGCGAACCGACTCGGTGAGAACGCGATCGCGGTCCAGGGTGATGTCACCGACGACGCCGCGGTGGCCGCGCTGTTCGATACCGCGCGTGAGCATTTCGGCACCCCGATCACCACCGTCGTCAACAACGCGCTGGCCGATTTCTCGTTCGACGGAGACGCACGGCCCAAAGCCGACACGATCACCTGGGAGCGTTTCGACGCTCAACTGCGCGGCAGCGTCCGCGCGGCGTTGTTGACCACCCAGGCCGCACTGCCGGGCATGCGCGAGGCGGGGTTCGGACGAATCATCAACGTGGGCACCAACTTGTTCCAGAATCCAGTAGTCCCGTACCACGACTACACGGCCTCCAAGGCGGCGCTGCTCTCGCTGACCCGCACTCTGTCCGCCGATCTGGGCGCAGACAACATCACCGTCAACATGGTCTCGGGTGGACTGCTCCGCACCACCGACGCCAGCTCCGCGACCCCGGCCGAGGTGTTCGATTTCATCGCCGCCTCGACCCCGCTGCAACGCGTCACCACCCCCGAGGAATTCGCCGACGCTCTGCTGTTCTTCGCCTCGCCGTGGGCGCGGTCGGTGACCGGCCAGAATCTCGTCGTCGACGGTGGCCTGGTCAAGGACTGACATGCATCTCAACGCTTTTCTCTACGGTTGCGGCCACCACAGCGCGGCGTGGCGTCACCCCGATTCGCGAGTGGAGGACTTGGGCGATATCTCGTACTACGAGGAACTCGCGCGGCTCGCCGAGCGGGGCAAGTTCGATGCGGTGTTCTTCGCCGACGGTCATTCGGTACGCGACCCGGCCGGGGCAGGCACCTGGTTCCTCGAACCGATCACCGCGCTGTCCGCCATGGCGCGGGCCACCACGCACATCGGCCTCGTCACCACGGTCTCGTCGACGTTCTACACACCGTTCCACGCTGCACGCATGTTGGCGTCGCTCGATCACATCAGTGGCGGCCGTGCTGGTTGGAACGTCGTCACCTCCATGTTCGACGCCGAAGCACGCAACCACGGGATGGACGTCATCCCGGCTCGTGAGGAGCGATATGCCCGCGCCGAGGAGTTCGTGGATACGGCTCGGGCGCTGTGGGATTCGTGGGATGCCGACGCGTTGACGCTCGATCGAAGCGGACACTACGCCGATCCGGCGAAGGTGCACTCGATCGACCACGACGGCAAACACTTTCGGGTCGACGGCCCGCTGACGGTGCCGCGGTCGCCGCAGGGGAAGCCGGTGCTGTTTCAGGCCGGCGCGTCGGGCCCGGGCCGGGATCTGGCCGCGAAGTACGCCGAGGCGATCTATGCCGTTGCCTACGATCTCGTTGCAGCGCAGAGCTATTACAACGACGTGAAGGCGAGAATCCGGCATGCGGGCCGCGACAGCGCGACAGTGGGCATCATGCCGGGTTTGGTGACGTACATCGGGTCGACCATGGACGAGGCTCGCCGCAAGAAGGCCGAACTCGATGAGCTGCTGCCCACGGAGCAGTCACTGGCGATGCTGTCGACGTTCACCGGACAGGACTGTGCTGCCTGGGAACTCGACGCGCCGGTACCGTCCCTGCCTCCGGCGGCCGAGTTCGCCGGACCGCAGGGTCGCTACGAGACGATCCTGCGGATCATCGAGAAGGACGCCCCGACTGTGCGGGAGTTGCTCGGCACCCTCGCTGCGGGCGGCGGCCACGCGACGATGATCGGCACGCCGGAGTCCATCGCCGACGAGATGCAGTCGTGGATCGGCCGCGGTGCCGACGGCTTCAATCTGATGTGTCCGCGCTACCCGGACTCATTGGCGGACTTCGTCGATCAGGTGGTGCCGATCCTGCAGCGGCGCGGTGTGTTTCGCGCCGACTACACCGCGTCGACGCTACGCGGGCACCTGGCCGGGTGATTCGTGAACATCAGTCCAGCGAGTCGATGAATTCCCTCGTCAGTCTTGCGATGTCGTCGGCATGGGAGATCGGCGACCAGTGTCCCGCCGGAATGTCGTTGCGCGTGAGGTTCTTCACCCACTTGCCGGTGTCGTCGTAGTGGTACGGACGCACCGCGACGTCCTCGGTGTTGACGATGAGGTGCACGGGGATGTCGATGTACCGCTCACGTGGATTGCCCAGGAGCGGAATGATGTTGGCCCGGTAGAGTTTGGTGCCGTTGGTGGCATCCGACCACAATGTGGGGTTCTGGGTGACGAGCTTCGGATCGACGCCCGAGAACTCCTGGAGGAACGCCGGCCACCCCTTGGCGAACTGCCGCTTGATGCGCAACGTGGACAGGCCGGGGATGTGGAAGGTGACGGTGTACCACGACGCGCGTACCTGGGCGAGCACCTGCTTGATGCCGGTGAGGGTGGGTTTGCGCAGGCGCGACTGCGACCACTTGCCGAGGTGATCGAGGTTCGGCCCGGAAATCGATGTGTACGAACGAATTCGGTCCTTCGCCTGGGGCTGGGCTGCGGCCTCCCATACCTCGACGGCACCCCAGTCGTGGGCGAGCACGTGCACCGGGGCGTCGGGGCTGACGGCGTCGGCGACGGCATAGAAATCCGAGGCGAGCCGGGCCAGCTTGTACGCCGACTGCTCCGCGGGGACCGAGCTCTCGCCTGCGCCGCGGGAGTCGTAGCTGATCACCCGGAAGCGGTCCTCGAGCTGCGGCACGATGTGGCTCCACAGCTCGTGAGTATCGGGCCAGCCGTGCACGAGGACGATGGGATCGCCGTCGGGATTGCCGCTCTCGAACACCGCCAGCCGGATTCCCTCGTTGATGACCGTGGTACGAACCGCGTTGCTGCTCAACAGTTTTCCGTTCTATAGATCGAGTACGAGACGCCCGCTGCGTGCGCGTGAAACGCAGATGAGCATGTGATCGCGCTGCTCTTCCGGCGTCAGTCTGTTTTCCAGGTGCTCGGGCTCACCGGAGAGCACCCGGACCTTGCAGGTACCGCAGAAGCCCTGCTGGCACGAGTACGCGACGTTGGGTTTCTGCTCCTTGACCGCCGTCAGCACGGAGGCGTCGGCGGCGACGTCGAGCACAGCGCCCGTGCTGATCAACTGCACCTCGAACGGCGTGCCGTCGAGAATCGGCGGCGGACCGAATCGCTCGAAATGCAGTGCGGTGGATGGGCATTGGCGAAAGTCGCGGCGGACTGCGTCGAGCATGGGGGTGGGGCCGCAGCAGTAGACGGCACCGCCTGCGGGTGCGCGCTCGAGCAATTCGCCCTCGGTGGGGTACCCGTGCACGTCGTCGGTCCGGACGAACACCCGGTCCGATTCCCAGCTCTCGATCTCGTCGAGAAAGGGCATCGTGTCGCGTGATCGACCGCAGTACACGAATTGCCAGTCCATGCCGAGAATTCTTGCGGCGCGGACCATCGCGATGATGGGAGTGATCCCGATACCGCCGGCGATGAACAGTGCGCTGCCGTCGCCGACGAAAGGGAATCCGTTGCGGGGGCCACGGACGGTGACCTCGGTGCCGGGTTGCAGTCCGTGCATTTCGATGGATCCGCCTGCGCCGGTCGGGATTCGGCGCACCGCGATGCGATAGGAGCTGCGATCGGAGGGATTTCCGCACAGTGAGTACTGCCGGCGACGGCCCGAGGGCAGGTGCAGATCGAGATGACAGCCCGGATGCCAGATGGGCAGCTGTGCACCCGTCGGCGACGCAAGGGTGAGGGCTGCAACATCGTTGTCCTCGGCGACGATCTCGCGTTCGGTGACGACCAACTTCAACGCCGAATCGGGGTTGTGGCCGGCGACGGCGTCGTTGTACTCCGCTCCGGCCGCCGCCTGCATGTACCCGTTGAGAAACGTACCGAGCAGCTGCATCGAGCGATCCGGACGCCCACGCCCGCGCAGGTCCGGCGGAGCATCCTTGGGGAGCAGCCGCGGGACGCGCCGTGAAGACAGCTTCACCTCGCTGCAGCCTGAGCGGCCGGCGAGGACGCAAGGTACCGGACGGCCTGAGCTGTGGAGCCTTCCTGGCTGGGGTGATACGACTTCTTGAGGTAGCGCGACATGCTGCGACCGACGTGCGTCAGCGCGGGAAGGGTGCCGCGTTTGACCGACTTCCGCCACAGTGCCGAGCGCGGCTTGCGGACGGACTTCGGTGCCGACTGCAGCTCCGGGTCGTTCTTCATCAGGAAGATGATCCCGCGCATCCAGATGTAGGCCATCAACGGCACGACCACGACGAACGTACGCAACCGGCGAACCTCGCGCTTGTCGAAGTATCGCAGCGTGTCGTAGGCGACCGAGCGGTGCTCTACTTCCTCGGCACCGTGCCAGCGCAGCAGATCGAGCATGGTGGGGTGGATGCCCGCGCGGTCGAGACCGTCGGCGTTGAGTACCCAGTCACCGAGAAATGCCGTCACGTGCTCGATCGCGGCGATCAGAGCCAAGCGTTCGACCAGGTTGTTCTTCGATCGAAGGCTGGTCACCGAATCGGAGCCGAGGACCTTGCCGAAGGCCCACTCCATCTGGTCGGTGAACGGAGTCGGGTCGAGTCCTTTGGCCTGGAGATGCACGAGTACGCCGGTGTGTGCCTCGGCGTGCACGGCTTCCTGGCCGATGAAGCCGATGACGTCGTCGCGCAGCTTCTCGTCGTCGATGTACGGCAGGGCTTCCTTGAACGTGTCGACGAACCAGTGCTCGCCGGCGGGCAGCAGCAGATGCAGCACGTTGAGTACGTGCGTGGTGTACGGATCGCCCGGCACCCAGTGCATCGGCAGATCGCTCCAGTCGAACTTGACGTTTCTGGCTTGCAGCATCACTTCACCGGGATCCGATGCGACGATCTTCCGTTCGCTCATCGAGCCACCTCCTCCACGTTCGCAGGTGTGGCCGGTGCCACAGTGCGAGACTTAGTATAAACACCGGTAACAGATAAAGGGAACCGTGACGGTATCCGATGAGACACTTCTGTCATGACCGACTCCTCCCCCGTGTCGACTCCCCCGAGTCGGATGCCCGTCACCTGGCCTGCCGAATGGCCCGCCGAAGTTCGGCGCATCGCTGATGCCACGAATGATGCGCTGGCTGCTGTCGCCTTGCAGAATTCGGTGGCGTTCGACGATGCCGTCGAATCGTTGGGCCGCTCGGACTCGGCAAAGGCCGGGCACGTGCATGCCGAGATGGTACGCACGTTGCTCGAAGAGGTATACAGCGACGGATTGACCGGCGAGAACGTCCAGGAGGTCCTCGGCCGAACCGTACGAGGAGCGGACTGGCTGCCGAACCTGGACATCGACGGGTTCGTCGAGGTGCTCACCGGAGCGCTGGGGGTGTCCGACATCGAAGAGCAGTCGCGAGTGAGGCCGCGTCCGGCGCACGCGTTGCTGGTGGTCGCAGACCTGCTCGCGGTGCGCCGTGGCCGAGCCGAGACCTATCTGCGGTACGCACTGGCCGAGGTGCGCCGCGCCGAGACGATCGAGATGCCCTAGGAAAGTCTTCGCCTGTCTTGCATACGCGCTAGACCGTCGAAGAAAGCGCTACCGATGCAGGACGTGGCGTCGTGTCCGCTAGCGATGCAGAATGTTCGCTCCGGCGATGACGGCTCGCACGGCCGACAGGTGTGCGTCGGGATCCATGCCCATCGACCATTCGCGGCGACCGTCGTGCTCGGCGAGGACGAAGGTGGCGGTCTCGTCGCCGATGATCTGCTGGTGGAACGAGAGGATCTCGATGCGGAATCCGGCGTCGTGGAGCATCGACGTCAATGCCTCGATCGGCCCGTAAGTCGTTGCCGCACAGGCGATGATCGTATCGCCGACGCCGAAGGTCGCGTCGAACTCGATCCTGCAACCCGTCGACTTGGTCCCGGTCCATGACCCCAGTCGAAGAGGCCCGGTGCTGGGCGAGAAGCGGTCGGTGAAGTTCGTCCACGACATGTGTTGCCAGGTGATCTCGTCGCGCATCGTGCGCGGCAGGGCGCAACCGAAACGGGCGTGGAACGGATCTGTGGCGAGAGTGGAAGCAAATGCATTCATGAGGGTGGTCCTGGCGAATGTGAAGGGAGGACCGAGAGAGCACGACGACCCGCAGCGAGGGGTCGGTCCGAATCAGACCCCGCTACGGCGGCGTACTACGAGAATGCGCTTCACACCCCAGAAAGTAGTCCTCCGTCGCAGCCGCGCGCAAGTATCGAGTGAATACAGATCTCTAGGACACGAACTAGATGTCCGCATATATCGCACGATTCGTTGTAACTTTGGCCCCATGGACCCCGTGCGTAACCCCTACGCCCCCGGCGCCGGCCAGCGCCCACCCGAGCTCGCAGGCCGAAAGAAGCAGCTCGACGCCTTCGACGTCGTACTCGAACGCATCACCCGCGGCAGGCCGGAACGCAGCGTCGTTCTCACCGGGCTGCGAGGCGTCGGGAAGACGGTGTTGCTCAACCAACTCCGATCCGCGGCGATCGCCCGCGGCTGGGGCACCGGCAAGATCGAGGCTCGGCCGGACCAGGAACTGCGTCGACCGCTGTCGTCGGCGCTGCACATGGCGGTCCGCGGGATCGCGGCATCGCATCGCGATCCCGAACGCGTCGACGAATTCCTCGGCGTCCTCAAGGCCTTCGCCCTACGCGCCACCGCGGACAAGGGCATGCGGGAGCGGTGGCAGCCCGGCATCGACGTCCCGGCGAAGACCGGCCGCGCCGACTCCGGCGACATCGAGATCGACCTCGTGGAACTGCTGCTCGACGCCTCCGCGCTGGCCGGCGACGTGGGCGTGGGCATCGCCATCTTCATCGACGAGATGCAGGATCTGGGTGCCGCGGACATCTCCGCGTTGTGTGCGGCGTGCCATGAGCTCAGTCAGGACACCGCGCCGCTGATCATCGTCGGGGCCGGCCTGCCACACCTACCTGCGGTGTTGTCGGCATCCAAGAGCTACTCCGAGCGCCTGTTCAGTTACCACCGGATCGGTCGACTCGAGCGAGCCGCGGCCGACCTGGCGTTGATCGCTCCGGCCGACCGCGAGGACGTCGAATTCACCCCCGACGCGCTCGACGCGCTGTATGCGGCCGCCGACGGCTACCCGTATTTCGTCCAGGCCTACGGCAAGGCGACGTGGGATCTCGCGGCCGACACCCCGATCACCGTCGAGGACGTGCGCGTCGCCGCTCCGACGGCGGAGGAGGAACTGGCCGTCGGATTCTTCGGTTCTCGCTACGAGCGTGCGACGCCTGCCGAGCGTGAATACATGCGTGCGATGGCCGAACTGTCCGTGGACGACGGCTCGGTGCCGACCTCGGCCGTGGCCACCGAGCTGAAGCGCAAGCCTGCATCGCTGTCTCCCGCTCGCGACGGACTGATCAAGAAGGGCCTGATCTACTCGGCCGAGCGCGGAACCATCGCGTTCACGGTGCCGCACTTCGGTCGCTACCTGCGGGCACAGACCGACGAACCTGCGGCGGTGTGAACTCTCACTACGCCTCAGCGCGCTCGACGCACAGTTGCTCGAGTTTCCGCACTGCCTTGGGGTCGGAGTGGTCGACGTTGACGAGCTCGGCGTCGCCGTCGTAGAAGTCGATCAGTCGCTGATCCATCACCTTGCGCCACAACGGCGGAACCAGCGCGCAGAAGATCATCACTGCATATCCGGCCGGTAGCTGCGGGGACTCGTCGACGGTGCGCAGTGCCTGGTAGCGGCGCACCGGATTCGCGTGATGGTCGCTGTGCCGTTGCAGGTGGTACAGAAACAGGTTGCTCCACAGGTGATCGCTGTTCCAGCTGTCGCGGTGGGTCGGTTTGCCGTATCGACCGCTCTTGCGCTTCTGCCGCAGCAGCCCGTAGTGCTCGAGGTAGTTGGCTGCCTCGTAGAGGACGATCGCGATCGCAGCCTGCAGGAACAGATACGGCACGGTCACCACACCGAAGACGGCGATCAGCACGCCGAACAGCACAACGCTCATGGCCGCGGCATTGAACAGGTTGTTTCGGTACGACCAGGGAGACAGGCCCTGGCGGGCGAGGCGTCGAGTCTCGAGCTCCCAGGCCGAGCGCAGGCCGTGCACGATCGTGCGCGGCAAAAACTTCCAGAACGACTCGCCGAACTTTGCCGACGCCGGATCCTCCGGGGTGGCGACGCGGAGGTGGTGGCCGTGATTGTGCTCGACGTAGAAGTGGCCGTACAGGGACTGTGCCAGTGTCACCTTCGACAGCCATCGCTCCAGACGCTCACGCTTGTGGCCCAGCTCGTGCGCGGCGTTGATGCCGACCCCACCGACGATGCCGACGGTGATGGCCAGGCCGATCCGCTCCGGAACTCCCAGCGGGCCGTGCGCCCAGAGATAGCAGGCCGCAACGAGTCCCGCGTACTGCAACGGCAGGAACAGGTAGACGCACCAGCGGTAGTACGGATCCTTCTCCAGCGCGGCGATCGCCTCGTCCGGGGGATTGCTGCGGTCCACTCCGGCGAATCTGTCCACCAGTGGCAGTGCGACACCCATGATCATCAGGCCGAGGGTCCAGAACGCACCGGGCCCGAGAAGGGTCACCAGCCCCCAGGCCAGGAACGGGCTGAGAGGAATCGTCAGCCCCAGCGGCCACAGGTAGCGTTTGGGGTCGCGCCACCGCGGCGACGTGCTCGTGGCGGACTCATCACGCATTCTGGATTCTTCACTCCTGAGTCCTGGTCGGTGCCGTGCCCCGAGGTGCGGGGACAAACGGTAGTGGCGTGTCACAACTACATCGCCCGTTCCACCAGGATAGTTACCCAAGCAAATTTTGCAGGTTCTCCGATGGGCCGTCGAACGCCCCGCTGCCCTTGTACGGTGACCGGATGAAGCATGTCGAGTCGTCGTTCGTCGGAGTTCACGGAACCCGAATCGTCTACGACGTCTGGACCCCCGAGACCACGTCGACCGGGATTGTGGTGCTCGCCCACGGCCTGGCCGAGCACGCGGGCCGGTACCGGCACGTCATCGAACGGCTTGGCTCGCTCGGCCTCGTCGTCTACGCGCCCGACCACCGCGGACACGGGCGATCCGGTGGCAAACGGGTGTCAGTGGACAAGTGGTCCGACTTCACCGACGACCTGCACACGCTGTTCGGCATCGCAGCTGCCGAGCATCCGAATCAGCGCACCTTCCTGCTCGGCCACAGCATGGGCGGTGCCATCGCACTGTCCTACGCCCTCGACCATCAGGCCGATCTCGACGGTCTGATGCTGTCCGGCCCTGCCGTCGTCCCCAGCGTCGGGCAACCGAAAGCCCTGGTGGCGGTCGGTAAGCTCCTCGGACGCTTCGTACCGGCCGCCCCGGTGCTCAAGCTCGATCCCACTCTCGTCTCTCGCGACAAGGACGTCGTCGACGCCTATGTCGCCGACCCGTTGGGCTACCACGGCAGCGTCTCGGCGGGCCTTGCCGCGGCGATGCTGGGCGTCGGGGACACGTTCCCTGCTCGCCTGCCGTCGCTGAAGATTCCCGTGCTGCTCCAGCACGGGACGGCGGACCGCTTGGCCGACGTCTCGGGCAGCGAGCTCATCGCCGAACTCGCCGGATCCGACGACCTGACCCTGAAAACGTACGACGGGCTGTTCCACGAAGTGTTCAACGAACCGGAGAAGGAGCGCGTACTCGACGATCTCATCGACTGGCTGCGTCCACGTGTACACACCGGCGCTGTAAGTTCCTGACGGATCTTTTCGAAGAAGGGGTACGACCATGACCAGGCGAGCACTCGTATTGGGCGGCGGCGGAGTCGCAGGCATTGCGTGGCAGACGGGTGTCCTACTGGGATTGGCAGAAGCCGGAGCCGACGTCAGCGACGCCGAGATGCTGTTGGGGACCTCGGCCGGGTCCTCGGTCGCAGCCCAGATCTCGAGCGGAGCCGCCTTGACCGAGCTGTTCGAGCGGCAGGCAGACGAAGCGAAGCAGGACCACGAACCGCATGCCGAGGCGACCATCGACGAACTGGTCTCCATGTTGGCTCGGGCTGCCCAGAACTCCGACGGCAGTGCCATCGACACGCGCAGGCGTATCGGCACCGAGGCGCTGTCGGCCTCGACGATCAGCGAGCGTGAGCGCAGGGCCATCATCGAACGACGGTTACCGTCGCACTCCTGGCCGAACCGCGATCTGCGTATCGTCACGGTCGACGCGGTGAGCGGTCGTCATCGGGTTCTCGATCGTGGCTCGGGCGTTCAGTTGGTCGATGCGGTGGCCGCGAGCTGCGCCATCCCGGGAATGTGGCCGCCGGTGACGATCGGTGATCATCGTTACGTCGACGGTGGTATCCGCGCCAGCGAAAATGCGGATCTGGCAGTCGGTTTCGAGAAGGTACTGGTGTTCAGAGTCGGTGCACTCGACCTGGAGCACGATCCGTTCGACATCGAACGTGAGCGGCTGATCAAGGGCGGCTCGAAGGTGGAAGTGATTGCCCCCGATGCAGATTCGGCAGCCGCGATCGGCCCCGATGCCACCGACATCGCGGTCCGATCGGCTGCGGCCGTCGCCGGACGAGCGCAGGGCAATGCCATCGCCGAGCGTATTGCCGAGTTCTGGGTCTAGAGAACCTCTCTAGCCGAACAGCGCGGCTCCGTTCCCCCAGCACACTGCACGAACCCAGTCGTCTCCCAGGTCGAGTCGGCGCACCGCCTGCAGGGCATGCAGATACGGGTACGGGATGTTCGGATAGTCGCTGCCGAACAGAATGCGATCCTGCAGGTCGACCAGCCGGGGCAGTTCGTGTTTCGGAAACGGTGCGCTCGCCTCGGAGAAGTCGGTGAACGACATCGTGGTGTCCAGCCGCACGTTCCGGTAGCGATCGGCCAGATCGAGGAAGTCGCCGTACTCCGGCATCCCCATGTGCGCGATGATCAACGGGAGCTCGGGAAACCGTTGCAGCAGTGCCGCAATCGGCTCCGGGCCGGTATGGGTGCCGGGTGCCGGACCGGATCCGCAGTGGATCACCACGGGCGCCTGCGCGTCCGAGAGTGCGCCCCAGACGCCGTCGAGCAGGGGATCGTTCGGTGAATAGTTCCCGACCTGAATGTGCGACTTGAAGATTCGGGCACCGCTCGTCAACGCCTGCTCGACGTACTCGGTGGCACCGTCCTCGGGGTAGAAGGTGGCGGTGTGCAGGCAGTCGGGGGTGCGCGCCGCGAAATCTGCTGCCCAGGAATTGAGCCAGGCTGCCATCGCCGGCTTGTGCGGGTAGATCATCGACGTGAAGTGCCGGACTCCGAACCCCCGAATGACCTCGAGCCGTTGCTCTTCGGCGAACCGGTAGGAGATGGGCCAGACGCTGCCGGTCAGCGGCCCGGCGCTGTCGAAGTAACTCCACACCTTGTCCATCACGTTCTTCGGCATGAAGTGCGTGTGGACGTCGAACAGTCCCGGCAGCGACAGTTCGGTCCAGAATGCGACGATGCCTTCGGTCTCGTCTGCGAGTTCGGCGCCGGAGCGGGGCGGCTCAGCGCGCGACATGGGCGTCGAACCACTCGAGCGTCTTGCCCCAGGCGTCGGCGGCGGCGTCGGCGTCGAACACGGCGGGGCGGTCGTTGCAGTGGAATCCGTGCTTGCCGTGCTCGTAGCGGGTGATCTCCGTGTCGACCGGCGCCGTCGCGGTGATCTCGCGCAGCGTCTCGACTTCCTGAACGGGGATGCCCTCGTCCAGATCCCCGAAGAATCCGTGCCAGGGCGTCTGCAGTGCGTCGCCCACCGACGCCATTGCGGGGTAACCGAAGCGGCCCTTGGCGATTCCGCCGCCGTAGAACGTCGCTGCCGCACCGAGTTGCCGTCGAACAGCGGTGTGGAACGCGACGGTGCCGCCCATGCAGAAGCCGACGATCGCGATGGACGAGGGCTCGAATCCGAGCTCGGCGAGCGCACTCGCCGCCGCGTCCACGTCGGAGTCCACCTCGTCCGCCTGCAGCCGCCCGATTGCCGCCATCGCCGAATCCATGTCCGAGTACGACAACACGGTCACACCCTCCTGCCGGTGGAACAGGTGCGGTGCGACCGCGACCCAACCGGCGGCGGCGAGGCGGTTGCAGACGTCGACGATGTGATCGGTGACGCCGAAGGCTTCCTGGATGACGATGACGCCGCCGCGGGCATCCCCGTCGGGACGGACGACGGTGAGGGGAGTGGTGTTCATCCTTCGATTGGAGCACACCACCAGGAGTGGAGCCTGCGGAACGACCCAGCAGGCAGGAGTGGATGCCGGTAGCGACGGTGATTGCTGCAGTTTTGTACGGTGGCGTGCAGGGAACGATCCCGACCGAGAGGACAACTCATGCGCGCGGTACAGATCTCCAGCCTCGACGGACCCGACTCGGTGAGTGTGGTGGACATCGACGAGCCTGCTGCGCGCGACGGGTCGGTGGTCATCGAGGTCCATGCCGCCGGGGTCGCTTTTCCCGATGCGTTGCTCACTCGCGGGCTCTACCAGTACAAGCCCGAGTTGCCGTTCGTCCCCGGCAGCGAGATCGCCGGCATCGTTCGGTCGGCTCCGCCGGAGTCCGGCTTCTCCGCAGGTGATCGAGTAGCGGCCTTGACAGGACTGAGCGACGGTATGGCCGAGGTCGCCGTCGTATCCCCGGACACGGTGTTCGCGCTGCCGGAGTCGGTGTCGCTCTCCGCAGGGGCTGGGTTGTTGTTCAACGATCTGACGGTGCACTTCGCGCTCCGGGAACGTGGCCGGTTGGCACCGGGCGAGACGGTTCTGGTGCACGGCGCAGCAGGGGGCATCGGAACCTCCGCGCTGCGAATGGCTCCGGTACTCGGGGCATCTCGGGTGATTGCTGTGGTGAGCTCGGAGGCCAAGGCCGACATCGCACGATCCGCCGGAGCCACCGACGTCGTTCTCGTCGACGGCTGGAAGGACGCGGTGAAGGAGCTGACCGGCGGCCGTGGCGTCGACGTCGTCGTCGATCCGGTGGGTGGTGACCGGTTCACCGACAGCATTCGCTCGCTCGCACCCTCGGGCCGAATCCTGGTGCTGGGCTTCACCGGTGGTGAGATCCCGACGGTCAAGGTCAATCGACTGCTGCTCAACAACGTCGACGTCGTCGGCGTCGGTTGGGGTGCCTGGTGGATGACGCGCCCGGGTTACCTCGCCACTCAGTGGGCCGAGATCGAACCGCTCCTCGCCGATGGATCGCTCGGTGCGCCGGAGCCGTCGGTGTTCCCGGCTTCCGATGCTGCTGCTGCCATTGCCTCGCTGGAGAACCGCACTGCGGCAGGCAAAGTGGTGCTCGACTTCACTCGGTGATGCTGTGTCGAGCTGCCGGCTCATTCCGGTAGCTCGACACCCCTCGCCTCGGCCAGTGCCGCGATCTCGGCGGGAAAGACGTTCTTGAACACGAACGGGTCGGTACCCAGGGCCCAGTTCGGGGCCAGTTCGATGGCGTATCTCTCGAAGTAGCCGAGTTGCTTGGCCACCAGGATCAATTCCTCCGGGCTCGACGTCTTGTACTGCTTGCCCATGTTCACCAGCGCTCGAATGAAGTCGGCCAGGCTGAAGTGCGCGAGCGTTGCCGAGAGCATCGGAGCGAACACCGACTGCAGGATCGCCCCGACCTCGGCGTCCGAACCCATCTGCGGCGCAACGATTCCCAGCCGCTTGACGGTACCGGCCAGTCGGGTGAAGTCGCCGTCGATCACGGTGGCGTGAAACAGATCGAGCAGCAGTGCGCGCCACTGCTCGTCCACCTCGCCCATGACTCCGAAGTCGAGGAATGCCACCCTGCCGTCGTCGAGCACCCACACGTTGCCCGCATGCACGTCGCCGTGGAAGAGACCGTGCAGCACAAGGGCTTCCATCCAGACCTTGGCGGCGCGGCGGACGATGAGCTCGGACTGCTCCCCTGGCTCGTAGCGGTCGAGTGGGGAGCCGTGCATGCGTTCCATACAGATGACGCGGCCGCCGCAGTAGTCCAGGAACACCTCGGGCGCGGTGACGTGGGCGTTGTCGCCGAACGCGCCGATGGCCGCGCGAAAGCTGGCCTGACGCTTCGCTTCCACGGCGCTGTCGAGTTCGGCGAAGGTGGCGGCGTGCAGGTCGACGATGATCGCCGACGCGTTGGCCGTGGCGAAGAACGGAATGAACTTCTCCAGTCCGCGGGCGATGAGGTACGCGATACGAAGGTCGATCTTCATGCGGTGATAGATGCCTCGCCGCTGTACCTTCATGACCACTTCGCGGCCGTCGTCACGGCGCACGCACAGATGCACCTGAGCGACCGAGGCGGACGAGAGCGGCACGTCGTCGAACGAGGAGAACAGGTCGTCGATTCCGCGGCCCAGATCGGCCTCGATCACCGCTCGTGCCTGCGACCCGGGAAACGGTGGCACTTCGTCGAGGCAGCGCAGGCAGGTGTCGGCGAGGACCTTGGGAAACAGCCCGGGCGAGGATCCCATCAGCTGCCCGACCTTGACGAAGGTGGGGCCGAGAACGAAGAAGGCGTCGACGACGGCCTCCGAGGCGTGCAGCGGCCACCCGCGCCGTGGCGCGCGCACCCAGCGGCCGATCGCGACGACTTGGAAGTACGCCAATACCGTGCCGATGACGATGAGTCGCAGCAGTTCTCGTATTCCGAACGTCTTCAGCTGGGGTGCGGGCTTGGGATTCATACGTGCACCCCCACCGGCACGCGCGCCGCCGAGGCTTCCAGGCGCGTCAACAGTCGATCGAACCGCGTCGCATCGTCCGAGGCGCGTGAGAGCACCAGTGCGCCCTGAATTCCGGCCACGATCTCCTCGGCCAGTTCGGCTGCCGATTCGCCGTGTCCCAGGCGGCTCAGTACCGGGGTGAGCGCGTCGATCCAGTGGGTGAAATGGGCTGCGACGCGGCCCGAGAACACAGCACGTTCGAGACCGAGTGTGAATGCGCCGAACAGGCACACCAGACGATTGGACCGGAAGTATCGCGCGGTCTGCTCGAACATCTCGTGCGTCGTCGACGCGGCATCGGTGCCGTGTCGCAACGGCTCGAACACGTTGTGGTGGAACCACTGCTCCACGTCGTCGAGGACGGCCTCGGCCATCTCCTGCTTTCCACGCGGAAAGTAGTGGTAGAGACTGCCTTTCCCCAGGCCGGTCTGTTTGCTGATGACCGCGAGGGAGGAACCGTCGAACCCGTGGTCGCGGAACACCCCTGCGAGTATCGGCACCACGTCGTGGCGATCGCTCATGAGCCGGTACTGTACCAATCGGTACACGCCAGGTGTATCGGGGCTCCGGGAGTGGAGCCTGCGAAATGACCCATCGGGGCTCCGGGAGTGGACGTGCAGCTGTGAAGAGAACGACCGTCCTGGCCGCCGGGGCCTTCCTCGTCGGTGGAGTGACCTATCTGGCCGCCGAAGCCGTCGCCGCACTCGGTTGGACGGACCGGCCGTACAGCTACGCCCGCAACAACATCAGCGATCTCGGAATCCCCGACATCTCGCCGCTGCACGCGGTGATGAACACCGGCTTCGTCGTCGACGGCACGTTCTTCGTCCTGGCGGGGCTTGGACTGTCCGTGCTCTTCGAGGGCCGGGCGCGGTGGATCGTCGCCGGCACCTCCGTTGTGCACGGTGTCGGCAGCATCGTCGTCGGGCTCGCCCACGCCTCGGTGGACGGGGCTTCGACGCCCCATGCGGTGGGTGCAGGCATGGCTATCGTCGGCGGCAATCTGGTGTTGCTGGCGGCAGGTCGGTACGGCGGCCGCGTCGGCGCGCCGCGCTGGTACACCGTGGGCAGTGCGACTGCCGGAGTGGCCGGTCTGGTGGGGCTGACCCTGTTTCTCGCCGATACCGGAATCCTCGGCGGCGGAACCTTCGAGCGCATCTCGGTCTACACCATCATCGGATGGGAGATCGTCACCGGCGCAACGATTCTGGTCAAGCGTCGCCTATCCGAACTCGGGTGACTCCTTGGCGAGAAAGGCGCGCACGCCCTCCCTGCCGTCCGCCGACTCGAACGCCTCCTCGAACACCGGCAATGCCCGTTGCGCCGGTAGGCCAGGGGACTCGCCGAACGTGAGAGCGAGGGCACGCTTGTTCGCTCGAACAGCAGAACGGGACTTGTGCGCCAGCGTCTGCGCCAAGCCCAGTGCCACCGACAACGACTGCCCGCGTGGAGCGACCCGATTGATCAGACCCCACTCCAGTGCAGTCTCGGCCGAGATCGGCTCGCCGAGCAACACCAGTTCGGCGGCAAGCGCCTGACCCACCCGCCGCAGCGCGCGCATCGACCCGCCGCTGCTGGGGATCACACCGAGGTCGATTTCCGGGAGTCCGAGTCGAGCCCCCGCGTCGGCGACGACGAGGTCGCAGCACAGCGCCAACTCGAGGCCGCCGCCCAACGCGAATCCGTGGATTGCCGCGACCGTCGGCAGCGGCAGATCGTCGAGCATCTCGAGGGTCGCGTTCTCGAGAATGCTCTTGCGGGCGAGCACGTCACCGCGGTCCTGCATCTCGGGCATCTCGGAAATGTCCGAGCCGGCGCTGAACACCCGGTCGCCGGTGAGAACGACCGCCCGAATCGCGGCGTCGTCGGCCAACTCGAGAAGGACGGCGCGCAGTCGCCGCGTCGCCGGACGGGTCAGCGCGTTGACCGGCGGGTTGCTCAGCGTGATCTGCGCGACGGCGGCGTGCGGAAAGGTCAGGACTGGAGACGGCGCGTTGGGCATACCTGAACGGTAGAGCGTGCGGCTGACCTGGCGATTGGGAGACTGCCGAGATGGCATGTAGCGTGGTGAACACCCGACGCGGGGTGGAGCAGCTCGGTAGCTCGCTGGGCTCATAACCCAGAGGTCGCAGGTTCAAATCCTGTCCCCGCTACTACACAAGTCAGGCCCGACATCGATGATGTCGGGCCTGACTTGTCTCGTCGGTATCAGGGTTGCAGTCTGAACTGCACGACCGCCGTGACGTTCTCGATGGCGTCGTCGAGTGCGGTCTTGCGCGCTCTGGCGTTCGGTGCAGACAGGATGTCGAGTCGATCGGACTGACCCATCGGAATCAGTGCCGCCAGCGACCAGATCTTCTCGGCGGCCGAGATCGGCAGGCCCAGGAAATCCGGAACACCGGGCGTGGAAACGACTTCCGACGATTCGAGTCGACCGATCAGCTCGTAGAGATCCTCGACCCGCGCCCAAGTGGCGTCGAACTCGGTGTCGGCGATCACCGCATCGGTCTCTTCGTCCGGCCACGCTCGAACGTCGGCCTGTGGGTACGGATCGTCCGGCAGCCAGGCGTCGATCCTGATCCGTTCGCCGCCGACGCATTCGAGCAGATACCGGCCGTCGCCGATGGACTCGTGACCGATGATGTGTGCCGTCGTGGCCACATCGTGCCGGACGTCGCCGCCACCGGCCTCGTGCCCACGCGCGATGAGGACCACACCGAAGCTCGGATCGTCCTGCTTCAGGCAGTCGTGGACCAGAGCTCGGTAGCGCGGCTCGAAGATGTGCAGTGGTAGGCGTTCACCGGGGAGCAGCACGCTGCCGAGCGGGAACATCGGGGTCACGCTCACGGGTGCTGCAACGGAACAGCCGCCGGGGTGATGGCCGCAGGCGCGCTCTTGTCGGACTCGTTGGCACCGAGGAACTCGTCGAGCAAGCGGAAGAAGAAGTCCGGCTCGTCGAGCTGGGGAAAATGGCCGGCGTCGGGAAAGATCTCGACGCGACTGTTGGGAACTTCACGTCGAATGTTGTCGGCGTGCTTGGCGGGAATCATCCGGTCCTTGCCGCCCCAGACCAGCAGCGACGGAATCGACTCGAACTTTTCGAAATGTTGCTTCGCGCTCACGGTCTGCCCCCGCGGGCCCACCACGGCCCGCGTCGACGCCAGGAACGCTCCACGGGTGGAGCGGTCTGCGACCGAACGGAACGACCTCCAGGTCTCGGCCATGCTGGGACCGGGCTTGACCGGCAGACCCCATTTGCCCAATTGCGCCAGCGCGCTTTCGGTATTCCTACGGAACCAGTCCGATGCGAGCAGTGGCAACACCAGCTCACTGCCGGGCAGCGTCGCTGCCTTGAGCACCAGGCTCACCTCCGGACCGAGGCCGCCACTGCTGACCAGCGCGAGGCGATCGACTCGCTCGGGAAAGAGATACGTCAGCTGCATGGCGATGCCGCCGCCGAGAGAATGACCGACCATCGGTGCGGAGTCGATGTTCAGGTGGTCCATCAGGTCGCGAATGGTGGCCGCGTGCGAACTCAGCGAGTAGTCGCCGGACGGCTTGTCGGAGTCTCCGTGCCCGAACAGGTCCGGAGCGATGACGCGATACTTCTGCGACAGACGCTCGAGCTGCGGGCCCCAGGACCGATGCGATCCGAGCAGGCCGTGCACCAGAATCACGGGTGGGCCGTCGCCCATGTCCACGTATCGCAGGACGTCCTTGTGTAGTTCTACCGACTGCAATTCGTACGATGAACTCATGGTCGACCTCCTCGTCGTGTGATGCCCGGATCGGCGCGTGGCTCGGTGAGCCGTTGGCACAAACGTACAAGCTGAGCCCACACAACGACAGACCGTCGATCAGCGCGCGACGCCCGCTTCGTCGAAGGTGTTCGCGATCGTCTCGGCCAAGTGCTCGGCCATCGGTTCACGCAACATGTCGACGTGATCTCCGGAGATGTCGACGAAGGTCAGCTCACCACGGCCGACCGTCTGCCACGACCGGAGATCTTTCACGTTCTCCGCTGTGCGAACCACGGTCATCGAACCCGACCACGGTGTCGGCACATGCTTGTTCAACGCCACGTACCCGATACTTGCGAAGACCAACCACTCCATCGTCGTCGGGTACCGCAGCAATCCGGCGCACTGCATACGCAACCAGAGGGCCGCGGTGCCGATCCGGCCGAGGTGGAAGCCCGCCTCTTCACGCGTCTGAGCCGGCGGGGCAGCCGGAACCTCGGTACCGCCGGGCAACCTGTCCAGCAGGTGCCGAAACAGCCGCGTGTCGAGGAGCAGCAGGTGGGGAGACCCCAGGCCGGAGTCTCGGATCTCCTCCGCCATCGCGATGGCTATCCAGCCGCCGAGCGAGTGGCCGACCAGGTGGAACGGGCCGTCCGGCTGGACTGTGCGAACGGCGTCGACGTAGCGTTTCGCAGTTCGCCGGATGGTCCGGTCCGGTCGTCCGCGCTTGCCGCGGCCGTGCGCCTGCAGGGCGTACACCGGCCGGTCGGCGTCGATGTGCTTGACGAGATTCAGAAATGCCATCGCACCGACGCCTGCACCGCCGATCAGGAAGATCGGGGCCTTGCTTCCCTCTGTGCGCAGCGGCACGAGCACATCGTGTTCGCCGGCCGTGCGTCGTCGCGCAGTTGCCGCGTCTTCGAGGCGGGCGTCGACTGTCACGGCCAATTCTCGAACAGTGGTCGCCGCGAACACGTCCTCCGGTGTCAGATCGATCTTCAGGTTCTCGCGGAGTTGGGCCAGCATGGCCGTGGTGGTCAGTGAGTTTCCGCCCAGCGCCAGGAAATCCTCGTCCCGTCCGATGGTGTCCAGCCCGATCGCGGTGCGCGCGGCCTCGGCCACGATGTACTCGGTCGGGCCGACTGCGGTGCGCTCGACGCGTCGATCGGCTGGCTCGGGCAGCGCGCCGCGGTCGAGCTTGCCGCGTTCGTTGCGCGGCATCGCGTCGAGCGCGACGATGTGGGTGGGCACCATCCACTCCGGCAGCGTCCGGCGCAGCGACGCTCTGATCTCGCCCACGGAGGGTCGACGACCGGAACGCGCCGAGCACACGTAGGCAACCAGGTCGGTGTCGGTGCCGGAGGTCCTGCCGATCACCGCTGCGTCGCCGATCTCCGGCATGGCGCGCAGTGCTGCCTCGACCTCGGCCGGCTCCACCAGGTATCCGCGCACCTTGACGGCGTCGTCGATGCGGCCGGCCAGGTGCAGCGTCCCGTGTTCGTCGAGTCGTCCCAGATCGCCGGTGCGGTACCGGAACAGACCGTCGCCGAGCGCGGCGAATCGCTGGGAATCCCGACCGGCACCGCCGAGGTAGCCGTCGGCCAAGCAGCTCGACGTCACCCGTATCTCGCCGATCACGTCCGGTGCACACGACGAACCGTCGGAGGTCACGACTTCGACCAGCTTGCCTGCGATGGGTCTGCCCGCAGGGAGAAAGCCCGACGGCAGCGCTCGTTCGATCGGGTATTCGCTGTAGGCGACGGCACCGGCCTCGGTGGTCGCGTACCAGTTGACCACCGTGGCGCGGGTGTCGAATCGCCGCCGAAAACCGTCGGCATCGTCGGCGTGCAGGGATTCCCCGTATGTGATGACCAACCGCAGCGTGGGTACGGCCCGCCCGGTGGGTCCGTGATCGGCCGCGGCGACTGCGCGCAGCAGCGACGACGAGCAGTGCAGCGTGGTCAGGGAATGCGCGGCTGTCCACTCGACGGTGCTGCTGGGCACACCTGCCCTCGGGTCGCGGCAGTGCACGGCGGCACCGCTGAGCAACCCCGCGAACAACGTGTTCAAGCCGGCACCGAAGCTGACCGGAAGCGAGTTTCCCACGCGGTCGTGTGGGCCCAACGCCAAGGCGCTGGCGACTTCGTATGCCTTGGTCAGGCACATGCGGTGACTGAGGATCACGCCCTTGGCGGTGCCGGTGGATCCCGAGGTGTAGTTGATCACCGCGGTGTGGTCGCCCGACAGCGTCGGCAGCGGCACACACGAGTCCATGGCGGCGGCGACGGTGGTGGAGTCGATCGCCGTCGCACCTGCTTGGTCGATGATCGTGGCGCGGCGCTCGGCGGGAAGCATGGGGTCGAGCGGCACCAGGGGATGACCGGCGGCGACGACGGCCAGCATCAGCACGATCGAGTCTGTCGTCGCGTCGGTGTCCACGGCGAGCGGCCGAGAATCGGCGGGAAAGAGCGTGGCGATCTTGCGAGCCAGAGAGTAGGCGCGATGGAGGAGCTCGTCGAAGGTCAGGGAAGAGCCGTCGACATCGAGTGCGACGGCGTCGGGCAGTGCGTGAGCCACCTCGCGGTAGCGGGCCATCAGGGTGTCGCGGCGTTCCGGCCGGCACAGTGGGGCCAGTGAAAGACGGGTCGGCGCATCGATGTCCTGAATCGACATGATTCTCCTTGCACGAGCCCGACCCGTGATGTCGGAGTCGGTTTGAAACCTACAAACCGGCTCGAAGACTGTTTTACCGACTCAAAGGTAGACGTGCGGGACCTTTCTGTGCAAGCGGAAAACCGGACATTCCACAACAATCGGGTGACGTTGCGGAATGCCCGGTCTGTTTCGGACTTGGCCCTACAGGTCCGCGATGGCCTCCAACGGCTTCGTACGCGCGGCTCGCACGGCAGGCCACAGTGCCGCCAGAACACCGACTACGGCCGATCCGAGCAGCATCGCCACCACCTGGCCCCACGGCACGGTCATGGTGCCCAGGCCCTCGTCGCGCAGGGTCTGCACGAATCCCCACCCGAACGCGATTCCGAGGACCACGCCCACGATCGCGCCGAACAGCGCGATGAGCAGCGACTCGAGATAGATGATGCGACGGACCTGCGGCCGCTGCATGCCTATCGCGCGCAGCATGCCGATCTCCCGACGCCTCTCCACCACCGACAAGGCCAGCGTGTTGACGATGCCGAGCACAGCGATGACGACGGCCAATGCCAGCAAGCCGTACAACACCGCGAGCAGCGTGTCGATCTGCTGTCCCTGGCTACCCTTGAACTCCTCCACGTCTTGAACCTGGACGACGACGAACGGTTTGGTCGCGGCTTCGAGGTCGGTGCGCAGTGTGTCGAGGTCGGTGCCGGGTACGGCCTTGACGAGAACCAGAAGGTCCGAGCGGGTGATCGACGGCGTCACCTCCTGGTAGATGTCGCCCGAGACTATCCAGTTCCCGATCAGCGGATTGTCGGTGAAGACCCCGGTGACCGTCACCGGGACGGACGCACCGTCGACGGTGTCGAAGGTGACCTCGGTTCCGACGGTCCAGCCGCGGCTCGCCGCTTCGGTTTCCGACACCGAGAACCCGTTGCTGTTCAGATCTGCCGTGCCCTGGACCATCGACAGCTCGAGCAGTCCCTCGGGGGAGCCGTCGATCGCGGCGCCGAACTCCTCCTGGCCTGCGATCGTCACGAACACCGGGTGCAGCACCGCAGTACGGTCCACGCCGGTCACCTGCTGCGCGGCCGTGGTGGCACCGGTCGGAACGCCGATCGACTGCGGGCCGGAGAGGATGTAGTCCGCCTCGACCCCGGTGTCGACGAGTGAGTCGACGCTGGCCTTGGCGGTGGATCCGAGCACGCCGATAACGGTGACGAGCATGAGTCCGAGCATCAGGGCGAAGGCGGTGGCCGCGGTGCGTCTTGGGTTGCGTACCGAATTGGTCCTGGCCAGTCGCCCGATCGCTCCGAACGGACGGGTGATGACGGCCCCGAGTGCGCCGACGACCGGCCGTGACAGCGACGGCGCGGCCAGTGCGGTGGCGACGATCAGCGCGACGGCTCCCGCGCCGACCGTGGCAGCGGCCGCCCCGCCGGTCGACTGCGCGCCGATGATCAGTGCGGCAGCGCCCGCGATTCCGAGGCCGACGCCCACGAACGTTCGGGTACGCAGGGTGTCGCCCGCGGAGGCGAACTCCTCGCGCATCGCGGCGACCGGTGGAATCTTGGCTGCCCGCCGGGCCGGCGCGTACGCGCTCAGCACGGTGACGACGATGCCGACGGCGAACGCGACGACGACGGTGCGCGGCTCGAGTGCCAACGGTCCCGACGGCAGACCCAGATCGAAGGCGTTGAGCAGTGCCCGTAGCCCGTAGGCCAGCCCTACCCCGCCGACGAAGCCGAGGATGCTGCCGATGACGCCGACAACGAGAGCTTCGAGAACGACCGATCGGCTGACCTGCCCGCGGCTGGCTCCGACGGCGCGCAGCAGTGCCAATTCGCGGACGCGCTGAGCGACGATCATCGAGAACGTGTTGTAGATGATGAAGGTGCCGACCAGCAGGGCGATCCCACCGAAGGCCAGCAGGAAGTAGTTGATGAACGACAGTGCCGACTCGACCTCGGCCTGAGTCTCGGCCTGTACGTCCGCGGCGGTCTGGACCTTCAGGTCGGGGAACGCCGCGGCGATCTCGTCGCGAAGATCGCCCTGAGTCAGCCCTTGCGCGGAGAGATCGTTGCCTGCGACGTCGATGTACTGCACGTGGGCACCGTCGGTGAACAGCTCGTTCGCCTGGCTCTGCACGAACTGGATCCCGATGTATCCACCGGATTCTGTTGCTGTCGAATAGATTCCGGTGATCGTGATGTCGGTGATGCCCTTGGACGGCACGAGGACCTGGGTGGCGTCGCCCACCTTCAGTCCGGCGCGCTCGGCACCACCGGCGTTGATCGCGACCTGACCGGGAGCGGTGGGAGCCGAACCGTCGACGAAGGTGGTCGGATCACCGAGTCGTTGGTCGTCGGGGAGATACGACTCGCCGATGGTCGGTGCGCCACCGGACTGTACGGCGGCACCGTCGGACCCCAGCAGTACCAACTGTCCGCCGACGTACGGCGATACGGCGCGCACGTTCGGCAACGCCGAGATCGCCGCGATGTCCTCGTTCGGCACGCCGGACGAGCGTGCGTCCTCGGGGCTCACTCGAACATCCGCGCCCTGCGCGGTATCGGCGAACAGAGAGGAGAAGGTGCGCTGAAGGGTGTCGGTGAACACGAACGAGCCCGCGACGAATGCCGTGCCGAGCACGACGGACAGCACGGTCAGTGCCAGTCGAACCTTGTGTGCGGCAAGGTTTCTCAGTGACACCTTGCGCATGGGATTGCCCGACGACTTTTGTCGAGATGGTTTGTTGGAGACAGATTTCTTGGCGATGGAGTGCGCCATTATCGGACCGTCTCGAGTTTCTTCATCCGCTCGAGTACGGCGTCGGCCGTGGGCGAGTTCAGCTGATCGATGACTGCGCCGTCGGCGAGGAACACGACGCGGTCGGCGTAACTGGCCGCGCGTGGATCGTGCGTGACGATGACGACGGTCTGATCGAATTCGTCTGCGGCAGTGCGCAGAATCGACAGCACCTCGCCGGACGAGCGGGAGTCCAGGTTACCGGTGGGCTCGTCGCCGAACACGATGTCGGGTCGGCCTGCCAGTGCACGGGCGCACGCCACTCGCTGCTGCTGTCCGCCCGAGAGTTCGCTGGGGCGGTGATCGAGGCGGTCGCGCAGGCCGAGTCGGTCGACCACGGTGTCGAGCCATTCTTTGTCCGGCGTGCGGCCGGCGATGTCGAGGGGCAGGGTGATGTTCTCCAGCGCGGTGAGGGTCGGCACCAGGTTGAAGGCCTGGAACACGAATCCGATTCGGTCCCTTCGCAATCCGGTCATCTCCTTGTCGGAGAGCGCCGTCAACTCGGTGTCGCCGATGGTCACCGTTCCCGAGGATGCGTTGTCCAAGCCGGCCAGGCAGTGCATGAGCGTGGACTTGCCCGAACCCGAGGGGCCCATGATGGCGGTGAATTCTCCGCGAGCGAATTCGACGCTCACCCCGGACAGTGCGTGGACCTGGGTGTCCCCTGATCCGTAGACCTTCGATACGTCGACCGCACGTGCGGCAATGTCGCTCATGGGTGCCAGTGTTCCAGCGTTCTGCGCCGGTCGCTATCAGGGGAGACCCTGAACACCACCTCTATGATGGGCGTCATGCGCATCGGAGCCCACGTCCGCGACAGCAGCGACCCTCTCGGAACGGCCGAGGCTCTCGGCGTCGACCTCGTCCAGATGTTCCTCACCGATCCGCAGAAGTGGAACAAGCTCTCCCCACATCCTCAGGGCGAGGCGTTGCTGGCCGGCGATGTCGACGTGGTGGTGCACTCGTCCTACGTCCTCAATGTGGCGAGCTTGAACAATCGGATCCGCATTCCGTCGCGCAAGGCCGTCGTCGAGCAGGCTGCTGCTGCGGCCGAGATCGGGGCCATCGGTTTGGTCGTCCACGGCGGCCACGTCCGTGAGGGTGAGGACACTGCCAAGGGAATCGACAACTGGCGCAAGCTGTTCGAGCGCCAAGCGGAGCAGGGCGGCTTCGCCGTGCCGATCTTCGTCGAGAACACCGCAGGCGGAGACTCCGCGATGGCACGCCACTTCGACGACATCGCCCGGTTGTGGGACGCGATCGGTGAATTCGGTGCCGGCTTCTGCCTGGACACCTGTCATGCGTGGGCCGGGGGCGAGGATCTGGTCGACGTGGTCGACCGGATCAAGGCCATCACCGGACGAATCGATCTGGTGCACCTGAACAACTCACGCGACGAGTTCGACTCGGCCAGGGACCGGCACGCCAATCTCGGCACCGGGACGGTCGACGCCGAGATTCTGACCGCCGTCGCACTTGCGGCCGACGCGCCGGTGATCCTGGAGACTCCGCCCGAGGGGATCGAAGACGACGTCAGGCTGCTGAAGAGCCTGTAGTGGTGAGAGCGAGGTCGTTCACGGCCGACGCCCACAGCCGGATCAGTTCGTCGATGCCCGGCAGATTCGCAGCCCAGGCGATGCGCGCGAGTGCGGTACCCGCACCCGTCACGGTGATCCCGATGTCGATGGCGTGATCGCGACTGGGCTCTGCCAGTGCATCCTCGTGCACGATGATCTGTGCTCCTGCGCGCGAGGCCAGCGCGGGATAGTTGCGGGCCAGCGCGTAGTCGCAGCCGCCGTTCGGCACCGAGTCGAGTCGCCTCGCGACCTCGTCGACGAGGTGCTCACGGTGCGAAGGGACGGCGAGCGCGTCGACGGGAAGCGTGGGAAGCCGGACCGGGTGAAGTGCGCCGGTGCTCTCGAGGTCGAGGTCCACCAGCACGCCGGCCGAGGAGCCGCGACGGTTGTTTCTCTGCCACGTGGACACGGCCGAGCCCAGAGCGGCGAGCAGCAGAATGCGGCGGTGGTGTCGGCCGTCGGGCAGAGTGAACGTCATCGACGTCTGTTCGAGGACTGCGGTGTGTTCGGTGAGCAACGGCCGCTCCGCCGGAGTCAGGACGGCCACCCAGTACGGAACCTGTTCGGCTACCTCGGTGCAGAGAGTGCGTCCGAGCTGAGCCGGACTGATCGTCTCGCGGTGCACGAGTCTGAGCGGTGCGAACACGGTCACGGCGACGAACCCCACTTTCGGTGCAGATTGTCCTAGCCTTACCTAACCCTCGCCAGGCTAGCTCAAGCCGTGATCGGACGCCAGGACGCCCCCTGTCGGGATCGGTTCAGCCGGTGGCGCGCAGCGCCGGAATGCCGGGAGCGACCGGCAACCTTCCGGTCTCGAGCTCGCCGAGCAGGCCCTCCGACCAGGTCAGCAGCCCGGTGACGTCGAGGTGGTGCGGTGGGTTGCACTCGAAGCCGACGAGCCGGTCGTGTCCCTGCCGAAGCAGCGAGGCGGCGCCGACGCGATTCCCGCGCATCAGATGGGTCAACCCGACGGCGAGTTGGGCGAGGCCCTGCCACAGCGGACGCTCGTCGGACGGGCAGCTCCTCCAGGTGCCTTCCAGTACCTCGTGCGCATGGAACGGCATGTTCGCGTCCAGGAATCTCTGCGCTTCGACGAGAGCGGCGGTGGGCGGAAGCCGAAGGTCGTCCGGCACCCGTGGGGTTCCGTTTCCACCGCGAGCCATGGGACGCCCAAGACCGTCACGAGGCCTGGCATTGAGGGGTTTACCGTGCGCATCACGTTCGCGTTCGGCCATGGCGGAAACCCTAGTGTGTGGTGGCCCGCACCACCGTGCTCATCGGTGGGAAGACGAGCGCGCGGTGATGACACCCAGCGCGATCAGCGCTGCAGCAGAGGTCACGACCATCGTGGTGGCCACAGCGATCGCGTCGTTTCCGAGCACGCCGACGATCGGCGCGACGATGGCACCGAGTCCGAACTGAGCTGCTCCGAGGAGGGCAGCGGCACCGCCTGCTGCCTCACCGTGCCTGGACAGTGCGAGCGCGGGCGCGTTGGGCATCACGAATCCGACGGCCCCGAGCACGAACCACAGAGGGACGACGAATCCGGCCATGCCGCCGACCCCGGTGATCGCCAGGACCGTCATGACAGCACCCGCGAACACGGCGAAGGACAGCGCCGTCAGCACGATCTGCACCGGTGCGAAGCGTCCGAGCAGAAGGACGTTGAGCTGCGAAGCCCCGATGAGCGAGATGGCACCGGCGGCGAAGACGATCGCGAACTGCTGCTCGTCGAGGCCGAACTCCTCCTGCAGGACGAACGACGACCCGGCGATGTACGCGAACAGCGAGGCCATCGCCAGTGCGGCGACGAGGACGAGAACGACGAACTGGGCGTCCCGCAGCAGTGAACGGTAGGTACGCAGTACCGGCATGACGCCGCTGGCGCGGCGACGCTCGGGCGGCAGCGTTTCGCGGAGCGACACGATGGCAAGAGTCATCAGAGCGACACCCATGATCGCCAGCGCCGCGAACACGAGACGCCACGATCCGACCAGCAGCACGCCACCGCCCAGCGACGGAGCCAGCACGGGAGCGACGCCCATGACCAGCATCAGGCGGGACAGGACGGTCGCGGCGGCGCGGCCGCTGAACAGGTCGCGCACGATGGCCATCGCGACCACGGCTGCGGCCGCAGCACCCAGACCCTGTACGACGCGAAGGCCACCGAGAACAGCGATGTTGGGAGCCACGATGCATGCCACGGAGGCCAGGATGTGCACTCCGGTGCCGACGATGAGTGGCAGCCGTCGGCCGACGATGTCCGACAGCGGCCCGATGATCAGCTGACCGAGGGCAAGGCCGACCAGGGTGCCTGCGAGGGTGAGCTGCACGGCGGACGAGGACGTGTTCAGGTCGTCGGCGATCGCCGGAAGAGCCGGCAGATACATGTCGATGGTCAAGGGGCCGAGCGCGATGAGCGCGCCGAGCACCAGGATCACCCGCAGGCGTTCCTTGGAGGTCGGCTCGGGGGACGTCTTCGTTGCCTGTGCTTCGGCTACGGCTGTCTCGGTTGCTGACGTGTTCGGTGCTAGGGCCACCCGAGGTTCAGCAACCGGGGTACTCGTTCTGTTCCCGTTGCTGACTACAACTTTCGTGTTCTAGGCCACGGCATCGGACAGTACCGTCAGCTTCTCGACTTCCTGGCTGGTCAGAGCCAACGCCGGCGCATCGAGCAGGGCCGGTAGCTGAGATATCTTGCTCGCACTCGCGATCGGGGCGGTGACTCCCGGTCGGGCCAGCAGCCAGGCCAGCGCGACGCTCGAGATCTCTGCCGCACGGGATTCGGCGATCTCGCGCAGACCCTGCACCACGTCCAGACCGGCATCGGAGAAGTATCCGGTGGTCAGTCGTTCTCGCTGCTTGCCGGCCAAGTCCTCGCGGGTGCGGTACTTGCCCGTCAGGAACCCGGCGGCGAGGGAGAAGTACGGGAACACACCGAGGTCGTTCTCGACGGCCAGGTTCTGCAGCTCGCCCTCGTAATCGCGACGGGCCACGAGGTTGTAGTGCGGCTGCAGTGCGATCGGCGGAGCGAAACCGTTCTCCTTCGTCAGTTCCAGCCACTCGCGAACGCGTGCAGGCGAGTAGTTCGAGATTGCGACGTGCCGGACCTTGCCTGCTTCGACCAACCCGTCGAACGCGGCGAGGGACTCCACGAGTGGGGTCTTCTCGTCGTCGTAGTGCGCGTAGTAGACGTCGATGTGGTCGGTCTGCAGCCGGCTCAGCGACGCGTCGGCGGCAGCCCGGATGTTGTCCGCGGCCAGTCCGCGGAACTCGGGATGCTGGCTGACCTTGGTGGCGATGACGACGTCGTCCCGGTTTCCGCGGGCTCTGGTCCAGTTGCCGATGATGGTTTCGGATTCGCCGCCGGAGTTGCCGTCGGCGAATGCCGAGTACGAATCCGCGGTGTCGACGAAGTTGCCTCCGCCCGCGGTGAACGCATCGAGAATCTCGAAGGACGCAGCCTCGTCGCTGGTCCAGCCGAAGGTGTTCCCGCCGAGGGCGAGCGGAAAGATGTCGAGATCGGAACGGCCGATGGCAACCACGGACAAACCCCTTACGTTGGCGTACAACTCGACTGTACGAGCAGTTCGGGGCTCAATGCCACGTGTGGTCCACCAGAGCGGTTCGCGGACCGAATTTGGGCTTGGTGGCCTTGCCGCTCAGGTACAGCAGCCGAATCGCGCGATGCCGATGCGGGGCCAGGGGCTGCAGATACTCGACCATCTCCGCGTCGTCGATCGGTCTACCCAGCAGTGACCAGCCCACCACCGACGCCAGGTGGTAGTCGCCCACCGACAATGCGTCGGGATCCCCGAGGGCGCGTTGCGCGGTCTCGGCCGCCGTCCAGACACCGACGCCCGGGATGGCTCGCAGCCTGCGCGCAGCGTCCTCCGGTGTCATTCCCGACGCCTCCTCCAGGCGTCCGGCCGCGCAGGCAGCGCGGACGATGGTCTTGGATCGGGCCGGGTCGACGTTGGCTCGGTGGTAGTCCCACGACGGAATGCGGCGCCACACGTCGGGTGTGGGGAAGACGAACATCGGCTTGGGCGTCGGACCCGGTGCCTTGTCGCCGAACTTGCTCACCAGGTACCGCCACGATCCGAATGCCGAAATTCCGTGTACGCGTTGTTCGATGATCGCCGGAATCAGGGCCTCGAGTACCAGTCCGGTTCGACCCAGTCGCAGGTGCGGTAGCTGCCGATGGGCTTCCCGGAGAATCGGATGCTCCGGTGCGAAGGTGCCGGCGTCGTCGTCCAACCCCAGCAGAGCGGGTGCCGCGTCCAACAGTTCGGGTGCGCCGGGGCCCCAGGCTCGAACCTGCGCGCTCGTCGGCGACACCTGTGTCAGGCGGTAGGTCACCGGGCCCGAACTCATCCTCGACGTGCGCCAGATCCCGCCGTCCGGCGTCGACTCGTAGGTGGGATCACCGCCGCCACGGCGCAACGGCGACACCGACATCCGGACGTCGATGCGCTGCTCGGACGTGACCAGGCGCGCGATCCCGTCGGTACCGGCGTCGTCGGGCATCGGTTCGTCACCTCCGAACGGTCGTGGCCATGCGGACCGAGTGGGTCCCCGTCAGGGCGTCGGTCGACACTGTTGCAACGTCGACGGCAAGATACATAGTGCCTCGCGGAGCGCAGGAGTGCCGCACGGAGTCTCTCGCCGCCTCTGGCCAGGTCTACAGCGTCAGGAGGATTTTCGTGGCTCGATCGAGTGCCGCATCGTTCGTCGGAGTCGCGTACGCGTTCGTCGTGGCGATGATGGGTACGACCATGCCGACGCCGCTCTACGCGTTGTACGAGGTCGAGTTCGGGTTCTCCGTATTCGTCGTCACGCTGGTGTTCGCGGCGTACGCGGTCGGTGTACTCGCCGCCCTGCTGGCTTTCGGGCGGTGGTCGGATTCGCTCGGTCGTCGTCCGATGCTGTTGGCGGGCATCGGGTTCGGTCTGATCAGTGCCGTGGTGTTCGTGACTGCGGGCTCGCTCACGGCGCTGGTGATCGGGCGGGTGCTGTCCGGATTGTCGGCTGGAATTTTCGTCGGAACCGCGACGGTGACCCTGATCGAACTGGTGCCGGACAAGTGGCGGGACCGTGCCCCGGCGATCGCCACGGCGGCCAATATCGGCGGCCTCGGCCTGGGTCCGCTGGTGGCCGGGTTGCTGGCCGAATACCTTCCGCAACCGCTACGCCTGACCTTCTTCGTCGACATCGGCCTGCTCGCGGTGGCCGCTCTGGCGGTGTTTCTCGCTCCCGAAACCGTTCGGGTCGCAGCGGGGGCGCGCCCGCAGATGCAACGACTGTCCGTACCGGCGGACGTTCGTGGCACTTTTCTGCGCGCGTCGATCGGTGGTTTCGCCGGTTTCGCAGTGCTCGGCCTGTTCACCGCGGTATCACCGGGATTCATCGCGGGGGTGCTGCAGATCGACAACCATGCCGTCACCGGTGTCGTGGTGTTCGCGGTCTTCGCGGCATCCGCGACCGCGCAGATCCTGCTGGGCCGGGCCGATCCGACGTCGGCGCAGCGCTGGGGTTGCTTCGTTCTGACGATCGGGCTGGTGGTCCTGGCGCTGTCGCTGCTCCTGACGTCGCTGCCGGTCCTGGTGATCGCGGCGCTGCTGTGCGGCGTCGGGCAGGGCGTGACGTTCAGCAACGGTATGGCGGCCATCGCCGCTGGGCTTCCGCCGGAACGTCGAGCAGAAGTGACCTCGACGTTCTTCGTGGTGCTGTACGTCGCCATCTCGTTGCCGGTCATCGGGGCCGGGGCTGCGGCGAACGAATGGGGATTGGTGACTGCGGGACTGGTGTTCTCCGCGCTCGTCGCAGCGCTCGCGGCGGTGGCGTTCGTGCTGCTCACCCTCGACGGCAGGAAGGCCAGGGAGTCCCACTACGCCTGACCCGGTTGGCAGTGCGCCGGAATCGAATTCGCACTGCCGCGCAGTCGAGTGCCAAGTACCTCGGTGTTCGTGCGCGAGTCACCCGGAGTTTGTCGGTGCCCCGAAGTAGGGTCTGAGACCGTGATCATCGTGAGTACGGACGGCTCGTGTCTGCGTAACCCCGGCGGAGCAATCGGGTGGGCGTGGGTCAACCACACGGGGCCGAGCAACTCCGGCGGTGAGCCCTCGGGCACCAACCAGGTTGCCGAGCTCAGGGCCCTGCTGGAGGCGGTTCTGGCGCACCCGGGCCCCGAGCCGCTGTTGATCGAATCCGACTCGCAGTACGCGATCAAGTGCGCGTCGGAATGGCTCGCGGGCTGGAAGCGCAAGGGCTGGAAAACAGCGGGCGGTACTCCGGTGCGCAACCTGGAGCTGGTGCAGAGCATCGAGCGAGCCATCACCGAACGTGAGGGTCCGGTCCGGTTCCGGTGGGTCCGCGGACACGTCGGCAATCACTTCAACGAAGCGGCCGACGCCTTGGCCGGTGAGGCCGCACGCGCCGTGGCCGCCGCCGGTACGCCGGCACCGGTAGCGACAACACCGGCTCCGGTGGCTGCTGCCCCTGCCTCTCAGGCACCGGTGACACGGCCCACGTCCGACGACGCGGTCCCGACGCTGTTCTGATCGGGCATCCCGCCCGGACGTGAGAATTGGACAACGGCAGCCGGTAGAATCTGGACATTCCACTCGAATCGGATTCTCTGACACCGGAGGCGTCGAGCGCACTGTGCACTCCATAGACTTCTTTCGGCCACCCGTGGCCGCTGCTCCGGCCGTTCGTTCTCGCGTGATCGCATGGTGATCACCGCGCTGCTTTCCTTGCTCCTCGGCTTCGTGCTCACCGCCGCGATCATCGCGGCCAACGGGTACTTCGTCGCCCAGGAGTTCGCTTACATGTCCGTCGACCGGGCGACATTGCGTACCGGTGCCGAGAAGGGCGACGCGTCGGCCGAGCGGGCACTGAAGGTCACCAAGCGCACGTCGTTCATGCTGTCGGGCGCGCAGTTGGGTATCACTGTCACCGGTCTGATGGTCGGATACGTGGCCGAGCCGTTCATCGGAGAATCGCTGGGCGAGCTGCTCAGCAGTGCCGGAGTGCCCATCGCGGTGGGCATTTCCATCGGCACGGTTGGCGCTCTCGTGCTCGCGACCGTCGTGCAGATGATCTTCGGCGAGCTGTATCCGAAGAATCTCGCCATCGCCAGTCCCGATCCGCTGTCCCGACGCCTTGCCCGCTCGACGCTCATCTACCTGGCCGCCTTCGGTTGGCTGATCACCTTCTTCGACAAATCCTCCAACGCGATGTTGCGTCTGCTGCGAGTCGAGCCGGTGCACGACGTGGACAGCAGCGCCACCGCGAAGGATCTGGAGAGCATCATCGAAGACTCCCGCGCGAGCGGGGATCTGACCGAGGACCTCTCGTTGCTGCTCGATCGCATCCTGGACTTTCCCGAGCGCGATGTCGCACACGCGATGATTCCTCGCACTCGGGTGGATGCGGTCACGCCCACCACTGCCATCGGTGAGATGCGGGCGCGGATGGTGCGTGCGCACACCCGGTATCCGGTGATCGGCGACCGTGAGGAGCCGATCGGTGTGGTGCAGCTGGCCGAGGTGATGGCCGCTGCGCCCGACGACACGCGGCCGGTCACCGAGATCATGCGGGCACCGCTGATCGTGCCGGAGCTCATGCCACTCGAAGATGCCCTGGAGTTGTTGTCCAGCACCAAGAACGAACTGGCGTGCGTCATCGACGAGTACGGCGGATTCGCCGGGGTGCTCACCATCGAGGATCTCGCCGAGGAATTGGTCGGCGAGATCACCGACGAGCACGACGACGAGGACATCGCAGGCGTGCACGATCAGGAAGACGGAGTGTGGCTCATGGACGGCGACGTCCACGTCGACGAGGTCGAACGCACGATCGGTCGCGACATGCTGTTGCCGCGAGGCGATTACGAGACGCTCGCAGGCCTGCTCATCGCGGAGGGCGGGAATCTGCCCGAGGTCGGAGACACCGTTCGTATCGATCTCGCGGTGTTCGGAGCCGATCTGATGGAAGACGAACCGCCGCGTCCGTCCCTGGAAGTCGAGGTGCTCGAGGTGGACCGGCACGTGCCGAGTGAGCTGAGAATCAGACTGCACGAGAACTCGCCGGACGGCAGCGAGGCGTCGTCGGAGTCGGACGAGGACGCGGAGCGATGAACGCGTGGGTCGTCGTCGCGGTGACGGTACTGCTCATCGCGCTGAGTGCGTTCTTCGTCGTCATCGAGTTCGCGCTGCTCGGTGCCCGTAGGCATCGACTGGAGGAGAAGGCAGGCACGAGCCGATCGGTTCGGGCCGCGCTGCGCGGAATGAACGAGTTGACGATCATGCTGGCAGGCGCGCAGCTCGGCATCACTGCCTGCACCTTCGCTCTCGGTGCCGTCACCAAGCCTGCCGTCGATTCCTGGCTGGGCCCGGTGTTCACCTCGTGGGGTGTGCCGGGATGGTTGGCCGGAACCGCCGCGTTCGCGCTGTCGCTGTTGCTCGTGACGTTTCTGCATCTGGTGATCGGTGAGATGGCCCCGAAATCCTGGGCCATCGCACACCCCGAACTCGCTGCCACCATCATCGGGTTGCCGTCTCGGGCGTTCATCCGCCCCTTCCGGCTGTTCCTGGTGTGGGTCAACAAGATCGCCAACACGCTCGTCCAACGGTCGGGAGTGGAGCCGGTCGAGAACGCTGCGGTCGGCGGCCGCGACGCCGAGACCATCCGCAACCTCGTCGAGTACTCGTCGCAGGTCGGCGTACTGGAACCGGAACTGCAAACCCAGATCACCCGGGTGATCGAACTCGAGACGCTGACCGTCGAGAAGATCACGGTGCCCGACTCCAAGGCGACGTCGGTTCCGCACGGTGCCACGGTGTCCGACGTGCAGGCCGCGGCGCTGCGGTCCGGTCACCTGCGGGTACTGCTCACCGACAGCGCAGGCGCGACGCCCGGTGTCGTGCACGTGCGCGACACGTTGCTGGCAGCCGCCGAGGAACCCGCCGCCGACTACGCACGGGAGGCCTACTCGGTCGACGGATCGACACCGGTGTACGAGTTGCTACGGCAGATGCGCAACCGCAGCGTTCAGCTCGCGGTTGTCGAGACCGACGGACAGTTCCTCGGCATCGTCACGCTCACCGACGTCATCAAACGCGTACTGCCCACGGCTCGTGCTGCACAGCAGGACAATTCAGCCGCGCGGTTGCATCCGACTGTTGGGTAGCGCAGGTGCGTGCAGTCGAGATCCCGGATAGCCCTCGACGGTGCCGAACTGCTCGCTGCCGCGCTCGTAGGCGGCCCGGTACTCGACGACGTCCTCGTGGCTGCGGCCGACGAAGTTCCACCACATGACGATCTGCTCCCCGAACGGCGGTCCACCGAGCAGCAGCATCCGCACCGGCTCTCGGGTCGGATTGTGCAGATCGAGCGTCGAATCGCCCGGTTCGCGATAACCGAGTTCGGCTGCGGCGAGGACGGTCTCGTCCATCGTCACGGTGCCCTGATCGACGATGACGCCGTGTTCGAACGTCGGGTCGACGTCGAGGGTGACGCGGGCTCCGGCGTCGAGCACGATCTCGGCTCCGAGGAGTGGGGTGAACGTGGCCACCGGCGAGGTCTCGCCGAGCAGTGAGCCGAGAAACACTCGAGCCGTCAGCCCCTGGCTCGTGTGAGTCCGCGGCACGTAGTGCTCGAAAGCCGGCTCGGTGAAACGAGAGCGAGCCGGAAGTGCCACCCACAGTTGCATGCCGTGCAGAATTTCGGTCTCCGGGGTGGAGGTTTCGGAGTGACTGATGCCGTAGCCGGCCGTCATCAGATTGAGCTCTCCAGGACGCACCATGGCATGCGATCCGACGCTGTCGCGATGCTCGATCTCGCCGGAGAACAGCCAGCTGACGGTCTGGAGTCCGGTGTGCGGATGCGGCGGCACGTCCATCGACGACGTGTCGGGGCCGTAGTGGTCGGCGAAGCACCACGCGCCGATCAATGAACGCTGTCGCTGGGGGAGCGTGCGCCGGACCTTCAAGGCGCGAGGACCGCCGAGGGGAACCTCGCGTGGGGTGAGAATCTCGATGGTCATACGTGCAACGCGGTTCCGCTGAGCAGCCGCACGTCGTAGGACTCGGCCGCACCGTGCACCTCGGTCGATCCACCGTGGACCGTGTACAGCACCGCATACGAGGTGAAGGTGGCCGGTTGGCCGTCGTCGGAGTCGATGGTGACGCGTGGCAGTACGACCAGCAGGTGGGTCCGGTTGCCGTCCGACAGATTTTCGACGACGGTGCGAACCTCGAAACCCAGGTCGGATCGAGTGACATCGGTGGACTCGAGCGTCTGTCCGCTCAGAACGAGTTGCGCCGCCCAGACGCCTGCGGATCGATGGGCATCGAGGGTCCCGGTGATGTCGTCGCCGGTGAAGTCGTAGTGATTCGCTGCTGTGAAAGGCATGGTCACAGGCTATGCCTCGGGTCGACGAAAAACTTCGAAAGAATTTCTCATCCGGTACCCATCCGCCTTGCGAGGTGCTGCGAATGTCCAATGAGACACCCGCTACTGCTGTCGCCCCCGACCGCCGTCAGTAGTGGGTGTCTCCCTTTGTGTGTGGAGCACAGGTGTCCACACCGGTTGGGCAAGCGACCGTCGAGCGCTACGCAGGCTGGGCGAGACCGGATCAGGAGATTTCGGGCGAGCCGAAACGATGATCGGTACGCTTTCGCACCTGGGCAGTTCGTTTCACAAGGGGAGCCACATGCACGAAGACTCTCGATTGCCCGCATCGCGCCACGGCGAGCGAACGAATGCGTCCCTACGACCACGTTCGGGGCGGGTACACGGCGAGACACGTAGTCGCCACCGCAAACGGTCGACCACCGTCTCGTCGCCGAGATCGATCTCGAGCATCACCGTTCCACCGCTCGGTCCGCAACCCAGTGCGGCTCAGGTCATCCGCCATTGGTTCGCTGCTCCGCACGATTTCGACTGGATTTTCGTGCACAAGTCGACTCGTCCGCTGCACCGATTGATCCGAGTCGTGTTCGCGAGCTGTGTGGCGCTGTACGCCGCCGTGTCGATGCTGATGCTGGCCTCACCGAACGGGCCGACCGGATCGGGTCCGGTTGCCTACGTGATCTTCATCCTGGTTCTGCAGTGCGCCGCCATCGTGTATCTGCTGTTCGGGCCGCTGCCGGACCGCAAGTGGCAGGTGGTGACTTTCCTGGTATTCGGCGATGTCGGTCTGGCGTCGGTGATTCTTCTCGATGTACCCACGTCGGCGCTGATCGGCACGTTCCTCTTCGCGCTGACGGGGTCGATGTGCACCTTCTTTCTCGGACCGAGGCTGCTCGTAGCGCACCTCGTGTTCGCCAATCTGGTGATCGTCTACATCGGGGCGGCCGCGTACGTACAGGGATTGTGGGGTCCGTGGGATGCGATCGCCGCAGTCCTCGTCGCCGGAGGTGCGACGTCGGGTGTCCCGATCTTCGCCCAGATCGCCTGGTCGCTGGTGTGCGAGGATGCACGGCAATCCGAGATCGATCCGCTGACACGGATGAAGAACAGACGCGGACTGCAGAACGCCATCGAGGATCTGTGGTCGGTCGCTCGCGGCGAGCGGTTGGCATTCGTTCTCGTTCTGGTCGACATCGATCGGTTCAAGAGCGTCAACGATCGCTACGGTCACGACCAGGGTGATGCCGTCATCGTGCTCGTTGCCGACCGTCTCCACGGTCACCTCGGGAAGTCGGGCGTGGTGGCGAGAACCGGGGGCGAGGAGTTCGTGGCCGTCCTCGTCGGCGAGGCAGAACAACTGTGTGAACTGGTACTCGAGGTGAGTGGCACTCTGACGGATTGCTCGGATCCGATACCGGTGACAGTGAGCGCAGGCGCAGTCGTGATCACTCCTGATTCCGACGCGTGGACATCAGGGGTCGACGTGGTCAACGATGTCACGCGCGCGGCGGACTCCCTCATGTACCGGGCGAAGGCGAACGGCGGAAATCGAACGGTGCTCGAGTCGATGTAGGGCCCAACTCACTGAGCCTGCTGACCAATCGATCGGTGTCGAGACCCGAACATCCGACGGCGAATTCATCCAGCGGGACGAGGGCGTGGAAGTCGACCCGCACATCACGGTCGTAGGCGACGTCCACGAGATTCGCGAACCGCTGCGCGGCGAACTCGTCGACAGTCGACAGCGGGGGCACCTCGGTGACGGTCAAGCTGGCTGTCTCCTCGAACAGTCGAAGGTAATCGCCCGTCGAGCGAGCGGCGCAGCAGAGATCGGCAAACGTCCGACCGTCGATGCCAGACTCGAGGATCCAACTTCCCGACGCGAATCGCGACCCACTGGTGCCGGCGGCGCGGTAGTCGACGGGACCGTCGACGCAGATCACCTCGAGATTCCTCTTCAGCTTCTCGATCGTCGGAACGAAGGTTGGGTGGTACAGCGGATTGGGCAGCAGGTCGTCGGGGGCGTAGTTGGAGGTGACGACCAGAGCGACCTCGCGGGCGAAGAGGGCGTCGAGCATGCGCGTGATGAGCCGGGCGTTGTCGATGTCGTGGACGTGGAACTCATCGAAGCACAGCAGTTCGGCCTGCACTCCGGTGTCGCCCGTCGAGAGGACGTCGTCGATGGCAGCGTCGATCGAGAAGCCGTGACGGAAGTACGCAGCGTGCAGGTCGCGAAAGAAGCTATGGAAGTGGACGCGCTTCTTCGCTGTGGTCTCGGCCCCGGCGAAGTAGGCGTCGAGCAGCCAGGTCTTGCCGCGGCCGACCGGACCCCACAGGTAGACGCCGACGGCACCGGGGGTCGAGAGCGCGTCGGCGGCTGCGGCTTGCGCGTCGTCGAGGGTGAAGTCGGCTTCGAACGTGTCTCGCGGTGCGCTCGGCCTCATGATCGAACCGTACGCCGCGATCCTCTACTTTTGTAGAGTGGGTGTGTAGGGTCACGCTCATGGATCGCCGAACCGCCATCGCAGATACGGCGCTCGAAGTCATCGCCCGCGACGGCCTGCGGGCACTGACGCATCGGGCGATCGATTCGGCGCTCGACTACCCGGCAGGGTCGACGTCCTACTACTTTCGCACCAAGTCCGATCTGTTGGCTGCAGTGGCCGCCCGCCTCGTCGAGCGTTCGCATGCGTCGTTCATGGAAACAGCCGGCGACGAGAGCGATGTCGCCACGGTCGTCGCGCGCTATCTCCACGATGCGCTCACTCATCGAATGATCGAGCTTCGGGCCCGCTACGCTTTGATGCTCGATCCTGCTGTTGCGCAGGATGTTCGGGATGTGCTGGCTAGATCGTTCTTCTCGCTCGACAGGGCGCGGGAGTTGTTCGACGAGCCGGCTCATGGAGGTGGCCTGGTCTCGCTCTGCGAGGGCTTGATCGCCGACGTGGTGTTCGGCCGCCGCACATCGAAAAATGTTGCAACGCTGCGAATACCGATCTCCGTCTACCTGCAGGGTACCGGGAGTTCACTGCGAGGGACCCGGGTGGACACCGACCCTCCGTAGCCTCGTCGAGCATGCGATTCGGTCGATTCCTGCCTCTGGTGTGCGTTCCCCTCGCGGTGTTGACGGGGTGCGGAACGGACACGGCAGCGGACCCGACCCCGCTCGGCTCGTTCGATCTGCAGGCGCACCGCGGCGGACTCGGCTTGGTTACCGAGAGCACCATCGAATCGTTCACCAACGCACTGCAACTCGGGGTGAGCACCCTCGAATTGGATACTCAGATCACCGAGGACGGCATCGCGATCGTCACCCACGACCGCAAGGTCTCGGACAGCAAGTGCGTCGATACCGGTGCGCTCACACCGGGGGACTCCGAGTTTCCGTACGTCGGGAAGTTCGTGAACACACTGACACTCGCGCAGATTCGCACTCTCGACTGCGGAGCCCTACCTCTCACGGACTACCCGGAGCAACGACGCGTGCCCGGCGCTCGGATGCCGACCCTCACCGAGGTGTTGGATCTGGTGAAGTCGGCCGAAGCGCCGGATGTGAAGCTGAACGTCGAAACCAAGGTCGAGGCGGGCAGCCCCACCGAAACTGCTCCGCGCGAGCAGTTCGTCGACACGGTTCTGGCGACCATCCGCGACGCAGACATGCTGGACCGGGTCACCGTGCAGAGTTTCGATTGGGGCGCACTGAAATTGGTCCGCGACGCCGAACCCGAGGTGCCTGTGGTGGCGCTGACCAACGGTGACTTCCTGCAGGTGGGCCAGGACGGTGCTTCTCCCTGGCTGGGCGGAATCGACGTCGACGATTTCGGTGGAGATGCGATTGCCGCGATCGATTCGTTCGGAGCGTCGGCGTACTCACCCGTGCAGGGGACCCCGCAGAGCGGGAAGGTCGGCGACCCCGACTTCGAGCTCTACGTCACCCAGGACATGGTGGACTCCGCGCACGAGCGCGGAATACGAGTGATCCCGTGGACCGTCGACGATCCCGACACCATGCGCGCGCTGATGGATCTGGGCGTCGACGGCCTGATCACCGATTACCCCGACCGATTGCGCACCGTCATGAGCGAGCGCGGACTAGCATTGCCCGCGCCCGCCCTGTGACGATTCCCCGTCAGAACGGGTAGCCGACTCCGGTCAACTTCTCGCTGGCGTCCCACAGCTTCGCAGCAAGAGCGGGGTCCTGTGCGGTCTTGGTCATGCTCGCCGGGCCCGGCTTACCGCGCGTCTCGAACAAGGACTTGGGGCCGCTGTACGTGCCGCCACCCGCAACGTCGACCGCGTAGAGCGTGGGACGTGCTCCGGCACTGGCGGATTGCGAAAAGAACTTCAGTCCGATCGGAGCGAGAGTGGACAGGATCTTGTTGCTGCCCAAACCGTCTGGGCTCGAGTACAGCTCGGTGGCCGAGATTCCGGGGTGCGCGGCATTGCTGGTGATCTTCAGTCCGGCCTTGTCGATCCGGCGCTGGAGTTCGAGCGCGAACAGGATGTTCGCGAGCTTGGAGTTCGCGTATCCACGCTGGGGGTTGTACCCACGTTCGAGCTGGAGATTGTCGAAATCGAGCTTGGGGCCCTGCCGGTGCGCGACGGAAGCGATGGTGGTGATCTTGGCGTCCGCAGCGAGCTTGGGGAACAGCAGGCCGGTCAGGGCGAAGTGGCCGAGGTGATTGGTGCCGAGCTGGAGCTCGAACCCGTCCGCCGTCTCGGTTCGCAACGCAGGCATCATGACGCCGGCGTTGTTGATCAGCACGTCGATCGACTCCGGTGCCGACGCGGCGTACTCACGAACCGAGGCCAGGTCGGCGAGATTCAGGGTGGCGGTGTCGACGGTTCCGTTGGGTGCCTCCGCCGAAATTTTGGCCGCGGCGGCATCGGCCTTGTCCTTGTTGCGGCACGCGAGCGTCACGTGGTCGCCTCGCTTCGCCAACTCCAAGGCGGTGTAGTAGCCGATACCGGTGTTCGCACCGGTGATGACAACGCGTCTCTGCTTGGTTTCGGGCACGCCGCCAGGCTACCGGTCTGTTTTAGACTTTGCCCGTGAGCAGAGCAGAAGCCGACGAACATGCGGAGTTTCCGAAGGGCACCGGAAATCCCGCGTCTAGGGCACTCCGCGCGGCGGGATACCGGTGCCTGGACGATCTCGCCGGGGTGCCCGCGGCCGAGCTAGAGACACTGCACGGTGTCGGTCCGAAATCGCTGGCAGTCATCCAGGCAGCACTGGAGCAGACCGGTCGATCGCTGGGTTGAATGCCCCAAGTCTCAGACTCAGTGACTCGGTTGCGTCAACGCCGACCTGCCGGTTCTGCCTCGAAACTTCATCGTCGTGCGTGCCTACCAGGGCCGAGCAGATCCGATGGGCCGTGGAATCCACGTTTATCGGACTCTCCTCTCCTGCGACATACCGGGCTACAGTGTTTCGACGAAGCAGCTGGGCGCACGGCATTTCAGGAGGCCGTCCATGGCGGAACTCGAGTACGACGCGGTGGTGACCTCGCTGCGCGCTGCCGGGTGTGTATTCGCCGAGGAGGAAGCAGAGATCCTCGCCGAGTCCGCGTCCACTCCGGCCCAGCTGCAAGAGATGCTCACACGCCGCATCGCCGGCGAACCGCTCGAGCACGTTGTCGGGTGGGTGTGGTTCTGTGGTCGACGCATCGCCGTCGAACCGGGCGTGTTCGTTCCGCGACGCCGCACCGAGTTTCTCGTCGAATGTGCTGCAGCGCTGCGTCCTTCGGTGCTGTTGGATCTGTGTTGTGGATCTGGAGCAATAGGGCTGTCGGTCGGTGGCGTCATGGAATTGCACGCCGCCGATATCGACGCCGCGGCGGTCGCGTGTGCCAGGCGCAACCTCGATGCCGACGGGGGCGCGGTGCCGGTCGGTCACGTGCACGGCGGTGACCTGTACGACGCACTACCGCCGGAACTGCACGGCAGATTCGACGCGATCGTCGTCAACGCTCCCTACGTCCCGACCGGCGACATCGGGCTGATGCCGAGAGAGGCGCGGATCCACGAGCCGCACATCGCGCTCGACGGCGGTACGGACGGTGCCGGGATTCATCGTCGCGTCGCCGTCGGCGCGCCGGAATGGCTGGCCCCAGGCGGGCATCTCCTCGTCGAAACCAGTGCAGCACTGATGCATTCGACGCTGCAGACCGTGGTCGAGGCGGGATTCGCAGCCAGTATCAGCGAGTCCGAGATGTTCGACGCCGTCGTGGTGATCGGTTCGATGGGCGAGCTGTGATCGACCGGGTGTTTCGATCGTGGGTCTTCGTGGCATTCCCCGGGGCATGACTACACTGCTGTTTGCGGTAACCGCTGCCGATCACTGGACCTTGAACGACGGAAGTAAGCACCCCACCGGATACTGGGCCGAGGAGCTCGTCGAGTCCCATCGCACGTTCGTCGACGCAGGCTGGGACATCACGGTCGCCACGCCGGGCGGCAAGGCTCCGGTCGTCGACCAGGGCAGCCTCGCGGTCGATGCCAACGGCGGCGACGAAGAGAAGGTGGCGGATCAGAAGAGCTACCTCGCCTCTATCGAGTCGATCCTGTCCTCGCCCGCAAAGCTCGAGGAGCAGAAGGCGTCGGACTTCGACGTCGTCTTCGTTCCCGGCGGTCACGGACCGATGGAAGACCTCGCCGTCTCCGAGAGCTTCGGTGCACTGGTTGTCGACTTCCTCGACTCGAACAAGGTGGTGTCCGCGGTGTGCCACGCACCGGCCGCTCTTCTTCCTGCCGTCCGCAGTGACGGAACCTGGGCATTCGACGGGTACGAGCTCACCGGATTCACCGACGAGGAAGAGACCCAGGCCGGTCTCGCCGAGAAGGCTCCGTGGCTGCTCGAGACCCGGCTGCGCGAGAACGGCGCGAAGTTCGATTCCGTCGATGCGTGGGCACCGAACGTCGTCGTCGACCGCAACCTGTACACGGGTCAGAACCCGGCGTCGACGCGTCCTCTCGCCGAGAAGCTGGTCAGCGCGCTGAAGTAGCAGGTCTGGACGGTCGGCGTTCTGCCCACGGAGAACAGTGGACACCGAAGGGAACATCACTACTGCTTTCGAAGTTGAGCCCCAATAGCTCAATCTTTTGGAGGAGAAGTGACCGAAACCGTTCGTGTCCCCGTGCTTTTTCTGACCGACCCGATCGTCCTGCCCGGAATGGTGGTGCCCGTCGAGCTCGACGAGGCTGCGCGCGCCGCCGTCGACGCGGCGAAGGCGAGCAACGATGACACGTTGCTCGTCGCGCCGCGTCTCGAAGACCGCTATGCCGCGTACGGCGTCCTCGCCACGATCGTGCAGATGGGACGCCTGGCCGACGGCCGTCCGGCCGCGGTCATCAAGGCCGGCCGCCGCGCCCACATAGGCCACGGCGTCAGCGGACCCGGCGCTGCCCTCTGGGTGGAAGCCGAACCCGTACCGGACGAGGCCGCAGGCGATGACCTCAAAGCCCTTGCTGCCGAATACAAGCAGCTCGTGGTGGCGATGTTGCAACGTCGCGACGCATGGCAGGTGATCGACTCGGTCAACAAGCTCACCGACCCGGGCGCGATCGCCGATACCGCCGGCTACGCGTCGTATCTCACCGACGTGCAGAAGCGGGACCTTCTCGAAACACCGGACGTGGCAACGCGTCTGACGTCCTTCATCGAGTGGACCAGGGCCCATCTCGCCGAAGTCGAGGTCAACGACAAGATCTCCGGCGATGTCCGCGAGGGCATGGAGAAGACCCAGAAGGAATTTCTGCTCCGGCAGCAGTTGGCGGCCATCCGCAAGGAACTCGGCGAGGACGAGCCCGACGGTGCCGACGACTACCGCGGCCGTGTCGAGGCTGCGGACCTGCCCGAGAAGGTGCGCGAACAGGCGCTGCGTGAGGTCGGCAAACTGGAACGGGCCAGCGATCAGAGCCCCGAGTCTGGCTGGATCCGCACCTGGCTCGACACCGTGCTCGATCTGCCGTGGAACAACACCACCACCGACAACAACGACATCGATTCTGCACGTGCGGTTCTCGACGCCGACCACCACGGCCTCGACGACGTGAAGGATCGAATCGTCGAGTACCTGGCCGTCCGGGCGCGTCGCTCCGAACGTGGTCTGCAGTCGGTCGGTGGGCGTGGGTCCGGTGCCGTCATGGTGCTCGCGGGCCCGCCCGGAGTCGGCAAGACCTCGCTCGGCGAGTCGGTGGCCCGTGCGCTCGGTCGAAAGTTCGTGCGCGTCGCTCTCGGTGGCGTCCGCGACGAGGCCGAGATCCGTGGGCACCGTCGTACGTACGTCGGTGCATTGCCGGGTCGGATCGTGCGGGCCATCGGTGAGGCGGGATCGATGAATCCCGTTGTCCTGCTGGACGAGATCGACAAGGTCGGCTCGGACTATCGCGGCGACCCCAGCGCCGCTCTGCTCGAGGTGCTCGACCCGGCGCAGAATCACACGTTCCGTGATCACTACCTCGATCTGGATCTCGACCTGTCCGACGTGGTGTTCCTCGCCACCGCCAACGTGATCGACCAGATTCCCGGCCCGTTGCTCGACCGGATGGAACTGGTGACCATCGACGGCTACACCGAGGACGACAAGGTCGTCATCGCCCGGAACTACTTGCTCCCCCGTCAGATGGACAGGGCGGCAATCACATCCGAGGAGGTGACGGTCACCGACGCCGCGCTCCGCACCATCGCGGCCGAGTACACCCGTGAGCCGGGAGTGCGCCAGCTCGAACGCCTGCTGGCCAAGGCCTTGCGCAAGGTCGCGACGAAGTTGGTGGGCACAACCGAGGTTCTGTCCATCGACGAGCCGGACCTGGTGACCTACCTCGGTCGTCCGCGCTTCACCCCCGAGGCGCACGAGCGCACCGAAGTGCCTGGTGTGGCAACGGGTCTGGCGGTCACCGGACTCGGCGGCGACGTATTGTTCATCGAGGCTGCGTCGACCGAAGGCGATCCGGGTCTCAAGCTCACCGGTCAACTCGGCGACGTGATGAAGGAGTCCGCGCAGATCGCACTGTCCTACGTGCGCTCGCACGCAGCACGATTCGGCGTCACGCAGGAATCTCTCGACCGCAGCATCCACGTGCACGTTCCGGCGGGCGCGGTGCCGAAGGACGGTCCGTCGGCGGGTGTGACGATGGTGACGGCCCTGGTGTCGATGGCCACCGGACGGCCGGTGCGCTCGGATGTCGGCATGACCGGTGAGGTCACGCTGAACGGTCGGGTGCTGCCGATCGGCGGGGTGAAGCAGAAGTTGCTGGCTGCGCAGCGTGCGGGCCTGAAGACGGTGTTCATACCGGCGCGCAACGAACCGGATCTGGACGATGTGCCCGCAGAGGTGTTGGAGGCGTTGGATGTTCGCCCGATGACCGACGTCGCCGACATCATTGCGCTCGCCCTCGAGCCGACGGCCGCAACCGTGGCGGCGTGAGTTCGGTGCAGTCGAGGTCGGTAAGGGGATCCGCACTTGACCTCGACCTATGTCGAGGTTCTACGTTGGTGACATGAGGTTGATGACATGAGCATGGAGATGACCGCCTGGAACCAGATGTATCGCACGATGAACAGGCCGGACACTCAGTCGTCGTTCTCGAAGGTGACGGCCCGCAGGATCCTGAGGTTCGCTGCGCCGCATCGCCGTGCCCTCGGTGGGTTCCTGGTGCTCAGCGTGGCCCTGGCCGTTCTCGCCGTGGCCACGCCGGTGTTGGCCGGCCGGGTGGTCAACGCCATCGTCGACGGGCGCGAGCTACGAGTGGTGGTGTGGCTCGCCGTGGCGATCGCGGCCATCGCTCTGGTGGACGCCGTGGTCGGTCTGATCAATCGGTGGCTCTCGTCGAACATCGGCGAGAGTTTGATCCTGGATCTGCGGACCGCGGTGTTCGATCACGTGCAGCGCATGCCGGTCGCATTCTTCACCCGAACCCGCACCGGTGCGCTGGTGAGTCGACTCAACAACGACGTCATCGGCGCGCAGCGCGCATTCAGCACCACGCTGTCCGGGGTCGTCAGCAACCTGGTGACGTTGGTGCTGACCCTGGTGGTGATGATCGGGATCTCCTGGCAGATCACGCTTCTGGCATTGATTCTGCTTCCGGTGTTCGTGCTTCCCGCTCGCCGGATGGGTCGACGCCTCGCGCGGTTGCAACGTGAAGCGGCAGCTCACAATTCGGCGATGAGTACGCAGATGACCGAACGATTCTCGGCACCGGGAGCAACACTGGTGAAACTGTTCGGTCATCCCGAACAGGAATCGGTCGAGTTCGCGGTGCGCGCCAAGCGCGTCCGAGACATCGGTGTACGCAGCGCCATGGTGCAGACGGTGTTCGTGACGGCGCTGACTCTCGTCTCGGCACTGGCCCTGGCCGTGGTGTACGGGCTCGGCGGCTTCTACGCCCTGCGGGGGACGCTCGACCCGGGTTCGGTTGTGGCGCTGTCTCTTCTGCTGGCTCGCCTGTATTCCCCGCTGACTGCGCTGGCAAGTGCTCGGGTGGAGATCATGAGCGCACTGGTCAGCTTCGAGCGGGTCTTCGAGGTTCTCGATCTGGTTCCACTCATCGCAGACAAGCCGGACGCCCAGACTCTGCCGCCGGGGCCGGTGGCCGTCGAGCTCGACGACGTTCGGTTCGCGTACCCGTCTGCGGACAAGGTCTCGCTCGCCTCCCTCGAGGAGGTCGCGACCCTGGATTCACGAGGGGGAGAGGAAGTGCTGCACGGCGTCTCGTTCCGAGCCGAACCCGGTCAGATGGTCGCGCTGGTCGGTACGTCCGGTGCGGGCAAGTCCACGATCGCACAGTTGATCGCACGGCTGTACGACGTCGACGGCGGTGCGGTTCGACTCGGAGGCGTCGACGTGCGAGACCTGACGGCCGAATCCGTCCGCGGCACAGTGGGAATGGTGACCCAGGACGGTCATCTGTTCCACGAGAGCATCCGGTCGAATCTGTTGTTGCCTCGGCCCGAGGCAACCGACGACGAACTGTGGGATGCGCTGTCGAGGGCGCGGCTGGCCGACCTCGTGCGATCGCTGCCCGACGGCCTGGACACCGTCGTCGGCGAGCGAGGGTACCGACTCTCCGGCGGTGAGCGTCAGCGCCTGACGATCGCGCGGTTGCTGATCGCGCAACCACGAGTCGTCATTCTCGACGAGGCCACGGCTTCACTGGATTCGACGTCCGAGGCCGCCGTGCAGGCTGCGTTGGCCGAGGCGTTGGAAGGAAAGACGTCGGTGGTCATCGCGCACCGGCTCTCGACCATCAGGGTAGCCGATGTGATCCTGGTGATCGAGGACGGGCGAGTCGCCGAGCGAGGTACGCATGACGAGCTCCTCGCCGCGGGAGGTCGTTACGAGGAACTGCATCGGACGCAGTTCGCACAATCCGGTTAAGCGTCCGGAACCACCGTGGACGGGTCGTCGTCGGTCGCCGCTGCGAGCATCGGGGTGAATCCGTCGATGGCGTAGTCCAGGGAGAGCGGACTCGAATATCCCAGGGCCGAGGGCAGATCGGTGCTGAACGAGCCGATGTAGACGGTTCGATCCTGCTCGACGACGTCGAGTGCGGCGATGATCGGGTTGGCCTCTAGCTGCTCGCGGCTCTGGCCGGCGATGACAAGGACGTCGGTGTCGAGTCGGTCGAGGTTCTCGGGACTGATGGTCTCGGAGGCGTCGGGAATCTCGAAGCCGAGGTCGGTGAAGAACAGAGCGCGGATGTCGTCCCTGCCGAGCAGTAGGTAGCTGCCGTCGTCCATGACGAACGCGAGAGACAGTGACTTGCCGGTGAACTGAGGATTCTCGGCCTCGGTGTCGGCGAACTTCTGCTCGAGCGTGGCCGTCCGGTCCTGTGCTTCTTGCTGCTTGCCGAGTGCTTCGCCGACGACGGCGAACTCCTGCTGCCACGTCGCGGCCGGAACGTTGTCATAGCCGCCGATGTCGGCGATCGTCGGGGCCATCCCGGAGAGCTGGTCGTACTGGCCCTGGTTGATGAAGGAGTACGGGCCGAGAATCAGGTCGGGTGCCTGCGCCGCGATCTGTTCGAGGTTGAGATCGGTGCTGCCGACCTCGGGAATCTCGGTACCGCCCAACGCTTCCTGGGCCCATGGGCGCTGCCGGTAGTCGTAGCTGAGGTTGCCGCGGGTCGCGACGGGCTTGACGCCGAGCGCGAGGGCGAAGTCCTGCTCGTTGAACCCGATCGTCACGACGCGGGTGGGCTCGGTGTCGATGACCGTCTCACCGAATCGGTGATCGACGGTGACCGGAAATCCGTCGGCGCTCCCGGAGTTACCGGTGGGTTCGGGCTCGTCGGTGGACGAGCAGCCGACGGCCAGCGCCAGAACCGAGGCACCGGCGACGACGAGCTGGACGGACTTCTTCACGGGGTCTCCTCGCAACGGAACTTAGCGAGGTTAGCCTAACCGACCCATCGAAGCGTCGATCATGTGCCGGGGTCGGACGTCCCGATCAGCAGGTGGACGTCGCCGGTACACCGGCGAATCGCTGGTCGATCCATTCGAGTGCCTGCGGAAGGCCGAGCACTGCAGCAGTCAGGTGATCGTTGCTGGGCACCTTTACCTCGGTCACCAGTACTCCGGCGCGGCAGTACCGGGCAATCGTGTTGTCGATGGCGCTGACCGGGATCAACGCATCGGAGGGGCTGTGCCACTCGAAGTACGGTGCTTTCGGTACGCCGGGGTACAGCTCGACGCTGTTGTCGTTGACGGCGGCGATCGCTTCCGGGCTGCTGATCAGGTCCAGCGTGCCAGCGACCTCCATGGCGCTCTTGCCTGCGCCTGCCGCGATGATGTCGTTGGTGCACCCGTTCTGGATCTGGCTCTCGATCTGCTTGCCGAGCGGGTTGAGCTGAGAGCTGATCGGGATGCGGGTGGGGTACTCGCGCTCGATTCCGAGCGCGGCAGCGAACGCCAGACCGAACATGGGGTGCGGGGCGAAACCGAGATCTCGGGCCATGCGCTCGAGGTTCATCGGAGCACCACCGTTCGCGCTGCCGACGATGTTCAGCTCGGGTGCGTAGTCGTTCTGAAGCGCAGCTGCCCATGCTGTCGCCATTCCGCCACCGGAGTAGCCGGCCAACGCGACCGGGCTCTGCTGAACCTGGATGGGATCGAAGCGCTGAGTGGCGCGAATGCTGTCCAGCACGATCTGTCCGCCGAGCCTGGCGGCACCGTAGGCGCTGTTGGGTCCGAGGTGATCGGCGATGACGACGGTCCAGCCGCGCTGCAGTACTGCATTCAGTGCGGGTGCTTCACGAATCTGGAGATTGGGGTCGTTCGTCCACAGCGCTTGTGAAGGTGCACATTCGAGACCGAGAGCATTGATGATGTGTTGGTAGGAAAGCACCGGCCCGTTGGGTGCTTTGTTTTGCGGAACCAACACGGTATTGATTGCGGCGATGGGATCGCCGGCCGAATTGGTGGAGCGGAAATTCAGCTGCCACACGTCGACGCCGAAGAATCCGGGGGGCGGGGGCATCGGACGGCTCGAGATCACATCGCCCGGTGCGAGCGCATCGAGATCCACAGGCGGAGAGTAGAAGCCGTCGGCGATAGGCGTCGGATACAACGGCGCTGCAACTGCCTGACCTGCGCCGACGAGTGACGAACACAGGACAGCAACCGCCGTCATGCTGACAGCACCTGCCAACTTGAGAACCCGCATGTGGTAAACCCCTCCGTGCCTGAACCGAAGCGACGAGCGCTGCGGTGATCTGGCAAGCCCCCATAGAGCCGGCCCGCAAACCGTTATAGCTGACGACTCGTGACTTGTTACGCTCCCCCGGAAACGATGTGCGCCACGGTACGCATCCGCTCATTTTATGGCAACCGAACGTTACCTATGCTCGTTTCTTCGGTAGAAATCAAGTATTCGACCGAGGGCATTCTTGTCATTCCTGACGCACCGCCTTCGGTTCCTTGTCCGGGCGCAGACCGCGCCAGCTCGGATGCCGCAGATGGCCGGATTCCGTGGCCTCGTAGAACCGGACCTCGCCGACGAGTACAGGCTCGACCCACACCGCTCCGTTCCGATCGGCCGGGGGCAACACCGAGGAGAAGGGACTGTCCGACGCCTCGAGAGGGGCCAGGAGGGCACCGAGCGTATCGAGCGCACGATCGTCGAACCCGGTTCCGACGCGTCCCACGTAGCGCAGTCGCTCCCCGTCGGGGATGCCCATCAGTAACGATCCGAACCCGCCGGAACGGCGACCCTGTCCCCGACGCCACCCACCGATGACGACTTCCTGGGTGCGCCAGTTCTTGAACTTGATCCAGGTGTGGGCGCGCTTGCCGGGTTGGTAGACGGAGTCGGTGCGTTTGGCGACGACACCTTCCCAGCCCCGCTCTCTGCTTTCGGCGATGGCATCCGCAGCGGTCCCCGTCAGTCGTGGTGGCACCAGCACGGAGTCGAGTCCGGTGGTGAGAAGTTCGAGCAACCGTCGTCGATCCGAGTACTTCTTGCGCAGCAGTGACGTGCCGTCGAGGTGAAGCAGATCGAACGCGATGAATCGGATCTCGTCACGGGTCGCGTTCTGCAGTTTCTCGAAGCTGCTGACACCGCTGTCGTCGAACACGACGACTTCCCCGTCGACGACGGCGTCGTGCTCGGCAAGGTCGTCGGCGAACGATTGGAGTGCACCGAATTTCTCGGTGTAGTCGTTACCGCTTCGCGTGCGCAGCGTCATCGAGCCGTGCGTCAGTTCGGCGACGATGCGGAACCCGTCCCACTTGCCCTCGAACGACCACTCGTCGTTCGGAAGATCGCGGATGTCGCCTGCGGTGGCGAGCATCGGTGAGATGTTCTTGGGCTCGGGCTTGTCGGGTGCGTCTTTCATCAGGTGCATCAACCACTGGCTGCCCTTGGTGCGGATCAGCGCGAACCGCCCGCGCGCCTTCTGTCCGTGCAGGACGACGATGACTTCGTCGTCTCGCCACTTCTCGAGTTCGTAGGTTCCGCTGTCCCAGATCGTGACGTCGCCGCCGCCGTACTCGCCCTTGGGTATTCGTCCGGAGAATGTCGCGTATTCGAGCGGGTGGTCCTCGGTGTGTACCGCCAGTCGATTCTGCTGCGGGTCGACCGGGATGTTCTTCGGAACGGCCCACGACACCAGGACGCCGTCGTGTTCGAGTCGGAAGTCGTAGTGCAGCCGTCGGGCATGATGTTCTTGAATGACGAAGGTGTCGTTGTTGCCCTGCGGCTCGGTGGTGGTCGGTATCGGCTCGGGAGTCTTGTCGGCGCTGCGCATGCTGCGGTACTTGACGAGTTTGTCGGTGGTAGCGCTACTTTCGGGTGCCGACTCCATGGTGGGGTCCAGTTCTGCCAGTAGATCGCCCAGGTCACGGAATCGCTCGAGCACCTCCTCGAACCGAAGCTGTTGCAGGCCCGTCGCTTCCAGCTCGTCCCACGTGCGTGGTGCTGCGACGGTGGGTAGGGTTCGCCCGCGTAGCGAGTACGGGGCGACCGTCGTCTTCTTGCCGTTGTTCTGGCTCCAGTCGACGAACACTCGACCGGTTCGCTTTGCCTTCGCCATCGTTGCCGTCACCCGGTCCGGAGAGCGCTCTTCCAGCAGCGTGGCAACACGTTTGGCGACGGTGGAGGCCCCCGAGGTCGACAGCGGTTTCTCCAGCGGGACGTACAGGTGAATTCCCTTGCTGCCGCTGGTGACCGGATACGCGGTCATCCCGATATCGCCGATCAGATCCCTTATCTCGCAGGCGACTTCGGCGCACCGGGCGAGATCCACGTCGTCACCGGGATCGAGGTCGAAGACCATGCGGGTGGCGGGGCCGGGATCGTTGCCGTCGAATCGCCACTGTGGCACATGCGCTTCGATGGCCGCCTGCTGGCCGAGCCACGCGAGATCGGCTGCGGTGGAGAACAGTGGGTAGGTGACGACGCGGTCGGAATGCTGCATCGAACGTCGATCGAGCCAGTCGGGGGCAGACGCAGCGAGGTTCTTCTCGAAGAACGACGACTGGTCGACGCCGTTGGGCCAGCGCTTACGGGTCACGGCTCGGCCGACGAGGTGCGGGAGCATGGCGGGTGCGATGGCAACGTAGTACTCGATGATGTTGCCCTTGGTGGTGCCGGTTTCGGGGAACAGCACTTTGTCGAGGTTGGTGACGGAGACCTTCCGACCCTCGATCTCGAGCGTGGCCATCGTCATAGGTTAACGGCCGCCGTCTGAAGATGCGGGGGAGTTGTGACAGGCTCGAATACATGGCGACGATCAGTGTCTCGGTACAGATGCCCGAAAATCCGCAGGGCGCGTGGGACAAAGCTTCCGCGCTCGATCGGTTCGACGAGTGGATGACCATTCACGGTGGATGGTGCAGCCCACCGCCGAAGAAGGTCGGCAAGGGCACCGAGGTGGAGTCGCTGGTCAAGGTCAAGGGCTTCAAGAACACGATCAACTGGACCTTCACGGAGTACGAAGAGCCGAAGTTGATCGAGATGTCCGGCCGCGGCAAGGGCGGGGTGCGGATCTCGCTGACGGTCCATGTGCGTGAGGCCGAGGGTGGTTCGGAGCTGACACTCGACGCGAAGTTCGGCGGGGGTGTGCTGTTCGGTCCGGTGGGATCGGTGGTGGCGCGGGCGCTGGACACCGATGTCAAGAAATCCGTTGCGAACCTGGCGGCGTTGAGCTGACAGGTACCTGCTGAAGTAGCTGCACGACAACCTCTTCCAGCCCCGCATCGATGTTTCGGTGCGGGGCTGGAGACTGCATGGGATGCTCCACTCAAGGCCTCGATCGAGAGATTCCCCGCGTGCGACCCGTCCGAGTGGAGCAAAAATTGCGGAAGACCCCTACCGCTGCCGAGTCTTTCGCAACCACCACAGTCCCGCGATGGGGAGCACTACCGGGATGAAGACGTAGCCCGATCCGAAGTGCGACCACACCGTCGGCTCCGGGAAGTCCTGGGGCTGGATGTAGCTGAGGGCACCGATGCCGACGACTCCGACGAGTTCGATGATGCAGGACACCGTCACCACGCGTCGGGATGCCTCGGTTGCTCGGGCCAGTCCTACCGTGGCCACGATGTAGACCACCGCCGCGAAAGCCGACAGCAGATACGCGATCGGGGCGTCGTCGAATCGAGTGGCGAGCTGAACGATCGAGCGTGCTGTCGCCGCGACGGCGAACACGGCGTAGACGGCGATCAGGAAGCGCCCGAATCCGGTGCGCGTTGCTTGCTGGAGGTTGTCAGGCATATCCGGCCCAGATCTGGCTCAGGCGCAGCACCATGGCCGCGAGGGTGAGGACGGCAACGAGCAGTACCGCGGTGCCGCCGCGGGAGCGGTCGCCAAGGGACCACCACGTCCCGAGCGGAAGCAGAAACAGCAGTCCGACGAGGTAGGACCCGAACGTCAGCCGGTGTATGTCTCGATCCGAGGTGAACATCATGACGAATCCGATGACGGCCTGCAGCGCGACGACGGCCTCGGTGGCAGCGATGGTCCAGAACAGGGCTCGATCGGACTTGTTCTTGAGCAGGACCGGTCGGTTCATGGCGAGCTTCGCGAGCACCCAGATGCCTACGACCAGGGACAACGCGTACAACAAGCCGGTGACGGCGCCGATCATCGAGTTCCTCGTCAAGTTCGGAGTGGATGGGTGGTTCGACCTCCACACTATCCGCGTAACGCCACGTCAACACTGTGAGGCCCTCGAAACACGGCGTTGTTCCGGGTGTGACCAATCGGAAATGGATGGGGCTTGTACTTGTTCCATGCCCGCAGAGGATCTGCTCTCTCGCCGGACATGACCTTTCTTCCCACGGTGGCCACAGGCGTCCACCTCATCCAGCCAGCTCTGCGAACTTCAGGAGACACCCGTGTCAGACATCGACCAGGCCATCGCCGAGAACATCAAGAAGTCGCTCGAAGAGATTCCGCACCCCTCACTCCCCAAGGGCAGCAACATCTACGGCTCCACCAAGATCTTCCCCGACTACAAGGCCGAGAACGGCGAGAGCTACTTCACGCTGGTGCACGGCATCGCACACGAGTCGTCGGTCTCCTTCGTCGCTGTGCTCCAGGCCACCCGCGCTCTGCGCAAGGGCTTCGAGTCCGCCATGTACTTCTACGGCCCCGGCGCTATCAATTGCCTTGCCACTCGGGGCTTTCCGACGACCGGTGACTCCGGCTTCCCGGGCGAGCAGAACATCAACGATTCGCTCGCGACATTCATCGCCGAGGGCGGCACCGTGTTCTGCTGCCGCTTCGGGCTCGCACTGCACGGTGGCCGCGAAGAGGACCTCATCGAGGGCGTCATCCCGGCCCACCCCCTGGACGTGCAGGACGCGTTGATCCACTACGCGCGCAAGGGTGCCATCATCAATTCGACCTACATGGTCTAGGGGATCCCGATGTCCATCTCTACACGCGTGGATCTGGCGTTGCTCGGAATTCGAGGAGCAACGCCGGTGTCCAGAACTGCCGGTGCAGGCCCGAGTGACGATGGACATGTCCGCATCGATGGCCTCGGCGCAGCCATCCCCCGCAATCCGCTCAGCCCGTACGTTCTCGAAGAGGGTCGAGTGTTGTTCGACGGCAACGACATCGGACTCGATGTTCAGGCCGTCGATCGCCCGAAGTTCTACGACCTCGCCACCGCCGACGGCGTCGCCTACGAGAAGATCGCCAAGCTGCACGGCTCCAGCGTCCTCGCTACGACAGTGGTGCAGACGTGCATCCGCTACGACGCCGACCAGCGGTGTCGCTTCTGCTCCATCGAGGCCTCGCTCGAGGCCGGCGACACCATCGCGGTCAAGACCCCGGCGCAGTTGGCCGAGGTGGCCGAGGCGGCGGTGCGACTCGACGGCGTCACACAGATGGTCATGACGACGGGCACCTCGGCTGCAAAGGACCGCGGTGCTCGCCACTTGGCCCGATGCGTGCGCGCGATCAAGGCGGTGGTTCCACAGCTGCCGATCCAGGTGCAGTGCGAACCTCCCGGCGATCTGCAGACGATCCAAGATCTGTACGACGCCGGAGCCGAATCCATCGGCATCCACGTCGAATCTCTCGACGACGACGTTCGACGCCGGTGGATGCCGGGCAAGGCCTCGGTCTCGATGGACGAGTACCGCGCGGCGTGGAAAGAAGCGGTTCGTGTCTTCGGACGAAACCAGGTTTCGACTTACATCCTGGTGGGACTCGGTGAGGATCCCGACGAATTGGTCGCAGGCGCAGCAGAACTGATCGAGATGGGGGTCTACCCCTTCGTGGTTCCGTTCCGGCCGCTGGCCGGAACGTTGGCAGTGGACATCGACCGAGCGACGGCCCCCGGCCGAGACGTTCTCGAAAACGTCACCCGACGCGTCGCCAAGGAACTTCAGGCCGCGGCGATGCTCGGATCCGAACAGAAGGCAGGCTGCGCGGCATGCGGTGCGTGCAGCGTTCTGCAGAATGCGGGAGGCTGACATGTTCGGTGTCGTGGAACTGGGCGACCTTGCCGGATTGTCCGGTACTGCAACCACTGTCGTCGAGCCCGGGTTCATCGTCCAGCCGTGCGGAAGTACAGCGGAGCTCGACGCCTATCGTGCACTCCGGAGGGCGACCTTCGTTGCCGAACAGGGCTTGTTCGCCGGCACCGATCAGGACGACATCGACGACGACCCTCGAGCAGTCGTTCTGGTCGCCACCGATCGGGACGGCACCGTGCTCGGCGGAGTGCGGCTGGCACCCTGCACCGCGGCGGATCTGGGGTGGTGGGCGGGAAGCCGGCTCGTGGTCGCTGCTTCGGCGCGCACCTCCGGCGTCGGGCCTGCCCTTGTTCGGGCTGCCTGCGCTCACGCCGAGAGCAGAGGTGTTCTTCGATTCGACGCGACTGTGCAGAAGAGCAACGAGCAACTGTTCACCCGCCTCGGGTGGATTCGCCGCGGCGACGTCGTGGTGGCCGACACTCCGCACGTGGCGATGTACTGGCCGATCGACCGGATCGAACGGCTCGTCTCCTCGACCAAGGCGATGCTCGCCGGGGTACTCGCACCTCTCCGGGCGCAGCCACTCGGACTCGGTGCCAAAGGCTTTCGCGGAGACGACGGCGTTCCGGTACCGGGGAGCGACATGATCGCTGCGTGCGATGCCATCATCCCGTCCATGGTCGATCGCGACCCCGAGTGGGCCGGCTGGTGTGCCGCGCTGGTCAATCTGAACGACCTCTCGGCGATGGGTGCCCGAGCAGTCGGCATGCTCGATTCCGTCGGCGCACCCACGCAGAGTCGGCTGACCCGCATCATCCGGGGTCTCGCCAATGCCTCTGCAGCGTGGCAGGTTCCGGTGCTCGGAGGCCACACCCAGGCCGGGGTGCCGTCGTCGCTGTCGGTCACCGCACTCGGCCGGACCTCGCGACCGGTGCCGGCCGGTGGCGGTGGCGTCGGCGATCGGTTGACGCTCACCGCAGACATCGAAGGCGAGTGGCGACGCGGATACCATGGTCAGCAATGGGATTCGTCGTCTCGTCGGAACTCCGACGAACTGACGGCCATGGCGACGTTCGTTTCCCGCACCGCACCCAAGGCCGCCAAGGACGTCTCGATGGCAGGCCTGGCGGGTACCACCGGAATGCTGGCCGAGGCGAGCGGGACGGGTGCAGTACTCGACGTCGCCTCGATACCGAAGCCCGACGCAGCGTCGATGGGCGAATGGATCACGTGTTTTCCAGGGTTCGCGATGATCACCGCGGACCGTCCCGGTGCACCCACTGCACCGTCCGGACCTGCGCTGTCCGCAGTCTGCGGAGAGCTCACCGACATTCCGGGCGTCGCACTGCGATGGCCCGACGGAATCACCACTCGCGCGGTCACGTCCACCGTGACCGGATTGGGAGAAGCATGACCACCCACCCGAAGCCCATCACCATTTCCGTCGCCGCAGCCGAATTCGGACGCGACATGGAACAGGGCTACGCCACCATCGCCGCGTTGCTCGAGGAATCGCGCAATCGCGGTAGCCAACTGCTCGTCCTGCCCGAGGCCTGCCTCGGCGGCTACCTGCCGAGTCTCGGCGGGGGTGACGAGACCGAGGAATCGCGGCAGCGTCGACTCAAAGCCCTGCCGCCGGCCCTCGAACTCGACGGCCCCGAGATCAGACGAGTCATCGACATGGCCGGTGACACCGTCATCACGTTCGGCTTCTGCGAGAAGGACGGCGATACCCGCTACAACGCCGCAGTGACGGTCGACGGCAGTGGAATCCTCGGCTCGTACCGCAAGGTGCACCAGCCGCTGGGTGAAAATCTCTGCTACGACGCGGGAGACAGCTACTCCGCCTTCGACACTCCGATCGGCCGCATGGGGATGCAGATCTGCTACGACAAGGGATTTCCAGAGGCAGCAAGGGAACTCGCCCTCGACGGTGCCGAGATCGTCGCCTCCATCTCGGCCTGGCCGACGGCCCGCACCGCCACTGTCGAGAACATGGAAGAGGACCGCTGGAAGCAGCGGTTCGACATCTACGACCGCGCCCGCGCTCTCGAGAATCAGATCATCTGGGTCGCAGCCAATCAGGCAGGTACCTTCGGATCTCTCCGATTCGTCTGCAGCGCAAAGATCGTCGGGCCCGGCGGGGAGATTCTCGCCGGCACGGGCGTCGAACCGGGCTTGGCCACGGCCACCGTCGACGTCGCTGCCCTCATCGGCGCAGCACGTGGCGGCGGCATGTACAACCTTCGTGATCGTCGGCCGTCCGTGTACCGGACCATCACCAAGGAGCCGATCCATGCCTGAGATGTCGTTCCTCGTTCGATGGCCCGACGGACGCGAACAGTCCTGCTATTCACCGTCTCTGGTGATGCACGACTACCTGACGCCCGGCCAGGACTACCCGGTGGCGGAGTTCGTGCAACGGACGTCGGAGGCGTTGACGATCGCCAGCGATCGAGTGCTCGCCAAGTTCGGCATGCGGTGCACCTCGGCCGCACAACAGATGGAGGAGATTCACGGTGTCAGTGCCTCGTACGAGGCCGGTGCCGTTCGCGTACTGAGCATGTCGGGAGCTGAATTGCTATGACGGAGAATCACAGTGGAATAGAAAACTACTCGGTGATCGTCATCGGCGGCGGACAGGCCGGCCTGTCCATCAGCTGGCATCTGACTCAGCGTGGCATCGAACATGTGGTGTTGGAGCGTGAGACGATCGCGCACGAGTGGAAGGACTCCCGCTGGGACAACTTCACCCTCGTTACTCCGAACTGGCAGTGCGCGCTCCCCGGGTACTCCTACGACGGTGACGATCCCGACGGATTCATGCAGCGTGACGAGGTGTACGCCTTCGTACGCCGCTACGCGGAAAGCTTCGATGCACCGGTCCGAGAGCACGTTTCGGTCGATCAGGCACTTCAGTCGGTGGCGGGTGGCTTCGACCTCCAGACTTCCGCCGGCCCCATGCATGCCGATCAGATCGTCGTCGCCGTCGGTGGGTACCACATCCCCACAATCCCGAGGTTCGCCGAGAAGCTTCCCCGTGACATCGTCCAGATCCACTCCTCCGAATACCGCGGGTCACACCAGTTCCCTGACGGCGACGTGCTGGTGGTCGGCACCGGCCAGTCCGGTGCCCAGATTGCCGAGGACCTGCACCTCGACGGCCGCCGCGTCCATCTGGTGGCGGGCACCGCTCCCCGCGTCGCGCGCTTCTATCGCGGCCGCGACTGTGTCGCCTGGTTGCACGACATGGGGGTTTACGATGTCTCCATCGAAGATCAACCCGGCGGCGTCGGCAAACGCGAGAACACGAACCACTACGTCACCGGACGTGACGGTGGTCGAGACATCGACCTGCGCGCATTCGCCACCGAGGGCATGAAACTCTACGGCCGCCTACTGGGAGTCGAGGACGGCGTTCTGCAGTTCGCGCCCACCCTCAAGGCATCCCTCGACGCTGCGGACCGCGTGGCCGAGAGCATCAAGGACAACATCGACGCCTACATCAAGCGCGAGGGAATCAGCGCGCCGAGCGAGGAGCGTTACGTTCCGGTGTGGCGTCCGGAGACCGAGACCACCGAACTCGACCTCGTCGCCGCCGATATCAAGGCCGTCGTCTGGTCCGTCGGCTTCCGTACCGATTATCGCTGGCTGAAGGTCGGCGCGTTCGACGGCGAGGGCCACCCGACGCACAACCGCGGCGTCACCTCGGTGTCCGGCCTGTACTTCCTCGGTCTGCCGTGGCAGCACACCTGGGGTTCGGGGCGATTCGCCTCGGTGGCGAGGGACGCTGCGTTCCTCGCCGATCAGATCGGTCTCGAGATCAGTGCCGCACAACCCCAGAGTCAGATGGTCTGAGCTTCTCGTGGCCCCCATCAAGATCGGCGCGCTGGCAGCGCATTTCGGGAGAGATGTCGACCGAGCCGTACTGAAGATCACCACGATCATCTCCAGTGCGGCCCGAGAAGGCATCGATCTCCTGGTGCTGCCCGACGCGTCCCTCGGGGGCTACATCAACAGTCTGAGCAATCCGGATCCCGCGGAACTGCCGCCCACCCTCGATCCCGACGGTCCGGAACTGGCGGCGATCATCGCCGCGGCCGGGAACATGACGATCTGCATCGGGTACACCGAGCTGTCGAAAGGACTGCGGTACAACGCTGCCGCCTGTCTGACCGGAGACGGCATCCTGGGTAGTCACCGCAAGGTGCACCAGCCGCTCGGGGAGTCGCTCGCCTACGCGGCCGGTGACCACTTCGAGGCCTTCGACACCCCGGTGGGGCGGATGGGCATGTTGATCGACTACGACAAGACGTTCCCGGAGTCGGCGCGGACGTTGGCGCTCGACGGCGCGAGAATCATTGCGGCCCTGTCTGCGTGGCCCGCCAGCGTCACGGATCGAGCGTCTTCTCTTCCGAACGATCGGCAGTCCCGTCTGTTCGATCTGTACGACGCAGCCCGCGCGGCCGAGAACCAGGTGGTGCTGGTCTCGTCCAATCAAACCGGAGTGATGGGTTCGCTGCGCTTTCTCGGGCAGGCGAAGATCGTCGGCCCCGGTGGCGACGTGCTGGCGCGGACCTGGTCCAAAGGAGGCCTTGCGGTGCACGAGATCGATGTCGACGCCGAAGTCGACCGAGCGCGCCGGGGGCTGCATCACCTGGCCGAGCGTCGAGTGGATGCTTACCCGAATCTGTTGCAGGAGAAGCCGGGTCAGTGAAGATCAGCCTGTCGACCTACTCGTCCAAGCCGCGCGGCGGAGTGGTGCACACACTGGCGCTGGCCGAGGCGCTGGCGCGCGCCGGGCAGGACGTGTCGGTGTGGTCCCTCGGCCGCGGTGGCGACAGTACGTTCTTTCGTGACGTGGACCCCGCCGTCGACATCAGAATGGTCCCGTTCGAGCACCGGGAAGGGGAGAACGTCGGAGAACGAATTCTGCGGTCGATAGATGTTCTGCGGCAGGCGTTCACACCGGAGGAGTACGACATCGTCCATGCGCAGGACTGCATCTCCGCCAATGCCGTCGGCCGCTGCATCAGGACCATCCATCACCTGGACGAGTTCACCACGCCCGAGCTGGCCGCGTGCCACGAACGCGCGATCACCGCCCCGTACGCGCGCATCTGCGTGTCGGCGGCGGTGGCGAGCGACGTTCGCCGCGGATGGGGATTCGAGCCCACGGTCATCCCCAACGGCGTCGACGCCGAGAGGTTCACCGCAGCGGCGCAATCGGGCCGATCGCACTGGCGCGAGAAGCTCGGCCGATACGTGCTCGCCGTGGGAGGTATCGAACCGCGCAAAGGCAGCCTGGATCTGCTCGACGCCTTCGCCCGGCTGCGGGCGCACGACCTGAGATTGGTCTTCGCCGGCGGCGAGACGCTGTTCGACTATCGCGACTATCGCGCGGAATTCGACCGCCGCGCAGCCGAACTCGGTATCGAACCGGTGATACTCGGTACCGTCGACGACGACGAGTTGCCGCATCTCGTGGCACAGGCTGCTGTGCTGCCGTTCTTCTCCACCAAGGAGGGCTTCGGACTGGCCGCCATGGAAGCACTCGCGGCGTCGACTCCCGTCGTCGCGCGAGATCTGCCGGTACTGCGAGAAGTGTTCGGCAACAGCGTCACCTACGCGTCCTCGGCGCAGACCATGGCAGTCGAGCTCGACCGTGCCGTGCGAGAACCGCAGGATCCGCTACCGGGCCTGACGCTGGCGCACAGCCTCACGTGGGACGAGGCTGCGCGTAAACATCTGGAGTTCTACTCCTCGCTCCGGTGACCGCTGCGCTTGTTGCGCTTGAGCCGATGGGGCTTGAGCTTGTGGAAACCCTTGACCCTTAGTGAGCGAATCGATTTGAGGTAGAACTCGGAGTCGTGACGCAGTTCCTCGGTCATGACGGTGTCGACGAGAGTCGTTCCCGGATTGGCCGAACTGGTCAGGCGCGCAGCGATGTTGACCACCGACCCGTACAGATCACCGTAACGCGCGAGAACCGGCCCCCAGGCCAGCCCGACCCGCAGGTCCGGCATGTCTTCCTGTTCGGCGAACGCGTCCTGCAGGTCGAGGGCGATGTGGGCGGCGTCCTCGGGAGTCTGCGCGCTGAACATCACCTCGTCGCCGACGTTCTTGATCACCGAACCACGACCGCGCGCAATGATATTGGTGGCGAGAGACTCGAACTCCTCGAGGAGCGTGGTCAGTTCGCCGATATCGAGTCGACGCGTCAGGCTGGTGTAGCCGACCATGTCCGCGAAGCCGACGGCCATGACGGGGCTGTCGGTGGCGTCGTCGGGAGCGGCGATGGACCGTCCGGCCGCCGCGGCCAAGTGCCGTCGCCAGGTGTACGCCTGGAGCGCTTCGAGGGTGGGGACCGTCTCGGCAGCGATATCCCTGGCGTTGTGCCGGATGGCGTCGATGTCGTTCTGGTCCTCGTCGCTGCTGGTGATGCGCTCGAGGATGTGAGAGTTCACCACGCCCACTTGCCATTCCGCGAGTCTGGACATCGACTGGCCGAGAGTGCGCGCGATCGCGACCTCCATCTCGGGCTTGATGACCTTCTGCTCGGTGAGTCCGGTGATCAACTTCAGTGCCTCGAGGTCCGCATCGGTGTAGACGACGGCCTCGGTATCGGTGTGGATGGGAAAGCCCATGCCGATCCACAGCGCGATGACCCGTTCGAGCGGCAACCCCGACCTGTCGACGATGTCGGACCGGGTGTACTTCGGAGTGCCCCCCAGAAGATTGCGTTCGATCTCCGCTTGCACCACCGAGTGGATCTGGTTCTCAGGCATATCCCAACGTTCTGTCGAAATAGGAACGGACATCGTCCACGTACGCGTCGATCTTGTCTGGCTCCCAGTCCGTGGTGGGAATGGGCTCGCCGATGGTGACCTTGACGGTACCGGAATGGACGGTGAAATCCTTTTTCCACATCACGTCACCCGCGTTGTGGATGACGATGGGAACGATGGGGACTCCGGCCTGCATCGCCAGGTGGAAGCCGCCCTTCTTGAATCGGCCGAGACGCGACGTCGGCATCCGCGTGCCCTCGGGCGCGATGGCGACGGAAATGCCACTGTGCAATTTCTCTATGGCCGGACGCATCGCCTCGCGCGCCTGAGAGGGATCACCACGATCGACGTAGGCGACGTCGAAAATCCTGCCGAGCAGTGCGAATCGTGGGTCGCGTTCGAGCTCTCGTTTGGCGACCGCGGTGATGTCCCGTCGAAGAATGGAGGTGACGATGATCGAGTCGGCGGTGCTCTGATGGTTGAACATGAACACGGCAGGCCGCGCCGACCACGCGTTCTCGGTGCCGGTGACGTCGAGCTTGACTCCGGCAATGGTCAGAGCGATGTCCGGCGCAATGGTGCTCGTGATGTTCGCTCCGTTGCGCCTGCTGCGCGTCAGTAACCCGAGGCCGAGGCCGATCGATGCGCTGGCCAGCACCGACCCCAGGGCTGCGGTGCTGCGCACGGCCGAGGTCAGATCGGTGCCGCGCTTGGGGCTCTCCAACGTGAGGGAGGGCCACTTCTTCTTGGCGGCGTAGCGCTGCAGCTCGGGATCCGGGTTGAGGGCGATGGGACGGCCGACGGCCTCGAGCAGTGGAATGTCCTCACCGCCGTTGGAGTAGGCGAAGCAGCCGGCGAGAGCGATTCCCTCACGTTCGGCGTAGTCGATCGCGGCCTGGGCCTTGCGTGGTCCCCACAGCGAATCGCCGACCAGCTCCCCGGTCAGGATGCCGTCGGTGACCACCGGAGTGGTGCACAGCAGTGTCTCGAACATCATGTCCTGCTGTACGGGCAGCGCCTGGTACGGCGTGGCCGAGGTGGCCATCACCAGTCGATGACCGGCGTGACGGTGTGCTTCGACGAGGATGCGGGCCTGTGGGTAGATCATCGGCGCGATCTCGTTGCGGAACAGCGTGTCTGCCTGTTCCATCAGATCGTCTTCCCGACGGCCCTCCAGGCCCCGGACGGCCTTGCCCATCAGGTTGTCGACCGGGGAGTTGCGCATCCGCATCTCGACGACGGCACTCGATATCTCCCACAGTTCCTTGACCGTCACGTCGAGAGTCTTGAGCCGTTCGAGAAATACTGCACGGGCGGAGAACCCGTTGATCAGGGTGCCGTCCAGATCGAAGAACGCAACGGTGTCTCGGCCGGGTGGAGCGGCGGCGATCGCGATCAGTCGATCGTCGAACTCGGTCATGAATTGTTCTCCTCGGGGGCCGAGATCGGTTCTACCTCGCGCAGCATCTGGTGGGCCATGTCGCGGATCGTGCGTACCTTGCGTGCCCACTCGTCGATCTCGAGCGCGAATGCTCGACGCCGCCGGGCTATACCGTCGGACGTGGAGTCGACGAGATCGCGATTCTCGGCCAATTGCAATGCTGTATCGAACAATTCGCCGGAGATCGACTCGCTGTGATCGAGCTGCTGACGAAGTCGTCTGGCCTGAGCCGCACCGAGGCATTCCGTGATGAACTTCGCCTTGTCGAACTCACCGCTCTGCGGCAGCAACATCAGCTGATCGGCAACCACCTGGTACGCCTCGAAGATCGGCTGCAACACGCGGTGCGCCAGATGCAGATCCTGCGACTGCAGTTGCCGTGCAGCATATTCGGGGTCGCTGATGTTGGCGCGCCAGTCCGGGTCGATGAGATCGACCTCGGATTCGAGCCGTTCGCCGAAGTCCTTCTTGTCGCCGAAGAAGAACTCGAACTTGAGCAGATCACGTAACTGCAGTGCCGACTGCCACAGCGACTCCTGGGTCAGTGGCGTCGAATCGCCGCTGGTCGGCAGCACGACCAACTCGCCGATGGCGCGCATGACGAAGAAGTGGATTGCGTTGTTGCGGAAGAACGCTGCGACCAGATGCTTGTCCTGAGCCAGGTAGAACAGGGGCTCGGGACCGTCGTCGAAACGCTTGACGACGTTGGCGTTGACCTGTGCGATGACGGCCGAGCGCACGACGTCGACGTCGGCGATGTCCACGCCGCCCGCGGTGGGCAGGTTGCGGCGCTTGATGTAGCGGGCGAGCGGGGCGATGATGGCCCACATCTCGTTGACGTTGAGGGCGCGATCCTCGATGCCCAGCAGGGCCATGGTGACCAATGCGGCCGGCGTCACCGGAGTCGCGTCGTTGATCGCGTGCGAGACACCGAGCGCGATCTTCTGCACCGCCACTCGCTTGTCGGAGTTCTCGGCGACGATCGACGCCACCGACATCGGCTCGCCGAAGTTCAGGTACACGTTGCCGCGCAACGTGCCCTGCGCGCGGATGTACCCGATGGCCATCCGAATGCCCTCGGCCTGCTTCTTCGCGCCGTGCGATTCCTCGGCCATCGCACCGACCTCGTGCAGCCGGTCGTAGGTGATGGACGTCGGAACCAGGTACACGTCCTCGGCATCGCTGGTCTCGAGTGCGTCCACCAGATAGGTCAGCAGGCCGAACCGCGGCGGGCGGAGCTTCCCGGTGCGGCTCCGGCCGCCCTCGATGTACCACTCGAGGTTGAACCGCTTGCTCAGCAGGAAGCTCATGTACTGACGCAGCGTCCACTTGTAGATCGCGTCGGAGAACTTGCGCTGGATGAGCACGACGCCACTGCGCTTGGCGATCGGACCCAGCGGCCAGAAGCCGACGTTGATGCCGCCCATGACGTGGTTGAGCGGCAGGCCTTCGGCCAGCAGTGCCGGACGCAGTACGAGCGGGTCGAGATAGGAACGGTGGTTGGGCAGGAACACCAGCGGATAGTTCTTGTTGAGTTCGCGCACCTTCTGCAACTGATCACGGTCCACGTCGACCTTGTACGCCCGGGAGAAGTACGCCCCGAGGGTTCCCCACATCTCGACCGCGCGGCGGGTCTCGGTTGCGACCATCTCACCGAGGATCTCCTGGACGCGGGTGTCGACGGCGTCGCGATCCTGGCCGACCTCCTCCGCGAGTTCGGTGATTCCGTCCCGGAACTTCTTCTGTTCCGTCATGTCCTCGACGACGAATCGCGGGATCTTGTACTCGGAGCCGATGACGCCGCGCTCGGCCTTGTCCAGCGCCAGACTGGCCTGACGAAGAATGAACGACGACAGGGACGTGCCGCCGCCGCGCTCGAACCGGTCCTGCAGATCACTGAGAGTCGCGGGCTCACCGACCAACACCGCGGAGTGGTCCGGGTCGTCGCCTGCCACCCATCGCTGCCACACCTGCGTTGGCTTGGACCGACCACGGGGCGCGAAGATTCGGTGCAGAATGCCGCTCTTGCGATCGGACAGAGTCACTCGCAGCGGGATCAGCAGCGGATCGTCGGCGTAGCCGCGAACACTGTCCGACAGTGACGTTTTCGCCTCACCGGAGAGCACCACCGAGGGTGGTCGCGGTTCGCCGTCCGGCGTGGTGGCGTCGATCCACTGATTCAGAGCCTGAACCTCGAGGGTGGATTTGGCGTCGAGCAAATACACGTGCGGACCGTCGCTGAGCGACTGTTCGTCCGCGTCGAGGTGGTACATCGAAACTCCTGTTCCGTACCTTCGCAAGGAGGCACGCCGCCAGGCTACGCGGCAGAAACCGTGTGCGAGGGCGGTTCGGTGAGGTGGTTCCGGGACGCCGATGTCGCCGAGAGTCGCGCGGCTACTGGCGGGTACCCCGGTGGGGTCGATGGCACCTCGAGTGCGCGCGCGGCGCGCAGGCCGGCTGTCGTATACAGTGAGAGGCATCGGCTTTCTCGGCCAACCAAATCTAAGTGTTAATCCAAGTTACAGTTACTTGTGGTTACAGTTACTTGGATTAACAGATAACCCCCTCCCGATACGCCGATCCGACGCGCCCTGCGCTGCCCCGGCCGCATCTCACCTGCAAGTGTGCGACAGTATTCGCAAACACTTTCGAGAAAGGCCGGTAGTCGATGCCACCCCGTGGGCGCGCCGTGAACGATTCGTTGACTCCCGAGAATCTGACGGCTCTGGCCGCGGCGCTCGCCGAGGGGCGTCGGGCCACAGTCTATCTTCGTGAACCCAACCCAAGTCTGGGCCTGCCCGAGGGTACGTCGGCGAAGGTCGTGTCGATCGACGGCACCACGGTCACCATCAGCCCGAAGGGTGTCAACGACGAATTGCCCTACGAGGCAGAGGAACTGCGCATCACTCGCAACGCGGCAACTCCGCCTGCGCCGGCCAAGCGCGTGCCCGCGAAGAAGGTGGCACCGCCTCAGGCGACGCCGGCAAGGAGCGCCGAGGCGATACAGCCGAAACCTGTGGTGGTTCGGCCCGACGCCGAACCGGCACAGCCCAAGACGGTGGCGGAACGCCCCAAGGCCGTGCAACCGCCGAGTCCGGCTCCCCGTCGAGCCAAGAAGGCACCGGGCGGCGTCAGCGTCACCATTCATGCCGGGGCCGACAACGATTGGTCGGTCACGGTCACCCAGGGGGCGAAGCGGCCCACCAAATCGCAACCGGTGAGCCCCGAGTCGGTGAGCCGCGCTGTTCGGGAATTGGGCGATCCCACCGCACGCGACGCAGTCGAGGCCGTCATCTCCCACGCGCGCGAGGAGGCCGCTCGGCGCGTCGCGGAACTGAGCCGACAACTCGAGGAGGCGCGCACCACCCTCGCAGCCCTCGAGCAGGACGTATGAGCGACTCGCTCGTGTTCGTACACCTGTTGTTGCTAGGGTTCTGCCGACACCGCTGAGAGGGAGTACATGTTCAAGAAATTCATGCTCGTCGTCGTGGGGGCGGCTGCAATCGTAGCCAGCGTCGGCGTGGGGACCGCATCCGCGGCCACTCCAGCTGCTCTCGGCGGCGGCTCGGGAATCATCGTCGGAGGTCAGGCGGAGTGCACGCTGACGACGATCGGAAACGACCGCAACGGAAACCTCGTCGGCTTCACCGCAGGCCACTGCGGCCAGGCAGGCGCTTCCATCGTCCCCGAGTACGACACCTCCCTCGGTGAGGTCGGCCGCATCGCGTTCTCCAATCCGGAATTCGACTACGCCCTGATCGAATTCCAGCGTGACAAGGTCGCACCGATCAATCGCGTCGGCAACGTGACCATCTCGCAGGTCGGCCCGCCGACGGCGTTCCCGAACATCGTCTGCAAGGAAGGCCGAACCACCGGCAACACCTGCGGACTCGCCTACGGCGACATCCTGCAGTCGCAGGAGACCTGGGCTCAGCTGTGCGTCGTCGAAGGTGACTCGGGCAGCCCGGTCGTCGTCGGCAACACCCTCGTCGGCATGGTCAATGCCTACCTCGGCGTGGCGTGCTTCGGACCCGAGGTCGGCACCAACTTCGACGCGATCCTCCGCAACGTCGATCAGGGCAACGGACTCGGCGCAGGATTCGTCCCGGCTCCCTAGATCCACCCGTTTTCGGCCGAAGGCCCCGTTCGCGCAACACACCGCGACGGGGCCTTCGTCGTGCGTGGGGTCGGTACTGCTCTCAGCGGGCGCGGGCGGACGACCGAACATCTGCGACTATGCGTTCCGCGTCGTCCGGTGCGATTCCCAATAGCACCAGGCTCGACGTCGTCGCCGCTCCGGCGGGGTCGCCGATCAATCCTGCGTTGGTGGCGTCGAGGATCGACAGCGCAATGGCCTCGATGTTGAGGATCAGCACCTCGGCGGCGAGGTACGAGGAGAACACACCCTCGCGCTGTCCCCGTCGGATGACCGCGGCAGCCGACTCGCGCATCGGAGTCAGTAGATCGTGAATGCTGTTGTGTCCCAGATCGGACCGTGCGACCGCGAGTAACAGCCGGTACTGATCTCCGACGCGGGCCAGGGCCAGTGTCTGCCGAACGAACACCGTCACCGCCGATTCGTCTGCGGCAGGAACGCGGTTGAGCGCAGCCGAAATTCGTTCCGCTGCCTCCACGGCCATACCGTCGATCAACGCTTCGCGAGAAGCGAAGTGGGCGTACACGGTTCGCCGGACCACTCCCGCAGCGGCGGCGACGTCGTTGATGGTCGCATCGGGATTGTCCGCCAGCACTCCTTGCGCAACGTGCAGAATTCGCGCTCGATTGGATCGGGCGTCACGTCGTTGCACGGGCGGCGCAGCTGCGTCCCGTGCAATCGAACTCGACTCCGTCGTCTTACGCACAGGACAACATCTAGCACGATCGCGGGCGGGGAGTGTGGTTGCCGCCACAAAAGATTGCCGATCCTAGTCGACGCTTCCTAAGCTGCACAGCACTGTGCAAGGTGTGTCTCGCACTTTGCCAACGGGGGGGAACACACGATGACACTGCTTGCGATGACGCCTGTCCAAGATATGCACAAACCGTACCCACGACGCTGGTCGGCGCTGGTGGTGTTGTGCCTGAGCCTGCTGATCGTGGTCATGGCCAACACGTCCCTGTTGGTCGCGGCACCGTCGATGACACTCGACCTCGGTCTGACGAGTAGCGACCTGCAATGGGTGATCGACGGCTATACGGTCCCTTACGCGTCGTTGATGTTGCTGTGCGGGGTGATCGGAGATCGCTACAGCCGCCGCGGCGCTCTGATTCTCGGTCTGATCATCTTCGTCGCCGGATCTGTGGCCGGTGCACTCACCGATGCCACCCTCGGGGTTATCCTGGCCCGCATCGTCATGGGTGTTGCCGCAGCCATCGTCATGCCCGCCACCCTGTCGCTGTTGGTCGCGACCTTCCCCAAGCGGGAACGCGCCACCGCTGTCACCGTGTGGGCGGCAACCTCGGGACTCGCCATCGCGGCCGGGCCGCTGTTGGCGGGCTGGTTGCTCGAGAGCTTCACCTGGCACTCGACGTTCCTGATCAATGTTCCGATCGCGTTGGCCGCCATCGTCGGTGCCGTCGTGCTGGTCCCGCCGTCACGGGCCGTCGACCCGGGTGCGATCGACTGGATCGGTGGACTGCTGTCGGTGCTGGCCGTGTCGACCATCGTGTACGCCATCATCGAGGGGATGCACTTCGGCTGGACGGTAGGGCCGCTGTACTTCGCGCTCGTCGGGCTGCTGTCGGTCGTCGGCTTCGTGGGATGGGAACTGCGCCATCCCACTCCGTTGCTCGACGTTCGCATGTTCTCTTCCCGCATCCTCAGCGGTGCCACTCTCGCGGTGCTGATCTTCTTCCTCGTCACGTTCGGCGCGATCTACTTCGTCGCCCAGTACCTCCAGTTCGCTCTCGGCTACGGTCCGGTGTCCACCGGCGTTCACCTCCTGCCGTTGGCCGGCGCAGTCTTCGTCGGATCCGGAATCACGATGTGGCTCACGCCGAAGCTGGGACCGCGCGTCACCGTCACCGCAGGCATGATCGTGGGAACGCTGTCGGTCGTCTCGCTCATCGGGATCGACTCGACCGCAACGTATTCCGACTTTCTTCCGGTGCTGACGCTGCTCGGTCTGGCAATCGGACTGTCCGTCTCGCCCTGCACCGACTCCATCATGGGCGAGTTCCCGGACAGTAAGCTCGGGGTGGGCGGCGGCCTCAACGACACCGCCCTCGAACTCGGCGGATCGCTCGGTATCGCTGTGCTCGGATCGGTGCTCGCCGCGTCCTACCGCAAGGGCATCGAAGGATTCCTGCAGACCTTCCCCGGCAAGCAACCGAACGGCCAGTACACCGGGCAGGCGGCGGAAGGGCTTGCGGCATCGCAGGATTCGTTGGCCGGTGCGGTGATCGTCTCCGACGTCATCCGTGACCAGAACGCATTCCTCAGTGGGTTCGCCGACAATCTGGAGGCCAATGCCGTCGCGGCGTTCGGTGACGCAGTGGTGCACACGAGTGTTGTTGCCGCCGTCGTGTTCGGCGTCGGCACGGTGATCGTCGCGCTGCTCATTCCGTCCAGGAACGCGACTGCGGCGACGTCGTCGGAGAAGATCGAGTTCGAGCCGATCGTGCCCTTCGTCGCGCCGTCGGCAAAGGACCCGGTTGCCGATCGTGAGGTCGCCGAGCTCGAGCAACTGCTGGAGCGGCCGTCGGCGAAGCCCCAGAATTCCGGCGCACGGCACGCGTTGCGCACCGCGGAGGACACCGCACCGACACCTGCGCGCACCGTGGCCGAGCCGGCTCTGGTGGACGCCGAGCTCGAGCGTCCCAGCATCTATCAGCTGGCCTCGAAGGTGTACGAGTTCGACGCCTCCGTCGCCCGACAGGCCACGGTGGACAGCAAGTCCGGCGACCGCGTGACGATCCACCAGCTCGCTCTGTCCAACCTGGCGCGCACCCGACGCGTCGAGGCCGAGGAAGCCCTCGACGCAGCGCTCGAACTGAGCGACCTGCCGGTTGCGCCCGCACCGCAGCCGCCCGAACCCACCGAGCCGCTGCAGACCTTCTACCAGCGAGCCAGTAAACAACACGCCAACTGCACGGCATTCAAGGAACGCTCGAGCTCCATGTGGGCAATGCCGCTGTAGTCGCACTCCGCCCGCCTCTTGCCCGCCCGCCCGCGCACCCACACCACGTCCGCGTCAATGGACCATTGCACCGCCGAGACGTATGCAAAGTGCCATCGACGCGCACGGTGTCCTTGCGTGAATGGACCATTGCAGCGCCGAGACGTATGCAATGGTCCATTGACGCGGCAGGGGGGCAGGGGGGGCGGGCGGGAAGGGGACGGCTAGATCAGCACCGCACCGTTCGAGGCCGATCCGACCAGCTTGGAGTATTTGGCCAACACTCCTCGGGTGTAGCGCGGCGGCAGTGGTGCCCAGCCCTGTGCGCGGGAGTCCATTTCGGCTGCGTCGACGAGCAGGTCGAGGGTGCCCTTGCCGACGTCGAGTCGGATCTGGTCGCCGTCGCGGACGAAGGCGATGGGTCCGCCGTCGACTGCCTCGGGTGCCACGTGTCCGACGCAGAGGCCGGTGGTGCCGCCGGAGAATCGGCCGTCGGTGAGCAGCAGGACGTCCTTGCCGAGTCCGGCACCCTTGATGGCTCCGGTGATTGCGAGCATCTCGCGCATTCCCGGCCCGCCCTTGGGTCCTTCGTAGCGGATGACCACGACGTCGCCTGCTGCGATGGTGCCGTCTTCGAGGGCGTCCATGGCCGCGCGTTCACGCTCGAAAACTCGTGCGGTGCCGACGAAGACGTCGGAGTCGAAGCCTGCGGACTTGACGACGGCCCCGCCCGGAGCGAGTGACCCCTCGAGGATGGTGATGCCGCCGGTCGGGTGGATGGGCTTGTCGAGCGCGCGTAGCACCTTACCGTCGGGATCGGGCGGTGCAATGTGAGCGAGGTTCTCCGCCACGGTCTTCCCGGTGACCGTCATGCAGTCGCCGTGCATCAGGCCTGCGTCGAGCAGAGCCTTCATCACGACGGGAACCCCGCCGATGGCGTCGACGTCGGTCATGACGTGCTTGCCGAACGGCTTGACGTCGGCCAGGTGGGGAACCTTCGCGCCGACGCGGGTGAAGTCGGCGAGGGTCAGGTTCACCTGCGCCTCGTGGGCGATGGCCAGGAGGTGCAGTACCGCGTTGGTCGAGCCGCCGAAGGCCATGACGACGGCGATGGCGTTCTCGAAGGCTTCCTTGGTGAGGATGTCGCTGGTGCGGATGCCGCGTCGCAGGAGATCGACGACGGCCTCGCCGCTGGCGTGGGCGAATCCGTCGCGTCGGCGATCGGGAGCGGGGGGAGATGCGCTGCCGGGCAACGACATTCCCATCGCTTCGGCGGCGCTGGCCATCGTGTTGGCGGTGTACATTCCGCCGCAGGCACCTTCGCCGGGGCAGATGGCGCGTTCGATGGTGTCGACGTCGGCGCGTGACATGAGTCCTCGTGAACAGGCACCGACGGCCTCGAAGGCGTCGATGATCGTCACCTGGTGCTCGCTGCCGTCGGACAGGGTCGCGAACCCGGGCAACGTGGAGCCGGCGTAGAGGAAAACACTCGCCAGGTCCAGACGCGCTGCGGCCATGAGCATTCCGGGCAGCGACTTGTCGCATCCGGCGAGCAGGACGGAACCGTCGAGACGCTCTGCGCTGATGACGGTTTCGACGCTGTCGGCGATCACCTCACGGGAGACCAACGAGAAGTGCATGCCCTCGTGACCCATCGAGATACCGTCGGACACCGAAATGGTGCCGAATTCCAGCGGGTAGCCGCCGGCGGCGTGGACGCCCTTCTTGACGGCCTTCGCCAGACGTTCGAGCGAGAGGTTGCACGGGGTGATCTCGTTCCACGACGACGCGACGCCGATCTGGGATTTGCCCCAGTCTTCGTCGCCCATCCCGACGGCGCGGAGCATGCCGCGCGCTGCCGTTTTCTCCAGTCCGTCGGTGACGTCGCGACTGCGCGGCTTGACGTCGATGTCTTCGTGGGGATTCTGCGGGGTCGTCATGACTCTCCTGAGCGGTCGGCGGACGGTCGCGTCCTCAGGTTCCGCTCCTGAGTCGCATTCACCGTCAACACTAAACCTGTGGTTGCGGCTCTCGATCGGCATGCACCCAACTCGTACGTCTCGAGTGCCCTTCATCGAGTGACGAATGGCCCTGTCGAGCACCACCAGCTCGGGGAGAGAGTGAGTGTGTCACCGCATCGCGGTGGGAGTCCGAGGAGAGACGATGAACGATCAGCCGGATACGGCCGTGGTGGAGATGCTGGTGGAGCTCGCGTGTCGCGCTCCGTCGGTGCACAACAGTCAGCCGTGGAGGTGGATCTACTCCGAGCACGTACTCGATCTGTACACCGACAGCTCGCGCGTGCTCGGGGCGATAGACCCGACCGAGCGGCAGATGGTGATGAGCTGCGGGGCTGCCTTGGACCACCTGCAGAAGGCCGCGGCAGCCAACAGGTGGACGGCAGAGATCGACCTGTTGCCGACCCCGGGTGCACCGGATCACCTCGCGCGTGTTCGTTTCGTACACGACGCGCATCCCCGGTCGCACGAGTTCGACCTGCTCACTGCGATCAATCGGCGGTACTCGGATCGGCGAGCGTTCGGGCCGGTGCCGAGCAATCGCGATCTGACGCGATACCTGGGTCAGGAGCACTACGGCACCGAGATGACAGTCCTGTCGGCCGAGTCCAAAGAGACGTTGGCGAAGGCATCGACTCTGAGTGCGAGCGTACGTAAGTACGACGCGACGTATCAGGCGGAGATCAGATGGTGGGCCGGGCACGCGTTCCGATCGGGAGGAATTCCGCCCGAGGCTCTGACGAACCGCGCGGATGCATCGAGGGTGCAGGTCGGACGAGTGTTCCCCGAACCGCACCGGGTTGCCGCGACCGTGACACACGAGCCGGTCGAGGACGAATCCACCGTGGTGCTGCTCGAGACGTCATCGGACGAACGCCTGGATTGGCTGCAGAGCGGTCGAGCCATGTCTGCCTTCCTCTTGGCAGCGACAGCGGACGGACTGGCGACGTGCCCGTTGACGCACATGACGGAACAGTCGGGTAGCAGGCGCTTGGTCGAGTCTCTCGCTGCACGCACTGGCGTCGCGCAGGTGCTGATTCGAGTCGGTAAACCGATGATCGGCTCACCGCCACCCCGAACCCCACGACACGCGGTCGCGTCGGTGCTCTCGGCACCCGCCCGCGCAACGAACAGGAGACGATCGTGATTCTCGCAGGACACCAGAAAATCGTTGTCGGCGTCGACGGCTCGCCCGCCAGTATCGACGCTGCCCGCTGGGCGGCCACCCTGGCCGAGAAGGTGGATTCTCCGCTGCTGATCGCCGGGGCAGTCCAGCAACCCGTGTTCTACATGGGCGAGCCCGCAACGGTGGTGCCGAGGGAGGTGTGGGACGAGCAGCGGCGCGCGGCCGAACGCGTCGTCACCGACGTTGCCACCGCGGTGCTGGCCCATCATCCGAATCTGGCCGTGACCACCTCGGTGGAGGAAGCGACCGCCTGCACGATGATGGTCGGGCACTCCCGCACCGCGCGCATGCTCGTCGTCGGCAACTCCGGTTCCGGCCCGATCGTGTCGGCGTTGTTCGGGAGCACGGCGCAGGAGACCTCGAACGCGGCTCTGTGTCCGGTGATCGTCTGGCGGGAGGGAGTCGGCACCGTCGACGCACCGATCCTCGTCGGTATCGACGGCAGTGCGACGAGTGAGGTGGCCGTCGAGCAGGCCTTCGATCTGGCGTCGCTGTTGGGTGTGCCGATGATCGCCGCGCTTGCCTGGAGCTCGTTGTCCCAGGGGGCGGCGCTCTCCCTGCCTGGATCGCCCGACAGTGCCGAGATCGAGCGCGAGCAGCGAATGCTGCTGTCGGAATGTCTTGCCGGATGGAGCGAGAAGTATCCGGACGTATCCGTCGAACATATTGTGCAACAGGGTAATCCAGCGCATCTGTTGATAGATCTGTCCAAGCGCGCCGGCCTCGTGGTGGTCGGCAGTCACGGACGGGGAGTGGTGGCGAGAGCACTGTTCGGATCGACCAGTAGCAACCTCACGCGGCACGCGCGCTGCCCGGTGATGATCTGCAGAGACACGACGACAGCGGGGACTCGACGATGACGAACGACGCACGAGCAGCGGCAGGCACCCGGCGGATGGAGACCGATTCCATCACCGTCGACAGTCCGGCATCGACAGGGTCGACGGTGTTTCCGGTGACCACCGCGTCGACCGGCGGCACCGTGTACGCGGTGATGATCGCCGAATACGGACCGCTCGCTGGAACCTCCCCGGACGGACACGATCTGAGAACAGCGGTGCTCGGCCGGTGGCCGGGGGTGCGCGTGTTCGAGCGGCGCAGCACCGGTGTCAGCGGGGCCGACCCGCGCGGCTACGAGACCTTCTACGTCGAGCTCGAATCGAGCGGATGCCGCACCGATATCGATACCGACGAAGTATCTGCCCTGTTCCACCCCTGACCGACCCGACGGCTTCCCATCGAGACAGGAACACATCATGAGCAATTCCACCGACCGCGTGCTTCCCATCCTGGTGGGCATCGACGGCTCCACCGAGGCCGATGCCGCAGCGCTGTGGGCGGCCACCTACGCCGCGAAGACACATGCGTCCGTTCGGTTGATTCACGCTGTCCCCGAAGGGGATTGGTACGGATCGGCAGCGTTCGTCGACGGCGGTGCGCTCGAGCGGGACCTCCGCATGATCGGGCGAAAGCATCTCACCCGCGCGGCCGGAGCGATGCACGACGTTGCACCCGACGTGTCCGTCGACATCGTCAGCGTCGACGGCACCATCGCGTCGTACCTGTCGAATGCCGATGCCGAATTGATCGTGCTGGGATCGAGGAAGTCGAGTGCACTACGAGACCTGACGTTGGGCAGCAACACCCTTCGGGTCGTCACGCACGCCCGTTGCCCCGTACTGCTGGTGCGTGGTGGTGGGGAGAGCGTCGATCCCGCCCGGCCCATCGTGGTGGGCGTCGACGGAAGTGAGCAGTCGGATCGAGCGTTGAGTGCAGCGCTCGAGTTCGCCCAGACCGTCGGTGCACCGGTGGTCGCGGCGAACTACTGGGGATTCGCGGCCCAGCCGGGCCTGGGAACGGGATTCGAGGAGATCGACTGGGTGAGCATTCGCGCGCACGAAAAGCATTGGCTCGAAACGCATGTGGAGAAAATGCACGAGAAGTACCCCGATGTTGCACTGACGACCGTGAGCGCCCAATCGAGCCCGACGCGAGGCCTGCGGGCGATGTCGGCGTCGGCGTCGATGCTCGTGGTGGGTTCTCGGGGTCGAGGTGCTCTGCGTGGGACGATTCTGGGGTCGGTCAGTCAGAATCTCGTTCACCACGCCGACTGCTCGGTGCTGATCGTGCGATGACCCAGTGCGGTGAGTCACGCGCTCCGACGCGAGGCAGGTGGCGGTGAGCCGATGTCGCAGTGCGGGGGACAGTTCGACGCGTCGTCGCCGGTGCCGCGGATCAGTACCGCCGCGATGACCGCACCGATCACCAGCAATCCGGCGCACATCAGCATGGCGGTGTGGAAGCCGTCCGAGAACACCTCCGGCGCAGCGTAATCGGATCCAGCGATACCGGCGAGTGCAGGGAGCGCGGCCACAGCGAGCAGTTGGCTGGTGCGGGCCACGGCATTGTTGACACCCGACGCGATTCCGGCACGATCGGTCGACACCGCGCCCAGAACCGCTCCGGTCAGCGGGGCCACCAGAGCGGACAATCCGAGCCCGAAGACGAGAACCGCGGGCAGAACGTCTGTGGCGTAGGTGGATCCGGGTCCGATGCGCAACATCAGCAACAGCCCCAGTGCCGAGAGCAGCGGCCCGACGGTCATCGGAACACGAGGTCCGATGCGTCCGGCAATTCTGCCCGCGCGGGCGGACAGGACGAGCATCAGAGCGGTGATCGGCAGCGTGGCCACCCCGGCCGCGATGGGTGAGTAGCCCACGGCGAACTGCAACTGCAGCACCAGAAGAAAGAACACGCCGCCCAGAGCCGCGTACACGGCGAAGGTGACGAGGTTGGCCGCCAGGAACACTCGGGAGGCGAACAGTGACGGCGGAACCAGTGGATCGTGCGAGCGACGCTCGATCACCACGAACACCCCGGCCGCGACGACACCCAGAGCGAGCGCGAGAGCATGTGACTCGATCAGACCGTATGTGAGCAGACCCAGCGCCGCCGCAACGGTCACCGCTCCCGGTACGTCGAGTCGGCCGGATGCGTGCGGATCTCGGCTCTCGGGAACATGTTTCGCTGCCACCCACACGACCACGACGGCGAGCGGGATGTTGATGAGGAACACCGAACGCCACCCGACGGCGTCGACCAACCAGCCGCCGAGCAACGGACCGACCGCGGACGCGACACCGCCGAGACCCGACCACAGACCGATCGCAGCTCCTCGATCCTCGGCCCTGATGGAGGCCGAGATCAGCGCGAGAGAACCCGGCGTCAACAAGGCCGCACCTACTCCCTGCAGCAGCCGCGCCGCGACCAGCACCTCGATGCTGGGAGCGAGCCCGCACAGCACCGACGCGGCCGCGAACCAGACGGTGCCCCAGACGAACACCCGCCTGCGCCCCAGCCGGTCACCGAGGGACCCGCCCAGCAGAATCAGCGAGGCCAGCGTCAACGTGTAACCGCTCAGCGTCCACTGCAGACCGGTGACGCCCGAACCGAGATCGCGACCGATCGCGGGTAACGCGATATTGACCACGGTGGCGTCGAGCATCGCCAGAGCCGAACCGAGCACCGTGGCTGCGACGATCCAGCGCCCCCGAGCGCTCGAGACCGAGATGTCGGTGGCGGTCACAACCGTTCGACGCAGACGACGAAGTTGCGTGAGTCCTTCTCGAATCCGTACAGCGCGGGGTCGGGGCAGTCGTCGACGGACGAGGTGCCCTGCAGGATGGTCACGACGCGGCGGGTGTCGGCACCGGGGGTCGCGCAGTCGATCCGCTGAGCGAATTCACCGACGAGGTCCATGCATCCACCGACCTGCCAGTCGATGTCGAGGCACAGGGCTCCCTGTTCGATGTCGAAGTAGGTCTCGTAGTAGTACTGATCGGCATCCGCGGGGCACTCGGCCGAGGTGGGCGTCTTGGCGAAGACGACATAGTTGGACTGCGGAGATCCGCAGGTCGCGTTGTCGATGGCCGCCTCGTCGACGGTTCCGCCCAGGGCCACGCACTCGCCGATCTCCACGTCGATGTCGACACTGCCGCCGTCGTCGATGTCGGTTTGCGGTGTGGTGGTGGGCGGGGTGGTGGTCGTGGTGGCGGGAATGGTGGCACCGGAGATGGCGACGGCGGTACCGGACACTTCCGAGGCGCACCCGCCGAGTATCAGCGCTGCGCACGACGACAACGCGAGCACGAGAGCGCGGACCGAACGACTGGATGACGCCATGGTGAGTCCTGCCCTCGTAGGTTCGACCGTGCTCGTGTAGAAAATATCGGACTCGCTCGTCGGCTGCATGAGGCAGGATGAACTGCGTGGATCTTCCTCTTGCCGTGCCGGTCGCACCGATGCTCGCCAAAGCCGCGAAAGTGGTGCCCGCACAGCCCGAGGACGGGCCCGCGGTGTGGTCGTACGAGCCGAAATGGGACGGGTTTCGCGCGATCGTCTTCCGTGACGGAGACGAGGTGGTGCTGGGGTCACGTGGCGGTAAGGACCTGGCACGCTATTTCCCGGAGTTGGTGGAGGCAGTCAAGGCCGAGCTGCCCGAGAGGATCGTCGTCGACGGCGAGATCGTCGTCCCCCGCGAGAAGGACGGATCCACTCGTCTGGACTGGGAGTCGCTGTCCGAACGGATTCATCCCGCGGCGAGTCGGGTGACCATGCTCGCGGAGAAGACTCCCGCGCAGTTCATCGGCTTCGATCTGTTGGCCGTCGGCGACGAGGACCTGACGGGTGAGCCGTTCTCGACGCGGCGAGCGAGACTGCTCGACGCGGTGGGTACCGGCGGGACGAGCTGTCACGTCACCTCTGCCACCGACGATGCGGCGGTGGCCGAGGATTGGTTCGAGCGTTTCGAGGGTGCCGGGCTCGACGGTGTGGTGGCCAAGAAGCTCGACGGTCTCTATCTGCCGAACAAGCGCGAGATGGTCAAGATCAAGCATGCGCGTACCGCCGACTGTGTGTTGATCGGCTACCGAATCCACAAGTCCGGCAACGGTATCGGATCTCTGCTCCTCGGTCTGTACGACGGCGACGACCTGCGCATGATCGGCGGCGCGTCGGCCTTCACCGACAAGCGCCGGCTGGAACTGCTCGAAGAACTCGAACCGCTCCGGCTCGGCGACGACGTCACGTACGACGGTGAAGCGACACGCTGGAATTCGTCCAACGACCGCAACTGGATCCCGGTGCGTATCGAGCGAGTCATCGAGGTGGCCTACGACCAGATGGAAGGGGCTCGGCTGCGGCACGTGGCGCGGTTCCTGCGGTGGCGACCCGATCGTGAGCCGCGCTCGTGCGCGTACGACCAGCTCGAGGTTCCGGTGCGCTACGACGTCGCCGACGTCATTGCCGGGGGACGGTAGCCATGGCCGCGAAAACACCACCGGCGTTCGTGCAGGCCGGCGAGCGCGAAGTGCGAGTGTCGAGCCCCGATCGCGTGATCTTCGAGGCCACCGAACGCACCCCGGAGATCACCAAACTGCAGGTGTGCGAGTACTTCGCGGCCGTCGGGGAGCCGCTGATGCGGGCGATCGGTGACCGCCCCACCGCGATGGAGCGTTGGCCCGACGGCTATCGCGAGGGCATGCGATTGGCACTCGGACCCCAGGACAAGGAGGGCGACGGTTTCTATCAGAAGCGGTTGCCCAAGGGCGCGCCCGAGTGGATCGAGACGGTGAAGATCGCGTTCCCCAGCAAGCGCACCGCCGAAGAGCTGTGCCCGTCCGAATCCGCGTCGCTGGTGTGGGCGGCGCAAATGGGCACGCTGACCTTCCATCCGTGGCCGGTGCGGCGACCGGACGTCGACCATCCCGACGAGCTCCGGCTTGACCTCGATCCGCAGCCGGGAACCACGTTCGCGGACGCCCTGCGAGTGGCCGACGTGACCCGAGAGCTGTTGGAGGAGCTGGGTTTACGCGGCTACCCGAAGACGAGCGGGAATCGGGGCATTCACATCTACGTCCGCATCGAGCCGCAGTACACCTTCGAGCAGGTGCGCCACGCGGCCATCGGTCTGGGCCGAGAACTCGAACGACGCGACGACGGGGTGACCACCAACTGGTGGAAAGAGGAACGCGGAGAACGCATCTTCATCGACTACAACCAGAACAATCGAGACCGAACCATCGCCAGCGCGTGGAGTCTGCGGGCCCGGCCGGGTGCGACGGTGAGCACTCCGATGACGTGGTCGCAGTTGGCAGATGTCACCGATCCACGTGAATACAACCTCGTCACGGTGCCGGAGCTGGTTCAGGACGGAGACCCGTGGGCCGATATGGACGAGCAGGCCTACTCCCTCGAACCCCTTCTGCACCTGTGGGAAACACTGCCGGGTGGGGAGCTGAACTTCCCGCCGGATTACCCCAAGATGCCCGGCGAACCGCCCCGAGTGCAGCCGTCGAAAAAGGTCGCCGAGCACTGGGATGCCGAGGGGAATCGAACGGAGAGCTGACGGAGTCGGGCAACGTTGCACACTACGACGCCGTATCGACGGGATTCAGTCGACGCGGACGCGTTCTGTGCAACCTTGCCCGGGCGCGGTCCCCATGGCGATGTCTCTGTCGAGACTGCCTGCACGGAAATCCATCACTCGACGCGTGCATGTCGTTTCGCTTCGCGGTCGGCCTTGATTCCGCTCAGGGTCAGGATGACGGTTCCGCCGAGTGCCAAGGCCACCGAGAGCGTCAGCATGGCCGTGGCGGGGACAGAGCCCAGGACCAGTAGCCCGGCGATCAACACCGCTGATGCGAGGCACTGGGTGCCGCCCGCCATCATGTAGGGATATGCGGCTCTGTGGCCGGCGACCCAGGCTTCCTTGCTGGACTTGGTGGCCCGCGTTTTGATGCCGATCAACGAATTGGGTTCTTGGTCGGGGTCTTTGGTCACCAATGCGGTCACGTACACCGTCAGCGACAACACGAACAGTGTCAGCGCGATCGCTCCCGTTATCGCGCGCGCGGATTCTGCGTCCACGGTCGGTCCCTCCTGCTGCCATACGCCTCACTGCAGCATACCGTCCGGTCTACTTCGAGTCGCCGGGCAAGGTTGCACACTACGAAGCCGTATCGACGGGATCCGGTCGATCGAGCCGTGTTCTGTGCAACCTTGCCCACGACTCACATGGATTCGAGTTCCCGGATCAATGTCGCCGCATCGTATGGTCCGATGTGCCTGGTCAGGTTCTTGTCGCCGCGTCCCAGGTAGAAGGTCGGGGTGCCGTCCACGTCCGAGGACGATGCGTCGAGTTCGTCGTCCTCGACGCGAACGACGTGATCGCCGGTGCGGATGTCGTCCTCGAATTTGTCCATGTCGAGGCCGAGTTCGCGTGCGTAGCCGTCGATGTCGTCGGGTTCGAGAGCATCACTGTTGCGGAACAACAGATCGGCCATCTCCCAGAACTTGCCCTGCGCTGCGGCGGCCTCGCTGGCGTACGCGGCGTAGCGGGCGTGCGGGTGATAGTCGTCGAGCGGCAGGTGTCGGTAGACGTAGCGCAGGTCGTCGCCGAAGTGTTTGCGTACCTCGGCGACGCTGCCGGTTGCCTTGCTGCAGAACGGGCACTCGAAATCCGCGTACTCCACGATCGTCAGTGGTGCGTCCACCGGACCGCGGATGTGATCGCGCTTGGCGTTCACCGGGCGCAGAATGCGCAGGGATGCCTCGGCTTTCGGCGGATGAATCTTCTCGTCGATGCGGAACAGGATCCAGCCCAACACCGCCGCGATGACCGAGGCGGCCAACACGCCCACGCGTGCCTCGTCGGCCAGGAGTTCGTCGTCGAGGGCGAGGTCGATGATGAACAGGGAGATCGTGAACCCGATGCCGGACATCGCCGCACCACCGGCGATGTGCGACAGCGTCAGTCCCGGAGCGAGGGAGGACGGCCGTAGTTTCGCGAAAACCGCAGAGGCAGCGGTGATTCCGACGAGCTTGCCGAGGACGAGGCCGGCGATGATGCCCCAGGTGAGCGTCGAGGTCGATGCAGCTTTCAATGTCTCGGAGCTCAGCACCACGCCGGCGTTGGCGAGCGCGAAGATCGGCACGATGATGAACGCCGTGTACGGCTGATAGAGCCGCATGAGACGTTCGTTGACCGACACCGCGCGATCGAGTCCGAGGCGGGCCGCGCGGGCGTATTCGGGATTGGGTGACTGACGGAACGCGCGCGTCAGATCCGACGCGCGTTCGACCTCGGTGCGTCGCGGCGGGTAGACCGGAAGGATCAGCGCGATCATCACTCCGGCAAGCGTGGGGTGCACTCCGGACTCGTACATTGCGACCCACGTGAACAGTGCGACGACGAAGTAGCCGACTCCGCGCCACACCTCGAGCCGGCGCAGCAGGAAGATCAATCCGAGCCCGACGAACGCCAGGATCAGCGGCACCACGTCGAGGTTGTCGGTGTAGAAGAACGCGATGATCGCCAGCGCGCCCACGTCGTCCGCGACAGCGAGCGTGAGCAGGAAGATGCGCAGCCGCGCAGCCTTCTTCGGTCCGAGGACGGCGAGCGCCCCGAGCAGGAATGCGGTGTCCGTGGAGATGACGACGCCCCAGGCCTGGGCAGCGGGCCCGGACGGATTGAAGGCAAGGAACAGCAACGCAGGCGCGGCCAGGCCGGCAACGGCAGCGACGATCGGAATAGCGGCACGGGATCGGTCGGTGAGCTCACCCATCGCGAACTCGCGCTTGACTTCGAGGCCGACGACGAAGAAGAACAGCGCCATGAGCCCGTCGTTGACCCAGTGGGCCAGGTCGAGAGAGATGCCGTGCTCGCCGATGGTGATCGACATCTCCGTGTGCCAGAACGACTGATAGGTCTCGCCGAAGGGTGAATTGGCCCAGATCAGCGCGATGAGTGTCGCCGCGAGCAGAAAGCCCGCCGCCAGGGTCTCGCTGTTTCTCTCGCCGCGAGCTCGCGAGATCCGTTCGACGAAACGCGCCATCGGCCGATTCGTCGGCGTGATCTGATCTGCCATCTTCCGGCCCGCGTCCTCTCGGAGAGTGTTGTGAAGCAGTCTGTACCAACGCGGCGGTCGGCGCTTTGCTTCCACGCAGGTGGGAGAACGCAGAGTAACGTTATTGCGCCGTCGAATCCGCCGCACGGCGAGAGATGTGCACGACATATTCGACAAACGGCATTAGTCCGCACATAAACGGGAATACGAGTCCGACTCAACCCCTGCCACGAAGGAACATCCATGCGTGATTTCATCTGCCGCAAATGCGGACAGAAGCTGTCGTTCGAGAACTCACTGTGTCTGAGCTGCTCGAGCGCACTCGGCTTCCATCTGCCGAGCAGAGCCCTGCTGGTGCTCCCGGACAAGGCCGACGACGGTGTCGCCGAGGCAGAGGTGGACGGGGCCACGTGGAAGATGTGCGCCAACCTCAACACTGCGCGCTGCAACTGGCTGGTCGACACGGCCGACACCGACGAACTCTGCGTGTCCTGCCGGCTCACCCGCACTCGCCCCGCCGACGACGACGTCGACGCGATGGCCGCGTACGCCGACGCCGAGACCAACAAGCGTCGCGTCGTGCTCGAACTGACCGAACTTGGGCTGCCCATCGTGGGCCGGGACGAGGACACCGCGACCGGCCTGGTGTTCGATCTGCTCTCCAGCGCAGAACAACAGGTGATGACCGGCCACGACAACGGCTTGATCACCCTCGACCTCGCCGAGGGAGACGACGTGCACCGCGAACAGTTGCGCGTCGCGATGTCCGAGCCGTATCGCACGCTCGTCGGGCACTTCCGGCACGAGATCGGCCACTACTACCAGATGGTGCTGGTCGGAGACGGTGAGCACCGCGCGGCCTTCGAGGAGCTGTTCGGGGATCCGGATTCGAGCTACCAGGACGCCCTCGACCGCCACTACAGCGAAGGTGCGCCCGAGGGCTGGGAGGACAACTACGTCTCGTCCTACGCCACCATGCACCCCGCCGAGGACTGGGCCGAGACGTTCGCGCACTACCTGCACATCCGCGACACCCTGGACACGGCCGCAGCGTTCGGCATGGCCCCGGCCGGTTCGACGCTGGAGAGCCCGTTGCCCGGTGACGTCGGCTTCGATCAGATCGTCGACTGGTGGTTGCCGCTGTCGTGGGCGCTGAACCAGATCAACCGATCGATGGGACACCAGGACCTCTACCCGTTCGTGCTGCCGCCGATCGTCGTGAAGAAAATCGGGTTCGTGCACTCGCTGATCGCACCCAGCACACTCTGATGCCCCGCTAACGGTCGTTGAGCTTTGCCATCAGGGGCGTATCCTGTGTTGTCGGCACACCGCCGATGCCGGGATGCGCCCCTGCGCAGTAGCAGGGCTGGTGCAACAGCAGGACGAGGTGACGACCATCAGCGAGCAGACAATGGATTCGACGGGCACGCGCTCGCGGGTCAACGATTTCGAGCTGAGTCGACGGATGGCCGAGGTGGCCGAGAAGCTGCGGCGTCAGCATTCGGATCCGGATCGAGTTCTGGCCGTCATCACCGAGTCCGCGGTGGCCAATGTGCCGTCCGCAGAATTCGCGTCCATCACCACCGTGCTGCAGGGCAAGTTCGTACACAGCGCCGCGCTGTGTGGTGAGCCCGCCGGCCACTGCGACAAGATTCAGGAGCAGCTGGGCGAGGGACCGTGCCTCGAATCGGCGATCGAACAGACGACCATCAGGATCGACGACATGGACAGCGACACCCGCTGGCCGCTGTTCGCCGACGCGGCGTCTGCGCTCGGGGTCAAGAGCATGATCTGTTTCCAGCTCTACGTCGAGGGAGTCAACTTCGGCGCACTGAACCTGCATTCCACTCGTACCGACGCATTCAGTGCCGAGGCCGAGTCGATCGGTTCACTGTTCGCTGCGCACGCGGCCATCGCGTTCTCCACCGCACGCGAGGAGCAGCAGATTCGGGCCGCGTTGACCAATCGAGACCTGATCGGTCAAGCCAAGGGCATGTTGATGGAGCGCTACAACCTGAACTCGCAGGCGGCATTCGCCTTGCTGGCCAAGCTGTCTCAGGACACCAACGTCAAACTCGCCGATCTCGCCGAACAGCTGGTCATCGACGCCGCGAAATCGACCGACTGAGCCCCGTCTGCTGGAGGTCGAGCGCAGTCAGCGCACGTCGAGGCCGTCGGTGCTCGCGACCGACACCGCCGGACCGTCCGAGGCGACGAAGACCTCGATCCGAACGTCCTCGTCCAGATAGCGACTCAGTAACGCCAAACCGGTTGTTGCGGCGATGATCTCGTGCACGCGATCACCCGAGATCGGATAGTCGTCCACGTCGTGCCGCCAATGCGCTGCCACCAGAGTGCCCCCTGTTTCCAGGTGATCGACGGCGCGCGTCATCGCCGATGCGAGATCCGCGGCGTCGAGGTAGTAGCCGACCTCGCTGACGACGATCAGATCGAACGTCTCCTCGGGTGTCGGCAATGCCGACCAATGGTCGGACAACGACCACAACGCGAATTCGACTGCGGCAGTCTCACCTACACGCGTGCGGGCCGAATCGAGAGCACTGTCCACCACATCGGTCGACACCACGTGATCGCACCGGGTCGCCAACTGTTCGGTGAGCACGCCGATGGAGCAGCCGGGTTCGAGTGCTCGCCGATAGTGCGGCTTCGGTAGCGAGGCCATGGTCAATGCGTACTTGCGTCGCTCGTACCACTTGCTGTCGAGCATGAACGGATCGTCCTTGGCCGCATAGACATTGCGGAAGTAGTCGGCACCCAAGCTGGTCGGAGAACCGTGGCTCGTCCGAGAATCCATGCTCATGCGAACACCACCTCGAACGGTCGCCGGTAGCGGGCCAATATGTGCGGCGGCAACACCGCTCGATCCGCGGGGTGATCGGACAGGGGCCGGATCTGAGAATCGAACTGCTCAATGGACGCGCGTTTGGCGTCGAGAGCGTGCGGCGGGAGATCGACACGGCGGCATCGTGTCCACGGAACTGCGGGATGGTTCGGAGTTGCCCAGTGCCACATCCAGATCGGGTACTCGACCACCGGTATCCCGACGGCGTTCGACGCAGTGAGACAGGCCCGCGCGGTGGCTTCGTGGTCGGGATGACCGTCTCCGCGCCAGGGCGTCAGGCACCAGGTGCCCGGGGTGGCGTCGAGCAACGGCATCAACGCATCGGCCACCGCACCCTCGTGCTGCTCGACGGCACCGTCGGCGATCTGCAACCGCGTCGGAGGGTGGTCGATTCCCAACTCCGCCAACGCTCGTTCGGACTCGACGGGGCGTCGTGCCCGCAGATCCTCCGCCGTCACCGTCGGGGAACCGGGGTGCGAGCCGTCACCGTCGGTCACCGCGACCACCCTCACGTCGACCCCTGCCGCGGCCGCCAACGACAGCAGGCCACCGACGCCGAGCACCTCGTCGTCCGGGTGCGGGGCGACGACGACCATCGTGACGACGTCCTTCCACTGCAGACCGGGGATGGACCAGTCGGCCGACATCCAATCCGATTCGGCGGTACCGACGTCGGCTTCGGCGTCGAATGCGTTCTCTACCATGGGTTGTCCTCCTCGGCGATGTCCTGCCCGAGGGCTTCGAGATCGCGTTCGGCGTGGCTCTGCCTCAGATAGACGGTGAGATCTGCGACGCGCCGCGCATGCTCGGCATCGCTGCACAGCGGGCCGGCACCGAGAGCGCGACCGACGCGGTCGATGCACTGAGTCGCCGCGTCCTCGACCACCGCCCGCACGATGCGGGCTCGGGTCCGGGCTCGACCGGAACGGTCGAACGGATCGGCGTCCACTTCGGCGGCCGCGGTGGTCAGTGCGCTCGACGCCGCACCGAGTGCCGCTGCGATGGCACCGAGATGTGCGGCACGGTGCGGGTCCGGCCTGGTGCGGACGGCGGCGTGCAGCGTGTCCGCCACTGCGCACGCGCTACCGAACCAGGCGGCCGACACCCCGATGGCACCGTGCCAGAAGCCAGGACGGGTGAGGTAATCGGTCGGTCCGCCGACCGCAACGGCCGGGACGCTGTCGAATGCAACCGAGCCGGAATCGCTTTCGCTCATCCCCACGGCATGCCACGTGTCGGGTACCGGAGTTGCGCCCGGATGTGTCAGATCGACGGCGAACAGCCGCGGACTTCCCTCGACGCGCGCAGTGACCAGAGCGTTCGTACACAGTGACGCACCCGAGCACCACGGCTTCGTTCCGGTGAGAACCCAGCCCGAATCCTCCAGCACCGCCTCGAGAATCGGAGCAGGCGGTTCCGCAGCCCACACTCCCCAGATCTGACCGCGCTGTGGCGTCGGGCCGTCGAGTTCGTGCAGGATCGCGATCGCGTCGGTATGCGCTTCGGACCACCGGCCCAGCACCGTGTTGTGACGGCTCAGGGCGGCGAGCGACTGCCAGCGCAGATCGGTGTATCCCGAGCCGGGCAGTGCCAGGTCGAGACGACCGTCCGCCTCGAACGCCAAGAACGCCTTGCGCAGACCGGTGTCGACGTCTGCGCGGTCGGTGGATTCGAGAAAATCGGTCTCGCTCATGCGGTGGCCTCCAGGGAACGTAGGAATCCGGCCATGCCGTCGGGCGCTCTGCCGCTGAGGCGACCCGACGTCGTGACAGGGATGTCGCACACTCGACGGCACTCGATGCCGCCGAGCTCGAGGCGTCGGACCAGATCGTGGTCCTCGCCGGTGGTCAAAGGTGCAAATCCCCCGACGGAGAAGTACTCGGTCGCTCGGACGCCGAGGTTGGCGCCGTGCACGTGTGGGTGGCCGAATTCGTGCCGGTAGTGCGCGTCGTACGACGATCGCAACCCGAGGTTCTCCTCGACGTGGCCCTCGAAATCGACCGCCACTGTTCCTGCTATCGCTCGAGCGCCCTCGGCGGCATGCCGGAGATGGCCGAGCAGCCAGTTCTCACCCACCCTGGTGTCCGCATCGGTGGTGACGAACCAGGTGGCGTCGAGCCGACTGCCGTCTCGCGAGCCGGTCGCGAACCCGGCGGCTCTGGCCGCTCCGACGTTGCGATGGGCTACCTCGATCGCCGACACCGACGGGTGCCGTGCGGCGATGTGCGCCGAGTCGTCGGTGCAGGCATCGAGTACGACGACCGTCGAGACGGTCACCGCCGCCACTTCGACGGCGCGGCGCTCCGCCCGGGACAGGGCCGTCAGACAGGCGTCGAGCAGATCCTGCTCGTTGTGTGCGGGTACGACGACGACGATGTGACTGACTGGGGTACGGGGGAAAGCATCGGAGATCACGGTCCACCCTTTTCGGACACCGGACGAAGAAGAGTCCGTTTCGGAAACCGCCGGTGTCTGGACGGGATGTGCTCCCCACGCACATACCCGTTCCCCGGCTGCCGACACATGCGTCCTGGCCTGCAAAGACAGTGCTCGGGACCGGTTGCGGGAAGATACTCGTACTCGCGGTTTCTTTCGCCCGTTTCGGAAATATCCGATTAGCAAATGTCGGGGCGGTATGTGTTAATGGGCTTTGCTCACGCACAGCTCTGTCGGTGGGCATCGCGACGCAGCACGAAGGATGGTCGGGTTACATGGCATCACCGGTTCGCACACGCAGATTCGCCCGTATCGGCGCGATCGTTGCAGGTACAGCCCTTGCTGCGTCCGCCGCATTCGGTTCGGCACAGGCCGCGCCACTGTGGCCCGGCGGCCCGGACGTCTCCATTCCCGGCATGCCGGGGTCCTCGGATCCGGCTGCGCCCGCTCCCCAGCAGCAGATCGTCCCGCAGCTCGCGCCCGCGAACTTCGCCGATCCGAGCATCAGCCCCTCCGGCGGCGAGGTCGTCGGAGTCGCGCAGCCCATCGCCATCCGTTTCGACGAGGCAATCGGTGATCGTGACGCCGCACTGCGAGCCATTCGCGTCACCACGAACCCGTCCGTCGACGGCCACTTCTACTGGATCAACGACACCCAGGTCCGCTGGCTGCCGAACGAGTTCTACCCGGCGCACACCCAGGTGACCGTCAAGGCAGGCGGAGCGAAAGCAGAATTCTCCACCGGCGACTCCATCATCACCACGGCCGACGACAACACCAAGCAGATCACCGTCACCCGCAACGGCGAGGTCGTCCGCACCATGCCCACCTCGATGGGCAAGGTCGGACACGAAACCCCCAACGGCACCTACATCGTCGGCGAGCGGTTCCGCGACATGTACATGGACTCCTCCACGTACGGCGTCCCGATCGACTCCGAGGAGGGCTACCGCACGTACGTCGAGTACGCGACGCGCATCTCCTACAGCGGCATCTTCGTGCACGCGGCCCCGTGGTCGGAATCGCAGCAGGGCTACTCCAACGCCTCGCACGGCTGCCTCAACGTCAGCACCGAAGACGGCAAGTGGTTCTTCGAGAACGTCCAGAAGGGCGACCCCGTCATCGTCGTCAACACCGACGGCGGCACCCTGAGCGGATCCGACGGTCTCGGAGACTGGAACCGCTAGAGCGGCTTCGCCGCACGTGAGTAGAACTTCGTAGCCCACTACGAAGTTCCACTCACATAGGTTGGTCTGCCCGACGGTGAGCGTTGGGGCTCAGTTCACCATTCGTTGGCCGGGGCTGAGCACAGTCCTCGCAGTGAGTGCAACAACCGAACGAGTGCTGCCCAGGGCACGCGAGAAGCGTTTCTTCTCGCGACCGTGGACCGATTACGCACTGTTCCTGATTCTGGTGGGCCCCAACCTGGTTCTTCTGGGCGTGTTCACGTATCGGCCGCTGGTCGAGAACTTCCAGTTCTCGTTCTTCGACTGGAACCTGTCCTCGCCCACCTCCACGTTCGTCGGCTTCGACAACTACCGCGAGTGGGCCTCCCGCGAGGACACCTGGCAGATCGTCGGCAACACCGTCGTGTTCACGGTCGCCGCGGTGGTGGGCTCATTGGTTCTCGGCCTGGTGCTGGCGCTGCTGCTCGATCGAAAGCTTCGGGGCCGCAACTTCGTTCGATCCGCAGTCTTCGCCCCGTACGTCATCTCGGGTGCCGCGATCGGCATCGCGTTCCAATTCGTCTTCGACCCCAACTTCGGGCTGGTCCAGGATCTGATGCGACGCCTCGGCCTGGGCTCGGTTCCGGATTTCTACCAGGACCCGAAGTGGGCGATGGTCATGATCACCGTGACGTACCTGTGGAAGAACCTGGGCTACACCTTCGTCATCTACCTGGCGGCCCTGCAGGGCGTGCGCAAGGAACTGATGGAAGCGGCCGAGATCGATCAGGCGAGCCGCTGGACCACGTTCCGCAAAGTGCTTCTGCCGCAACTACGTCCGACGACGTTCTTCCTGTCGATCACGGTGCTGCTCAACTCGCTGCAGGTCTTCGACATCATCAACGTCATGACGCGCGGCGGCCCGCTGGGCACCGGCACCACCACGATGGTCTACCAGGTCTACGAGGAGACGTTCCGCAACTTCCGAGCCGGCTACGGAGCCACCGTCGCGACGATCCTGTTCCTCGTGCTGTTGATCGTCACGCTCGTGCAGGTACGAATCATGGATCGAGACGATCAGCGATGACTGTGACCGACAAGCCCGATACGGCGACGCCGGAGAAAGTGCCAGGACCGCGCGACCCGCAGCGTGCGCGTCGCAGCGCGAACATCCTCGGATACGCGGCCATGGTCGCCGTCCTGCTGATGATCGGGCTGCCACTGTTCTGGATCCTGATCACCTCCTTCAAGGATCGACCGGACATCTACGTGCAGCCGGTCACGTGGTGGCCCAGCGTGTTTCACCCGCAGAACTACGGCGAGGCGACGACGGAGGTGCCGTTCTTCACCTACCTGCGCAACTCCATCATCATCACCACGGCCGTGTCGTCCATCAAGTTCGTCCTCGGGGTACTCAGCGCCTACGGTCTGGTGTTCCTGCGCTTCCCGGGCAAGAACATCGTCTTTCTCGTCATCATCGCCGCGCTCATGGTGCCCAATCAGATCACCGTCATCTCCAACTACTCGCTCATCTCCGAGTTGGGTTGGCGGAACTCGTTCCAGGGCATCATCATTCCGCTGGCCGGCGTCGCCTTCGGTACCTTCCTGATGCGCAATCACTTCCTGTCGTTGCCGCCCGAGATCATCGAAGCCGCGCGGATGGACGGTGCCGGTCCGGTACGGCTGATGTTCCGGGTGATCCTGCCGCTGTCGGGCCCGACCATGGTGGCCTTCGCCATCATCACGATCGTCACCGAATGGAACGAATACCTCTGGCCGTTCCTGATGTCCGACGACTCCTCGGTCGCACCGCTTCCGGTGGGATTGACGCTGCTCCAGAACAGCGAGGGCTACACCAACTGGGGCGCGGTGATGGCCGCGACGGTGCTGACCATTCTGCCGATTCTTCTCGTCTTTCTCGTCCTGCAACGCCACATGATCAAGGGCCTCACCTCCGGTGCGGTCAAGGGCTGATTCACCTCACTATCAGGAGTCGAACACCATGGCACACATCATCAATCGGCGTGGCTTCCTCACGCTCACCGGCGCGGCTGCGGCCGCCGCAGCCCTCGCGGCGTGCAGCGGCCCCGGGTCGGGCGGGTCGGGCGGCGAGGCTGTCGAAGGCGATGCGAACACCATCAACTTCTGGTCGAACCACCCCGGCAAGTCCCAGGAGTTCGAGAAGGAACTGATCTCGCGCTTCCAGGCGGAAAACCCCGGCCTGACGGTCAATCTCATCGACGGTGGCAAGAACTACGAGGAGGTGTCGCAGAAGTTCAACGCGGCGCTCTCGGGCAACGATGTGCCCGACGTGGTCGTACTCTCGGACGTCTGGTGGTTCAACTACGCGCTCACCGGTGCGATCGAGCCGTTGGACAAGCATTTCTCCGCAGCAGGCGTCGACCAGTCCGATTACGTGGATTCGCTGCTGGCCGACTACAACTGGAACGGCAACCATTGGGCCTTGCCGTACGCGCGCTCGACGCCGCTGTTCTACTACAACAAGGCCGTGTGGCAGCAGGCCGGACTGCCCGATCGCGGGCCGGCCACCTGGCAGGAGTTCGACGAGTGGGGCCCGCGCATCCAGGCCGTCGTCGGAGACGGCAAGCTCGCTCACGGTTGGGGTAACGCCGTCGACTACCTCGGGTGGACGTTCGAGGGTCCGATCTGGACGTTCGGCGGATCGTACTCCGATCAGTTCGAGCTGAAGTTCGACGACCCCAATACCATTGCGGCAGGCAAGTTCCTGCAGGACATGATCCACACGAAGAAGTACGCCGCGGTGTCCAACGACATCGCCAACGACTTCGCCGCGGGCATCCTCGCGTCCACCATCGCCTCGACGGGCGACCTCTCCACCATCAAGGCCGGTGCCGCGTTCGAGTTCGGTACCGCCTTCCTGCCGGCCACCGACGGCACCCCCGGCTGCCCCACCGGTGGAGCCGGCCTGGCCATTCCGGCGAAGATCTCGGAGGAGCGAAAGGTGAACGCGCTCAAATTCATCGACTTCGTCACCAACGGTGCCAACACCGCCTACTTCTCGCAGAACACCGGCTACATGCCGGTCCGCAAGTCTGCACAGCAGGACCCGTCGGAGATCGCATTCCTCGAGGCGAACCCCAACGCGAAGACGGCCGTCGACCAATTGGCGCTGACTCGCTCGCAGGACTACGCCCGCGTGTTCGTCCCCGGTGGTGACAAGATCATCGGTAGCGGACTCGAGCAGATCGCGCTGCAGAACGCCGATGTCGCAACGACGTTCGCGTCCATCTCGGATCAGCTGCAGCAGATCATCGACCGCCAGATCACCCCGAAGCTGCCGAAGTAATGGCGGCCGTTCACTACGCCGGTGTCTCGCACCGGTACCCGGGTGCCGATTCCCTTGCTGTCGACAACCTCGAACTCGACATCGCGGACGGTGAATTCATCGTTCTCGTCGGGCCTTCGGGCTGTGGGAAGTCGACGAGTCTGCGGATGCTCGCCGGTCTCGAGTCCGTCGAGAGCGGTCGCATCGACATCGGCGGAGTGGACGTCACCTCGCTGGCTCCGCGGGCCAGGGACGTTGCGATGGTGTTCCAGAACTACGCGCTGTACCCCAACATGACCGTCGGCGACAACATGGGCTTCGCGCTGCGCAATGCCGGAATGAGCAAGTCCGACACCGCAGCACGAGTACTCGACGCGGCGAGGATGCTCGAGCTCGAGCCGCTGCTGGGTCGCAAGCCCGGCAAGCTCTCCGGCGGGCAGCGTCAGCGAGTGGCCATGGGGCGCGCCATCGTGCGTCAACCCAAGGTGTTCTGCATGGACGAACCGCTGTCCAACCTCGACGCCAAGCTGCGGGTCTCGACCAGGGCCCAGATAGCCGGTTTGCAAAGACGACTGGGCACCACGACGGTGTACGTCACCCACGATCAGGTCGAGGCCATGACGATGGGTGATCGCGTCGCGGTTCTGCTCGACGGGAAGCTGCAGCAGATCGCCGCTCCGCGGGAGCTGTACGACAACCCCGTCAACACGTTCGTCGCGGGATTCATCGGGTCACCCGGCATGAATCTGGTCGACGCCCCCGTGCGCGACGGCGCGGCCGTACTCGGCGAATTGCGCATCCCGGCCCCGTCTTCGGCGCGTGAGCGCGTGGTGGTCGGAATTCGTCCGGAGTCGTGGGATCTGGTGGGCGAGGGCAGTGGCCTGCAGCTCACCGTCGAGCTCATCGAGGAGCTGGGTGCGGAGTCGTTCGTCTACGCCTCCGCGCCCAGCACCGACGGTGGTTGGTCGACAGCCTCCGGCCGCATCGCGGTTCGCGTCGACCGCAAGTTGTCGATCGCCCTGGCCGAAACAATTCGACTGGTACCCAAGCTGGACGAGTTGTTCTTCTTCGACTCCGTTACCGGCCTGCGGTTGTCGTAGCCGGTTCACCGAGGTCGATGGGCAGCGTGGCCCATCCGTGCAGGACTCGGGTGTTGCGACGGGTTCCTTCGCCTGCCGAGCGCAGGTGGGGGAATCTGTCGAACAACGCCTTCAAGCCCACTTCGGATTCTGCCTTCGCGAGCGCTGCCCCGAGGCAGTAGTGGCGCCCACCCGAGAACGACAGGTGTTTACCGGCATTGGCGCGGGTGACGTCGAACCTGTCCGGGTCCTCGAACACCAGCGGATCCCGATTGGCACCGGCGAGCACCAGCACGACGAGCTTGCCCTCGTGCACCGTCACTCCCTCGACCTCGACGTCGCGCTTGGCCATCCGTGCGGTCAGCTGTACCGGTGATTCCATCCGCAACATTTCGTCGATGGCCGTCGGCCAGTGCGACGGGTCCTGCTGCAGTACGGCGAGCTGGTCGGGGTTGTCGAGCAGCAGTTGGATTCCGCTGCCGAGGAGGTTGACGGTGGTTTCGAACCCTGCGGCCAACACCAATCCCGCAGTGGCCCGGAGCTCCTCGTCGTTGAGGCCGACGCCCTCGTCCTTCGCGGCGATCAGCTGACTCATCAGATCGTCACCGGGATTGCGGCGTAGTCCTGCGATGTGTTGCGAGAGCCAGGCGTCGAATCCGATCAGGCCACGCTCGACCTGCTTGAACTGATCCCACGACAAGCCGATGTCGAGACTGGGTGCGGCCATCTCACCGAATTCGAGAACCCGCTGATTGTCCTCGACCGGTACACCGAGGATCCGCCCGATCACAGCAACCGGCAGGCGCGCGCAATAGCGATCGACGATGTCGACGACCGGAGAGCCGTCGGACAGCTCGTCGAGCAGAGCATCGGCCGTTTCCTGCACCTGATCGCGCATCTTCTGCACCGCGCGGACGGTGAAGACCGAGGACACCAGCTTCCGGTACCTGGTGTGGTCCGGCGGCTCCACCGAGAGCAGTGAGGGCGGCAGAATCGGGTGCAGTGCGCCGGATCTGGTGTGCTGCTCGATCCACCGCAACGGCCCGGGAAGGGTCGCACCCAGCTGCGTGACGCGGAAGTCGTCCGAGCGCAGCAGGTCGAACGCCACCCGATGGTGCACGGTGATGTTCGAGATTCGAGTCTTCACCAGCGGTGCGGTGGCGCGCAGCTTCTCGTAGACCGGCGTCGGATTGGCCCGCGTCACCGGATCGGCCACCAGCATCGCCTGCGGATCGCCCGCAGCCGCTGCGCGTTTGGCCGCGAACCGAATCACCCCGTGAGCAGCCAGCCAGCGTGCGTATTCCCTCATCAGAAATTCCCTCCCCGATTGCCCTACCTGGAATTACCAGATCTTGACGCGCTTCCCCGGGTCCAAGTACAGCGCATCTCCGGGCTGTACGTCGAATGCTTCGTGAAAACTGTCGAGATTTCGCACGACGCCGTTGCAGCGGAACTCCGGCGGCGAGTGCGGATCGACGGCGAGTCGGCGGATCGCCTCGGCGTCGCGAGCCTTGGTGCGCCACACCTGCGACCAGCCGAAGAACACTCGCTGCAGGCCGGTCAAACCGTCGAGCACCGGTGCTTCCTTGCCTTCGAGCGAGATCTCGTACGCGGCGACGGCGATCGACAGACCACCGAGATCGCCGATGTTCTCGCCGATGGTGAACTCGCCGTTCACCTTGTGGCCGGGCAGGGCCTTGGGCTCGAACTCGTTGTACTGCTCGATCAGGGCCGTGGTGCGCTTGCCGAATTCGGTGCGGTCGCTGTCGGTCCACCAGTCGACCATGTTGCCGTCACCGTCGTACTTGGCACCCTGATCGTCGAATCCGTGGCCGATCTCGTGGCCGATGACGGCTCCGATACCGCCGTAGTTGGCCGCGTCGTCGGCCTCGGGGTCGAAGAACGGTGGCTGCAGAATGGCTGCGGGAAAGACGATCTCGTTCATGCCGGGGTTGTAGTACGCGTTGACGGTCTGCGGCGTCATGAACCACTCGTCGCGGTCGACGGGTCCGCCGAGCTTGTCGAGGTCGCGCTGGTAGTCCGCGGTGTAGCCGCGGCGGTAGTTACCGAGCAGGTCGTCGGCGCTGATCTCGACGCCCGAGTAGTCACGCCACCGATCGGGGTAGCCGATCTTGGGGGTGAACTTGCCCAGCTTGTCCAACGCCTTCTGTCGAGTCTCCGGGCTCATCCATTCGAGCTCGGAGATGTTGCGGCGGTACGCCTCGGTGAGATTGTCGACCAGCACCTTCATTCGAGCCTTGGAGTCGGCCGGGAAGTGGCGTTCGACGTACAGCTTTCCGACGGCCTCACCGAGCACGTCCTGCACCAGGGAGACGCCGCGCTTCCAGCGCTCGCGGTTCTCCTCCGTTCCGGTCAGCGTCGTTCCGTAGAAGGCGAAGTTCTCGTCGACGATCGCGCTCGTCAGAAACGGTGCCCGTGAATGCACGACGCGCCAGGCCAGCCACGCCTTCCACGCTTCGATGTCCTCGGAATTCCACAGCGAGACGAAAGTGGTGAGAAACGGAGGCTGCCGAACCACGATCTCGGCGAACTGCTCGGTGGTTGCGCCGAGGCCGGAAATCCATGCGGCCCAGTTGAATCCGGCACCGCTCTTGACCAGCGTGTCGAAATCGACGAGGTTGTAGCTCTTCTCGGCATCACGCCGGGCGACGACATCCCAGTGACCGGCGGCGATCTTCTGCTCGAGGTCGAACACCGTCTGCGCGTCGTACTCGATACTGCTGAGCGCGAACATCTTCGAGATGTGCGCGATGTAGCTCGCGCGGATCTCGGCGTACTCGTCCTGGCGGTAGTACGACTCGTCGGGCAGGCCGATTCCGGACTGGCTGAAGTGCACGAGGTAGCGGTCGGACTGCTTCGCGTCGGTGTCGACGTAGTGTCCGATGGCCCCGCCGACGCCCGTGCGCTGCAGGGAGCCGAGAACACCCGCGAGGGTGACGAGGTCGGCCGCGTCGGAGATGGCGGTGAGCTCGTCGGCGATGGGTGTCACGCCGAGCTGCTCCGCGCGGTCGGCATCCATGAAGCTGGAGAACAGGTCGCCGATCTTCTGCGCGTCGCTTCCGGCGGGCGGGTTCGCGGCGGCGGACTCTTCGATGATGGTCTGGACGTCTACCTCGGCGCGGTCGTACAAGGTGCGGAACGCGCCGTCGACGGCCCGGTCGGCCGGGATGGCGTATTCGTCGAGCCATTTGCCGTTGACGTGCACGAACAGGTCGTCCTGAGCGCGTGTGTTCTCGTCCTGGTAGCTGAGATCGATGCCCGAGTTCACTACTGAAGTCATCCGTCCATCTTTACACTCTTGCGCTTGATTGAACGGGTGTTTAATGTGCTGTACATGCGTACAGCGTCGGAGGATCTCAGCACCAGGGCTCGAATCCGTGACACCGCGATCGGCGTTTTCGGCTCGCAGGGTTTCACCGCGGGCGTGCGGTCCATCGCCACAGCGGCAGGTGTCTCTCCCGGGCTGCTCAACCACCACTTCGGGTCCAAGGACGGCCTGCGCACTGCATGCGACGAGCACGTCCTGCGGGTGATCCGGGAGTCGAAGGCCGCGTCGGCCGCGCCCACCGCGATGATGGAACAGCTCGCGGCCATCGACGAGTACGCACCGCTCGTGGCCTATATCGTCCGCAGTTTCGCCGCCGGCGGCACGTTGGCGCGAGAGTTGTTCGAGCACATGGTCGCCGACGCCGTCCGCTACATCGACGACGGTGTTCGCGACGGCCGTTTCACCCCCAGTCGAGACCCTGCGGCACGCGCCCGATTCCTGACGCGGCAGAACGTCGGCGGACTGCTGCTGTACGTGCAGATGGCCGGCCCCGACGCCGATTTCCGGGAGGCCCTGAGCGCGCTCGGTGACGAGATCATGCTTCCTGCACTCGAGCTCTACACCGACGGATTGTTCACCGACTCCCAGGCTTTGGACACCTATCTGGAGGCCACGTCATGACCGAAGCAATTTCCGTCGACGGCCTGGTGAAGACGTTCGGTTCGGTCCGGGCGCTCGACGGACTGGACCTGCACGTACCGACCGGTGAGGTGCACGGATTCCTCGGCCCCAACGGGGCAGGCAAATCCACGACCATTCGGGCTCTGCTCGGTCTCGTCCGCCCCACGTCGGGACAGGTGCGGTTGCTCGGCGGCGACCCGTGGGCCGACACCGTCGCGCTGCATCGACGCCTGGCCTACGTTCCCGGCGACGTGACCCTGTGGCCGTCGCTCACCGGCGGTGAGGTGATCGATCTGCTCGGCCGAATGCGCGGCGGACTCGACCCCGCCCGCCGCGCCGAACTGCTCGAACGGTTCTCCCTCGACCCCGGTAAACGCACCCGCACCTACTCCAAGGGCAATCGGCAGAAGGTCGCGCTGATCTCGGCCCTGGCCTCCGACGTCGAGTTGCTGATCCTCGACGAACCCACATCGGGACTCGATCCGCTGATGGAACAGCACTTCGGCGACTGCGTGAAAGATGCTGCCCGACGCGGAGTCACGGTGCTGTTGTCTTCGCACATCCTGTCCGAGGTGGATGCGCTGTGCAGTTCGGTGACCATCGTCAGAGAGGGGCGGACGGTCGATACCGGGACTCTGGCCTCGATGCGGCACCTGACCCGCACCACGATCACCGCGGTGCTCGACCGAGTGCCCGACGGTCTGGCGACACTGCCCGGAGTGAGCGCGGTGAGCGCGGACCGTTCCTCCGTCACCTGCACCGTCGAGAACGACGCCCTCGCGGCGACGATGCACGTGCTGGCCGACGCCGGAGTCCGCAGCCTGGTCAGTTCCGCTCCGACGCTCGAAGAACTGTTCCTGAGGTACTACGCATGAACACCCTGACCGGGACGGGCGCGTTGCTGCGGTTGTATCTGCGCCGCGATCGTCTGGTGGCACCGCTGTGGATCGTTCTGCTCGGGGCGCTGCCGCTGCTGTATGCGGTCAGTTTCGAGGGTCTGTATCCGACGGCGGCGGATCGTCAGGCCTTCTATCTCGGCACCCTGTCGACGCCGGCGCAGGCGGCGCTCGTCGGCCCGATCTTCGGCAGCGACCTGGGCGCTCTGGTGTCGTGGCGCTCGGGTGCGGTGCTGGCTCTGGTTCCGCTGGCGGCGATCCTCACCGTGGTCCGGCACACCCGCGGTGAGGAGGATGCGGGTCGGACCGAGCTGATCGGGTCGACGGCCGTCGGACGTTACGCGGGTCTGGCGGCAGCGATGCTGGCGGCGGGCGGCGGGGTGGCTGCGACGGGCGCGTTGTCGTCGATCTCGCTGTGGGGATTCGGGCTCCCGGTGGCCGGGAGCGTCGCGTACGGGGCGTCGGTCGCCGTGGTCGGAATGGTTTTCGTCGGCTGTGCGGCCGTGGCGGCACAGGTGGCGTCGGGGGCGCGAGCGGCTCGCGGTTACGCCCTCGGCGTGCTGGCCGTGGTGTTCGCAGCGCGTGCGATCGGTGACGCAGGCTCGGGCACCCTCTCGTGGTTCTCGCCGATCGGCTGGTCGTCGCAGGTGCGGCCGTTCGCCGACGAGCGGTGGTGGCCGATGCTGCTGTCACTGACGACCGCCACAGCATTCTGCGTCGGCGCGTTCGCCGCTGCGAATCGACGCGATCTCGGTGCCGGCTTGCGGGCCGAACGCCGCGGCCGTGCAGCGGCCGTACCCTCTCTGTCCGGGCCGATCGCTCTGGCGTGGCGTCTCTCGCGCGGGACCGTTGCCGTCTGGACCGTCGGGCTCGCTCTGTTCGGCATCGCCATCGGATCGTCCACCGGCGGGATCGGTGACCAACTCGGCAGCAGCGCTGCCATCGGTGACGCACTGGAGAAGTTCGGTGGCAGCACCGTCGAACAGTCGTTCATCGCCGCTGTGCTGAGCATCGTGGGCGTCGTCGTCGCCGCGTTCGCTGTCTCGGCCCTGCTGCGGTTGCGCAGCGAGGAAGAGGCGGGCCTGGCCGAGATCGTGCTGGCCACCGGGGTCTCGCGCGCGCGATGGCTGGCAGGTCACCTGCTGTGCGCCGTCCTCGGCGCAGCGTGGCTGCTGCTGGTCGTCGGTTTCACCATCGGGCTGACGTACGGGTCGGCCACCGGCGACATCGCAGGCGAACTGCCGTCCGTCCTGGTCGGTGCACTAGGTCAGCTGCCGGCCGTATGGGTGGTGACGGCCATCGGCGTGGCACTGTTCGGCGCTCTTCCTCGATTCGCGACCGTCCTGTGGGCCGTTCTGGCCGGTTTCGTCGCGCTCGGCCAGGTCGGGTCCGTGGTCGGCTTACCTCAGCCGTGGCTCGATCTGTCGCCCTTCACCCACGTTGCGAGACTGCCGGGAGCAACGCTCAGCCTGGTGCCGATCGGCTGGCTCGTCGCGGTTGCCATCGTCGTCGGCATAGGAGGTTTCACAGCATTCCGGCGAAGAGACATCCGAGGCTGACGGCGGTCGAATAGCATTCTCCGTGGCCGATATGTCCGGCCCGGTCCGACGACGAAGCGTCCGGTCCGGTGATGGTCGGCTGGAACGTGCATGGAGGTTATGTGCAAACGACATTCCTGCGCACCTGGTGGAACCAGCCGCACAGCTACGAGTCGGTTGTCAGTTACCTTGCGCTGCACGGTGCGCTCGCGCCGTATCGCCTCGCTGCAGCTCTGAGCACGTTCACGTACGGACTCGGTGCTGCTGCGCTGCTCTGGCTCACCGACGCCCCGCCGACCTCGGCGATCGCCAGGTCGGTCTTCGTCGTTGCGATCGTGTCGACACTCCTGGTCGGTATCGCCTGGCTGAAGGCTCCGTGGCCGTCGAAGCGCGTGTCTGTGATGTTCGCCGCGTACTCGGACATCGGAGTAACGCTGGTTCTGTTGTCCTACGGATCGCCGCAGACCGCATTCGTGGCCCTCGCGATGCTCGCTGCCAACAGCGTGTACGTCCAGCTCTTCCACAGTCCGAAAGTTATGGCGCTCCACCTGCTGTGGGCCGGAGCGGCCGTGACGCTGTTCTTCGTGCTGATCCTGCTCTCGCCCGAGGCCGATCACGGTCTGGCGGTCGCGCAACTCGTGGTGCTCGTCCCCATCACGTTCATGGGCCCCACCTTCTTCCAGTACCTGCTCCTCAAACTGCAGGTCCAGGCGCAGTCGGCCAACTTCGACCCGCTCACACAGGTGCGCAACCGACGAGGGCTCGACGAGGCACTACCGGTGTATTTCCTCGGTGCGACCGATGTGTCGGTGATGGTCGTCGACGTGGACCGATTCAAGTCGATCAACGACAGATTCGGTCACCACCAGGGCGACGCCGCCCTGCAGCTCGTCGCACGCCGGTTGACCACGGACGGTGTGCTGGTCGCGCGGGTGGGCGGTGAAGAATTCGCGGTGGTGACCAAATCGGCCGAGAACGAGGCCCTCGCACTGGCCGAGAAGTACCGATCTGCCGCCTACTTCGCGGACGACCCCGCACCCTTGACAGTGAGCATCGGCGTCGCGCACTGCACGTATCCCGTTGCCGAAGGCATCGGTTTCGACGTCGTCGAACTCACCACACTGTTGCTGCGACGTGCCGACGCGGCGATGTACGAGGCCAAACAGCAGGGCGGCAATCAGGTGGTCGTGGCGGGTTCGACGCCCCGAAACGATCGGACTCCCTCAGGCACCGAGACGTGAGTGCAGCGACGCTGCGACTCAGTTCGGAGTCGAGTCGTCGTACTGGTTCTCGACGTTCTGCTGGAATTCGTCGGCACATTGCTGTTGCGCCGTAGTATCGCTGCCTGCGTTGCTCAGGCAGTCGGTGAAGTCCTGGCCACCGACTGCGTTGAACAGGCCGACGCCGACGACGACGAGAACGATCGACAGAGCTGCGGCCACGAAGCCGAGAATGATCGCGACGAGTGACACGGTGCCGTTGGTGGCGGTGCGCTTCTTGTACCGGGACCGTCCGATGAAACCGAGAACGATGGCGATCAGGCCCAGAAGAATTCCGCCGACGATGGTCCAGGAGAACAACAAACCCAGAATCGCCAGGACCAGAGCCACGGTTCCGACGGTGTTCTTCGGTGCTACCGGCTGTTGTGGGTACCCACCTTGCTGGGGGATGCCGCCATGCTGGGGGTGCTCACCAGGTGAAGGATAGTTTCCGGGCGGGGGATAGTTTCCAGGCGGCGGATTCTGATTCGACACGTTGAGTACCTCCGAAATCGGCGATCGTGAACGCTCGGAGTGTATGCAGGTGTCTCCGGTGCGCACAGACCCCCACGCGCTCCCGTGATCAACTTGTCATCGAACGTGGTCGTCAACCGCCGAGTCGCGAATGCATCTCCCAGATCAGCACCTCGGCCGGCTCGGTAGCGGTGATGGTTTGTCCACCAGTCGAACTCATGCGGACGGCGTCGCCCTCCCAGAGCTCGCCCACCCCCTCGAGCGTGACAGTGCCGCGCGCGACGAACAGGTGCACGAACGGGGCGTCGGGCACCGTCACCGAATTTCCGGGCAACAGCCTGGCGGCGTGCAGTGCCGCCGACTTCTGTGAGATGCCGATCGCCGCCTGCCCGCGGTGCTTGTCCATCCCCGACGCGACGGTGACCAAGCCGCCTCGCAGTAATTCGTCGCCGATTTCGAGCTGTTCGTACCCGGGAGTGACACCGGGGCTGTCCGGAAGTACCCACATCTGCACGAAGCGAACGGGTTCGGTGTGCCTGTTGCCGTCGATGCTCCAGGAGTCGTTCTTCTCGGAGTGCATGATGCCCTTGCCCGCGGTCATCCGTTGCGCTAGGCCGGGATAGATGATTCCGGAATGACCGATGGAGTCCTGATGCACCAGTGAACCCTGCATCACCCACGTGACGATCTCCATGTCGCGATGCGGATGCGTCTCGAATCCTTGACCGGCAGTGACGATGTCGTCGTTGTTGACCAGCAGCAGTCCGTGATGGGTGTTGTCGGGGTCGTAGTGCTGGCCGAAGGAGAACGAATGTTTCGAGTCCAGCCAGGACACACGGGTTTTCGATCGATCACCGGCACGATGTACGTCGATGTGGGCGGTCAGTGGAGCGGACATGAGACCACTCTACGAGCATGTCTGTGCCCCGGCGTACGACCTGCATAACGTTCGGGTGTCTTTGCCGTCGGTGTGTGGGCGGCACCGGGAGTGGGTAGGTTTCGCTACGTACGCTCACATGCTTCGCAAACTCCGAAGAAGGCGGCGAGAGATTCTCATGGTCGGTTCCAGCTCGAGTGTGGCACGCACGGTCGAACCCCAGCTCGAGGACGCTTTGGCGGCGTGGTTGCCAGGTCAACGGTGGTTCGGCGCAAAGGGTTCGACGGTGAGTTCGGTGCGGATCGTCGCGCGCGACGTGCTCCGAGACGAACCGCACTTCGCGGCCGAGCATCTGCTGGTGGAGGTGCAGTTGACGCAGGACGGCGCGGCCGTCGTGCAGACCTACCAGGTGCCCCTGGGCTTCCGAACCGAACCGACCGACGACCTCCGACCGTGGTTGCTGCCCGTGGCGGGCGACGTGGCCGTGTACGACGGTCTACGCGACCCCGAGATCATCGGCCTGTACGGAGATGCGCTTGCCGCCGGAAAAGCTACTGGCAGCATCGAATTCAAGGTCGTCGACGGTTCGAGTGTGCCGAGCGGTCTGCGTGGTCGGGTTCTCGGGGCCGAGCAGTCCAACACCTCGGTGATTCTCGGTGATCTGCTGTTGCTCAAGCTGTTTCGCCAGGTGCCACCAGGAATCAGTCCGGATGTGGAACTGCATCGCGCGCTGGCGCAGGCGGGGAGCGTCAACGTTGCACCGCTTCGGGGCTGGCTGGAAACCGAAGTCGGCGGTGAACCCACGACACTCGGCATGGCTCAGGATTTCGCTGCGAACTCCGCCGAGGGCTGGACTGCGGCGCTGGCCAGCGTGCAGGAGGTGTTCGACTCACCGGAGACGCCGATCGAAGACCTGCCCGCAGATTTCGCCCCGGACGCCCACCGAATCGGAGCAGCCGTGGCGCAGGTGCACCACGACCTCGCATCGGTGCTGGGCACCGCCGAACGGTCCGTCGAATCCACCGCCGTCGAGGAGATCCTCGCCCGCATCTCGGGAGTGGCCAGGGTGGTGCCGGAGATCGCGCAGTACATCCCGGCGGCGACCGCACTGATCTCGCGGGCGGAGGCGTCGAACAGCACCACGGTGCAGCGCATCCACGGCGACCTGCATCTGGGTCAGGTGTTGGGCACTCCCGAACGGTGGCTGCTCATCGATTTCGAGGGTGAGCCGGCGAAGACCTTGGCCGAGCGTCGGCAGATGGACAGCGCTCTGCGTGACGTGGCGGGAATGCTGCGCTCGTTCGACTATGCCGCCAACCACCTGCTGGTCGATCTGCCCGAGGACGAGTCGGCACGAGAGCGAGCCGAGAAGTGGGCGGCCCGCAGCATCGCTGCATTCTTCGACGGGTACGCCTCGGTGGCCGGGCACGATCCCCGCGAGGAGGCCGACCTGTTGCGCGCATACGAGCTGGACAAGGCCGTGTACGAAGTTCTCTACGAGGCACGCAACCGGCCCACCTGGCTGTCGTTGCCGCTGCGCGCCGTGGCGCGCCTGGTGAGCTGATCGGTGAGCTGGGGGTGCACGTCGACCGGCCTGTCTACGACAAGTACCGTATTGCCTGACACGGGAGGCAGGACATGAACGGTATCTTGGCAATTTTCGGCATCGCGGTGGTCGTCATCACCATCGTCGTGGTGGTCGTGCTCGTTGCGGTGTTGTTCGTCGCATCGATCAAGCCCAACAGTCTCAACATCGACCTGGACCGCAAGAAGCGCGCTCGGGAAGAAAGTTCCACTAAGGCCTGAGACTTCCGTCACGCCCGAGACCGATTCGTTCTCGGGCGGAGTTGTATCGAGTCGAAGCGCCGACCGACGCTTCCGGTTCTACAACTGGAGTCCTCGTGAGCACTTCCCTGAAAGCTCCGGCCGCGTCCGGATCGTCGGGCTGTGCGCCCCGCATCAGGTCGCGGATGCTCGGCGAGTCGGTGTTCGCTCAGTTCACGCGCTTCGTGATCGTCGGGGTATCGAGCAACGGTGTGTACGCCCTGTTGTTCGTCGCCCTCGCTTCTCTCGGATCGTTCACTGCCAACCTCGCAGGTGTGGCCGCAAGTACCGTGCTCGCCAACGAGCTACACCGCCGTCACACCTTTCATGCGGCCGGTCGTGTCGGCTGGTTCCAGACGCAGTGGGAAGCCGGGGGACTGGCCCTGATCGGGCTTGGTCTGAGTACCGCCTCACTGGCCGCAGTGCACATCCTGTTCCCGGCAGCTCCGACGTACGTCCAGGTTCTGGTCGTCATCGCTGTGGGTGGCATCTTCGGAGCCGCCCGGTTCCTCGCACTCCGTGGCTGGGTGTTCCGTCCGGCGACGCTCGCGTCCTCGGGTTCCGGTCTCGCTGCTCGCTGAGCTGTGACGTTGCACCATTGCGTGCAGACATCGATTGCTACCTCTAACAGAATCCGGGCAAGCCTCCGCGTGTTGCGCATCGATCGCCCTAGGCTTGCGAGCTGACGTCAACGCGAGGAGGCATCTCGATGGCCAGGGATCTGACACAACTCGAGCTTCTGCAAGAGCTGGTGCCCACTGCCGAGGACAATGTGAACCGTCACATCTCGATGGCGCGGGAGTGGCACCCTCACGACTACGTTCCGTGGGACGAAGGTCGCAACTTCGCCGCACTCGGCGGCCAGGACTACGACCCGGAGCAGTCCAAGCTCTCCGACGTCGCACAGGCCGCGATGATCACCAACCTGCTCACCGAGGACAACCTGCCGTCCTACCACCGTGAGATCGCCGAGAACTTCTCCCA
>NZ_JBFBLH010000008.1:0-246184 GCF_040702585.1 Rhodococcus sp. NPDC079359
CGGTCCCATTCCGAACCCGGAAGCTAAGCCCTCCAGCGCCGATGGTACTGCACTCGACAGGGTGTGGGAGAGTAGGACACCGCCGAACACAACATCCCAGAATGGCCCCCGACCACGGTCGAGGGCCATTCTGCATTTCGAAACCACACACACCACAAACTATCCACGAGCATCCGACGAACGCGCGCGCATTCGCGACGATCCGGGCCTGACCTCGGCGGGCAGACTGACGACGCGACCGCGGACGCTCTTACGAACGCAGACGCGCGCGCATTCGCCATCCGCGCGCACAATCGCGCCCCGACCAGACACCAATTCCCGCGCACCCGACGAACGCGCGCGCATTCGCTTACAGCCCAGGCCTGGACCTGGATGCGGTCAGACGACGCGACCGCGGACCACGAATACGAGCGCAGACGCGCGCGCGTTCGCTATCCGCGCGCACCCGGCGAACGCACGCGCATTCGCGGCGATGCATAGGCGGCAGCAACTGCCATGCCTGCAATAGCGGACCCACGAGCTGCCCGGCACCCCAGCCCCCACCCCCTCCGACACACACACGCGCGCGTTCGCTATCCGCGCGCGGAATCGCGCCCCGACCACTCACCATTCCCCGCGCACCCGACGAACGCGCGCGCATTCGCGACGATCAGGGTTTGGACCCGGGTGCCGGCTCCACACTGTCGCCCCCGAGTTGCCTACGATGGTGGTCCCGACACAGACGCGCGCGCGTTCGCCATCCGCGCGCACAATCGCGCCCCGACCACTCACCAATTCCCGCGCACCCGACGAACGCGCGCGCATTCGCTCGCCGCCGGGTCCAACATCCTCTCCCCGGCGAGGCTTTGTGGGTGTCGACGAGATTCTGTGGCACAGTCGATGTCGATGAAACTTCCCGTCGAACGGCGCCGTGTCAGCAGAATTCTGCTCGATTTCGATCTGAGTATCGAGTTCGACAACGGTGCCAGCGTTGCTTTCAGTGAGGTAGTGATCGATGGCCTCACTGTCGATGAAGACAATCAGTTCGAGGGTCTACGAGCTTTCGCAACACTGCACGGTCTTGTATGCGAGGACGCAGACTACGACGAATCCGGTGTTCTCCGTCTGACGTTCGAGGGCAGGCAAAGGGTGGTGGCCGCCCCGCGAGACGAAGTCGAATCCTGGGAGTACACCGCGGTGGACGGTTCGACCGTGTTGTGTGGACCGGGAGGGGCCGTCGAATCGTGGCCCGCACCCGAGCACCCGAAGGCGGAGACCCCGACCGTCGAAAGGCTTCCTTCGATCGGTGCCTCTGTGGTCCGACTCTCGACCGGCGACGATCCTGCCGTCGAATTCTCCGACGGCACGAAGCTGTTGTTCGACCTCGCGCTCGACGCCGGGTATCTCGTACTGCGGGAGAGTGTGACGTCGAGCTCCCACTCGGACGGTGCTGCCACAGAGGGAGATTGGGTCGTCGAACTATCCTCGGGGCACGTTATCTTCTACCGGCCGCGCACGGTGTAGGGCTTGCCGAACTGAGTTTCTACACCGGGGGAGTACAGCACCGAGTCGGGTGGCCGGGTACTGACATCGGGTAGGCCTGCCGCAGCGACGAGCTCGTCGGAGCAGTGGGTGAGTTGAGCATCGACCAGCTGCCAGTGTCGGTGCACGTTCGGTACGTAGAGCAATCGCCCTGCCAACGATGTGTGCAAGCCCCATCGCGCGGTGAGGAAGACCGCGAGTGCGTCCTCGGACATATCGCGAGTTCCTCGGACGATTCCGAAGTCCGTTGTGGCACCGCGACGCGGGGGAGCGAGTCTCCGACTTCGATAGCCGATTGTCGTCGTGTCGTCGTCTATGTCGATCGACGACCAGCGATAGGGAATGCGAGCGGCGTTGGTGCCCAGAACGACTGCGAGTCTGGATGCCTCGAGGGATCGGAACACGACGCCGCGTCGACCTTCCGCGTCGATCGAGTACAGGCGCACGTTGATCTCACCGAACGTGCCGAAGTACGGAACGGGGTGACGGTAACCGAGGCCGGCACCGACCATATGGAAGCCGATCAGCCCGACCCATGACGAGCCGTCGAATTCGTCGGGCGTGCACCCGCGAGGCAACAGCGGGGCGACGGCCGAACTCGGAACTCGCCAATGCAGAAAGACGAGCCGTTCCCAGCGCTGATCCATCAGGATCGGACGCGGCAGCAGCGGCGGCCGCGGCCAGAGGCGTCGGGCATCGTCTCGATTCATGATTCGAGCCTAGGCGCGACGCGTCAGGAGGCCGTGAACCGGGCGTGCACGCTCGCGGAGATCGTGATGTTCTCGGGTTTCAGTGCGAATCCGGCAGGGGTCGACTGCGCGGCGAACATGCGAGCGGAGGGCTCGGCTCCACCATGTTCGGTGGTCCCAGGAAGCAGGCCCGGGTCGGCTATCGCCACAGCGTTCACGCCCGTACGGCCCAGGCTCGATGCATAGGCCTCGGCCTTGGAGACGGCGTCGCGCACAGCGAGTTCTCGGACCGCGAGAGTACGAGCGGTTCTGCTGGATTCGGTGAGGTCCCAGCCGAAGTGGTCGATCGACACTCCTTCCAGTGCAGAGGCTGCGTAGACGAACGCGTCCACCAGATCGAGTTGGCTGAACTGCACCTCCACCGACGCCTCGGCTTGGTAGACGTAAGGGAGTTGTTCTCCGTCGTTGTTGAACGGGCGGTGGCGCGAGTGGCGCACCTGATCCACCGACCAACGATCGATCGGTCCGCCGTCGCTGTTGTAGAGCGGCTCGACCAGTCTCGTGAGTTCCCGGACGAGTTGCTGAGCGGGTTCGGACGCGGACTCCGCCGTGCGGCCGTCGGTGCGAACGGTGAGCGAGAGTGTGCACTGCTCTGGTGGGTAGGTCGCTGCGCCGTGACCGACGACGGTGATGTCGAGTGCTTCAGGGCTCATGGCGTCCAGTCTGGCATCCACGCGCCGATATTCATCGAACCTCAACAGTGCTGGCCGACGCGTCAGGTGCGGAGGACAATTGCGAGCATGCTTCCCGTTCTGGATCTCGGTCTGGCCGATGACGACCCCCGCTCGTTCGAGCTGTCGCTGCGTGAAGCGGCTCACGGGTCCGGCTTCTTCTATCTCGTCGGACACGGGATCGAGAACGCACGTATGCACGATGTGCTTCGCCTAGCGCGTGAGTTCTTCGCCGTGCCGGACCATGTCAAGGACGAGATCAGTCAGCTGAAGAGCCCGCACTTCCGCGGTTACTCGCGGGTGGGTGGCGAGCTGACCAACGGTCGGGTGGATTGGCGGGAGCAGATCGACATCGGTCCCGAACGTCCGGCGATCGAGGGTGCGGCGGGCTACTGGAATCTTCAGGGCCCCAATCTCTGGCCTTCGCAGCCCGCACGATTCAGAGAGACGTTCGAGCAGTGGGAACGGACGGTGTCGGGTCTTGGACTCCGGCTGCTTCGGCACTGGGCACATTCCCTGGGAGCGCCCGAGACCGCGTTCGACGACGCTTTCGCCACCGCGCCCGCGACACTGATGAAGGTCGTGCGTTACCCGGGCACTTCCGATCATTCGCAGGGCGTCGGTGCGCACAAGGACTCCGGGGTGCTGACGCTGCTGCTCGTCGAGCCGGACTCGACCGGCCTGCAGGTGGAGACGACGCCCGACACCTGGATCGACGTGCCGCCAATGGACGGGGCGTTCATCGTCAACATCGGCGAGCTGTTGGAAGTGGCGACCGGCGGCTATCTACGGGCGACGCGGCATCGGGTGGTCGCGCCCGGGCCCGGCACCGATCGAGTCTCCGTGCCACACTTCCTGAGCCCCGCCCTCGATGCCGTCGTACCTGTCATCGAACTGCCACCGGAGTTGGCGCTGCAGTCACGAGGCGTCGAGAACGATCCCGACAACCCCATCTACCGCACCTACGGCGAAAACGCGTGGAAGTCCCGAACGCGAGCGCACCCTGACGTGGCGCAGTTGCACCACGGCATTGCCCCAGCAGAGCAACGGTCGACCTACTGACTCCTGCTGCGTCCATGTCGTGACTGTCGGTACTGCGCCCATGCCCCGGTGCACCACAGTGCCCAGAGGATCAGCAGGGGCTGGAACAGCAATCGGATTCCTCGCGCAGTGTCGGAGTCGAGGCCGAACGCATCGGTGTGCGTGAGGAACTGTGAGATGTTGCCGGGGAAGACCGCGACGAAGAACGCTGCGACCACCCAACCCACGAGCGGCGCGCGAGCCGTCCAGAACAGCAGTGCCAAGCCGAGCACGATCTCCACGACGCCCGATGCCAGTACGACGAAGTCGGTGCTCAGCGGCACCCACTCGGGAACCTGCGCTGCGAACGTCTCGCGCGCCCAGAAGAGATGACTGAGGCCGGCGAAGACTAGGAACGCTCCCAGTACTACTCGCCCGATGGTGCGAGATATCGATTTCGTCATGGCGTCATGAGACACCACGGGCAGACTGAGCACTATGACCGGGAGTACACCGACCGACTCAGCGCGGCACCGATGGGTACTGCACGTCGACCTCGATCAGTTCATCGCTGCCGTGGAAGTGCTCCGCAATCCGGATCTGGCGGGCAAGGCAGTGGTGGTCGGCGGCAGGGGAGATCCCACCGAGCGTGGGGTGGTCTCGACCGCCTCCTACGAGGCGCGTGCGAAGGGCGTCGGATCCGGAATGCCACTGCGCGTCGCCGCGAAGAAGATTCCCGACGCCGTCTTCCTCCCCGTGGACAAGCCGGCGTACGACGAGGCGTCGGCGATGGTGATGGACACTCTGCGGACGTTGGGATTCGTCGTCGAGGTGATCGGTTGGGACGAGGCTTTTCTCGGTGTCGAGACCGATGACCCCGAGGGGGTAGCGAAGACAGTGCACGACGCTGTCTTCGACGCGACGGGGTTGCATTGCTCGGTCGGTATCGGGGACAACAAGTTACGAGCCAAGATCGCCACCGATTTCGACAAGCCGCAGGGCGTCTACCGGCTCACACAGGACAACTGGTTCGAGGTGATGGGCGATCGCAGTACCGATGCGTTGTGGGGGATCGGCAAGAAGATCTCGAAGAGGCTGGCCGCCCTCGGCATCTCGACAGTCCGAGAACTTGCCGATGCCGAGGACGCGGACCTCGCCGCCGCGTTCGGGCCGAAGATCGGTCCGTGGCTCGGTACGAAAGGACGAGGCATCGACCTCGCACCGGTGACGTCCGAGCCGTGGGTTGCACGGTCGCACAGTCATGAGATCACGTTCCAGACCAACGTCGCCGACTGGGCGGTCATCCGAGACGAGGTGGCCGGTTTGACGTCGAAGGTGTTGGCCGACATCGAGGCCGAGAACCGGCCGGCAGTTCGAGCTGCACTGAAGATTCGCTACGCGCCGTTCGAGACGCATACCGTCAGCGCACCGATCGTCGGCGCGCCGACCTTCGATCCGGAGATTCTGACCTCTGCTGCGGTGGCGCTCGTCGATCGCCTCGACCACACGAGAGAGGTTCGATTGATCGGCGTCCGGCTGGAAATGATTCCGCCGCAACCTCTCTGACTACTTGCGGCCCGCCGCCCAGCGCAGTCCCCAGCCGTACTTCTTGTCGAGATCGGCCTGGCTCCCCTGGATGTACTCGACCTCGCGGGTGACGGTAATGCCCGCAGAGGTGTTCTCCAACAACGCGATCGAGCAGATTCGCGCGGAGTTCTCGGCAGAGTCGAGGCGTACCTCTACCTGCGGTCCGCTGGTGGGGTAGAGCGTCACCACTCCGTCCACTGCGGCCCAGTTCGGTGCGCCGTCGTAGATCATCGCGAAGATCAGGATTCGAGCGAACTTCTCGGGATGGGCAAGGTTGATGTGCATGTTCTCGCCGCCGCTGACCGAACCGGAGCGATCGTCACCGTCGAGCGCGATGAACGGGGCATCCTGCAGTGAACCGAAGCTGTTTCCGAGTGCCTGGACGACGCCTTTGGAACCGTCGCGCAGTTCGTAGAGGCAGCCGAGGTCGAGATCGACACCGCCGGAGCCGTACGACGCCGCGGCCAGCTTGGCCAGGAAGCCCTTCTTCTTCGGCTGTGCCGCGGGTGCGCCGGTCGACCAATTAAGGTTCACCCGCATCGAACCCTGCTTCTCACCGGACTTGGTGAGGCTGATCGTCGGTGACGCCTTGGACAGCGTCACTTTGCTCAGGCTGACGGGAGCTCCGCTTTGCTGCGCTGGGTTCTGCCCGGTCGAGGGCTTGCGGGTGTAGTCGATGGCCATGGTTGTGCCTTCCGGAACGGTCGGTTACCGGATCGAGGTGTCCGGTTTGGGCGGTGTGTCGACAATAACTGCCCGCCCGATCACCTCGATGATCGCACCGCTGCGTACGAGACGTTGCTACGGCCGTGGCACGTTGCGCAGATTCGACTTGGCCATCCGGACTGCCTCGCCGACGCCACCGTTGAGCACGACCTTGCTCATCGCGAGCGCGAATCCCTTGATCTGCTCCCCGGTGATGGTCGGCGGCACCGACAGCGCCATCGGGTCGGTGATCAGCTGGACCAGTGCCGGACCGTCGACCGCAAAAGCGGTTTCGAGTGCGCTGCGAATGTCACCGGGCTGTTCGACGCGTTGTGCGTGGATGCCGGCGGCGGCAGCGATGCCGGTGTAGTCGACCTGCGGCACGTCGACGCCGAAGTCGGGCAGACCGTCGACGAGCATCTCGGCCTTGACCATGCCGAGTGTGGAATTGTCGAACAGCACGATCTTGACGGGCAGCTTGTACATCGCGACGGTCAGGAGTTCGGAGAGCAGCATCGAGAACCCGCCGTCGCCGGAGATCGAGACGACCTGGCGGCCCGGGTTGGCGAATTGCGCGCCGATGGCGTGCGGCAAGGCATTGGCCATGGAACCGTGCAGCATCGACGCGACGAAGGCCCTTCTGCCGGTGGGGTTGATGTAGCGCGCGGTCCACACGTTGCACATTCCGGTGTCCGTGGTGAAGACGGCGTCGTCGGCGGCGAGGTCGTCGAGCACCGACGCGGCGTATTCGGGGTGGATGGGAACGAGCTTTTCGGCGTTGCGGGTGTATGCGCCGATCGTCTTGCCCATGAGGTCGTTGTGCTTGTCCACCCACTTCTCCACGTACCGGCGGTCGGTTTTGCGAGTGACCAACGGCTGCAACGCATTCAACGTCGCGAGAACATCACCGTGGATCGGGTACTGCACCGAGGTTCGGCGTCCGAGCTTCGTCGGATCGATATCGATCTGTGCGGTGGTGACGTCCTCCGGCAGGAACTGCTGGTACGGAAAATCGGTGCCGAGCAGGATGAGCAGGTCTGCGTCGTGGATACCCGCATGGGCTGCGCCGTACCCGAGCAAGCCCGTCATTCCGACGTCGTACGGGTTGTCGTACTGGATGAACTCCTTGCCGCGCAACGAATGTCCGACGGGAGCGCCGATCGTGTCGGCGAACGCGACCACCTCGTCGTGGGCGCCCTTGACGCCGTAGCCGGCGAAGATGGCAACCTTCTCGGCGTTGTTGATGGCGTCGGCCAGCTTCTGGATGTCCGCCGCAGGCGGTGTGACGACCGGTGTGGACGGAACGGCAATGGGATCCATCGTGCCGGACGCCGACAGCTCGGCGATGTCTCCGGGGAGTGTCACGACCGACACCCCGCCGCCGGTGATGGAGGCGTTGATCGCCGCGCGGAACACCCGGGGAGCCTGGTCGGCAGTGGAGACGAATTCGTTGTAGAGCGAGCATTCACCGAAGAGACGGTCGGGGTGCGTTTCCTGGAAGTAGCCCGAGCCGATCTCGCTGCTGGGAATGTGCGACGCGATCGCCAGAACCGGTGCGCCGGAACGGTGTGCGTCGTAGAGGCCGTTGATCAGATGCAGGTTCCCGGGCCCGCAGGAGCCGGCGCAGACGGCCAACGTGCCGGTGGTCTGCGCGTCGGCCGAAGCAGCGAACGCCGCCGCTTCCTCGTGTCGGACATGAATCCAGTCGATACCGCCCTTGGCCGATCCACCGGTACGGCGCACCGCGTCGACCACCGGATTGAGACTGTCGCCGACGATGCCGTAGATGCGCTGAACGCCGGCGTCGACGAGTCCTCGAACGAGTTGATCGGCCACTGTGGTGGGCATGTCACTGTCTCCTCAAAATTCGGTGACGCACCGATGTGCCTCGGCTGCGTCTTCTCGACGCCTTCCCTGGACCGAGGGTCTGCCAAACATGGAAGTGCACGTCGATGAGGGCCGTCACGAGGAAAGTGCTGGTAGAACGCCGTGGCGATCTCCGTCACGTCGCACTACGCCCACCGATGACTGCGGTTACCCGCCGACCGGCGAGAACTGTGTCGGTGCAGTTCGCCCCGGAACCGTGGAATCGCGGACGACCAGTGTCGGTGTGAGTGCCACCGAGGACACCGGCAGTCCGTGGGTGACGGCCAGCAGCATTTCGGCTGCGCGTGTGCCGATTTCGCGGTGCGGACTGTGAATTGTCGTCAAGGGCACCGTCAATTCGCTGCAGATCGAGATGTCGTTGTAGCCGACGACCGCAATGTCGCGTCCCGGCTGTAGTTTCGCTTCGCGCAGGACTCCGAGGACTCCGATGGCGCTGAAATCGTTGGTCGCGAAGATCGCGGTCGGAGGTGTCGGTAACGCCAGAAGTGCTGTGGCCCCGCGTCGTCCGGCCTCGGGATCGAAGCCCTCTTCCCGTACGTACTCGTCGGGAACGTCGATGCCTGCATCGCGGAGGGCAGCTCGGCAGCCCTCCGATCGGTCGATTCCGGTGCTGGCCCACGCCGGGCCGGACACGATCCCCACTCGGGTGTGGCCGAGCCTGGCCAAGTGCTCGCCGGCAAGGTAGCCGCCCCGATGGTCGTCGCACGTCACCGAGGTCATCCCCGGGTATCTACGGCTGATGAGTACGAACTTGATCCCTCGGCGGTGAAGGTCCTCGAGGTTCTCGCTGTCGAGGCGAGCATCACCGAAGATCAGGCCGTCGACGTTGCGGCCGAGCAACAGATCGATGCGGCGACGCTGCTGAATCGGATCGTCGTGGGTGTTGGCGACGAAGGTCTCGTACCCGGCCCGGTTCGCTGTTTCCTCGATGGCGTCGTACATCGCCGAGAGCACCACGTCGGTCAATCGTGGGACGAGTACTCCGAACGCGGTGGACTTCTTGGTGGTCAAGCTCGCCGCGTTGGGGTTGGGGACGTACTCCATCTCGCGGGCCAGCTCGAACAATCGCAGATCTCCGGCGCTGGCACCGGCCGGGTCGAGCGCGACGCGTCGTAGAGCTCGGGAAACGGTCGAGACATGCACTCCCGCAGCAGCTGCAACCGTTTTGAGCGTGACGCTTCCCGACGTAGTGCTGTCCACTGGCGGTTCCCCTCGGTCCTCCGTCGGCGCTGCCCCGACCCCTGATGACCCCTAAGCTAGCACCGTGCGCAATCGTTTGCGCAACAAGTTGCTCTCGAGGAACGGACATTCGATGACAGGTTTGGGTGGTCTCAATCCATCGCCGACGTCGCTCACACTCGGCCTGGTTCAACAACAGGTTCCGCTGATCACCAGCATGGCCGACGTGGATGCGACGACCGATCGCGTATGCAGGCAGTTGCGTGAGGCGAAGGCTGGATTCTCGGCCCTGGATCTCGTGGTGTTCCCGGAGTATTCGCTGCACGGCTTACGTAAGTCCTCGTGGGCATCCGACGAGGTGATGTGCGATATGGACGGTCCGCAGGTGGAGCAACTGCGTGCCGCGTGCCGCGAGTCGAAGGTCTGGGGGTGCTTCAGCATCATGGAACGCAACCCGGGCGGGGCGCCGTTCAACTCCGGAATCATCGTCGACGACCGAGGCGACGTAGCCCTGTACGTCCGCAAACTGCATCCCTGGACGCCCAAGGAGCCCTGGGAGCCAGGCGATATGGGTCTGCCGGTCTGCCCGGGGCCCAAGGGTTCGGTTCTGTCGTTGTTGATCTGTCATGACGGGATGTTCCCCGAAGTCGCCAGGGAGGCGAGCTACCGCGGTGCCAACGTGCTGCTGCGCACGGCCGGGTACAAGTTTCCGCTGCGGCAGTCCTGGCGTATCACCAACGAGGCCAATGCCTTTCACAACTTGGCGTACACGGCATCGGTGTGTCTGGCGGGGGAGGACGGCAATGGCATCCCGTCGATGGGCGAGGCGATGGTGTGCGACTACGAAGGAACCATCGTCGAGCGCGGCGATTCGACACCCGATCGAGTGGTGACGGTATCGATCGAGCCGTCCCGCGCCGATGCGGCACGTCGAGAATGGGGAGTCGAGAACAACATCTACCAACTGGGGCATCGCGGGTTCACTGCCCTGGCCGGTGGCGCGCAGGACTGCCCGTACACCTACGTTCGCGACCTGGCCGACGGAACCTATCGACTGCCGTGGGAGGACGAGGTGCGCATCGTCGACGGGACGTCGGAGGGGTACGGGCCCCCGCGTAGACCCGACAGTGCAACCGATTCGGCGCGGGCCGGTCTGCGCGGCGAGTAAGGCGGAGGTTACGCGGCCGGTGCCCGTGTAACGGTGCCATTAATTGGTTCCGGATTTGTCGCCCAAAGCTCGACATCGAGCTCGAAACCCCTCTATCGTCAGAGCAACGCAATCGGTTGCACGATCGGTTGCACAGCAAGCGAAAGAAGGCTCGTTTCGATGACTTCCCAGGTAGGCGACTCTCTGGAGCTCACGGATCGCACCCGCCACGACATCGATTCGATGTCTTCGGGGGATGTGTACAAACTGCTGTCCTGCGCGGTGCAACCTCGTCCGATCGCGTGGATCTCGACCGTCTCCGGCGACGGCGTTCGCAACCTGGCACCGTTCAGCTTCTTCAACGTCGCCTCGCGCAATCCGGCGACGCTGATGATCTCCATCGGCGAGCGCATCGGGTCCCCCGGAGAGCTCAAGGACACGTTGGTCAACATTCGCGACACCGGCGAATTCGTCGTCAACATTCCGTCCGCCGACACCGTGGATGCGGTGACCGCGAGTTTCGCCACCGTCGATGCGGAGATCGACGAGTTCGAGCTCTCGCAGATGACCGCGGTGCCGTCGGTGTCGGTCTCGGCTCCGTCGGTCCTCGAATCCCTGGTCTCGCTCGAATGCCGAACGTTGCAGGAAATTGCGCTCGGCTCGGACACCCTGGTACTCGGGACCGTGACGACGGTGACCAGCAGGCCCGGGTTGCTCACCACCGACCTGCATGTCGACACACTCCAACACCGATTCCTCGGCAGGTTGGCCGGCCCGTTCTACACCACCGACATGAACCGGGTGGCGCAATGACCACGTCGGCCCGCCTGCGCGGCGTCGACACCCAGCCGGTGGTCGACACGTTCGATATCGCTGTGGTGCAGACCGGTTCGCGGACCGGTGCCTGGCAGCAGAACATCGATGCAGTGGCCGCAGAAGTGCGTACGCTCGCCGCCGCCGGGTCCAAGCTGATCGTCCTACCCGAATTGTTCGCCAGCGGTTACGATCTCGACGACCTCGATTCGATGGCCGAGTCGGTACCCGGTCGTACATCGATCGCGCTCGGTGAGCTCGCTGCCGATACCGACACGGTTCTGGTGACGGCCATCGTGTTTCGTGACTCCGCAGGAGTCGTCTTCGACAGCTCGCTCGTCGTGGGTCCGGACGGCCTGCTGGCTGTGGGACACAAGCGTTTTCTCTGGGACCGAGAGAAATCGGTGTTCACTCCTGGCGCGGAGAGCGGACTGCTGGTCAGCACTCCGTTCGGCACCATCGGCGTCGTGATCTGCTACGAGGCAGGCTTTCCCGAGACGGTCCGCGATCTGGTCCAGCGAGGAGCCGATGTCATCGCCGTGCCGTCCGCATTCGGGCACGTTCGCCTGCACGTGTGGAAGCTACTCACCCGGTCCCGTGCACTCGAGAACGGCGTCGTAGTCGCGGCCGCCGGACTCACCGGACAGGCCGGCGACGGCCCACGGTTCGCGGGCCACAGCGTCATCGTCGGACCGCAGGGGCGCACCATCGTCGAGATGGACGAGGGCGTCGGATCGGTATCGGCCACAGTGACTCGACGCGAGATGCTCGACGCACGCGACGAAGTGCCCTATCTGAAAGACCTTGCCCTACTGGGCGGTATCACCGAGACACGGACGACCGAGAACGATCACGAGAGGAACCGAGATGTTCGATCTGCGATCAGCTGATCTGTTGCGCGCATTCACCCGTCAGCTCGAGCTGTGCAAAGTTCAGCCCGGAGAGCAGGTGGTGATTCTCGCGGAACCGTCGAGCCGCGGTGATTACATCTCGGCTGCCTTCGGTGCGGCCCAGAGCCTGGGTGCCCAGGTGCTCGCGGCAACGGTCCCCGGCGGTAGTCCGGCGCCGATGCCGAGCACCCACACCGGGGCAGGCCCCGGCCTGGTGTCGGTCATGAACAGTTCGGTGGCTCAGGACATGCTCAAGGGCGCGGACCTCGTGGTCGACCTCACCAGTGAAGGCTTCATCCACGCGCCCATCCAGCAGGAGATCCTGGCCGCCGGAACGCGCATCATCTTCGTCTGCGACGCCCCGGACGTGTTGATCCGCAACATGCCCCAGGACGGCGACAAGGAGCGAGTACAGGCCGGTGTCGACCTGATCCGCAACGGTTCGACCATGCGCATCACCAACGAGGCCGGCACCGATCTCACCGTGCAACTGAGCAATTCGCAGCCCGAGTTCCAGGTGGGCTTCGCCGACGACAAGGGCCGCTGGGATCATTGGCCGTCGACGATGGTGCTGTGCTGGCCGGAGATCTCCAACGGAAAGATCGTGCTGTCCGAGGGCGACATCTTGTTGCCGTTCAAGGAGTACGTCCGAGACGAGACGACGCTGACGGTCACCAACGGTCACATCGACGAGGTCACCGGCGGCGGCGAGGCGGCGCTGCTCAACATGTTCTTCGCCGACTCCAACGACAAGTGGGCGCGCTACCTGTCCCACATGGGCTGGGGACTGATGAAGACCGGCGACTGGTTCGCGGCCGCGATGTACGGCAAGGACGACATCATGGGCATGGACGCCCGCGCGTTCGCCGGCAGCTTCCTGTGGTCCACCGGCCCACACCCCGTACTCGGCCGAGACTCCTACGCACACCTCGACATCGGAATGCGCGCCTGCACCGTGTCCATCGACGGCATCGATGTCGTCACCGAGGGTCGATTGGTGGAGAGCTGACATGGCACCGATCGAAGTAGTGATCGCAGGCGGTGGCCTGGGCGGTCTGACCGCGGCGCTCTCGCTGCGGCACAGAGGAATTCAGGTGACGGTACTCGAGGCCGCTGCCGAGCTGGGCGAGGTGGGCGCGGGAATTCAGACCGCTCCCAACGCCAGCCGTATCCTCATCGCCCTCGGGATGCGCGAGAAGCTCGAAGCGATCAAGACCGAGCCGATGGATCAGGTGCGAAGGCGCTGGGAGAACGGCAAGGTCATCGCGCTCACCGCGCTCGGCGAGTACTGCAAGAAGACGTTCAACGCCCCGTACTGGCACTATCACCGCGCAGACCTGCACTCTGCCATCCACGCGCAGTGTCTCGACCCCGACGGCCCGGGCCCGATGGTGGTGTTCGAGACCGACGCGAAGGTCGTCGAGGTCGATCGAAAGAATCCGACGCGGCCTGTCGCGGTCACCGGAACCGGTAAGCGCTACGAATCGGACCTGCTCATCGGAGCCGACGGAATTCGCTCGACGGTGCGCGATCTCATCGGTCTACCCGATACGCTCGTGTTTTCCGGCGAAATGGCCTATCGCGCACTCATTCCGGGTGATCGCATCGTCAAGGATCCGGCCACTCGCTGGCTCGTCGACCGATACCAGAGCACCATCTGGTACGGACCGGACCGGCACCTGGTGCACTACATGATCCGTAACGGCGAATACCTCAATGTCGTTGCGCTGGCTCCGTGTACCGACGAGGTCCGCGACGGTGGACCACGGCTCGTCGGGCCCGAGGAACTGATGGGGACATTCCCGGATTGGGACGATCGCGCCCACGCGATGCTCTCCAAGGCCGACGAGAACGTGCTGTGCCAGGCGCTCTACTACCGCAGGCCCGACCCGCGGTGGACCGACGGCCGCGTCGCGCTGCTGGGCGATGCGTGTCACGCCATGCTGCCGTATCAGGCACAGGGTGCTTCGCAGGCCATGGAAGACGCGGCAGTGCTGGCCGAGGAACTCGCGAAGGTCACCTCGAGCGGGATCGACGAGGCGTTGGCGCGCTACGTCTTTCGCCGGGCCAGGCACGCGCGGATGGTGCAGGACGCGAGCCTGCAGAACAAGACTTTTTATCACATACCCGATGGACCCGAGCAGCAGAAGCGGGACGCGACACTGGCGTCGTTCGATGGGGAATCCGACATCTCGTACGACTGGCTGTGGAGCGGTACCCCGCTCGACGACAGCGACGACGAGAAATTCCATTACTCGTTCGTCCGATGACGACCTCGGACCACAACACCGCGCCGGAGGCTGCGATGAAGACTGGTGATCAGGTAGTACAGGAACTCCCCTGGAAATGGGGTGTGCAGGGCAAGATCTTCATCATCGGCGGGCTGGGCTACATGTTCGACGCCTGGGACGTGGCGCTCAACGGCTTCTTGACCCCGCTGCTCGGAAGCTACTGGGACCTGTCCCAAGCCGAGCGCGGTCTGGTCGCCACCGGCAACCTGATCGGCATGGCCGTCGGGGCCGTCGTGTGGGGCACGATCGCCGACCGAGTCGGACGTAAGCGTGCATTCTCGTTGACGCTGTTGATCTTTGCGCTGTTCTCGGTCCTGGGAGCGTTCGCGCCGAGCTTCGAGATCTTCATCATTCTGCGGTTCCTCGCCGGGTTCGGCCTCGGTGGCTGCATCCCGGTGGACTACGCGTTGGTCAGCGAATTCTCACCGCGTCGGATTCGCGGCAAGATTCTCTCCGCCATGGATGTCTGGTGGCCGATCGGTGCCACCATCTGCGGCGTCGTCGCCACGCTGCTCGTCCCGATCGACGGCGACGTTCGCTGGCGCTACATGCTGCTGTTCATGGTTCTGCCTGCGCTGCTGCTGTTCTGGGTCCGACGCGGCATCCCGGAATCACCCATCTACCTCGCCAAGGTCGGTCGTGAGGCCGAGGCCCGCGCCGTCATCGACGACATGGTGACCCGTACCGGATCCGAGGCCGTCGACTACGTCATCGTCGCCGACACCGCCCCGAAGGGACCGGGCGGAATGAAAGCCGCTCTGACGCAGCTGAAGTCGGTCTGGCGCTACAGCCCGCGCATCACCGCCGCAGCCTGGATGCTTTTCGTGTCCATCATGCTGCTCTACTACGCAGCGCTGAGCTGGATGCCGTCCATCCTCCGCGCCGAGGGCTACGGAGAGTTCGCAGCCTTCGCCGGTACGACGCTGATGACCGGCGTCGGCATCGTCGGTGTGCTCACGTCCGCGTTCATCGTGGAGATCTTCGGACGCAAGTGGGTCATCGGACTGTCCGGCCCGATCGCGGGTAGCGCGCTGGTCATGTTCGCCGTCATGCTCGACATCCAGTCGGCTGCGCTGATCTGGCTCGGCATCTTCGGATTCGTCATTCAGCTGACCATCCCGGTCCTGTACTGCTACGTCTCGGAGTTGTACCCCACCAACATCCGCGCCTCGGGATTCGGCTACGCGTCCTCGGTCAGTCGGGTCGCAACCGGCTTCGCGCCGCTGTTGTTCGGCTCCGTCATGTGGCCGATCCTGGGTCTTCCGTTGACCTTCGGCATCGTCACCGCGTTCGTGTTGTTCGCGGTGATCTGGATGGCGTACTTCGCACCCGAGACCAAGGGTCGCGAACTCGACACCCTCGTCGACGAACCCACCGAGGTCGTCGCAGGCGAGGCTCGAGTCTGATGAAGCCCGCGCAGTTCGACTACCACCGGGCGCGCGATGTCTCGGGTGCAGTGCGGCTGCTGTCCGAGCTGGGCGAGGACGCGAAGATCATCGCCGGAGGCCAGTCCCTGGTCGCCATGATGAACTTCCGCCTCGCCCGGCCCGGGCACCTGGTCGACGTGGGTGGGTTGAACACTCTGCAGTACATCCGCCGGGAATCCGACGGCCTGCACATCGGAGCGCTCACCACCCACCATGATGTCGAATGTGGCGACGTGGGAACGGATTTCGGTGTCCTTCGCGAGGCCATGCGGTGGGTGGGGCACTATCCGATTCGCACCCGCGGGACCGTCGGGGGCAGCATCGCCCATGCGGACGCCACCGCGGAATGGTGCTTGTTGGCCATACTGCTCGACGCCCGCATCGTCGTCGAGAGTGTGCGGGGGCGGCGAACCGTCGAGGCAGACTCGTTCTTCTTCGGGTACTACTCCACCGATCTCGCGTTCGACGAGATGATCGTCGAGATCGTGTTCCCGAACCCGGCACCGCACGCTGCGGTCACCGAATACGCAGAGCGGCAGGGAGATTTCGCGATCGTGGGCGCAGCGGTGTCCCTCGATCTCGACGGCGTGGCCGTGGTCGGCGGACGGGTTGCCCTCGCGGGAGTGGGAGCAACTCCCGTGCGATCGCCGGCAGGGGAAGCCGTCCTGGCCGCAGGCGGGACCTTCGCAGACTGCGCGGATGCCGCAGCCGAATCATTGGAACTGGAGGACGAGGGCATGGTCACCGCCGAGTACCGCCGCACCCTGGTGCGCACGTTGGTCGCCGAAGCCTGCAGCGACGCACTGGTATCGCAGGGGGTGCCCACGTGAGCGTCGATCAGGTTCTCACGCCGAAATTCGTCGGCACCTCGGTCGCACGCCGGGAAGACCCGCGGTTGCTCACCGGCCGAGGCAGATTCGTCGACGACATCGCGATGCCGGGAATGTTGCACGCCCAGTTCGTCCGCAGCACCGTCGCGGCCGGATCGATCACCGGTCTCGACGTCGGTGATGTCGCCGGAGTCGAGGGGGTGCGCGGCGTCTTCACCGCGGCGGATTTGGACCTGCGGCCGATCCGCGCCGAGTTGTCGCGTCCGCTCAGCGAATTCGTGCCCACCGACATGCCCGTGTTGGCGCACGACGTGGTGCGCTACGTCGGTGAGCCACTGGCCATCGTCGTCGCCGCCGATGCCTACAGCGTCGAGGACGGGCTCGAGGCGGCACGAGTGTCGTACCGGACCGTCACCGCCGTCACCTCCGCAGATCAGGCCATGTCCGATGACGTTCCCCTGGTTCACGATTCGGTTCCGAACAACATCGTCGTGGACGTGCAGATGTTCGCCACCGACGGCATCGACGAGATCTTCGACGACGCGCACACCGTGGTGTCGGTGCAATCCAGAACCGGCCGGCAGAACGCGCTTCCACTCGAGACCCGCGGATGCATCGCGTACTGGGACGATCGCGACGAGCAGCTGATCATCTACATTTGTACTCAGGTGCCACACCAGGTTCGGACCGTCACCGCGCTCTGCCTCGGGCTGGACGAGCGCCAGGTGCGCGTCGTGGTACCCGACATGGGCGGCGGGTTCGGGCAGAAGTGCGTCGTCGGCCGCGAGGAGATCGCCGTCGCCGCAGCTGCGTTGAAGCTCCGCCGTCCCGTGAAATGGATCGAGGATCGCAAGGACGCACTGACGGCGTCGTTCCTGGCGCGCGAACAGCAGTACGACGTGCGGGCAGCATTCGATTCCGAGGGCCACATCCTCGGCCTCGACGCGGACGTCGTGTGCGACATGGGCGCGTACTCCTGCTACCCGTTCACTGCCGGCATCGAGCCGCTGATGGCCTCGGCGGAAATGCCGGGGGTGTACCAGGTTCCGGCGTACCGGGTGCGAGGCCGTTCCGTGTTCAGCAACAAGGCACCGACCGCGCCGTACCGCGGCGTGTCCCGGCCGCAGTACGTCATGGTGATGGAGCGGCTGTTCGAGCGAGCAGCCCGTGAACTGCAGCTCGATGCGGTGGAGATCAGGCGGCGCAACGTCATCACCGCCTTCCCGTACACCGGCGTCAACAACATCACCTACGACCCGGGCTCGTACCTCGAGGCGCTGAACCTGTGCGAGCAGACCCTCCGTGACGGCGGTTGGTACGACGTCCAGGAGCGGGCAACCGCAGACGGCCGACACATCGGCATCGGATACTCGTGCTTCAGCGAGCGAACCGGATACGGCAGCAGCGCATTCGCGGCGCGCAAGATGAACGTGGTGCCCGGGTTCGACATCTCGGAGGTCAAAATGGACACCTCCGGCACGGTCGTCGTGACCACCGGAACGATGAGCCACGGTCAGAGTCACGAGACCACGATGGCTCAGATCGTCGCCGATCGCCTCGGCATCGGCGTCGAACAGGTCAAGATCGTGCAGGGCGACACCGATCGGATCACCTACGGCTTCGGCTCGTTCGCCTCTCGCTCCATCACCATCGGCGGCAGTGCGGTGGCGTTGGCGTCGAACAAGCTGGGAGACAAGCTCTGTGAGATCGCAGCGCATCTGCTGGAGACTCGCGACGACAACGTCGAGTTGGCATCGGGGCGCGTACGTCAGCGCGACGACCACTCGAAGTACGTCACCTACCGGGACATCGCCGACGTCGCGTATCTGAAGGCGCAGCTGCTGCCGAAGGGCGTGGAACCCGGATTGTCCGCGACGGCAAGCTTCGACGTGTTCAACGACGGCACCTTCTCCAACGCCACCCACGGCGTTGTGGTCGAGTTGCACGAGGGCACCGGACGAGTGGAGATCCTGAAGTACGTGTGCGTCGAGGACTGCGGCGTCGCGATCAACCCCAAGATCGTCGAGGGCCAGTGCCGGGGTGGGATCGCCCAGGGCATCGCCGGGGCGTTGTTCGAGCAGGTGTCGTACGACGATCACGGAAATCCACTGTGTGCCAGCTTCATCGACTACAAGGTGCCGACTGCCTGCGAGATTCCGGACATCGAGATTCACCACCTCGAAACTCCCTGCCTGTTCACCGAATCCGGAGCCAAGGGAGCCGGTGAGGGCGGAACGATCGGTGCACCCGCCGCTGTGCTCAACGCCGTCAACGACGGATTGCGCTCCACCGGAGTCGAACTGAACGACACACCGATCACCCCCGTGGCAGTACAGGCGGCATTGGCGAAGGGCAGGCCATGAGCAACAAGCAACTGATCGAACTGAACGTCAACGGCACCGTCCGTGAGGTGATCACCGAACCACGCCGAACTCTGGTCGACGTACTGCGGCACGATCTGCAGCTCACTGGAACGCATGTCGGCTGCGAGCACGGCGTGTGCGGAGCCTGCACCGTGCTGATCGACGGCAAGCCGGCCCGCGCGTGCCTGACGTTCGCAGCGCAGGTGGAGAACTCGGACATCGAGACCGTCGAATCACTCGGCATCGACGGTGAATTGAACGATCTGCAGCAGGCCTTCGCAGACCATCACGGTCTGCAGTGCGGGTTCTGTACACCGGGGTTCCTGATGTTGGCCGAGGGCTACCTCGCCGACAACCCCGATGCCACCAAGGAACAGATCCGCGAGGTGGTGGCGTCGAACTACTGCCGCTGTACCGGGTACCAGACCATCGTCGAGGCCATCGACTCGTGCGCCGAGCAGCGCCGCTGCGCCGGCTGTGTGAACGGAGTTCCCAAGTGATACTGACCAATACACTCGATATCGACGCGTCCGCCGAGGACGTGTTCCGGCTGATCAACGACGTCGAGAAAGTCGCGACCTGCGTACCGGGGGCGGCCATCACCGGTAAGGACGGCGAGACCTACCTCGGCGGCGTGAAGGTCAAAGTGGGCCCGATCAGCGCGTCGTACGCCGGCACGATTCGGTTCCTCGAGGTCGACGCGGAGACCCGCACGCTCACACTCGAAGCCAAGGGGGCGGACTCGCACGGCAACGGCGACGCCGAGGCCCAGGTCGATCTGGCGGTCGAGGCGCTCGGTGATCGATCGCGGTTGACCCTGAATACCGATCTGGTGATCAGCGGAAAGATAGTCTCGTTCGGCAAGGGCGCGATCGTCGCGGTGTCGAACAAGGTCCTGCAACAGTTCGCCGTCAATCTCGGTGCGCTGCTCAGTGGTTCGGCCACGGCCGAATCGACCACGCCTGCAGCTGTCAAGGCTGCTGTTGCGAGCCCGATGGGCGGCGAATTGAACGCGATGAGCCTGATGCCCGAACCGGTGCGCAAGTACGCACCGATCGCGGGCATCTTCCTCTCGGGAATGGTCGAGGGCTGGCTGGTGTCCAGGGCCTTCGGACGTCGATAGTTCAGCTGCGTACCGCGTTCGAGATTCTGTCGAAGACCATCGCAACGGCACTCGGAACCGGCTCGATGACGTCCACGTCGGTGCGCAGTGCCAGCCGCCGGGCCGAATCGCTCAACGGACCGCCGCCGATGACGACCGCCGTCGCTCCGGCGGCGACTGCTGCATCGACCGCTGCTCCCAGTTCGACGACGCTCGATGCGAGGTCCTCGGCCAGGACCAACGGCGATGACGCGGTGAGGAACACACCCGCGAAATCGCCGTCGGGCACGGTGGCACGGGTCAGTGCATCGAGTTGGGCGGCGAGATCGGCTGTGGTGGTGGCGATCGCGAAGCGCCGACCACCTCGTGCAGCGTGCAGGATTCCTGCCTCGCCGATCCCGACGACCGGAATGTCGACGAGGGTTCGGAGTTCGGCGGCACCGGGATCACCGAACGCGCCGACGATCACCGCTGCCGGGCCATGGTGCTCGATCGCGTCGAGGGCCGCGGTTACGACATCCGGTCCGGCAGCACGCAACTGTTCGGTGCCGGTGATCATCGCCGGTCCGGTACCCGCGGTGACCCCGACGACGGTGAATTCTGTGTCGTGGACACAACGCCGCGCGACGTCGACGAGCAGCTGCGTCGTTGCAGTGTTCGAGTTGGGGTTGATCACGAGAATCTTCACTGCTCAGCCATCTTCCGGCATCGGTTGTCCGAAGGTCTCTTTCGGGAACTGCACGGCAATCCCGCACACGATGAACAGGCCGGCCAGCATCGCGAACATGGCACCCACGCCGGACGAGTCCAGTACGGCTCCGGCAATGAGCGGGAACAGTCCGCCGGAGAGGGAGCCCAGCGCCAGGATCACCGACGTCGCGAGGCCACGGATTCGTGTGGGGTACTGCTCGGGTGCAAACAGCCAGATCGTCGTGTTGAGGATGATGACCGAGAAGTTGAACAGGGCACCGAAGAACAGTACGAGGCCGATGGACGTTGCGAAGAAGCCGAATCCGAGCCCGGCGACGATACCGAGCACAGCGCCACCGGTCAGCGTCACCTTGCGGGGGAGTTTGCGAGCGATGAGTGCGGCGGTCAGCGCGCCGATCAACGACCCGGACTGCATCACGAGGGTGTACCAGAGCGCACTCGAGATCGACATTCCCCGCTCGGTCAGGATGACGGGGATCAGCGTGAGCATCGAGATCTGTGCTGCGTAGGACATGCAGACGGCAATGCCGAGGGCGAGAGTGCTTCTGCGGTAACGCTGCCCGAACATCTCCGTCCACCGTGCGCGCGGTGCGGCGTGATCATCGACCGTGGTGTCGACGTTCAAGTACTGAACCTCGGAGTCGAGGGTGCCGCGAAGCTTGCCCTGCGCCAGGCGGTTGATGACGGTGTTGGCCTCGGCCACCCGGCCCGTCGCTGCGAGGAAGCGAGGTGTTTCCGGAAGCGAGCGGCGATAGAACACGACCGCGAGTGCGGGCAGTACCAGCAGACCGAACAGCCAACGCCAGCGGTCGTCACCGGTGAAGATGGCGAAGACGATGACCCCGAACAGTGGGGCGAGCATGTTGCCCAGACCTGCGGCTGCGACGTTGATCATGCCGACCGCGGTACCGCGATGCTTGGCGGAGAAGAACTCGGAGAGCATGATCACCGCGACGGCGATCTCACCGCCGAGTCCGAGCCCGACCAGGAATCGAGCGCCCACCAGCACCTCGTAGTTGGGTGCGAATGCGCACAGTAGCGAGCCGAACGCGAAGACGAGAAGGTTTGCGCCGAGGAGGGTTCGACGACCGAAACGGTCCATCACCGCTCCGGCCAGGATGCGCCCGAGGGCGACGGCGGTGAACGTCGCGGTGTTCAGCAGTCCGATCTCGGTTCCGCCGAGGCCCCAGGATTCACGCAGGAGCGGTCCGGTGATGCCGACGGCATTCTGTTCGATGGCATCGAAGAACACACCGAACAGGACCATGGCGACGATGCCGAAGTGCGCTGTGGTGAGGCCGATCTTCGAGTACGACGCCTCGATCTGTTCACTGAGGCTGCCGGCCTCGGGCGGTGGGTCGATCGGTGACGGCTTCTCGTTCCTGGTCGGGACGCTCATCCCAGTGCCTCTCGCTAAGTGGTATACCAACAACGGAGAATTTACGGAGCATTGGGCCGCGAATGGTTTCTCGGCGGTAACGCTTGTGTTTCCAGGTCCTCTCACCTGGCTCTTGCTGTCTAGGTCTTTGTTGGGCAAAGCCTGCCGATGAAGCTGGCGGATGCGCGGTATACCTACAGTTCGCTGGTATACAAGCATCATGGCATCCACGGAAGGTCGCGAATCGCTGTCGCGATCGGTGTTCGACGCGATCAGAACACGCATCCTCGACGGCCGCCTCCGGCCTGGTGAAACGCTGAGCGAGCGCAATCTGGGAACCGAGCTGCAAGTGTCGAGGGTCCCGATTCGCGAGGCGCTTCCATTGCTCGAAGCAGCAGGGTTGGTGACGCTGTCGCCGCGACGCCCTGCCGTGGTGACAGGAGTGACCAGAAGTTCCGTCGACGAGTTGTACGACATCAGGTCCGCGCTCGAGCCGCTCGTTGCTCGACGGGCAGCGTCCGCTGTGGCGGCGGGCGCGGACTCGTCGTCGTTGGTCGACGCGGTGTCCCGTGCAGGTGCAGCGCTCGACCGGGGCGATCTGCTCGAATTCCATCACGCGAGCTCGGGAGTGCACTCGGGGATCGAGGCATTGTCCGCCAACCGGCTGTTCCCGGTCATCATGGAACCGTTGCGCGAGCGCAGCAATCGACTCAACATGGCCAATCTCGAACGGGATCCGTCGCTACGACACGGGGAGCATGTCTCCCTCGTCGACGCCATCGCCAAGGGGGACACGGAATTGGCTGCCGCTGTTGCGTTCGCGCACGTGGAATGGGGTCGAGCGCGAACGTTCGAGACTCTGGCGCAAGTTCCGGGCTACGACCCACAGCACTGAGCCGAGTCCGCCGTACTCACCGCGACGCGGGCAGTCATGCCGCGGTAGGTCCGATGGGCGGTGACTGGGCGATGACGGAGCGGTGCTCATCACCGTGATGCCCATGAACGTTTCTCGAAGCGGCCGGAGGGAACCGATCGGGGCACACTCGCGTCAAACCCGATGACGCCGATTCACCGGGCGTCGCTACGGTGCAACTCGGGGAGCGTCATGACAGTGAATGTGGATCCAGCGATCCTGCGGCAGTTCTCGAATGTGTTGTCGGCAACTGGCGGGGTGATCCGTGAGGTGGATGCTCTTGCTCCGTTCCGTGCGTCGGAGAATGCGTTGCAGGGTAGTGACTTTCACGCAGCATGTGCGGCGGCAGCAGCCGCGGCGGCCGGAGCTGTTGCAGCTCTGGCCGGGCGGGCCGAATGCGTCGCGGACATCGCCCGCGGCGTCGGGCAGAACTACGAGATCGCCGACGACGAACTCGCCCGCCGCCTCGCAGCGATGGACCAGCCGAAATGACCTCGACGGTCCCGCACGTCGCGGGTTGGGAACCGGAGTCGATGCGCAAGACGATGATCGAGTTGTCGGAGATCGTCGAGCGCGTCAACGGCCAGCGCACCGGAGTGCTCGAGGAGCAGGACGTACTGGCCGAGACGTGGACCGGCGAAGCAGCCGACGCCGCAGCCGAGCGTGTGGTGAGCGAATGCTCCCGGATGAGCTCGGTGTGCAGTGAAATCGATTCACTCGGTAGAGCATTCGAGACCGCAGCAGGACTGGTCGATGCTGCGAAGGACCACCTGCAGGCGCAGGTCTCGGCGGCGACGGCGAGCGGGTTCGCCGTTCGGGCCGACGGTGTAGTGGATCCAGACGGGATGATCGCATTGATACCGGACGTCCTGGGTGAAGAAAAGATACGGAAGGCCGACGAACTACGCTCTGCTGCAGCGCAGTTGACCGAGGACATTCAGGGAGCTCTGAGACAGGCAGACAGGGCCGCACTCGACGCTGCGCAGCAGTTGGCCGAGCCCACGAAGCTGTTGACCGGGCTTGCGCTCAGTAGTCCGGCCGGGAAGTTCGTCGAAAACCCGGACGGGTCCTTCTCGTGGATGCCGGATTGGCCGACGACCGTTGCAGCCACCGTCATCGGTGGTATGACCGACGTGACGAGGAGGGCTCTCCAACTTCCGGGTGTCGGTTCCGTCGACGATGTTGCCAAGAACATCGGTCGGGGGTTGGGGGCGTTCGGCGCGGTGGCAGGAACGGTGCCCTCGATTGGCCACGATATCGATGAGGGGGTGAGCCCCGCTGAGGCGATTGCGGTCAATACGGCGAGTACCGCCGCCGGCCTCGCAGCTGCGAGCTACGTGACCGGTGCTCTGGTGGGAGTCGGTAGTGCCGCGGGTTCGGTGTTTCCCGGGCCGGGCACGGTTGCCGGTGCTGCCGCAGGCGTTGCGTTGGGTGCCCTGGTCGGGGGCTCCGTCAGCCACGGCGTCTCGAAGGTCTTCGAATGGACACTGCGATGACCGATCGTGAGGACACAGGCGCGAACATGCCTGCGACAGCGAATCCGGGACCTGTGTGGGTGCGGAGGTGGCGCAGTGTTCACCTCGGCTGGCTCGCAGCGGTTTTCGGCATCTGTACGGCAGTGGTGGGACTGCTGGTTGCTGCCGTCCCTGTGATTGCCAGGACGGGCGCAGGCGGCCTCCTGGCACTGTTGTGGCTCGCGTTCTTCGTGCTCCTTCCCTTGGGGATGGCGGTGCCGATGTCCGGCATCGGAGCTGCGCGATTGTCACGTTTCGTGCGGCGGGTCGACGTTGCAGGCGTCGGCGCAGGTTTGTCGGTGCCCGGGCGCGGGGACTTCGTGGCCAGGGCAGGTCTACTCGCCTTCGCGTCGGTGGTGGGCCTGTCCTACTTCGTATTCAGAGACGACGGACCGGACCCTCGCCAAGAGAGGGCAGAGTTGCTGACGGCGATAGGCGCGCCGGCATGCCTGGCGTGGTTCGTGGTCGGGTTCGTCGTCGTCAACCGCACCTGGATCTCTCTGCACCCCGAAGGTATTGTCCAACAGATCTATCGACGTCGTGGGTGGAAGGTGTCGAACGACGTGATGGTCGTGCCCTGGAGCGACATTGCGGATCTGCGCCTGGAGGAGCATCCGAATCCAGCAGTACCGCACCGAGGTGACCTGCCGGTGATCAGAGTCTCGCGCCGATCGAGCGAGACCGACGAGCCGGAGCTGGTCATCATGGCGTGTGAGAAGAAGGTCGAACCGAATTCGCTGCTCGCGCTGCTTCTGTGGTGCCGCGACAATCCCTGGGCCCGTGCGCAACTGGGCCACGACGATGCGCGGGAGTTGCTGCGCCCGCCCAGGCTGCGCGAGCGTATCCGCGCCGACCGTGCCGCAACGACTGTCGGTGGAAGGAACACTGTCCAGTGACGGTTCGACAAAGGACGGTATACACCTATCTCCAGCAGCAGGGTGTCGAACTGGCACCGGTGCATCGCGACGAATGCGACAGGTTCGGGCTCGAGCTCCCGGTGCTACCGGACTGGGAGGCTGTTTCAGAGCTTCACTTCCCACACGCCACCGCGGTGCTGTGCTCGCCGGCGAACGCAGTCGACGGATTCGTACCGAATGCGGTGGTTCTGGTCGGGAAGCTCGCACGGTCGGTCGACCCGGATGCCCTACTGGAGTGCGGCTTCGGAGACGCGTGGGCACTGCCCGGCTGGGTCGAGATCAGTCACGACCGAGGTTCGTTCTGCGGTCTACCGTCCGTCTCGATCGCGGGTCGCTACGACTGCGCCGGTCGGTTGCTCTTCGCCCGGACCCGGTACTTCGTCGTCCACCACATCGTCGACCAGTACCTGGTTCAGGTGACGGTCACCGTGCCGGATTCGCTACGACAGAGATTGTCCTGTGCTGCAGACGAGTTCGTCGACGAGCTGCGTATCGGTCGACGCTAGCGAATCGGTAGTGCGCGCAACAGCGCCGCAACGTCCTCCGTATCGCCGAGGGAGTCGACGATGTCCTCGATGACCGCGGTATCGGATTCGCCGACCAAGCGGGCGATCTTGGCGCGCACCGCGCCGTAATCCATCGGAAAATGGTCGATGTCGCCCAGCGGATTCGGGGCAGTCGCCGAGAGTGTGGTGCCGTCCCGAAATTCGATCGTCACTTCGGCGGCTCGGCGCTCTGGTAGCAGCGCGTCGAGCTCGCTCGACGATGCGACGTCGACTCGGGCGCTGAACGCTTCGGCCGCCGAGAATGTCGCACCTCGGGGATCCAGAGAATCCACGTCTATCGCGTCGGACACGAACGCTGCGGCCACCACGAACGGCAGCGAGAACATCGCGCCCAACCTGTTCGACGGATGTCGGCGGAACAGGGGTTCCGCCAACGAATGTGTCAGCACCCGAACATGTTCGATGTCGGCGGCGGACCATTCGGCGTCAGCGCGCAGGCTCTGCACAGCGTCCACGGCGGCGTGCGTGTACGAGCAGCTGGCGTGCTGTTTCGTATAGCCCTCCAGCGTGAGCCATCGCTCGCCGAGATCCTCGGTCAGTCGGGACGTGTCCAGTGTCCCGACCAGAGCGCCCAGGGTGTGCTCGATGGTCCCCGAGTTGTGCACTGCCCCCGATCGAGCAAGCCTGGCCGCGGTCACGCCGGCCCGTGCGGCACCGCCGATCCACAGGTTTCGCGAGAAATTGCCGTCGAGAACCACAGCCCAGGGCGCTACCTGAATCAACGCAGACGACGAGTCGATCGCCGCGGCAACCTCGTTCGCATCGGCACCACGAATCGACGCGGCTGCTGTGGCCGCGCCCGTGGCACCCCAGTGCCCATGGGTGTGCCACGCACTGTGCCGGGTCAGAGCCCAGCCGAATCGAGCGGCAACCTCGTATCCCGCCACGACGGCGGTCAAGAAGGCCCGGCCCGAGATCGGCGTCGATGCCAGCCTGGTCGCGGCGATCGCTGCAGGAAGCACATGCGCAGCAGGATGTCCGGCGGCGTACTTGTTGCCCTCGTCGAGCTCGAGGCAGCACGATGCGATGGCGTCGAGCTCGGCCGCAGTCTCGATGGTGGTGCCGGTGCTTCCGCCTATCGGGTACGTCGATCCTGGTTCCGAGTCCCACTTCTTCCGTAGTTCGACCATCTCGCCGGTGCGGGCACCGGCAAGGGTGACGCCCAGCAGGTCCAACAGAATCAACCGCGCTCGATCGCCGAGCGGTGCGGGGAGGGGTGACATCCGTAGGTCGACCATCGCGGTGGCCAAGGCGTCGACCGCGCGCGTGTGTTCCGTTGAGCGAAACGCCGTTGAACCGTCCATGACTGGACTGTAGAAGGCTCAGAAAGAAAGAGTCAATGATCGAGACGTGCAACCTGCCGACTGCTAGGCTCGGCCTACCGCCGGCGCGAGTCCATACCGCTCAGAACCGTTCCGGCTAGCGAAACGAAACAACGCTGGTGTGAGGTTCGCACGCAGCGTCGAACGAGGAGACGAAGCAATGTCCGATCAACTTCTTCGTGCAGTCCAGGGGGGCGTGCGCGCGGTCGATCTCGGTAGACAGTTGAGGGTCGGGATGCCGCAGTCGCCCAATCATCCTCAGTTCTGGCACACCCTGCCGCGCAGACACGGCGACGTGACTCGAGCAGACGGCGGCAGCGCCGCGAACGACATGATCACCACCGGAACGCACGTGGGCACTCACATCGACGCTCTCGCTCACGTCAGCCACGACGGAAAGCTGCACGGCGGTGCCGATGCCGGGCAGTCGTGCCTGGGCGGCAAGTATGTCGAACACGGCGTCCACACCATCGAACCCATGATCCGCCGCGGCGTGCTGCTCGACATCCCGAGGCTCCTCGGTGTCGGTCGCTGCGAGGGCGGGTACGAGATCACTGTCGATGATCTGCAATCGGCATGTGCTGCAGAGAAAATCGAGATCGAACGCGGCGATGTCGTGCTGATTCGCAGCGGATGGGGGCAGTTGTTCGCCGAGGGATCGCCGTACGTCGGCGGCCCGTCCGGAGTTCCCGGAGTCGGAGAAGCAGGCGCGCAATGGCTGGCGGACAAGGGTGTACACGCTGCAGGCGCAGACACCATCGCGTTCGAGCGGCTCGCCCCGGGCGGTGGTCACGCGCTGCTCCCCGCGCACCGAGTTCTGTTGGTGGAGAGCGGTATCTACATCATCGAAGCACTCGACCTCGAAGAGCTCTCCCAGCAGGAACTGTTCGAGTTCACGTTCGTTCTCGTTCCCCTGAACATCTTCGGCGCAACGGGTTCGCCGGTACGGCCGCTGGCGGTGACGTCCGCATGAGCGAACGTACGCTCGCGCAGCACCTGGCGCGTTTCGCCGCGACCACCCACTATCAGGATCTACCCGACGCCGTCGTCAACTCGGTCGGGATGCGGGTGCTCGATACGCTCGGGATCGCGGTTGCGGCCACCGACCTCGAGACGAGCAAGGCTGCGACCGCATGGGCCCGCGAACAAGGCGGGGCAGCAACGGCATCCGCGGTCGGCCTCGACATCGCTCTCCCTCCGGCCCTCGCCGCTTTCGTCAACGGAGTGCTCGCACACTCGCTGGATTTCGACGACACGCATCTTCCATCGATCCTGCATCCGAGCGCCAGTGTCGTGCCCGCGGCTCTCGCGGCTGCTCAGGAGCACGGTACCGACGGTCGAGAACTCGTCCGCGGCATCGCGATCGGGCTGGAAGTGTGTGTGCGCATCGGTATGGCGGGGTTCGACCCGGAGACCAAGAACTCGGTGTTCTTCGAGCACGGACAGCACGCGACGTCCATCTGCGGTGCGATGGGTAGCGCTGTGGCTGCCGCTGTCATCGGTGGTGCGTCGGAGGAGCAGATCGTCGACACGATGGGCATTGCCGCGTCGATGGCGTCGGGCATCATCGAGGCCAATCGCACCGGGGGCACCGTCAAGCGCATGCACTGCGGTTGGGCTGCGCATTCCGCGCTCTCGGCCGCAGGCCTTGCGCGTCATGGGATCACCGGGCCACCGACGGTCCTCGAAGGACGGTTCGGCTTCTTCCAGGCCTGGCTGCACGAACCTGGCCGAGCCAACGAGATTCTGGACGGACTCGGCTCCGAGTGGGCCGTTCCCGGAATCTTCTTCAAGCCGTACCCCGCCAATCACTTCACCCATGCGGCAATAGACGCAGGAGCAGCGCTGCGGGCGAGAGGAATCCGGCCGGAGCAGATCGAGAAGCTCGAGCTGGGAGTGCCCGCGGCGAACCTGCGGACCATCGGTGAACCCATCGACGTCAAACGCACGCCCGAGACCGGGTACATGGCGCAGTTCAGCGGACCGTACGCAGTGGTGGTCGGCTTGCTCGGCGGGGGAGGACTCGGTGCTGCGCTCGAGGACTACACCGACGAGTTGGCGAAGTCAGCAGATCGGCGAGCTCTGATGGCCAAGGTCGACGTCGTTCCGAACCCGAAGTGCGACGCCATCTTCCCGCACCAATTCCCGGCGGTGCTGACCGCAACTCTGACCGACGGAACAGTAGTGGTCGAAGAGGTGCTCACCACTCGTGGCGGACCCGAACGGCCGCTGACCTTCGGTGAGGTCTCGACCAAGTTCACCAGCAACGCGGGGCCGTTCCTCTCCGACGTCGAGCTGAAGGAACTGGCCGGCCGATGCGATCGTCTCGGGGACCTGACCGATATCGGGACACTGCTCGCACCGTTGACCGACCTGAAATCGACCACGCAACAATAGAACAGTTGTCCCACCGGCTCGGGCACCGTCACTCGTGTGGCGGTGCCCGAGCTGCAGTTCGGTCGGTTCAGGCCCGGGCGAGGATTTCCCGTGCGCCCCGCACCACTGCCTCGTCGACGAATCTGCCGTTGTCGTCGACGGTCGGTCCTCCCTGAGACACCTCGTACAGCTCCACCAGTCGACGTGCTGTGGTGATGTCGTCCGAGGTCGGGGTGAGCGCGGCATTGATGATCGGAACCTGACTGGGGTGCAATGCCGTCCGGCCCCGGAAACCCATCTGCACGAAACGGGCCGTGGTGCCGACGAACCCGTCCAGATCGCGAAAATCGGTCGACGTCGGGGCAATCGGTGCTGCCAATCCCGCAGCAGCACAATCGATCACGACGTTCAGCCTGAGTGCGTCGATCATCGCTTCCGTCGATTCCGAACGGGTGATGCGCAGGTCCGCGAGGAGGTCGACTTCACCGATCCCGAATGTTCGCACTCTGTTGCATCGAGCCATCTCCGGCAGAGCGCGCAAGGAGTGAGCCGTCTCGATCAGCCCGATCAGCTCGACCCCGGGCAGGTTGTGCTCGGTGAGCAATCGGTCTGCGCGCGTGAGTGACTCGACCGAACACTTCGCCACCATGATGCCGGTGACACCGCCTCCGGCGACGGCCTCGAGGTCCTGCGTCATGAATTCGGGGGTGATGCGAATCCAGATCTGGGTATCGGTCGACGCCGTCGAGGCCAACCACCCCGCGAGGTCGGCACGCGCTCGGCCTTTGTCCGCCAACGGAACCGCGTCCTCGAGGTCGATGATCACCGCGTCTGCGGCACCGCGCACGGCCTTGTCGAACAACTCGGGCTTGTTTGCCGGTACGTAGAGGAACGACCGGGCGGAGGTAGGGGTCATCGAGCTGCACGCGCTTCCAGGATGGTGGTGATCGACTGGGCCGCCGCGACGACCTGACCAGCATGAACGATGTGTTCGTCGTCCGCGGACGAGGAGTAGCGGAAAGCGGGGCCCGAGGAGCTGACCGATCCGAGTACGTGCCCTGCGGCGTCGAAGAACGGCGCGGCGATCGACGCTGCACCGGTGTTTCGCTCGTTCGTCGAGGTTGCGTATCCGTTGGTACGGATCTCTGCGAGGCGGGCGCGGAAGCGGGTCTCGTCGGCGTCGGGGGAACTGCTGCGGAGTTCCTGGAAGGCCTCGTCCGCGAATCGATCGGGGAGGAACGCCAGGATCGCTCGGCTCGAGGCTCCCGAGTGCAACGCGTACTGAGGGCCGATCTCGACCACCATCTTCACCTCCTGGGGGCTCTCGTACTGATCGAGATAGACACGACGGTGCCCCACGAGCACCGACAGCGTTGCGGTCTCGCGTGTGTTCGCGCGAAGCGCGCGCAGCACGGGAGCCGCAATCGACCGGACGTCGAGCTGGCTCCACGCCTTGGTGCCGAGTCCGATCGCCGCCGGGCCGAGGGAATACGTCGACTCGCCCGCAACCGGCTGCACGATCGACCGCGATGCCAGCGACTGCAGAATGCGGTGCACCACAGCCTTGCTCAGGTCGAGAGTGCGAGCGATCTCGGACACGCCCAGTGCCCGATCGGATTGCGCGAAGGCGATGAGCACATCGGCGACACGATCGGCGGACTCTGTTCCCGTCGACGTCTCCAGTGCAGGCCTGCTGACCATAAGTGTCACCTTTCGGATGTGCGTGCGTTCCGCTGAGCGAACCATACCCGTAACAAGAAATTGACGGAAGAGCCTGTTCTGAGGCCGTGATGCGTGCCATACTCGATTTCAGCGAGATCAATCATCAATCTGATGGTGCGCTCAGCGGAACGATAGGTTCCGCCCAGTGGTTCGACTCGGCGCCGATGGGCGCGGAAGGCAGACTCAACAATGAAGAAGCTCGTAGGCGTGCTGACAGCCGTTGCAGTCGTGGGTGCGGCAGCATGTGGCTCCTCCACCGGCTCGGACGACTCCGGCCCCATCAAGATCGGATCGGTTCATCCCACCACCGGAGCTCTGGCGGGAGTGGGCGGGCTGATGAACGACGGTGCTGCCCTCGCCGTGGCCGATATCAATGCAGCAGGCGGCATTTCGTCCATGGACGGTCGGCAGTTGGAGTTGGTGTCGGGCGACAGTCAGGGCAAAGCAGAGGTCGGACAGAGTGAGGCGCAGCGGCTGATCGACGACGGCGCGGTGTCGCTCATCGGCACGTACCAGAGCGACGTCACACAGAACGTCGCCTCGGTTGCCGAGCGATCTCGGGTTCCGCTCGTGATCGATGTGGCGGTGGACGACAAGATCCTCGACCAGGGTTACCAGTACTCCTTCCGCATGCAGCCGAATGCGTCCAGCATGGGAACCGACGGTGCCAAGGCGCTCGCCGCGATCGAGGAGCAGACCGGTCAGCCGATCGACCGCGTCTCCTACCTGCACATCGAGGGATCCTTCGGCGACAGCGTCTTCAACGCATTCGAGGCCGAGGCCGCGAACCAGGGAATCTCGTCGGTGCAGGAAATCACCTATCCGGCAACGAATTTCTCCGACGCCACCACGCAGGTGCGTGAGGCTGCAGTGTCCAACCCCGACGTCATCGTCGCCACCGGCTACTACCCGGACGGGCTGCTGATCGCACGTGCGGTCGAGCAGCTGAACCTGAACGTCAAGGGCGTCTACGGAATTGCCAACGGCGCGTTCGACGACAGCTCGTTCCCCAGTGACGCAGGTGCCGCAGGCGAGGGCGTGTTGAGCGCCAACTACCACTTCGACGCCACCAGCGACCGCGTCACCGACATCCGCTCGCGGTTCGAGGCCGAGTACGGACGCCCGATGGAGACCGCAGCAATGCTGTCCTACCAGGCAGTCGAGGTCATCGCGGCCGGACTGAACGACGGTGCGTCGAGTGATCCCGAGGATCTGCGCGACGCCATCTCCGGCGTCTCGATCGAGGATCCGCTTCTCGCGTTCAACGGACCGATCGAGTTCGACGAGACCGGCCAGAACAAGAACGCCACCGTCATCGTCATGCAGGTTCGCGACGGAGCAGTCGCTCAGGTCTTCCCCGAGGAGTTCGCAACGGACGCAATCCAGTTCCCCGCGGGAGCCGGCCAGTGACGGCCGCTACCTCGACCGCAGAGAAAGCGGGGAACAAAGGTCTCGCGGGGCTCAACCCCGGTATCCCGGTCGCAGCAGCGATCGTCGTCATCATGGCGGTGATCTACCTCGTCGGTGGAAAAGACCAGGGCCTGGTCACACAGTCGGTCGTCTCCGGACTCCTTCTCGGCGGTGTGTACGCACTGATCTCCGTCGGACTGACGCTTATCTTCGGTGTTCTCGGCATCGTCAACTTCGCCCAGGGTGCGATGCTGACGATGGCGATGTACATCGTCTACGCGCTGTCCACCGCCGGGTTGCCGGTCTACGTTGCAACACTGGTCGCCGTTCCGGTGATGTTCTTGTTCGGCATGGTCGTTCAAGCAACTTTGTTGACGAAACTGACCATCAGCGGCAGTCACGACGGCCCGCTCCTGGTCACCCTCGGCCTGTCGCTGCTGATCATCAACGTGCTGCTGATGATCTTCGGAGGGCGACCGCAATCGGTGCAGGCTCCGATCGACGGTTCCCTCGACGTGCTCGGTGCCGTCGCGTCGTGGCCGCGAGTGATCGCGTTCATCGGGGCCGCGTTGGTCGCCGTCGCGCTCACCGCGGTACTGAAGCGGACGCCGCTCGGATTGTCCATCCGCGCAGTCGCATCCAACTCCGAGGGAGCCAAGCTCGTCGGCGTCGACATCGGTCGGGTCTACGCGCTCACCTTCGGTATCGGCGCAGCCTGTGTCGCGGTTGCCGGCGGGTTGATGACACCGTTCACCAGCCTGACGCCGTCGGTCGGAGAACAATTCACCATCCTGGCGTTCGTCATCGTGGTTCTCGGCGGACTCGGAAGTGTCGTCGGAGCCATGGTCGGCGGGCTCGTCATCGGCCTCGTGCAGACCGTCGGCGCGCTGTACCTCCCCGGAACAGGTTCGCTGATCCTGGTATTCGCGGTGTTCGTTCTCGTTCTGTTTCTCAAGCCCGAAGGATTGTACGGAGCGCGCCGATGACTACGACAAGAAGCGCACCCACACCGGTGCAGCACGATCCGCGGTTGAAGGACACGTGGCTACGCCGCCAATTGATCACGCTGGTCATCGGATTCGTCGTCGTGGCGGCATTGCCGCTGCTCCTCGGCGAGCAGGCCCAGACGGTTGCCGTGCGCACGCTCATCTTCGCCGTGATGGCCGTGGCGTGGAACATCATGAGCGGGTTCGGCGGCATGTTCAGTTTCGGCCACGCCGCGTTCTTCGGAATCGGTGCGTACTCCGGTGCGTATCTTCTGGTCGAGCACGGAATCTCCCCGTGGATCTCGATGGTGGTCGCGGCAGTCCTCTCGGCCACGGTGGGCACACTCATCGCCTACCTGTGCCTGCGCTACCGACTCGCCGGGTCGTACTTCGCACTGGCGACATTCGCCTTCGCGCAGATGTTTCTGCTGCTGGTGCAGAACCTCGAGGTGTTCAACAAGACCGAGGGCTTCAATGTGCCCATCCTGCCGCGTGATTCGTGGTGGATGCTGCAGTTCGAGAAGGGCAGCCCCAATTACGTCTGGATTCCGCTGGTCATTCTGACGCTCGCGGTTCTCGGCACCATCTTCTACACCCGTTCCCGCGCAGGGCAGTTCGTCCAGGCCACCCGCGACGACGAAACCGCTGCAGCCTCGCTCGGTATCGACACGATGAAGTATCGGTTGATCGCCGTGGCGGCGAGTTGTGCGCTGACCGCCGTAGCCGGGGTCTACTACACGCAGTACTACTTCTTCGTCGGTCCCGAGCAGGCCTTCGGTTCGGCGGTTTCCGTCGAAGCGATCGTGCCGGCCGTCATCGGCGGCATCGGAACGATCTGGGGCCCGGTCATCGGTGCCGCCGTGATCGGGCCGCTGTCGGAGTTGATCAACGAACTGCTCAGAAACCCGCCCGCCTTCCTCGAATTCCTGCAGGGAACAATCGGATTGGACGTCGCCGCGTACTCGGTGATTCTGATCGCGATCGTGATCTTCCTGCCCAAGGGAATCTTCGGCACGATCCGTGAGAGGTGGAACCGATGAGCTTGTTGACCATCGAGAACCTGAGCAAATCCTTCTCGGGAATCCACGCGGTACGCGAGGTCAGCCTCGACGTGCCCGAGCACGAATTTCTCGGCATCATCGGCCCCAACGGGGCAGGCAAGACGACCCTGTTCTCCCTGCTGTCGGGTGAGCAGCCCCCGACAGCAGGCCGAGTGATCTTCGACGGTACGGACATCACCGGATGGCCGGCGAGCAAGATCGCGCGCGCCGGGCTGGTACGTACGTTCCAGCTCATGCGCCCCTTCGAGTCGATGTCGGTGCTCGAGAACGTCACCATCGCCGCACTGTCGAAGCGCAAGTCACGCAAAGACGCCCGGCAGCATGCCCTCGACGTCCTCGACCGCGTGCAACTGTCCGACCAGGTCGGCGGCAAGGTCTCGACCATGTCGACGGCAGGCCTGAAGAGACTCGAACTCGCTCGCGCCCTGGCCATGGAGCCACGCGTCGTGCTCCTCGACGAGGTTCTCGCCGGGCTCGTCCCGGCCGAGCGAGCACCGATGATCGAACTGCTGCGCACGGTGCATCAGCAGGGTCAGACGGTGCTGTTCGTCGAACACATCATGGCTGCGGTGATGGCCCTGTCCGAACGTCTGGTGGTCATGCACGAGGGGGCGGTGCTCACCTCGGGCGACCCACGCACGGTGGTTGCCGACGACCGCGTCGTCGAGGCATACCTCGGTGAGGAGAAGACAGCATGATGCTCGAAATCGACAACCTGCACGCCGGATACCGTCGTCTCGAGATCCTGCACGGGGTGAACCTCTCGGTCGATCGGCACGAGATCGTCTCCCTGATCGGCGCGAACGGCGCGGGGAAAACGACCACGCTGCGTGCGCTCTCCGGCATGGTGTCCACGTCCGGTGGCAGAATCATGCTGGACGGCAACGCCATTCACGGGATGCGGGCGGACCGGATCGTGCGAGCGGGGCTGGTGCACGTCGCCCAGGATCGGGCGTTGTTCGGCAGCCTCACCGTGGCCGACAACCTCGAGATGGGCGCGTACACCCAGAAGCGCAGCGGCGTGAAGGAATCCCTCGACCAGGTCTACGCCCTGTTCCCCATTCTCGCCGAACGACGAGAGCAGCGGGCCGACACCATGTCCGGCGGTCAACAGCAGATGCTCGCCATCGGCCGCGCCATGATGTCCAAGCCGCGAGTACTGACACTCGACGAACCGTCCGTCGGGCTCGCTCCCAAGCTGGCAGCTCAGGTGCTCGAGGCGATCGTGCGTATCCGTGACTCGGGTGTGACCGTACTGATCGTCGAACAGAACGCCGCGCAGGCACTCGCGATCTCCGATCGGGCCTACGTCATCGAGAGCGGGTCCATCGTGCTGACCGGCACCGGGCCCGAACTGGCACACGACGAGCGGGTCAAAGCTGCCTACCTCGGTATTTAGGAGTTCACCTCACATGCATCTCTTGGCTTTCACCCCGATCGACGTCGACGCGGCAGAACTGCAGCGCCGGCAGGATCGGTACGACCACCTTTCGCCCGCGGGGATCACCGTCGAGCTCCGTAACGTCGGGCCCGACGCGCCGAGCGCACTGGATACCGAACTCGACGTCAGACGGTCGGAACAGGTGCTGTCACGGGCCTTTCGTTCCGTGCCGGACACGCACGCCGACGGGTTCCTGCCCGACTGCGTGCTCGACCCCTGCGCCGAGGAAGCGGATTCGTTCGCTCGGCCGCTCTACGGCCTCACCCGGCTGACGGCCTCGTTCTATGCCTCCCAGGGGCACCGGATCGGTGCCCTGGCGAGAAACGACGCGATCGCTGCGGAACTGGACCGCCGACTCGGGTTCTACGGGATCGTCGCCGAGGCCACCGGAGTACTCGGGCTCGGTGTGCACGACATCGCAGACACCGGCACCTGGGGGAGAGCGGTCTCCGAACACGCGGGCAAGCTCCGCTGCACCATCGCCATCAACGCCTGCTCTGCCGTCGATCTCGTCGATCCACCGACGTCACCGCAGGTGGTGGACCCGACCGGCACGGCGTTGCGGCTGCTGGGTCTGCGTTCCGAGCTGCAGGTCTCCGCGTGAGCGAGGACGGACCCGACCTGGTGGTGGCCGGCGCGGGCGGTGGCCTCGTCGCTGCTCTGCGTGCAGCCGAGCTGGGGCTCGACGTGCTGGTCGTCGAGGCCAGTGCGCACTTCAAGCGGGGCAACAACACGGCGATGTCCACGGCCATGATCCCCGGTGCCGGCTCACGGTGGCAGCGAGCGGCCGGAATCGACGATTCGCCGCAACAGTTCCTGGACGACGTCCTGCGCAAAACGAAGGGCACTGCCGATCTGCGGCTGGCGTCCACCCTCGCCGATGTCAGTGCGCCGTTGGTGGAATGGCTCGCAGATCACGTGCAGCTGCCCCTCACGCTCGTCACCGATTTCGCATACCCCGGCCATTCGCAGTTTCGTTGTCACACGGTCGAAGGCCGTCACGGCAGTGGGATGCTCGAGCATCTTGCGCGAGCGGTCGCCGCCGAGCCGCGCATCGACATGCTGATGCCCGCCCGGCTGACCGATGTGTCCGTCGATTCCGACGGGGCCGTCGACGGCGTGACGATCACGATGCCCGACGGCAGCGTCGACCGAGTTCCGACGCGCGCAGTCCTGTTGGCCACCAACGGCTACGGTGCCAACGCCGAGTTGGTGGCAGAGCACGTACCGGAGATATCCGCGGCGCGCTATCACGGAAGTGAGCACTCCAACGGTGACGCGCTGACCATCGGGCGCCGTCTCGGTGCCGATTCGGCGTATCTGGATGCGTACCAGGGACACGCGGCACTCTCGAAGCAGGCGACGACTCTCGTCGGATGGGCGACGGTGATGCACGGCGGCGTCGTGCTCGACGCATCCGGGCACCGGTTCGGTGACGAGACGACCGGGTACTCCGAGTACGCAGCCATTCTGGCCGCCAGGCCGGGCTCGGAGGGCTGGGTCGTCATCGACCGCGAGATCTACGACAAGTGCCTGTCGTTCAAGGACTTCCAGCAGACCGTCGACTCGGGTGCCGCGGTGTGGGCCGACGACACGGACGGCCTTGCTGCCGCAACGGGGCTTCCACCTGCGGCAGTGGCGGAGGAGCTGGCCGCTGTGCAAAAGTATTCACGGGGAGAGGCGTCGGATCCGTTCGGCCGCACCTCTTTCGAGCATTCGCTCACCGGACCGTACGCAGCCATCAAGATCGTGCCCGCGTTGTTCCACACCCAGGGCGGGCTCGTCGTCGACGAGAACGCACGTGTTCTCCGCACCGACGGTTCCGCCATCACCGGTCTGTTCGCTTCGGGCGGTGCCGCAATGGGCATCTCCGGCCACGGTGCTGCCGGGTATCTCGCGGGGAACGGACTGCTCCCGGCGCTCGGACTCGCATACCTCGCGGCAAGTTCGCTTCGAACAACCCAACTCTTGTGAAAAAATTCGAAAGGACCACCATGTCAACGCTGTTGATCACCAATGCGCGCGTAGTTCGACCAGGATCCGACGCCCCCGACGAGGGCGAATTTCTGGACCTGCTGATCGAAGACGGCAAGTTCACTCGCATCGAAGCGAATATCGATGCCTTGGCAGCGGATACCGTCATCGACGCGGCCGGCAAGGTCGCGTTCCCGGGTGTCGTCGACGCACACCAGCACTGGGGTATCTACAACTCCCTCGGTGACGACGCCGAGACCGAGTCGCGGGCGTGTGTCCAGGGCGGCGTCACCACGTCGCTGTCCTACATGCGGACCGGGCAGTACTACATGAACACCGGTGGTTCCTACGCGGATGTGTTCCCCAAGGTTCTCGCGGCCACCGAGGGACGCCCCTACGTCGACTATGCGTACCACCTCGCGCCGATGTCGAAGGAACACATCGACGAAATCCCCGCGCTCATCGCAGATCACGGCGTCACGTCGTTCAAGATCTTCATGTTCTACGGCAGCCACGGGCTGCACGGCCGGTCCACCGATCAGAGCGAATTCCTCATGACACCCGAGGGCGAGCGCTACGACCTGGCGCACTTCGAGTTCGTCATGCGCGGCATCCAGGCTGCCCGAGAGCAGATGGGCGACAAGGCCGATCACATCTCGCTGTCGCTGCACTGCGAGACCGCGGAGATCATGAGCGCGTACACCAAGATCGTCGAGGAGGACGGCACTCTCGAGGGCCTCGCGGCATACAGTGCGTCGCGGCCACCGCACTCCGAGGGCCTCGCCGTCACCATCGCGTCGTTCCTCGCCGACGAGACGCAGCTGCCCAACATCAACCTGCTGCACCTGTCCTCGCGCAAGGCATTGACCGCGGCGATGCGGATGGCAAAGGCGTTCCCGCACGTCAACTTCCGCCGCGAGGTCACCATCGGGCACCTGCTGGCCGACATCGACACCGCCTACGGACTCGGCGGCAAGGTCAACCCGCCGCTGCGCCCGCGCGACGACGTCGAAGCGCTGTGGGAGCACCTGCTCGCGGGTGACATCGACTGGGTCGTCAGTGATCACGCCTGCTGCAAGGACGAGAAGAAGTTCGCCGAGGACCGAGGCGACATCTTCGCCGCGAAGTCCGGCTTCGGTGGTGCGGAATACCTGCTGCCCGGTCTCGTCAGCGAAGGACGCAAGCGCGGCCTGAGCTGGCGTCGTATCGCCGAGCTCACGTCACTGAACCCGGCCCGACGCTACGGCCTGCCGGGCAAGGGAGACATCGCCGTCGGCATGGACGCAGACATCGCCCTCATCGACCCCGATCACACCTGGACCGTGCGCCCGGAGGATTCCGAGTCGGCTCAGGAATACACGCCGTTCGAGGGATTCGAGCTCGGTGCCAAGGTGACCGACACGTTCGTCCGTGGTCAGCGGGTACTCGCCGACGGTGCCGTCGCCGGTGCTCCCGCAGGCCGCTACCTGCACCGTCCGTACCTGTGACGGGCCCACTGGAGGGCATCAAGGTTCTCGACATCTCGACGATCCTCGCAGGCCCCCTCGTCGCGCAGATCCTGGGCGACTTCGGGGCAGAGGTCATCAAGATCGAGCACCCCACCAAGCCGGATGGCATGCGCGGACACGGTCTGGACAAGGACGGTCACCCACTCTGGTGGACGATGATCGGGCGGAACAAGCGCACGATGACCCTCGACCTCGGAAACTCCCAGGGCGGGGCGCTCTTTCGCCGCCTCGCCGCAGAGGCCGACGTGGTGGTCGAGAACTTCCGGCCCGGGACCCTCGAACGCTGGGGGCTGGGATACGACGTGCTCTCCGAGCTCAACCCGGGTCTGATCCTGTTGCGTGTCACCGGCTTCGGTCAGACCGGACCGTACGCCACCAGGCCCGCCTTCGGCACGCTCGTCGAATCGATGAGCGGGTTCGCGCACCTGACCGGTGAAGCCGACGGGCCGCCGACACTTCCGGCGTTCGGATTGGCCGATTCCCTCGCCGGGATCGCGGGCTCGTCGGCCGTGTCGATGGCTCTGCTGCACCGCACCAACAACGGCGGCATCGGCCAGCAGATCGATCTGGATCTGTTGAGCCCGATCATGGCCGCGGTCGGGCCGGGCGTCATCTACGCAGACCAGCTGGGGATCGATCAGGAGCGAACCGGGAACCGGTCCAGCAACAACGCGCCCCGCAACCTGTACAAGACCGCAGACGGGCATTGGTTGGCCATCTCCACGAGCGCCAATTCGATAGCCGAACGCGTGCTCGTGCTGGTGGGTCACCCCGAAGTGCTCGACGAACCGTGGTTCGCCACCGGGCGTCAGCGCGCCGCCCACGCGGACCTGTTGGACGAGTACGTCGGCGGCTGGATCGGCGAACGGACGAAGGACGTGGTGATCGACGAGTTCGAGAAGGCAGGGGCCGCAGTCGCTCCCGTCTACAAGCCGAGCGATCTGTTGTCCGATCCACAGGTCAACGCCATCGAGATGGTGACGACCGTCGAGGACGACGACCTCGGTCCCGTCCGGATGCAGAACGTCATGTGGCGAATGGGTGGCAGCCCCGGCCGCATCAGGTACACCGGCCGCAAGCACGGGGCCGACACCGACGAGGTGCTCACCGAAATAGGCTGCAGCGCCGACGAAATCGAGGCCATGCGGCGCGACAGCGTCGTGTAGAGCACGGCCAGTGCGCGGCAACGGTCCCCTTCGGCAGCACTGCCGAAGGGGACCGTTGCCGATGGACGCGCCATCGGGCCGGTCCTCGGGACACACTGAAGTCTGTTGCACGACGACGGAAGGCCGCCGTGGCCGGCTGACGCGTTACCCGATCGTCGCTGGGTTCACGCCGGAATCTGTCTCACCACATCGGAAGGCGGCCATGGCCGGCTGACGCGTTACCCGATCGTCGCTGGGTTCACGCCGGAACCTGCTGCACCACATCGGAAGGCGGCCGTGGCCGGCTGACGCGTTACCCGATCGTCGCTGGGTTCACGCCGGAATCTGCTGCAGTGCAGCGGAAGGCGGCTGTGGCTGGGTGACGCGTTACCCCATCGTCGCTGGGTTCACGCCGGAATCTGCTGCATCACTGCGGCGACGGCCTCGACCTGGTCCGCGATGCGGGGGCCCCACCGACTGGACAGATCCTCGTCCATCGGGAAGATCCTGCCGTCTCGGACGGCGGTCATCGATCCCCACCCCGGTCGAGCCGCAACCGATTCGGCTGTGACGCCGCAGCATTGGGCGTCGGCCAGGAACACGACATCGGGATCCGCGGTGATCACCGATTCGGCGGACAGTTGGGGGTAGTCGCCTGCGCCGGAGCCGTCGGCGATGCTGGTCAGACCGAACAGACCGTAGATCTGACCGACGAAGCTGGCGCTCGACACCGTGTACAGCGTGTCGTCGAGTTCGTGGAAATACGTCAGGGGCTCGTAGCGCGCGGGGACACTCGCCACGGCGGCATCGATTCGGTCGCGCATCTGTGTGACCACCGCGTCGCCCTCGGCGTCGTGCCCGGTCGCGTCCGCGACGAGCTCGATCTGCGAGTACGCGTCGTCGAGGCTCGTCGCGGCCGGGACCAGCAGCGTCGGGATACCGGCCTCGGCCAGAGTGGACGTCACCAGGCCGAGGTCGGTAGAGGTGATCACCAGATCGGGGTCGTACGCGACGATCGCCTCGAGGCTCGGTGTGAACGCCGACAGCCCGGTCTTCGGTGCGTCGGCGGGATAGTCCGACTGATCGTCGACGGCCGCCACCTGCTCACCGGCCCCGACGGCGTACAGGGTCTCCGTCGCCGTCGGGCTCAGCGAGACGATCGAACGAGGCATCGCGTCGATGGTGACGGTCCCGCCGTCCGAGCCCGACGCGATCGTCCTCGGGAACTCCCCGCTCGACGCCGTAGCCGAGGTGGTCGCCGGCGGGGAGTCGGCCGTCGTGCTGCCGCAGCCGGTCGCGACCAGCGCGACGACCGCGAACCCTGCTGAGATCATTCGTGCCGATCGACGCTGCACTGCCACTCCTGTGTGTCCGATGCCCCTGGAGCGCCAACACTATCGGGTGGTGGTCACCGGCCCAGGCTCCGTGCCAGGTACGTGCCGGTGTGGGTGTCGGAGACCACCAACTCGTCGACGGTTCCGGTGAAGGTGATCAGACCGCCGTTGTGCCCGCCGTCGGGGCCGAGGTCGATGACCCAGTCGGCGGCGGCTATGACGTCGAGGTTGTGTTCGATGACGATCACCGACCTGCCCTCGTCGACCATCCCGGACAGCAACGCGATCAGGTTCGACACGTCCGACGGATGCAGACCGGTCGTCGGCTCGTCGAGGACCAGCACCGGTGACGACCCGACCAGTTCGGTGGCGAGCTTGAGCCGCTGCCGCTCGCCACCGGAGAGCGACGACAGGTTCTGGCCGAGCGAGAGGTAGCCGAGCCCGACGTCCCGGCACCGGCGCAGGATGTCGCGGATCTTTTTGACCTCGAAGAAGTCCTGGGCGTCTTCTACGGACATCTCGAAGATATCGGCGATGCTGATGCCGTCGACGGTGTGTCGGATCGCGCCCGACCGAAATCGCCTGCCCTGGCACGTCTCGCAGGTGCTCGTCACCGGGTCGGTGAACCCGAGATCGGTGAAGATGACACCGCTGCCCTGGCAGTCGGGGCACGCGCCGTCGGAGTTGGGCGAGAACAGCGACGGCGGCTGGCCGGTCTTCTTGGCGAAGTACGCGCGGATCGGATCGAGCAGACCGGTGTACGTCGCGGGGGAAGAGCGCCGCGATCCGCGGATGGGTGCCTGGTCGATGATGACGGCGTCCGGTGCGGCCTCACGGAGGTGCCCGTGGATGAGACTCGACTTCCCGGAACCGGCGACGCCGGTGACGGCCGTCAGGACTCCCAGCGGAATGTCGACGCTGACGTCGCGCAGATTGTGGGTGCTGGCTCCCGTGATGCTCAGCCAGCCCGAAGCAGTTCGGGGAGTACGCAATACGACATCCTCGCGCCGCAACGCGGCACCGGTCCTGGTGTCGGCGTGGCGCAGCTCGTCGTAGGTTCCCTCGAACACGACTGTGCCGCCCGCCTTTCCCGCGCCGGGGCCGATCTCGACGATGCGGTCGGCGATGGCCATGACCTCGGGGTCGTGCTCGACGACGAGGACGGTGTTGCCCTTGTCGCGCAGCGCGAGCAACATGTCGTCGAGGCGGTGGACGTCGCGGGGGTGGAGGCCCGTGGTCGGTTCGTCGAAGACGTAGAGCATGTCGTTGAGGGTGGCTCCCAGGTGGCGGACCATCTTGATGCGCTGGGATTCACCGCCCGACAGCGACGACGTCGCGCGGTCCAGGCTGAGGTAGCCGAGACCGAGATCGACGAGTCTTCGCAGCTGCGTGACGATTTCGGCGGTGACGGTACCCAGGCCGTCGATCTGCCACCCGTCGATGCGGTCGGCGAGCTCGGACACCTGCATCGAGAACGCGTCGGGCAGAGACAGGCCCTCCAGGGTCGCGCCGCGGATGGTCTCGTTGTAGCGGGAGCCGCCGCAGGATTCACAGACCCCGCGCGTGACGATGCGCTCGAACGCGAGCTTGGCCTTGCCCTTCAGGGCGTCGGCGTCCTTGGCCAGGTAGCTGCGCCGGAAGCGGGACACGATCCCCTCGTAACTCTTCATGACGGCGTCGGGGTTGAGTACCTCGAACTCGCCGGGTTTCGCGTCGAAGAAGATGTGGCGCTCGCGGGAGGAGTACTGCTCGATCGGGACGTCGAGATCGAACAGGCCCGAGTCGGCGAACACCCGATACGGCCATTTGCCGACCTCGAAGTCCGGATGCTTGAACGGCCCCTCGCGCAAGGACTTCGACTCGTCCACCAGTTCGCCGAGGTCCACGACCTTCGCCTCGCCGAGCCCCTCGCACTCGAGGCACATGCCGGCCGGGTCGTTGAACGAGAACGCGTTCGCGAACCCGATCGTCGGGGTGACGCCGCGGGACCACAGCATGCGCAGCCAGTCGCCGATGTCGGTGATGGTGCCGACGGTCGAGCGCGGGCCGCCGAACAGACGCTTCTGATCGACGATGACGACGGCCGACAGGTTGGCGATGAGATCGGCGTCGGGACGGCCGTAGGACGGAAGGAACGTCTGCGCGAACGCGGTGAACGTCGAGTTGATCTGCCGTTGAGCTTCGGCAGCGATGGTGTCGAAGACGAGTGATGACTTCCCTGACCCTGAGACGCCCGCGAAGACGACGAGCGAGCGTTTGGGCAGGTCGAGGTTCACGTTGCGGAGATTGTTCTCGCGTGCTCCGCGAACGAGGATCGTGGACAGTTCGTCGATGGATGGCTGAGTCGGTGTCGTCGGCTGGGCCTGGGTCATGTGCGCTTCGGTCGCCTTTCGCCGCCCCCGACGCTGGTTCGCCCGGGGCCGACGCAGTTTACCGTACGGTGTACGGAAACGCCACCGATGGACGGGAAGTAACAGACTTACCGGTCTGACGATCTCCCATGGGTACCGGTTGCGCCAGGCCATCGGTCGGTCGAAGGGTTTTCATGACGAGCAGTAGTCGTTCCCGCGTGCACTCGGTCCTCGCGCTTGCCCTTCCTGCGCTCGTCCTCGCGGGCTGCGGATCCACGGACTCCGCCGAGCCCGAAGTCCGGACCGAAGTGCGGACCGTGACCGTCGAGGCGACCGCGCCCGCACCGACGCCGGTCGACAGGATCGTTGTCCCGGACACCACCGCGTCCGAGCCGCCCGCGGCAGAGCCCGTCCTCGCCGCCATGCCTTCGGTCGTGTGCATGAACTTGCAGTCCGCCCAGAACGCGATCCAGGCGGCGGGGATCTTCTACTCCAGGAGCGTCGACGCGTCCGGTGCGAGCCGGATGCAGGTCAACGACTCGAACTGGATCGTTGTGGCGCAGGATCCGCAAGCAGGGGTGCTCGTCGGTGAGGGTGATGCTCTGCTGTCCGCGGTGAAGATCGGGGAGCCGAACAACTGCTGATCTATCGGCGGATGCTGTGCTTGCCTGCCGGAGCCGGTTCCTGCTCGGTCGAGCTGTAGGCGAGGTGGCCTCCGATGAGACCGCCGACGCTCGCCGTTGCCAGACCGGCAGCGGCCAGGGCCTTGGCGGTGCCATCGGTTTGCTTCCGGCGCCGCAAGTAGGAGCCGAGGAAGAGGAAGACGCCGGTTGCGTTGGACGCCGCGTGGATCATCCCGACGCGGCGCTGGCGGGTGTTCATCGTCGACCAATCGGCCCATCCGGTGGCGATGGCTGCCGGCGCGGACACAAGCCCGAGGGAGATGACCAGCTTGCTCGCCCTGGACTGGTGGTTCAGCAGATTGAGGACGACGGCGCTCGTCCAGCTTCCGATGGTGACGTTGACGAGAGCCGGGTGGATGGGGTGACCGATCCACCGGCCGCGTAGACCTGCGCCGACGGCGGTGTCGTCCAGTGCGGTTTTGAGGACACTGTTGATCGCATTGCTCGCTCCGTCGAGGAACGAGGCAGATTCGAGGCTGTCGAGGGCTTGTTTCGCTGTCATGTCTTGCCGCATGCCCCAATGGCATCGATCGAACCCTGAGGGCAGCCAAACACGGCACGAGATGCTTGGACGTCCTATAACGTCGGGTGATGAGCAGCGGAACACGAGTGAACACCGTCGACGGCGTCCTGCGGCGGTCTGCCGCGAAATTCCCGGACCGCCTCGCCGTGACATTCGAGGGACGCAGTCACACCTATTCAGAACTCGATACCGCGGTCACCCGCGCCGCTCGACGACTGATCGCGTTGGGATTGAACAAGGGTGACCGCGTGGCGGCGTACGGCGTCAACTCCGACGCGTACGTGGTCGCGTTCCTCGCCTGTGCGCGAGCCGGATTGGTGCACGTCCCGATCAACTATGCGCTCGTGGGCGACGAATTGAAGTACCTGTTGCAGCAATCGGGTTCTCGGGCAGTGTTGGTCGACCCGGAGTTGGCGGGCACTCTCGATTCGGTTCGCGGCACGCTGAGCATCGAGCACGTGGTCTCCCTTCCCGATGTGCTGGGAATCGACGGCGACGGCTCCGAACTCGAACCCGTCGCCGATGCGACCGACCTCGCTCAGTTGCTCTACACCTCCGGGACGACGTCGAAACCCAAGGGCGCGATGATGTCTCACGGCGCGCTGGTCGCGGAGTACGTCTCGTGCGTCATCGCGCTCGGGTTCACCCAGGACGACGATCCGCTGCTCGTGATGCCGATGTACCACTCGGCGGGGATGCACGTGTTCATGCTGCCGTACCTGTCGGTGGGTGCCACGGTCCGCTTGATGCGCAGGCCCGACGTTCCGGAGATCCTGCGCCGGATCGAAGAGGAGAGGATCAAGTCTCTGTTCCTGGCGCCGACGGTGTGGGTTCCGCTCGCCAATCACCCCGATCTGGCGACGCGCGATCTCTCGTCGTTGAAGAAGGCACAGTACGGGTCTTCGATCATGCCTGTCACCGTTCTCACTCGGCTGCGTGAGCGGTACCCGGACATCGAGTTCTACAACTGCTTCGGGCAGTCCGAGATCGGGCCATTGGCAACGGTATTGCAGCCCGAGGAGCACGAGGCGCGGCCGGCGTCGTGCGGACGTGCGGTGTTCTTCGTCGAGACCCGCGTCGTCGATGCCGACGGCAACGATGTGCCGGACGGCGAGCCCGGTGAGATTCTCTACCGTTCTCCTCAGTTGTGCGACGGCTACTGGGACAAGCCGGAGGCGACGGCAGATGCGTTCTCGGATGGGTGGTTTCATTCCGGTGACTTGGTGACACGCGACGCCGAGGGGTTCATCACCGTGGTCGACCGGATCAAGGATGTCATCAACACCGGCGGCATCCTCGTCGCGTCCCGCGAGGTGGAGGATGCGATCTACACCCATCCGGCGGTCGCCGAGGTCGCGGTGATCGGGACGCCCGACGACAAGTGGATCGAGGCGGTGACGGCCGTCGTCGTGCTCAAGGACGGAAGTGAGCTGTCGTCGCAGGTGTTGATCGACCACGTGAAGGGGCGGATAGCGCCGTTCAAGGTACCCAAGACCGTCACCTTCGTCGACGAATTGCCGCGCAATCAGAGCGGAAAATTGCTCAAGCGTGAGCTGCGCAGCTGACCTGTTGTCACGCTGCGCGACGTTTTCGGCGGTGGTAGCTGGGGATGGGTTGTCTTGTGGGGTCGATGGATTCGGGTGGGATGGCATAGGGGTGTCCGTCGTCGCCCATGAGCAGTTGCCAGTCGCCGTGGTGGACGAGGCGGTGGCATTCTCCGCAGACCAGCGCGAGGTTGTTCAGGTCGGTGCGGCCGCCGTGTTCCCAGAACTTCATGTGGTGGGCCTGGCACCACTGTGCGGGGCGGCCGCACATCACGCAGCATCGATCGCGGATGGTCAGGGCGATGCGTTGGTCGTCGCTGGCGAGTCTGGTGCTGCGGCCGAGGGCGAGGGGGACGCCGTGGTGGTCGACGATGACCGGGGTGAGGTCGGCATCGCAGGTGAGAAGTTCGGCGAAGGCGCGGCTCATCGGCCCGGTCCAGTCGAAGTGGAACGGCCAGTCGGCATCACCGGGCTCAGGTGCAGACCTCTGCCCGCAATGGTCACCGGCACCAGCGCTGGGACCGACACGATCGCCGCGGGGATCACCGTTCCGTGGACCGGCACCGACACTCCCACTCACGTGGTGCCCGCCGTCAGCGCGAGCAATGGGAGGCGTGTCGGTATCACCGGTCTGTGAGTTGCCGCCGGCACCAGCATTGCTTTCGCTGGCGTAGGGACCGCCGCCAGCATCGTCGGGACCCGTGTCGGCATCACTTGTCCGTGAGTTGCCGCCGACACCAGCACTGCTCCCGCTGACGCGACGACCGTTGCCACGATCGGGACCGGCCTCGGTATCACCGGCCCGTGAACTGGCATCGGAACAAGCACGACTCTTGCTCACCTGGTGCCCGCCGTCAGCGCCAGCCACGGGAGGCGTTTCGGTATCGCTCGTTTGTGAACTGTCGCCGAAACCAGCACGCTTCCCGCTAACGCGACGACCGTTGCCACGATCGGGACCGCCCTCGGTATCGCTTGTTTGTGAGTGGCCGCCGGTACCGGATGCCGTCGAACCCGTTGTTGCGCTGTTCGATTGCGTGTGTCCGCGGTCGGCGAGCAGGTCCCGCAGCGGGACGATCAGGTGCACCGATGCCCGCGACCCGCCCGCCGATCCGCGGCCACCACCGCTCAGGTGCCGGTCGAGGATCCGATCGAGTGCGTCCGCCCGCCGCTTCGACGGACCACGTCGATCGCGTTCACCTCCAGGGCCGGGCTGCGGCGCGGTCAACGCCGACAGCGCGGTGAGCAGCTTCTCGGCCAGGAGCCGGTCGACGTTGCCACCCATCTGGAAGCGGCCACTGGCAAGCGGGTGAACATCGAAACGGTTCAACTCCGGGTTCTCCGACACCGGTATCGGCGGCGGTCCAGCTGGAACAGGATCGGGCCCAGCAGGTTCGGGCTCACTTGAGCCACCTGCATCACCCGCGCCACCGGCATCAGCTCGGGTCGCCCGGTCCCGCTCCTGTGTCCGCTCCTGTTCTTGTCGTTGCTTCTCGGCCTGCTCGTGGCGGGCTCTGGCGTCCTCGGCCGCGGAATGCGCCAGTGCCTGCGCGCGGGAGGCGACCTGCCCGGCGGTGCTGCGCATGGCGGTTTCGAGCAGTTCGGCGACGACAGCCTCGCGGCGTTGTTCGTCGAGGGTGGGGTCGGCGACCACCACGGTGGCGTAGCCGTCGGCGATCGCCGAGGCGTGCGCGGCGTGGATATCGCCACCTGCGAGGGCATTCAACACGCTGGGCCGGTCGGTGAGCCACTGCCCCAGCTCCATCTGACGGGCCGCGGACCCGTCGGTGATGCGCACCGATCGCGCGTACCACCGGGTGACCGACGAGTAGCCGAGTTTCATAGCCAAACCACGCCGGTCCATCTCCGCCAGCAGCGTCAATCGCGTTGCAGCGAGCTCGTTTTCGAGGGAGGACACGCCAGCGAGCTCGGAGACCAAATCCTGGTCACCGAGCCCGAACACATCCCCCCATGTCTTCACACCACGAAAGCTATACCCACCCACCGACAACTTCTGTGTCGCTGGTCAGCGCGTCCATCGGATGCGGATGGGCCCCTTCGCGGTCGACGGATCGACGACGGATCCTTTCTGGGTGATCTCGACTTCTCCCGCGTCGACCATGCGGCGGGCGGCGCGGCGGACGGGCTCCATCAACTCACGCCAATTGTCGTCGGACAGTGCTCGTGCGACGTCGGAAGGGCAGATTGTGGAGTCGCGGGATCGGGCGTCGAGCAGGGAACGGATCTTGTCTTCGAGTTCCTTGTCGGTGGTGCTCACCTTGTGCCGCCGGCATGCGTCGCTGCAGTACTTGATGTCATCCCAGTTCTTCTCCCACTTCTTGCGCCATTCGATTCGCCGTCCGCAGGATGCGCAGACCTTGTCCGCGGGGTGAGCCGTGGGGGAGCGACGGGAATGAGCCATGCTTCGACAGTAACCTTCTCGCATGGCGATTCGACCCATCCTCGTTGCCGGCGACCCACGTTTGACGACCTGTGCGGCTCCCGTCACCGAGTTCGACGCGGAGTTGGCCGCGTTCGTGGAGGACCTGTTCGAGACCAACACTGCGGCGCACGGCGCCGGTCTTGCCGCCAACCAGGTCGGTGATCCGCGTGCGGTGTTCGTCTACGACCTGCAGGACGGCGGAGTCCGTCATCGCGGGCACGTGGTCAATCCAGTGCTCGGGACATCGGCGATCCCGGAGACGATGCCGGACCCCGAGGACGGTGAGGGGTGTCTGTCGGTCCCGGGGGAGCGGTACCCGACCGGCCGTGCGGACTGGGCCCGCGTGACCGGTGTCGATGTGGAGAACAATCCCGTATCCGTCGAGGGGCACGGCTACCTGGCGCGGTGTCTGCAGCACGAGTCCGACCATCTGGCCGGTCACCTGTACCTCGACCGTCTGATCGGCCGCAGTCAGCGCGCAGCGAAGAAGATGATCAAGGCCCGAGGGTGGGTCGGGCCCGGCAACAGTTGGATGCCCGGGTCCGACTCTGACCCGTTCGGATGGTGATCTGATCCGTCGGTCAACATGCCCCGGTGATTCCGCACGCCGCTGCGCGTTCCAGCTTCCAACGGCCCTCGGAGACAACGAAGTCGATGGAGGACACTCGCCCGACGGACGTTCCGCTCGCCTCGACCCGGCCGGGTGCGACGACGTCGATGCGGTCGAACGACGCCTCCGACATGATCCCACCGCTGTCGAACACCGCGGCATTCTCCTCGGCAGATCCCTCGAGCGCGTCGGCGCGGTCGGACCGCTCGGCGGTCCAGTCGAAGACGGTGCGGAAGATGGCGGTCGCCTCGTCCGGGGTCGGGATGGCGGAGGATGCGACGGAGGGAGGAGGTGCCGGGAACGACGACGGCGCAACGTTCACCGCCGCCTCGATGGTCGGCTCGGGTTGCGTTGCAGCGCAACCGGTAAGGGCGACGAGAGCCAGTCCGCACAGGGTGCGGCCGGCGATCATCAGAACGGGTTATAGACGTAGAGCGTCCGATAGTCCCATTCCGACGATCCGGCCGGGATTCGAATCTGAGTGAGGACTCGCCCGTTCTGGGTGCACCAGCTCTGGCCGTGGAACGACGAGCAGTCGATCTGCTGGCTCGTGCCGAACGGGCTGACGATCAACGATTTGGCGCTCGCTGCACCGTATGCCGCAGGGTCGAGGGCGCTCACGAAGTTCGCGGTCGAGTCCTTGGGTCCGAACGGGTTGTCGTCGGGTGCTGCGGACGCTGTCGACGCGACGAGCACTGCGCCGCCGATCGCCAGCGCGACTCCGGCGAGGACCTTCTTCAGCATGGTGGCTCCGTTCGTTTCGAGCGCGAATGCTCAGTGCTCATGGAATCGGCTGCAACCGACCGCGCGTTACGAACCGGCATCTCCCCCGAGGCGGCACACTGGAGTGCATGACAGCACTCGAAGCGCCCATCGTTGCCCAGCAGCTCGGCCGTCGCCTCGCGGTGTGGGGCGGTGGGAGTGTGCTCGCCGGAACGATGTTGGCGTTGCGCGGGTCCTCGCCTGCCCGGCGGGCGTTCGGGTTGCAGACGGCGGGGTGGGGCGCGATCGATCTGGCGATCGCGGGTGCAGGCGCGCTGAGCTCGAAGCCCCCGACGGCCGCGAGTTTGAGTCGGCTGCTGTGGATCAATGCCGGTCTCGACGTTCTCTACATCGCGACCGGTGCGCACATCGCCGTCAGGAAGCCTCGGTTCGGCGGCCGGATCACTGCTGACCAGGCCGTGGGTCACGGCACTGCCGTCGTCGTGCAGGGCGCTGCACTGCTCGCGCTGGACACGACTCACGCCCGCATGATTGCCGGCTAATCACACGAGTGTCATTCTCTCCGTAGGTGTTTTGTCAAGTACCGACATGCCCGATTTGTTGCGCGATCAGTAGATTTGCGTAACACTCGTCCCATCAGTCACATCAGTATCGTGGGTCACACGGGAAACGGTGGGTTCGTCTATGCGTGTACGTAGTCGGCAGATCGCTGTCGGGGCTGTCCTGGCGCTGGCAGTGAGCGGACTCAGCGCTTTGACTGCGCCCACCGTGTCGGCCGAACCGTGTGGTGGGCTCGGCGGGCCGGGCTCGTCTCCGCTGTTCGGGTCGTCGGGCAGCGCGGGCATGTCGGGTAAGAACCCGCAGGGTCCGCAGGGGCCGCTTCCTCGGATCACCGGCAACACGCAGAGCATCGCTTGGGTCACCGGTCCGCAGAGTGTGAACAACACCTACAACGACCTTGCGATGTCCGGTACCGACCTCGGGATCAGCTGGGACAACGGTGCCGGCCAGATCCTGATGGCGTTCGGTGACACGTTCGGCGACTGCTCCTCCGGCAATGCCCAGTGGCGCAGCAACGCGCTGTTCCGCTCGGACAAGGCGTCGACGAACTTGGCGCAGGGCATCGAGATCGGTCCAGCCGATCCCGCGGACAACACGTCCGGTGCCGTCGTGCGTGCAGACAACCCACGCTATGCGGCCGAGATCATCTCGAGCGCAAAGCTACCCAGCGTCGAGGACACGACCATCCCCACGGCGGCCATCGCGATCGGCAACACCCAGTTCATCAACTACATGTCGGTGCAGAGCTGGGGCACACCCGGTCGCTGGGTCACGAATTACTCCGCGACCGCGAAATCCACTGACAACGGCCAGAATTGGACGACGGATCCCAGGACCATCCGCGTCAACAAGGGTGTCACCATCCCCGGCTTCACCAACGTCCACGAAAGCCAGGGCAAGTTCCAGCAGAGTGCGTACGTCCTGGGCCGCGACGGCGAGTACCTGTACCAGTTCGGTACTCCCAACGGACGATTCGGCGACGCCTTCGTCTCGCGGGTCGCGCCTGCGGACATCGAGGATCTCGACGCGTACGAGTACTCGACGCAGGATCCGGATCCGACGAAGCAGTGGTCGAAGAACATCGGCGATACAGTCGCCGTCGTCAAGGGCCCGGTCAGTGAGATGTCGGTTGCGTGGAACGACTACCTCGGCCGCTACGTGATGATGTACGGGGACGAGAACTCTCGCACTCTGGTCGCTCGAACGGCAGACAACCCCGAGGGTCCGTGGAGTGCGCCGAGGACCATCCTCGACGCCAATCAGACGGCCGGCGGCATCTACGCGCCGTTCATTCACCCTATGTCGAGCGGAAAAGACCTGTACTTCACTGCTTCTCGGTGGTCGGACTACAACGTGCTGCTGTTGAAGACGAACCTCGATGCGCTGAAGTGATCTGCATCGATCGTTCGATCGCCGCGTAGAGGTAGGCGTCGACGTCCAGATCGAGGTCTGCGCCGAGCAGTCCGCGGCGAGTGGTCGAAAGATACCTGCTCGACGGTTCGCCGGGCTCGCGCACGGTCGAACTGGTCAGCGTGAAGGCGGACCTTCCGTGGATGTCCGGAAGCCGTAGCAGTGCATCATATTTCCCGCGGAAGCTCTCGCCCTCTCGGTCCACTGTCAGCTGCGCCCACTGTCCGATGGCGAGCGTCTCCGTCGCCCCGATATCGACGGCTGCGACGACGTTCTCGACCGCGGCCAGATGAGCGAACTGGGCTCGCTCGATCAGATATCCGCGCCCTACAGAGCGATTCGCCGGATCGACCGTCGTGCAGATGAATGCGGACGCTCCGGTCCAGCGCCGGGAGACTCCCGCGAAATACAGCGCATGATCGATCCACAGCCATCGTTCTTCGGCGGGTGGTGACGCAGTGGGTGCCGGTGGGTGCGCACCGAATTCGGAGCGCTCGTCGGACCCGGTCAGGTAGGTATGGAACCTCTCGCGCAGCAGGTTGGACCCGTACGAGACGTACCACAGCCGATCGGTCACTCGGTCTCGAACAGCTGCCGGTATGCCTCGGCGAGCAGGTCGGACGCGAGGTCGTGGTTGTGTGATGCTGCGCCCGTTGAGTTTCCGGATCGCATCAGCCGGGCGTTGAGACCGTAGGCGAGGTCGTCGAACGCGTCGTCGTCGATGCCGAGGTCGACGTCCACGTCTTCTTCCAACAGAGCGCCGAGGTCGATCGACCACGACCACACGCGTTCGTCCCGGTGCGGACCGCGTCCTGCGCTGACCGTCTCGTTGGAGACCTCGAGCTGCTCGTCGGTGCGGTCGCGCGGAACGTTGGTGTTGATGCGCAGGTCGAGTTCTATGGTGTCGTCGTCGTGCACGATCTCGTCGACGCGGAGCGTCTCGAAGCCGCCGCATGTCAGCGTCACCAAGCGTCGCGGACCGGTCTCGGCGAGGTCTTCGGACAGGGCAGCGATCTGCCACAGGTACTTCTCGGTGTTCGCCGGGTCGGGGATCGAGGAATTGATGTAGTCGGCCACGATGCTGCGGATGGCGGGGTACGCGATGTGGTCGGACAGTTCCCAGAACTGCCTGCGTGCCTTGCCGACTGCCGTGTCGAGCAACGTCGCCCGCTTGGCTCTTTCTTTCGGCAGTGCGGATTTCGCGCTCGGTGCTTCGCCGATCGCGCCAGGATCGGAAGGGCGTTCGCGGAGGCGGGTCAGGCGCGACACGAGCTCCTGCAGCTGCTCCAGCTGATCTGCAGTTCCGGCCGCGAAATCGAGTGCCTCGATGTCGGCCCACACGTCGAGGTCCGCGGCGAACCGCGCGGCGACCGAATCTGCGTAGCCCGCGTAGGCCGAGCCGTCGGTGAAGTGCAGAACGTAGAGCCCGGCTCGGTGTTCCTTGGCCGCGAAGACCGTGGCGATGGATCCGGCGTCGGTGACGTCGAATCGTTCGTAGGCGAATCCGTCGGGTGTGGCAGCTGCGGTCATGGTCGTGAATCTACCGATTCGAGTGGAGAGCACCTATTTTCCACCTACGTCGCTTTATCGACTATCCGTTCCTCGCGCAGACGTATCAGGTGAACCCTTCCGAAGTGGCGCGTCGAATCTTGCTCGACGACCTCGCCGCCGTCACCGCTGTCTGGTGGTCCGCGATCGGCGGCAGCGATCCGAGTTGAGCTGCTGAGCAATTGCCGCGACGCGTGATCGTAACTGCCGAGAAACACCTCCGGTCTACGTTCGGGTTTCGGACAATTCAGGAGGCATCATGGCGCGGTCGATGGCGGAGCAGGCAGCGGAGACGATCACCAAGGGGATCGGACGTCGCGGATTCATTCAGGCGGTGGCAGCGCTGGGCGCGGGCGTCGGAATCGCCGGAACGGCAGCCTGTTCGACGTCGTCGTCGACGACCGCCGCCGCCGCGAGTTCGTCGGCCCCGGCACCGGTCGGGATTCTTCAGCCCGGCGCGGGCGACATCTCCGGCGATCACTACCTGAGTTCCGAAGTCGACAAGGTTCTGTGGGGGTACGTCCCGACGGTCGAGTCCGAATCGGTGCTGCAGATGAAGTCCGGTGAGACGGTGACCATCGATGCGCTCAGCCACGAGGGAATTCTCGAAGACCAGGGCCGCGATCCCGTCGAGTTCTTCGGCGGCAAAGGTGTATCCGAATCCGATGTGCTGCAGGACGCCATCGACATCGCCGGCGGGTACGACCGGACGGTCCGCAACTTCGACGTCGACGGACCGCACGTGGTGACGGGCCCGGTGTTCGTCGAAGGTGCGCAGCGTGGTGATGTGCTCAAGATCGAGACGCTCGAGGCGATTCCCCGCGTGCCGTACGGCGTGGTGTCGAGCCGGCACGGCAAGGGTTCTCTGGCGGTGACCGCGTCCGGTGAGGCACCCGCAGGTATCAGCCTGGACGAGGTGATGCCGCCGATCGGCAGCGATGGCAGGCCGTCGGGTGATCCGACGCAGTACGGCAACGTCTCCACGTTCACCGCCGTCGAGGACGGGCAGGGTGTGATGCGTTACGGCGATGCGGCCGTGCGCTTTCCGCTGCGCCCGTTCATGGGCATGATGGGCGTGGCGTTCGCCAGCGACCCGGGCCTGACGTCACCCAACGCGAACTCGATTCCGCCGACGCTCGGCGGCGGCAACATCGACGTCGGTTTGCTCGGTGTCGGATCGACGTTCTACCTCCCGGTGTTCGCCGAGGGTGCGTTGTTCTACGTCGGCGATCCGCACATGGCGATGGGCGACGGGGAGGTGGCGCTGACCGCGATGGAAGGTTCTCTGCGCGGAACCTTCCGGCTCACTGTCTGCAAGGCGGGCAGTGGTGATGCCCCGTCCGTCGCGTACTCGTATCCCTTTGCCGAGAACGAGGACTCGTGGATTCCGATCGGTCTGTCCGACCCGGACGGTGCCGTCGGCGGCCAGAGTTCGGACCTGAACGCCGCCATGCGTCGCGCCGTGGTCAACGCGCTCGACTTCCTCGAGACCGACCTCGGTATGGACCGGGCGACGGCCTACGCGTACCTCTCCGCGGCCGCGAACTTCACCGTGTCGCAGGTCGTCGACAAGACGGTCGGCGTGCACGGTCAGATCTCCAAGGCGCACTTCGACCGGTAGGAGTGCGCCTCCGGCGCAGTGGCGCGGGTAAGTGCCTCAGGGGGCACTTGATCACGCCACTGCCGAAGGCACCTCAGCGCTGTGCCGTCGCGATGAAGTGGCGGGTGGCGGCGTCGACGATATCCGCTGGGGTGACGGCTATCTCGTCGTTCAACCACGCGATGACCAGTTCCGCGAGTCCGCCGATGAACAGCAGGCCGTTGATCTCGGATTGTGGCTGCGGCCAGGCCTGTTCGCCGAACAGCTCGCGTGACTGCTCGGCGACCAGATGGGCGAACGCGCGCATGGACTGTCGTCGATAGTCGCGCAGTGAGTCGACGGCCAGCGACTCGATCATCGCGACGCGGCCCTTGCGTCGGTCGTCGGTGAGAACGCCGACGAACGCGGCGATGGCGTTGTGTACCTGGTCCTCGACGGTGGGGGCGGGGGAGTGCAGAGCGTCCAGGGCAGCGGCCCGGATCTCGTCGGATACCGACTCCACTACTTTCTCGAGCACATCCTCTTTGCTGGAGAAGTTTTGGTAGAAGTAGCGCTCGGTCAGCTTCGCCTCCGCGCAGATCGCGGTCATGGTCGTGTTCTGGGCACCGGCCGTCGAGAACACTTCGAGTCCGGCTTCGAGCAACCGTGCGCGACGGTCGGCGGTGCGATCGTCTGCGCTCATGCCGTTGTAGCGGCGCGTGGAAGCCATGAGTAGATCTTGACAGAGGGAGCAGGTGTGACGCAGACTACATCCCATCTGACAGGACGCTCTGTCAGATTGACGGAGGTCGACAATGGCACGTGCTCTCGCTGCTCCACCTGCTGATTCAACGCTCCAACCGGTCTACGGCGACGGCGGTATGCCCGTCGTCGGGCACACGCTCGAGTACATCCGAGATCCCCTCAAACTGCTCGGGAGTCGGTGGGAGAAGTACGGCGAGGTGTCGTGGCTGACGATGGCCGGTCAGAAGTGGGTCACCGTTCTGGGTCCGGACGCATGCCAAGAGGTGTTGCAGAACGCCGACAAGGCGTTCGCGAACGGTGACGGCTGGTCCCTGCTGATCGGCCCGTTCTTTCACGGCGGATTGATGTTGCTCGACTCCGAGGAGCATCTGAAGCACCGACGGATCATGCAGCAGGCCTTCACCAGGGACCGGCTCACCAAATCCGTCGAGGCGTTGAATCCTGTCACCGCAACCGGTTTGGACGCGTGGCAAGGCGGGCGCGACGTTCAGGTCTACCCGGCGCTCAAGGCGTTGACCCTGGAGGTGGCAACGAGCATCTTCATGGGCGGCGCAGAGGGCAGCACCGATGCCGAGATCGCCGAGCTGAACTCCAGTTTCGTGGCGTGCGTTCAGGCGGCGACATCCATTGTGCGCTTTCGGGTTCCCGGAACTCGGTGGAAGCGCGGTCTCGACGGCCGCGCCATGCTCGAGGAGTTCTTCCGGCGGTACCTTCCGTCCCGGCGTGCCACCGAGACCGACGACCTGTTCTCGGTTCTGTGTCACATCGAGGGGAACGACGGCGAGCGTTTCTCCGACGACGAAGTGATCGACCACATGATCTTCCTGCTGATGGCCGCGCACGACACGTCGACGATCACGCTGTCGACGATGATGCAGTACCTCGGTCAGCATCCGCAGTGGCAGGACAAGTGCCGTGCCGAGTCCGAGGCGCTCGGTACCGATGCGCCGACGCTCGCGCAACTCGACGAACTGCACAGCGTCGATCTGGTGATGAAGGAATGCTTGCGTTTGGTCTCGCCCACGCCTGTGGTTGCCCGCCGCGCGGTCAAGGACACCGAGGTGCAGGGCAAGTTCGTCCCCGCGGGGACGTATGCGTCGGTCGCCCCACACTTCACGCACCACATGGCCGAGTACTGGCCGAACCCGGAGAAATTCGATCCCGGCCGGTTCGCCGACGACCGCCGGGAGGACAAGGTGCACCGCTACGCGTGGGAGCCGTTCGGCGGAGGCGTGCACAAGTGCATCGGCATGTTCTTCGCCGGAGCGGAGATCAAGACGATCATGCATCACCTGCTGCTGCGGTTCGACTGGTCGGTCGACCCCGATTACGTTGCGCCGCTGAACTTCACGTCGCTGCCCTTCCCGGAGGACGGGCAGCCCGTGCAGCTGCGAAAGCGGTAGGTCTATCCGGCGCGGTCGGTGAGCCAGCCGATGATGTTCGCGGTGACCTCGTCGCGGTTGGTCTCGTTGAGGATCTCGTGGCGAGCACCGGGGTAGAGGGTGACGGTGACGTCGCTCATTCCGGCCTCGCGGTATCGGGCAGCGAGGGTCTCGATCAACTGTCCGCCCCCGGCGAGCGGGTCGTCGGTGCCCGAGGTGATGAGCAGCGGGAGATCGGAACGGATCTGCTCGAGGTTGTGCGGGTCGGCGAGCTTGTCGGCCTCACCGAACAACGCGGGGACCGTCGACTCCGGGAGGTCGAAGCCGCACAGCGGGTCGGCGACGTAGGCGTCCACTTCGGCCTCGTCGCGGGAGAGCCACTCGTATCCGGTGCGGTGCTCGAAGGCGGCGTTGAACACGCTCAGGTCACCGGCTGGGGCGTCGGCCATTCCGGCGGCGAGGATGTTCAGCGTGGTCGAGCCCGACAGCACCACACCCTCGTACAGATCGGATCGTTCGATCAGAACATGCTGCGCGGCAAACGATCCCATGGAATGCGCGAACAGGAACAGTGGTAGGTCGGGATATTCGTTAAGCAGCGACTCGCCCAACTGCTCGATGTCGGCCCACAGACCCGCGAACGCTGCAGCACCGAAATCGCCGGGGGTGTCGACGATCGACTCTCCGTGTCCGCGATGATCGGACGCGACGACGTGGAAGCCGGCGTCGTTCAACGCTGCGGCGAAGCGGGCGTAGCGGCTGCCGTGCTCGGCGAGTCCGTGCGCGATCTGTACGACGCCGCGAGCCGGGTCGGCGGACGTCGCCCAGATGTAGGTACTGATCTCGGTGTCGTCCTGCTTGGATACGAACGACGAAGCATTGGCCACGGGTGACTCCTAGAAACGGCGATGGGGACGAGAATCGAACTTATCTCCTACGCCCTGAGCCTCGGAGCGAAATGCTCGACGACGGGGAAGGGTTCGTAGAAATGATGCAGCAGCGTCTTCCACTTCTGGTACTCGTCGGACTTCCTGAAGCCCTCGATGTGGTCTTCGAGGCGTTCCCATTCGACCAGCAGTAGATACGTATTCGGCTGCTCGATGCCCCGCGACAATGTCAGATTCTCGAACCCCGGCATCGAGGAGATGATCGACTTCGCGTCGGCGAACGCGGCCTCGAATTCGTCGGTTCGATGGGGGACGACGTGCAGCAGAGCATGTTCGACGATCATCGGGACAGTATGACCGCGGCATGACAAAGCTCCCCGGGCAACTGCCCGGGGAGCCTTGCCGACAGGATCTACTTCGCGGAGACGCGCACGAGCTTCTTGTTCACGAACTCGTCCATGCCCCACGGTCCCAGCTCACGGCCGACGCCGGAGCGCTTGACTCCGCCGAACGGCAGGCCGGGCAGCGTGGTGCCGTGTTCGTTGACGAAGGCCATGCCTACTTCGAGCTGCTCGGCTACGTCACGGGCCTTGTCCAGGTCGGCGCTCCACACCGAGCCGCTCAGGCCGTATGCCGAGGAATTCGCCAATTCGATTGCCTGCTGCGGGCTTTCGACCTTGTAGATCACCGCTGCCGGTCCGAACAGCTCTTCGCTGTACGCACGCATGTCCGGGGTGACGTCGGTGAGCAGCGTCGGCTGCACGAATGCACCCGGTCCGTCGATCTTCTTGCCGCCGGTCAGCAGGGTTGCGCCTTTGGCGACGGCGTCGTCGATCTGTTCGATCAACGTGTCGGCTGCGGTCTGCGACGACAGCGGGCCGAGAGTGGTGTTCGCGTCCAACGGATCGCCCGTCTGCACTGCCTCGAACGATGCGGTGAGCTTGGTGACGAAGTCGTCGTAGAACTCCTCGGCGACGAGGATGCGCTTGGCGGCGTTGCACGCCTGGCCTGCGTTGGACAATCGCGCCCGGGTCGCGGACTCGACGGTGGCATCCATGTCGTCGGAGTCGAGCATGATGAACACGTCCGAGCCGCCGAGTTCGAGCACGACCTTCTTGAGGTTGCGTCCGGCGGTTTCGGCGACCGAGGTTCCGGCCCGCTCGCTACCGGTGAGCGAGACACCCTGCACGCGTGGGTCGGCGATCATCTCGGCGATCTGATCGTTGGTCGCGAAGATGTTGATGTACGCGTCCTGGGGGAGTCCGGCCTGTTGGAAGATCTCCTCCATCAGCAGAGCCGACTGCGGGCAGTTCGGTGCGTGCTTGAGCAGAATCGTGTTGCCCACCATCAGGTTCGGGCCGGCGAATCGGGCCACCTGGTAGTACGGGAAGTTCCACGGCATGACGCCGACGAGCGCGCCCACCGGCTTGCGCTGCAGCACAGTGTCTTCCGCGCCGGGGACGTCGAGCTTCTCGTCCTCGAGCAGCACAGGACCGTTGTCGGCATAGTAGTGGTAGATGTTCGACGACAGCTCCACCTCACCCTGGGATTCGGTGAGCGGCTTGCCCATTTCGAGCGAGATGGCCCGCGCCAGTTCGTCCGAACGTTCGGTGTAGAGATCGGCGACCTTGTGCAGAATTTCGGCGCGGTGCTTCGGTGAGGTCTTGCGCCACGTCTGGAATCCGGCGTGTGCGTCGGCCAGTGCGCGCTCGACGCCGGCCGCGTCGAGAGTTTCGAATTCCTTGACAGTTGTGCCGTCGGCAGGATTGACAGTTTTGTAGGTCGTCATATTCGGTTCAACGGTCGGGGAGGGGTCCGTTGTTCCGATCCGGGCAAATCGGATGCTCCGACGGTGGTCAGAGGCGGGGCAGGGGTAGGCGGCGAAAACCTTTGAGCGGCCTACCGGTCGGTAACTTGGAACCGCCGATGGAGTGATACCCCACTGGCACGCACAGCGGCGGGTTCAAAGATTAAAGTCGACGGTGGACGCATCCAAAAGACGACGTTGAAACTGAGGCAAAGGCGAAACATGACTGCGAAGAAGCCGACCATCATCTATACCCTGACCGACGAGGCGCCCATGCTGGCGACTCACGCGTTTCTGCCGGTCATACGTTCTTTCGCCAGCGCGGCCGAGATCAACGTCGAGTCGAGTGACATCTCCGTTGCCAATCGCATCCTCGCCGAGTTCCCCGACTACCTCAACGAAGACCAGCGAGTGACCGACAACCTCGCCGAGCTGGGCAAGCTGACGCAGCTGCCCGAGACCAACATCATCAAGCTGCCCAACATCAGCGCGTCGGTTCCGCAGCTGCTCGCTGCCATCAAGGAACTGCAGGACAAGGGCTACGCGATCCCCGACTTCCCCGGCAATCCGAAGACGGACGAAGAGCGCGAGATCCGCGAGCGTTACACCAAGTGCCTCGGTAGCGCGGTCAATCCTGTTCTGCGTGAAGGCAACTCGGATCGCCGCGCGCCGAAGGCCGTCAAGGAATTCGCCCGCAAGCACCCGCACAGCATGACCGAGTGGTCGATGGCGTCGCGCACCCACGTCGCGCACATGCGCGAGGGCGATTTCTACCACGGCGAGAAGTCGACGGTCGTCGACGGTGACCGTGAGATCAAGATGGAGCTGCTGCCCGCCGACGGCGAGCCGATCGTGCTCAAGGAGACGGTCTCGCTCACCGACGGTGACGTCATCGACTCGATGTTCATGAGCAAGAAGGCACTCCTCGATTTCTACGAGCACGAGATGCAGGACGCCTACGACACCGGCGTCATGTTCTCCCTGCACGTCAAGGCGACCATGATGCGGGTCTCGCACCCCATCGTGTTCGGCCACGCTGTGCGTGTGTTCTACAAGGACGCGTTCGCCAAGCACAACGAGCTCTTCGAAGAGCTGGGCGTCAACGTCAACAACGGCCTCTCGGACCTGTACACCAAGATCGAGACGCTCCCGGCGTCCAAGCGCGACGAGATCATCGAAGACCTGCACAAGTGTCACGAGACCCGTCCGGAGCTCGCGATGGTCGACTCCGCCCGCGGCATCTCGAACTTCCACTCGCCCAGCGACGTCATCGTCGACGCATCCATGCCCGCGATGATTCGCGCCGGCGGCAAGATGTGGGGAGCGGACGGTCGTCCCAAGGACACCAAGGCCGTCAACCCCGAGTCGACGTTCTCCCGGATCTACCAGGAGATGGTGAACTTCTGCAAGACCAACGGCCAGTTCGACCCGACGACGATGGGCACCGTTCCCAACGTCGGACTGATGGCTCAGAAGGCCGAGGAGTACGGCTCGCACGACAAGACCTTCGAGGTGCCGAAGGCAGGCGTCGCGAACATCACCGACAAGGCCACCGGCGAGGTGCTGCTGACGCAGACCGTCGAAGAGGGCGACATCTGGCGTCTGTGCATCGTCAAGGATGCCCCGATCCAGGACTGGGTCAAGCTCGCCGTCACGCGTGCGCGTGAATCCGGAATGCCGGTCGTCTTCTGGCTCGACCCGTACCGCCCGCATGAGAACGAGCTCATCGGCAAGGTGCGCAAGTACCTGAAGGATCACGACACCGAGGGCCTCGACATCCAGATCATGTCCCAGGTTCGCGCGATCCGATACACGATGGAGCGTCTGGTCCGCGGACTCGACACCATCTCCGCGACGGGCAACATCCTGCGCGACTACCTCACCGACCTGTTCCCGATCCTCGAACTCGGCACCAGCGCCAAGATGCTCTCCATCGTTCCGCTGATGGCAGGCGGCGGGCTGTACGAGACGGGTGCAGGCGGCTCGGCTCCCAAGCACGTCAAGCAGCTCATCGAGGAGAACCACCTGCGTTGGGATTCGCTCGGCGAGTTCCTGGCTCTGGCCGTGAGCCTCGAAGATCTGGGCACCAAGACCGGCGACGTCAAGGCGACCATCCTCGCCAAGGCACTCGACTCCGCCACCGGCAAGCTGCTCGAGAACAGCAAGGGCCCGTCGCGCTCGACCGGTGAACTCGACAACCGTGGCAGCCAGTTCTACCTCGCTCTGTACTGGGCACAGGAACTCGCCGAGCAGACCGAGGACGCCGAACTGGCTAAGCACTTCGCCGCACTGGCGAAGACGCTGGCGGAGAACGAGGAGAAAATCGTCTCCGAGCTCAACGAGGTTCAGGGCACCGCAGTCGACATCGGCGGCTACTACTACCCGGACCCCGAAGCCACCGCTGCAGTGATGCGTCCCTCGAAGACCTTCAACGAGGCTCTGGAGTCGGCGAAGAAGTAGTTTTCTCTGCTTCACCCCCAATACGAATGAATGGTCCATTCACGCGCTCAGACGTGTTGAATGGACCATTCATTCGTATTGGGGTGCACCAGCATTGGGGTTTACCGCCCACCCCATTCGGATCAATGTGACTTTCACGCGCTCAGACGTCGTGAATGGACCATTCATTCGTTCAAGGCGGGCACCAAAATATCCAGAAATGCCGTACAGCTCGCACTTTGGCGTCGCCCTGGCAACTGGACAACAGAGATGGTGCGATGGATGGTCGGCTCGATAGGCAGGTAGACCAGGTTCGCGAACGACATCATCGGCACCACCAGTTCCGGGATCACGGTGATGCCGAGTCCGGCAGCGGTCATGCCCGCCACGGCGGCCACGTTATGCGCCTGAACCGATGGTCCGACGTCGACTCCCGCGCTTTCGAGCCCCAGTTGCACGTGCGAGGCGATGCTCGATTCGGGACCGAACGCGACGAACGGCTGGTCGGCGAGGTCGGTCCACAGCAGGCTTGTCCGTTGTGCAAGCGCATGATTCGGCGGTAGCGCGCAGACGAATGCGTCGGTGCTGACCGTCGTGCGCATCAGATCGTTCGCTCGCCCCGACGCGGCGACGACTGCGAAGTCCACGGAACCGTCGCGAACCGAGGCCACCACGTCGTCGCGCAGCCCGTCTCTGATGTGCACCGAGACGTCGGGGTGACTGCTGCGGAAGTCCACGATGTACGGCGGGAGAAACGTCGCCGCGATCGAGGGCAGGCACGCGATGGTGACGGTTCCGCGGTCGCCGGAGACGAAGCGCCCGATCTGCTCCAGGCCGTCGTCGAACTCGAGCAACACCCGACGGGCATAGGCCGTGACTTCGTGTCCGTCTCCGGTGAGGTCGACGCTGCGGGTGGTGCGCACGAACAGTCGGACGCCCAGGCGTCGTTCGGCCTCGGCGACGGTACGGCTCAGATTGGGTTGGGAGACCTGAAGCCAGTTCGCGCCTGCAGTGAAGCTCGCATGATCGGCGAGTGCGACGACGGCGCGTAGATGCGCGATGCCCAGGTTTATGCCCACGGTGCATGAATCTATACCCAACTGATGTTGGACGGAGTAAGTGATCTGCACAACACTCGTCGTATTCGATGAAGGAGATCACATGCTGTCACTACTCGGCTTCGGGACGATTGCCATCATTCTGCTGCTGTTGTTCACCCAACGTGTTGCGGCGATCGTCGCGCTCGCAGGTGTCCCGCTCGCTGCGGCGTTCCTGGCCGGCAACTCGCCATCCGAGGTGGCCGGGTTCGTCAAGGACGGACTCGGCGGCGTGGTGGGCGTCGCGGCGATGTTCCTCTTCGCGATCGTGTTCTTCGGGATCATGCGCGACGCTGGACTGTTCGATCCCATCATCGCCCGCATCGTGCGCTGGGCAGGTAGTGCCCCGCCGACCGTGGCAGTCGCGACCACTGCCCTCGCCGTGGTGGCTCACCTCGACGGTGCCGGCGCAACCACGTTCCTCATCGCCGTCCCCGCCATGCTCCCGATCTACGAACGCCTCGGTATGAGCCGGCTCGTCCTGGCCACCTGCGTCGGACTCGGTGCCGGAGTGATGAACATGGTCCCCTGGGGTGGTCCGACGGCTCGCGCTGCAGCAACTCTGGGTGTCGACGCCAACGAACTGTGGGTCCCGTTGATTCCTGCTCAGATCGCCGGAGTCGTGTTCGCACTGGGCGTCGCCTACTACCTGGGTCGGCGTGAGCGGACCCGCCTGGCCAAGGTCGCCGCGGGCGATGCGTCGGCCGTCGTGGAGGAGTCGACGGCGCGAGTCGCCGAACGCATGTCCGTGGGATCCGGGGATACCGGATCCGCAGTCGGTGACGCGAACGAGGAGCCCGGCAGCCCGTCGACCGGTGGCGACGATGCGGACGGTCCGGCAACCGCGTCGAGTGACCGAGCACTGCTGCGGCCGAAGTTGTTCTGGGTCAACGCCTTCTTGGTAATCGCGACGTTGGCTGCGTTGATCGCCGCCATCGCCCCTCCGGAGACGTGCTTCATCATCGCCACTATCGTGGCGCTTCTCGTCAACTATCGCGGAATGAAGGCCCAGTCCGCCCGCATCGAGGCCCACGCTGTCGGCGCGATGCTGATGGTCGGCACGTTGTTGGCTGCAGGGGTACTTCTCGGTGTGCTCGACGGCAGCGGCATGATCGAGTCCATGGCGGTCAGCGCAGCGAATGCCATTCCGGACGCTATGGCCCCCGCCTTGCCACTTATCGTCGGCGTGTTCGCCGTCCCGATGAGCCTGATCTTCGGGCCGGACGCCTACTACTTCGGCGTGCTGCCGGTCCTCATCGAGGTAGGTGACCAATTCGGCGTCAGCGCAATCGATCTGGCGCAGGCCTCGATCATCGGTGAGGAAACGGTCGGATTCCCGATCAGCCCGATGACCGGCGCGTTCTACCTTCTGGTGGGTCTCGCGAAAGTCGACATCGGCAAGCACATTCGGCACACGTTGGGGTGGGCGTGGCTGATCAGTCTCGGCATGCTCGGCGTTGCAATGGCCACCGGCGCGATCCCGCTGTGGTCGTCATGAGCGCCCGCGGAACCGTCCGGTTGGGTGCCGGCGCAGGTTTTGCCGGCGATCGCATCGACCCGGCGCAGATCTTGGCCGAGCGGGGCGAGCTCGACTATCTGATCTTCGAGTGCCTCGGAGAGCGGACGGTGGCGACAGGGCAGGCCCGGAAATTGCTCGATCCCACGGCGGGCTACGACCCACTGTTGGCAGCGCGGATGCGCGCAGTTCTCAGGGCGACGACCGAGCAGGGCATCACCGTCGTCACCAACTCCGGGGCAGCGAATCCTGTTGCTGCGGCGGACGTCGTCGCGAAGGTGGCAGAGCAGGTGTGTTCGCGTTCGGTACGTATCGCTGCCGTCACCGGCGACGACGTACTGGACGCGGTGCGCCGGATCGACCCGGTGGTGTGGGAGACCGGTCGACCGCTGTCGGAGCATTCCGAGGAACTCGTATCGGCCAACGCCTACATCGGCGCCGATGCGGTGCTGCCTGCCCTCGACGTCGGTGCCGACGTGGTCGTCACCGGCCGTCTCGCCGATCCGGCGCTGTATCTCGCACCTCTGATGCACGAGTTCGGTTGGGCCGGGCAGGATTGGGAGACACTTGGTGCAGGAACTGCCGTCGGACATCTTCTCGAATGTGCGGGCCAACTGACCGGTGGCTACTTCGCCGATCCGGTCACCAAGCCGGTGCAGGGTCTGGCGAATCTGGGCTTTCCGTTCGGCGACGTACGTGCCGACGGCACAGCCGAATTCAGCAAGGTCGACGGTACCGGCGGGGAGTTGACGCGTCGAACGTGCGCCGAGCAATTGCTGTACGAGGTCGGCGATCCCGCCAGATATCTGACGCCGGACGTGACCGCCGATTTCACCGGAGTCTCGTTCGAGACCGTCGGACCCGACCGCGTGACGGTGTCCGGGGCGGCGGGCAGCACGCGGCCAGAGGAGCTGAAAGTGACCCTCGGATTTCGCGGCGGTTGGCTCGGTGAGGGGCAGATCAGCTACGCCGGGCCGCGCGCGCTGCAACGCGCCGAACTCGCCGGAGCGATTGTGCAGCAACGACTGTGGGAGGTGCACGGTATATCCGCCGAGAACGTGGGCATCGAGTACATCGGTGCGGGCGCTGCATTCCGAGGACTCGTCGCCCCCACCGATGTCCCTGAAGTGAGACTGCGCGTGACGGCGAAGGTGTCCGACGCCGAAACTGCGGCTCTTGTCGGCTGGGAAGTCGAGAGTCTTTACACCAACGGGCCCGCCGGCGGTGGCGGTGCGCGCAGCAGCAACACGGAGGTCTTGGCTATCAGATCCTGTCTGATTCCACGTGCACAGGTGACGACCGCCGTGCACATCACGGAGGTGACGGTATGAGGACTGTCGACGATCTCGCCGACGTGCGAACCGGGGACAAGGGCGACACTCTCATTCTTGCTGTCTTCCCGCGGACCGACGAAAGCTACGAAGTGCTGGCTCGCACAATGACTGTCGAGGCCGTCGCTGCGCATTTTGCGCCGCTGGTGACGGGAGAGGTACGCCGAACCGACATGCCCCTGGTCTCCGGGCTGGTGTTCGAGCTACCCGGCGTACTCGGTGGGGGAGTGACGGGTAGCCCGGTGCTCGACGGACACGGCAAATGCCTGAGCTACCACCTGCTGAGTATGACTGTGCCCGAGCAGATCTAGTCGAGTTGCTTGACTTCAGCATCCGGCAGCACCGGCAATGTCACCGGGTACAACTGAAATGTTCCGCTCATTCCCTTGAGTTCGACGTCTCGGGGCGTACCGAGAGCCAGATCATGCGCCGCGCCGATGGCATTGCGTACCGGTTCGCTGACCAGTATTTCGCCGCCGTCGGCTTGGTTCGCCACTCGTGCCGCCATCGCGACGTTGAGTCCGAACAGGTCGTCACCTCGACGCACCGAGCTGCCGACGTGCACGCCCATACGGACGCGAATGCGGTCCCAGCGATCGGGGTTCTTCAGCAGTGCTTCCTGCACCTTCACCCCGCAGCGCACCGCCTGGGCCGGGTCGGAGAAGGCGATCATGTAGCCGTCGCCCTGGCTTTTCACCACGTGACCGCCGTGATCGTCGACGTGTTTGCGGATCAGCTTGTTGTGCTTCTCGAGCAGCTTCACCCAGCCGCGGTCGCCGAGTTCTTCGTTGCGGGCGGTGGATCCCTCGATGTCGGAGAACATCACCACGATGTCCCCGTCGGCGGTCATGCGCGCCAGATCGGGGCGTTCGACTTTCGCCCAGCCGGCGAGGTCCTCGACGGAGTTGCGGACCGTTGCGCCGAAGCCCTTGTTGATGAGTAAGTCCGTGGTGTGGAAGGCGGTTCTGATCGCGAAGGGCACCAGGCCGCGTCGCTTACGGCGTTGCTGCGATTCGAGAGCGCGGTCCAGTGCACGACGCGTGTGCTTCAGCTTTCGACGCGAGACGATCAAGACCACACCCAGCGCGATGATGGCGGCGAGCTCTACTCCGGCAACTATCCACAGGATCACGTCGCTCATCTTTGCCTGTCGACGATGCTCGTGGTTGTTGAACCGACGGCGAACTGCCGTCGGTAGGCCGTCGGTGTCACCGCGAAGGCCGAGCGGAAGTTCTGACGCAAAGTGACGGCGCTGCCGAATCCGCACAGCGCTGCGATGTTCTCGACGCTGCGATCGGTGGTCTCGAGCAGGCTCTTGGCCTCGTTCAGTCGCTTGTCCAGTACCCAACGGGCGGGGGTGGACCCCGTCTCGAGGTGAAACTGGCGGATGAAGCTGCGTCGGCTCATGCGCGCATGTTCGGCCAGTCGCTCTATGGGCAAGGGCTCGTCCAGTCTTTCGAGTGCCCAGCTCAGCACGTCGGCAATCGCGGTACCTCCGGATGCCTCCGTGACCGGACGCTCGATGTATTGGGCCTGGCCACCGTCGCGATGGGGTGCGACCACCAGACTGCGCGCCACCCGGGTCGCCGCCGCCGAACCGAGATGTTTGCGCACGATGTGCAGGCAGGAATCGATCGACGACGCGGTGCCCGCAGACGTCATCACGTCGCCGTGATCGATGTAGAGCACCGACTCGTCGACGCCGGCGTGTGAATTTCGCTCCCGCAGTTCGGTCATCTTGGTCCAATGTGTGACGGCCGGGCGGCCGGCTAGCAATCCGGTATCTGCGACGGCGAACGAACCGAGGCACAATCCTGCGATTTCCGCTCCACGCGAATGGGCGTCGCTGAGCGCCGCCGACAGGTCTTTGCCGATGTGCGGCAACGACTCCGGCCACGACGTGACGATGACGATGTCGGCCCAGTCGACGGTATCGGGGCCGGCGATCTCGCCGACCGGGAAGCCCTCCTCGGTGCGGATCGACCCGGCTCGGTCGGACCACACCCGCGTCTCCCAGTCCGGTGCGAGTCCGAGTCGAGTCACCTCGCCGAACACCATCAACGGCGCGGCGAGGTGGAACATCGTGATGCCGTCGAACGCATAGAGCGCGATCCGCATGGCTGTCTCCGATCTCGACCGTTGGCCCGAATCAATCGAAAGTATGCATCCGTGCCACTCGTGGAAGCAAGGCCGCCACCGCAGGATGAGAAGCGACCGAGATCGCCAGTCGAAGGAGAACACCATGACCGCACCACGCAGAGCATTGATCGTCATCGACGTCCAGCAGGAGTACTTCGAGGGCGTGCTGAAGATTCAGTACCCGCCTCGTGACCAGTCGTTGGCCAACATCGTCCGGGCGATCGAAGCCGCTGTGGCGCAGGATCTTCCCGTGGCGATCGTGCAGCACGAGATGCCCGACGGTGCTCCGGCGTTCGTGAAGGGCACCTCGACGTACGAGTTGCACCCCGATATTCAGGCGCTCGTACAACCCTCGTTCGAGCGAGTCGAGAAGAAGTACAGCAGCGTGTTCGCCGGAACCGGTGTCGCGAAGTGGTTGCAGGGCAAAAATATCGATACCGTCACGATCGTCGGATACATGACGAACAACTGCGACCTCGCATCCAGCGCCGACGCCGAGGTTCTGGATCTGACCGTCGAAATTCTGTCCGACGCCACCGGCGCGATCAATCTCTCGAACGAGGCAGGCACCGTCTCGGCGGAGCAACTGCACAAGGCGTTGATGGTGCTGCTGCAGTCGAACTTCGCGGCGGTCGCGTCGACAGATCAGTGGATCGACGCAGTCAAGAACGGAAACGAGCTGACCGCAAACAACCTGGTGGTCTCGGCAGCTCAGGGCAACGACGCGGTGGCCTGACGCCAATTGCTCGAGACGCTCAGCCGGACAACAACATACAGGCTTCGCGCCATCGAGCCCGGGGCCTCTCGGTCCCCGGGCTCGATGGCGATCGGTCTTTCATGGCTTCCGATCCGGGCTCACGCCCCGACTTGCTCGTCTGCTCGGTGTGCCACACGAACTCTGCCGAGGGCCACGACAACGAGAAGCGCGCCGAGTACCGGGATGCACGCGAGCAACACGATAGTGCTCGTCGACGTGCCGAGACCGATGAGTGCACCGCCGACGATGGGTCCGACGACCGATCCCAGCCGTCCCATCGACGACGTCCATCCGACACCCGTCGCGGCGGTGCGTTGGGGGTAGATCGAGACAGCGACGGCCGCCTGGCCGATCATTCCCGCCTGAAGACCGAGGCCGACGCCACCGAACACGATCAGCAGGAGGGCTTTGTCCGGTCCGAGGAATGCCGAGATGACCAGGAAGACAATGGCCGCAGCGGTGGTGCCGGCGAGGACGGAGGTCATCCTGAACTTCGTGGCACAGACGATCAGAATTCCTGCGCCGATGATGCTACCGACGCCGAGCGCCGCCGAGCCCAATGGTGCGAGTCCGGTGCTGAAGCCGTAGCTGGTGAGCAAAGTCGGCAACCACGAGGAGAAGATGTAGAAAACCGAGAACACGAGGAACGAGAAGACCCACAGCAACAGCGTCCGTGTGCGGACCTCGGGGTCGAAGAGACGAGCGACGGATGCGCTGTGCTTGGCATCGGCGACGGGGACGTCTCCGATGACCGTGCGCTCGTCGGGAAGCTTGAACCACAGGAACGGGAACAAGATTGCCGATGCGATGGCACCGGCGATGAAGACCGAGGGCCAGCCGAAGTTACGTACGAGCTGGCTACCGGCGACACCCGCAATCAACGCACCGAGCGAGATGCCCATGGTCACGAATACTGCGATCGACTGCCGGAAACGTGCCGGGTTGAGTGCCGTCGTCTGGGCTACTGCAGCGGGCATGACTGCACCGAGTCCGAGGCCGGTGACGAATCGCAGAGCAGTGAGTTCGACGATCGACCCGGCCCACGCTGTGAGCAGTGAACCCACTGTGAAAACCGCAACCGCCACCAAGATGACGTTGCGGCAACCGAAGCGTGCGGTGAGTCGTCCCACTGCGATGTAGCCGAAAGCCACACCGAGACTGGTCAATGCCAGCGCGGGGGTGAAGTGCGACGGTGCCACGCCCCACTCTGCAGAGAGGGCAGGTACGGACAATCCCAGTGCGATGGTGTCGTAGCCGTCGAGCACGACGGCGATGAAGGCCAGCGTCAACACCGACCAGTTGGGTCGGGTTATGTCCGGGGCGTGAGTTCGTGTCATGGTCGGTCCGCTCATTATGCGTCCTCGATGTGTAGGTCGACGCTGGATACGCCGAATCAGCTGATTCGAGCGTCCGCGGTGCGGACGCCGGGGATGAAACCGTGAGCCTCGATCTCGACGCTGAGTTCTGGCTCGACAAGTGCCGACACCTCGACGAGGGTCGAACAGGGAAGGTCACCGCTGAACACGTCGCCGCGTGCCCGGCCGACGGCGGCTTTGTCGGCCATGTCGGTGAGGTAGATCCGCAGGGTCACTATGTCGTCGATGCGTGCGCCGCAGGCCCCGGCGAGGGCTCCGATGCGTCGGAACGCCTCGACGGCCTGAAGGTAGGGGTCCGGTCCTCCGACCGGACCCGACGATGTGCCGGCGTGCATGCCGGAAATGAAGAACTGATCACCCACGACGCGGGCGTTGCTGAACATCCCGGGTCGAGGTGGTTCGGCCACGTCCGGGTGGGTTACCCGTGTCATGCCGAGAAAGCCTTGCGGCGTTCGTCGGATTCACGGGTGAGGCGTTCGCGGACGGGCACGAAGTCGTAGGTCGGATAGAACTCCGTGGTGAATGTGCCCCACGCCCGGCGTTCGAGTTCGACGTTGACGCTGGAGAGTCGATGGGCCGGCAACCGTAGGGTGACGATCTGTCCGATTCCCATCGCGACTAACCACGACACGACCTCGCAGCCCTCGGGTGGAAACTCGTGCCACCAGTCGTTGCCGTCCAGTCGTCCCTGCAGCTGCTCCAAATTCTGCGTCTGGTCGTGCCGCAGCAGGACCGTCAACATCAAGTCGTTCTCGTTCATGCGTTGACGCTCGAGAGCTTTTCTGCCTGGGCGAGCGCGTCGGCGCGATACAGCCGCCTGATGCGCGCGACACCCAGATCGTGCTGATAAAGGTGCTCTTCGCTGTCGGCGTCCGACGCAAGCACTTCCAACACCGCGCGGTCCTGCTCGAGCACTTGCCAGTGCTTCTCCTCGAGAACCGTGCGGTACAGGAACCGCCAGGATTCGCGCTCCCAGTCACTGACCCGCCGGGTGCGCCAGTGGAATATCGCCGAGTTCTCGCGGTCGATCGGTGTACTCATGCCGACAATGCCGAAGACGCCGCCGGGCCCGGCACCGGGTCCGTAAGGGATCTCGAGGTCGACGAAATCCATCGACCCACGGACGAATTCGACCCAGTCGAAGTTCACTCCTCGTTGGTCGGTCTTCTCGAAGAAGAAGCCGCGATCGGTCTCGCGGATACGGAATCGCGCAGAAACGTCGCCGCCGAACATCGAATGCGAGTCTCGGTGCAGGAACGCGCCGTGCATAGGATCCAGGACGTTGTCCATGTAGAACCGCCACGGCCCGGCCCATTCGGCGTAGTTGGGGAACCACGACACCTCGGGGTCGGCCAAGCGATCGGGGAGTACGAACGGCGTCGGGACCGAGTCGTTGGTCAACGGTACGAACGCGAAGATGGTGTCGGCGGCCTCAACGACCTCGAGACTGACGGTGGCTCGTCGGCCCTCCAACGCGCAACCGGGCATGCCGGGAACGGACACGACGGTTCCGGTTCCATCCACTTGCACGCCGTGATACATGCATGCGATGCGGTCGCCGAGGTGCTGACCGACCGACAGTGGAGCGCTGCGGTGTGGGCAGCGGTCTTCGAGCATGCGGACGGTTCCCTGCGCGTCCCGGAACAGCACCCAGTCGACGTCGAGGCGGCGAACGGGCACCATCGCACCCGCTTCGACCATGTGCGACGGCAGGATCGGGTACCAGCGGTCGCGGATACCGGTGGCCGCGATGTCCTGGGCGTCCAGGTGCCGTCGGGTTCCGACGGCGTAGGTCGGGCCGGAGCGGCGACCGGTCGGACGAGCTTCGGTGGTGGTCATCTCATTTCCCCAATCTGCGCATCTCGGCGCGGAAGTTGTCGGCGGTCCACGGACCGCCGTCCGGCCCGTGCAGGCCGAGGTCGTTCAGGCCGGAGACGACGCCGTCCAGGGTGTCGACTCCGCCGGAGTAGATCTCGCTCAGCGAGCCGGCGAGCTTGCGCTCGTACGGCGTGATCGGCTGCGGGTGGGTCTGGTGTGTTTCCAGATACGGCTCGCGGGCTGTGCGAGTGATCATCGGAACGCTCCTTCGGCGAGGGGAGTGGGCGGGGTGAGTGCTGTTCCGGAACGGAGCGCCAGACCTTCGGCGATGGTGACGAAGGAGGACGTCCACTCGTGGAACGACTCTCGTTTACAGGTGTGGACGGGGTTGGCCGAATCGTCGATGACGACGAACACTGCGTTCTCGATGTCTCCGGCGAGCCGTTGTGGGATGGTCAGATCGGTAGTGGGCTCCGGCGCCGACGCGATGACGAGCGTCGGAACCGTCACCGACGCAAGCAGGTACGCATGCTGCTCGATGTCGAATGTCGGGTCGGCGAGAATCAGGCTCAGCACGGTCTCCGGGTGCGCGACGGCAAGCTCGATGGCGGCGTGAGCGTCGGTGCCCGCTGCGAACACATGTGTCGGAACGGCTGCAGCGACGGCCATCTGGGCATCGTCGTCCCACCACCTCACAGCTGCAACGGCGCTCATCGTTGGGCCTCGCTCGGCACGTGAACGGGCGGGACGAAGGGCCCTGGTGTGGGTTCTACCGAGGCGACGTCCACCTCGATGATGCTCGGCCCGGTGCGTCCTATCGCATCGGTCAACGCGTCGGCGAACGTCTCGACGCGTTGGATCAGCCGGTGCGGGATGTCCAGCGACGCCGCGAGCAGGTCGAAGCGCGGAGTGTGCAGGTCGACACCGGATCGCCGAAACCCGTTTGCCTCCTGCATGTTCCGAAGAACGCCGTAGCCACCGTCGTTGAACACGACCACGATGACGTGCGCGCTCGAACCCGCGAGTGAGGCCAGCTCACCCAGGTGCACCGCGAGTCCGCCGTCGCCGACCATGACCAACGTGGGCACATCACGTCTGCCGTGAGCTGCGCCGATGCCCATCGCCAGGCCTTGGCCGATGCCGCCGCCCAGCGGGAAGATGTTGGTCTCGCGCTCGTGTATCGGCAGCAGACGGTTACCCCACTGGCTGGACGGGATGGTGACATCGCGGGCGATCGGCGAGCGGTCGGGCAGGATTGTGCGCATCGCCGCGCAGATGTCGGCGTAACCGCCGATGTACTCGGTCAGATCACTGCGTACGGCCTCACGGACCTCGGCGACGCGCGCCGTCCAACCTGGCTGTGCGGCAACGCGGTCAGCGAGAGATGTCAGAACGGACCGGGCATCTCCAACGATTCCGACGGTGGCAGGGTAGACCCGGCCGATAGTGGACGCCTCGACATCGATCTGAATGATGTTGTCAGGCAATGACAAGCTGTACGACGCGGTCTCGTTGGACCGAAAATGGGTGCCGACGGCAATGAGAAGGTCGGAGTCGGCAAGCAGCGCGCGCCCCTGTGGTGTCGTAGCGAAGTTGCCGATGACGAGTGGGTCGGTCTCGGGCACGATGCCGCGGCCGGAGTTGCTGGTGAGGATGCCGGCTCCGACTCGATGTGCGAGCTCGGTGAGTTCCGGGCCTGCGCCTGCTGCTCCGCCTCCGAGCCAGAACAGGGGAGCCTTCGCCGCGTCGATCAGCTCGACTCCACGCGCGATCGTGTCCGCGTCGGCAACCGGCACAGGAACGTCGGTCATCTCGAACGGGCGTTGTTTCTCGGGGGTCGCCAGATACTGCAGATCGCTGGGCCACTCGATGCTGGCAGGGCCCGTCGGTGCCGATCGAATACGGCGAATCGCGGTCTCGAGCTCTACCGCAACGTCTTTGACGTCGTTGATTGTCGCACTATGCACCGACACTGCATCGAGCAGTTGCGGCTGCTTCGGGAATTCGTGGATGACTCCACGGCTCGGTGCCGGCCGATTCGGTGCCAGGAATTCGGTCTCGATCTGACCGGTGATGTGCAGAACCCGGCTCCCGGCGGTCAGCGCCTCGATCATCGACCCTGCTGCGTTGCCCGCGCCCGTTCCGGTGCTCGTCAGCGCGACGCCGATGCCGCCCGTGGCCCGGGCGTACGCGTCGGCGGCGTTGACCGCAGCTGCTTCGTGGCGCATCTCGACGAACTCGAGATCACGGTCGACGGCTTCGACGAGAGGGAGATTGTGGATGCTGATGACGCCGAACGCGGTGGTGACGCCGTGGCGTCGCATCACGTCGACGAGCACGTCACCGCCCGTGCGTCGGACGCCTGATTTTTCTGTCATGTCTCTCTCCTGAGAATGTTCGGGTCGCTAGACGTAGCGGTGGACGCCGCCGCCGACGTCGAGGGATGCGCCGGTGATGTAGCTACTGCGCGGCGACAGGAGCGTGGTGATGGGGAAAGCGAGCTCGTCCGCGGTGCCGAAGCGGCCGAGGCCTATTCCTCGATCCGCAGCGATCTCGGCGCTCCACTCGTCGAAATCGAGCGCGGAGTCGCTGTCGGTGTAACGGCGCTGCCACTGTCCGGTGTCGACAAGTCCGAGCAGGACGGAATTGACGCGGATATTGTCCGCAGCCAGATCCTGTGCGAGAGAGCGGGAGAGGTTGAGCAGACCGGCACGCGCGGCGGCGGTGATCGCCAGCCGCGATTCCGGCTGGCGGGAGAGGATCGCGTTGACGACGACGATCGCCCCCGAATCCGACGACGCCAGTGCCTTCTTCGCCGCCCGGACTACGTTGAGCGCTCCGAAGATCTTGAGATCGAACTCTTCTCGGATCTGGTCGTCGGTTGTCTGGTCGATCGCGCTCATCAGCGATCGGCCTGCGTTGCAGACCACGCCGTCGAGGCCGCCGAGGCTGTCGACAGCGTGAGAGACGAAGTTCTCGACCGACTGTCTGTCCGTCACGTCGCACGAGAAAGTGAACACGTCGGTACTGGCCGCCAGCTCCGAAGTCGTCTCGCGCAGCCGATCCTCGTCGCGGGCGCACAGGGCAAGCCGTGCTCCCTCACCCGCGAGCATCGTTGCCGTCGCGAGACCGATGCCCGAGCTGGCACCGGTGATCAGTATTCGTCGGTCTTTCAACTGCAGGTCCATGGGTGTGCTCCTCAGCGGAAGATGAAGCCGCCGTCGACGACGATGGTTTGTCCGGTGACGAACGCTGCGTCGTCGGACAGGAGGAAACGGACGACGCCGGCGACGTCCTCGGGAGTCTGTTCGCGGTTCAAGGCTCGGCCTTCGGTGTACGTGCGGTAGCGGATGTCGGGAACGCTCTCGGTCGCCTCCACCCGGATGAGTCCGGGCGCAACAGCATTCACCCGTACACCGAAGTCGCCGGCATCCCGTGCCATCGATCTGGTCATGCCGATCACCGCAGCCTTGGACGAGACGTAGTGCACCAAGCGCGGCGAACCGTACATCGCGACATCGGATGCGATGTTGACGATCGCGCCTGTCGACTTCTCGATGGCGGGCCACAGGTACTTCGACACCGCCCAGGTACCGCGAATGTTGACGGACGTGACACGCTCGAACTCGGACTCGTCGAGTTCGAAGAATGTCCTGCCGCCAACACCGTCTGCGATCGCGGCGTTGTTGACCAGGCCGGTCACGTGCTCAGCACTCACGCGCTCTGCGAGGGCGCGGACGGAGTCACTGTCACCGATGTCGGTGACCACGGCCTCGGCATCGTATCCGTTGCTGCGCAGGGCTTCTGCGCACTCGTGGGCCGTGTCGGGGTTTCGTTCGGCGATGATCACTCGGTTGCCGTCGCGGCAGAGTCGTTCGGCGATGGATCGGCCGAGTCCGCGGCCGCCACCGGTGACGACAATGGTTCCGGTCATGTCAGGTGCTCCAGGAAGTTGGTGACGAGTGCGGCGGCCGCGGCAGGCTGTTCTTGGATTGCGACATGTCCTGCATCGGGTATCGAACGGAACTGCGCTCCGGGTATCGACTCTGCGAGTAGGTGGGACTCGTTCACGCCGGTCACCACGTCATGCTTGCCGACGAGAACCAGTGTCGGACAGGTGACTTCTCCGAGCCGCGGGCCGTGGTCGGTGGATGCCATGAACTCTGCCGCCGCGGCGAACCCACTGTGGCGCAACGCGGACATCGAGGCTCGCACCGTCTCGACCATCTTGGGGTCGGCCCCGGGGGCGAGAAGTCGAGGCGCGCGTTCGGCAGCGATCACTGCGCTTCCTCGCTCTGCCAGATCGCGAGAGCGGGCTCTCATGGATTCGGCTTTTTCGGGGGTTGCACCACTGCCGCGGGTGCTGTCGGCGAGGACGAGGCCGGCGATCCGCTCGGGTCGGGCGAGCGCTGTTGCAAGGGCGACCACCCCGCCCCACGAGGTGCCCAGCAATACGAGAGGGCGGTCCGGTGAAATGGCGTCGGCAACGCGGAGGACGTCGGCGACGGCATCATGCTCTGTTCCGGGATCGGCGGACTCACCGTAACCGGCGGCGTCGAGGCACCATGCGTGAACGCCGCGGTCGGCTAATTCGGACGCCACGTGCGCAGACGATCGAGCCGACCCGCCGATACCGTGCAGAATCAGTACAACCGGGTCGAAGACTCGCTGGGGCGGCTGGTGTTGGACCACGTGTAGACCGCCCACGAACGTAGAACCGGTCATCGAGCCGATGGTCATGAGATATCCACCAGCTCGGGTATCGGGATAAAGTAGTCGGAGTGGTTCGGCTCGAACAGTGTTCGTGCACCGAGGTCCGGGATGCCCGCCATCGCGGCTCGAACGGTGGCGGTCGGAGGTCCGGCCGTGCCCCATTGATCCGACAGTTCGGGCGTGCGACGCCAGGTCCGGCAGAGCCATGCATCTTCGTCGATCTGTTCGACCTCCGAGGTGTACTCGCAGACCAGGCCGGCGGGGTCGGTGAAATAGGAGAAGGTGTTGTCGCCGGGGCCGTGGCGGCCGGGACCCCACTGCGGTGAGATGCCGTGAGAGCGCAGGCTTCCGATCCCGCGCATGAAATGGTCGATGGACGGCATCTCGTAGGCGATATGGTTCAGCGCTGTCCAGGGTGCCTGGTTGAGCGCAATGACATGGTGGTCGGTGTTGCACCGAAGAAACGTCATCTGCCGCTCGGACCAGTCGGAGATCCGCATGCCGAGGACCTGGGTGTAGAACGCTGCAGTCCGTTCGATATCGACCGTGTTGAGGACGACGTGGGCAATCTTGCGAGGGATTGCCCGGCGGCCGTTCGGATCCTGCGCGGGCACCGCGTATGTGTCGGCGGACAGTTCGACGATGCGACCCTCGGGGTCGACCAACCGGAGCCCGTAGCCACCGCCGGCGTGATCGAGCATGCCGGGTTCACGCAGGACGGGAACGCCGATCCGGTGCAGGGCGCGAGCTGCGTCGTCCACTTCCCTAGGCGAACCGACGGCAAAGCTGATGCGCCCCAATGCATTCGAATCGCCGCGCTGTAGGTCGAGTACGTGATGATCGGTTCCGGTGGCGCGCAGCCAGAAGCGGTCGCCGTCTTCCTCGACGGTGCTCAGCCCCCACACCTCGTGATAGAAATCGCGTGATGCAACGGGGTTCGGCACGGTCAGGGCAACCGATCGCAGACTGCGGAGGTTGCAGACGGGTGTGTCGGTCAGGACGGGCTGGCGGTGAGTGGGCACGTTCATGAGGCTCCTCAGAGGTCTAGGACGAGTTCGGATGAACGGCAACGTGATACGCACGGGAACATGGTCTTGTTCGCGGCGTGCTCGGCCTCGCCGAGAAGGAAGTCGCGGTGGTCGACATCGCCCTTGACCACGCCGACCTCGCAGGTACCGCAAATGCCTTCGGTGCACGAGCTCGGTAGGTCGAGCCCGGCGTCGAGCAGGGCGTCGAGCACCGACTGATCAGGGGAGACTGGTACGCGCTCGCCGGTGCGGTTCAGTACCACGTCGAATGCGGTGTCACCGCCCGCTGGGGCGACGACCTCAGGGGCAGCGAAGCGTTCCGTCCGTAGGGTTGCCTCCGGTGGTATGGCGGCGGCGACGGCATCGAGTAGGGGAGCCGGGCCGCAGCAGTAGACAACTGCTCCGGCCGAAAGTCCGCCCAGAAGCGCAGGCAAGTCGGGTAGCCCGCCCTGTTCGTCGTCGGCATGGATGGTGGCGGCGGGGAATGCGGCGATCTCGTCGGCGAATGCCATGGTCCTGCGAGAGCGTCCTGCATAGAGCATCGTCCACTCGCAGCCGGTCTGCTCGAGCCGGCGCATCATCGCAACGATCGGTGTGACACCGACGCCGCCTGCGACGAGTACGTGCCGCTGCGCGCTCTCGTCGAGTGCGAATGCGCTACGGGGGCCGTCGACCTCGATCAGCGCACCCACCGACAGCTTGTCGTGGACGTGCAGGCTCCCGCCCCGCGACTTCTCGACGCGCAGAACCGCGACGGTCCAACGGCTGGTGTCGCTCGGGTCCGAGCACAGCGAGTACTCGCGCGTCAGACCACCGGGCAGGTGCAGAGCCACGTGAGCTCCCGGTTCCCACGTCGGCAGCGCGCCGCCGTCGGGATCGACCAGCGTGACACTGGTGACGCCGTCGGCTTCGTAGCTCTTGCACTTCACGCGCAAAGTTCTCGCTGTGTGCTCGAACATCGAAAGTTCCTTCCGTACAGATTCGTTCGGTCAGCGAGTGACGCCGAACATTTCGGAGCTCGGCGGGTAGGTGGGCAGCTGCGGCTTGGGTGCGCCGATGACGACGCAGAACAGCGCGTCGGTGTCGCCGACGTTGGCGAGGCTGCGCGGTACGCCCGCGGGAACGCGGATCAGATCGCGGTAGCCGAGGCGGCGGACTGCCTTCTTGGTGCCGTCCTCGACGTCGTGGACAGCGACCTCGAGTTCACCTTCGAGGACGTAGAAGACCTCCTCGACGTCGTGGTGGGTGTGCTCGGGCCCGACTGCGCCTGCGGGAAGGCGCATGTTGGAGAACGTGAAGTGCTCGGACGGAAGCGAACGGGAGTCGCCCTCGTGGTTACCCGTTGCGCCCGAACCGATGTAGCGAATCTGCGCGCGCTTGAAGCGATCTCCGCCTTTGGCGGCTTGGAACCCGAGGGTGTCCCAGTCCTCGAAACGGGTTTCCTTGCTGGCGATGCACGAATCGATCAGGTTCTCGAGGTCGGATGTGGTCTTCTCCGGAGCGGTCATGATGTGGTCCTTTCGAGTGATGGTGGAGGGTTTCAGGGTCGGTATGCGATGGCTTCGATTTCCACGGTTGCGCCGTAGGGGAGGGCGGCGACCTCGACGAAAGAGCGTGCGGGTCGCGGCTCGGCGAACACGGTCTTGTAGTGGCTGTTCGCCGCATCGCGGGTCGTGACGTCGGTGACGAAGTAGGTCGTCTTGACGACGTCGGCGAGCGTCATGTCGATCGTGGCGAGGCGTTCGGTCATCCTGGCGACGGCTGCGTCGAGGGCCGGTTCGATGCCGTCGACCGCGGTGCCCTCGGTGTCGACGGACAGTGCGCCGGAGACGAATCCGAAGCCGGCCACTCTGTAGGCGGGACTGTAAGGATGGGCCGATGTACTGGTGAATGTGCTTGTCATGCTGATCCTTTCGTGCTTATCGGTTCCGGCCCCATGTCGAGGGGGTATCGGAGAGATCGAGGTAGATGCTCTTCTGGTTCGAGTACTGCCGTACCGCGTCGCGGCCCTTCTCGGTGCCGAGCCCGCTGTCGCGCAGCCCGGTGAACGGCGTGGAGATCGAGAATTGCTTGTACGTGTTGATCCACACGGTGCCGGCGTCGATGGACTTCGCTGTGCGGAGTGCCCGTCGGTAGTCTTCGGTCCAGATGCCGCAGGCGAGACCGTAGACACTGTCGTTCGCTTGCTCGACGAGGTCGAGGTCGTCGTCGAAGGGGAGCACCACCGCGACCGGACCGAAGATCTCCTCCTGGCAGATGGCGTCGGAGTTCCGCACGTCCGTCAACACGGTCGGCGGGTAGTAGGCACCCCCAGCGAGTGCGCCCTCGGTCGGAATCGCACCGCCGCACAACACCGTCGCACCGTTCGCTACGGCTGCGTCGACCATGTCGGCAACAGAATCTCGATGTCGCAGAGCGATCATCGGTGCGACGTCGGTACTCGGGTCCGTTCCAGGTCCAAGTCGCAATCGCTGCGCGCGCTCGACGAGTTGGGTGGTGAAGCTCTCGAAGATGTTGCGATGCAGGAAGATACGTGAACCTGCGATGCAGCTCTGTCCGCTCGAAGAGAAGATGCCGTAGAGGACACCCTGCAGTGCGCGTTCGATGTCGGCGTCGTCGTAGACGATGGTGGGCGACTTGCCACCGAGCTCCAAGGTGATGGGCATCAACTTGTCGGCTGCGAGATGCGCAAGATGACGACCGGTGCTGGTTCCGCCGGTGAATGTCACTTTTGCGACGCCGGGGTGGCGGACCAGAGTTTCGCCGACGGTGCGGCCTGGGCCGGGGAGGACGGACAGGAGGCCTGCGGGGAGTCCGGCTTCGTCGCACAGCCGGGCCAGCAACAGCGTCACCCACGGTGCCCACACCGGCGGCTTCGCGACGACGGCGTTGCCCGCGGCCAGTGCCGGAGCGATCTTCTGGGCGTCGGACGCGATGGGGGAGTTCCACGGTGTGATGGCACCGATCACGCCCATCGGCTCGTGAGTGGACATCGTCATCCATGGGCCGCGGGGTGTGGTCAGGGCGCCGTCCATGGTCTCCACCGCAGCGGCCATGTAGCGAAACGTGTTGGCGGCGCTCATGGCCAGCGCTCGGGTCTCGGTCAGCGTCTTACCGGTATCGAGGGTCTGCACTGCCGCGATGCGGCCGGCGTTGTCTTCCACCGCGTTCCCGATTCGATGCAGAACCGCGGCACGCTCGTGAAGCAGCATCGTGGACCAACCGCTGACCCGCGCCGCGGCGGAACCACTGCGGACTGCGGTGTCGACGTCTTCGGCCGTCGCGGCGTGGAGGGTGGCGAACACTTCGCCGCTCGATGGATCGATCGACTCGATCGGATCTCCTGCGCCGCGGATCCAGCTGCCGCCGACGTAGATCTCGTCGGTGAGGTCGGCGGTGAGGCTTGCTGAGACGTGTGGTGCAGCGAGTGTCATCGAAGGAGTCCGTTCGGCTGAGGCGTTGGCACGGCAATTATCTTTGCGCTAAGACAGTTCTAATGCCTTAGCGCTAAGACGTCAATGCAGGGATCATCATTCCGAACTGGCGTTACGCAGGATTTACGCGCCGGAAATGGAAGAGATGCAGGTCACAAGTGGTGTGCCCCGCATCACTAACTGCCGAAAGAATTTTCTACGGGGTGGGTTCCGCGCGTGTATCGGAAGGCGCATTCGCGAGTTCGACAGCCCGGGCCGAATGCTCCAGGCGGCCGAGCAAGGATGCGAGAGTGGCAACATCGTCTTCGTTCAAATCGCCGAGCATGGTGTTCAGCTTGTGGAAGTGCTCATCGGCAACGGCATCGACGAGAGCACTACCGGCGGGGGTGATCTCGACGTAGACGACCCGCGCGTCGACGGCGTCCCGGGTGCGGGTGACGAGACCGGCGTCCTCCAATCGCTTCACCCGTAGTGAGAGCCCGCCCGTGGTGACGAGCGTCTGCTCGGCGAGTTCGCCGGCAGTCAGGCGGTGATCCGGCAGTGACCGCCGAAGGCAGGCCAACACGTCGAAGCCAGAATCGGTGATGCCGTACTTCTCGAATGTCGCGGCAATAGTCGTCTTGTAGACCAGAAAGCTTCGGTGCAACCGGCCGAAGACCTTCAGTCCGGATACGTCGAGTTCGGGGCGCGCGACAGCCCAGTGCGACACGATGACGTCGACTCCATCCATGCGACCCAAGCTACCGGGCACATCGAGGCCGTCGTGTGTCCCACACGAAGAATGCCTCGGAATGGAGGTCTGACGCTCGGTAGGCTGGCTGCGGTGACGGCACGGGCAATCACCGATGAGACATTCGGTGCGTGGGTGATCAAGTGCAATCCGCACAAGACCGATCTCGCGCCGATGGTCGACGCCGGACGTGCGCACGAGCAGTGGTGCGTCGCCGACAACTATCGGACTCGTCTGATGGCACCCGGGCAGCCAGTTCTGTTCTGGGTCAGTAGCCATCCGCGACGCGGAATCTGGGGCGCCGGCACCTTGACGGGCACCTCAGTACCGGGTCCCCAGTGGAAAATCTCGACGGACATCACGCTGTTCGACGAGCCGATTCTTGCGTCGGACATTCAGTGCATCGCGGAACTGTCGACGCTCGAGGTGTTCCGATCGCCGCAGCAGTCCAACCCCTCGTGGGTCGACGCCTCTGCGTGGGCGATCATCAGAACAATGCTGCCGGAGTGACTGCGGGTGGTGCATGATCGAGGAGTGACTTCATTCCCGATCATCGACCTCACTCCCGACGAGCTGCTGAACACCACGCGCACCGTCCGCAAGCGTCTCGACCTGACGCGACCGGTTCCGATGGAACTGATCAAGGAATGCCTGGAGATCGCTCTGCAGGCCCCGTCCGGTTCGAACAAGCAGGGGTGGCAGTGGATCGTCGTCACCGATCCTGATCTTCGCGCTCGCATCGGTGCGATCTACGGCGAACTGTTCACCGCGTATCAGGCGTCCAAGCATTCTGCGTCGGCCCTGTTCACAGACGACCCAGAACGTGCCTCGGTCCAGAAGCGTGTCGGAGACAGTGCGAGCTGGCTCGGCGAGCACATGGGTGAGGTTCCGGTTCTGCTGATTCCGTGCATCCAGGCCGGCAAGACGCTCCCGGCCGGCAATCAAGCCGGTCTGTGGGGCTCGTTGCTACCCGCGGTGTGGAACTACGCCCTGGCCGCACGGGCGCGTGGTCTCGGAACAGCATGGACCACAATTCATCTCGCGAAGGAAGCCGAGATCTCGGAACTGCTCGGCATCCCCGACGACTTCCATCAGGGTGCGCTGATTCCCACGGCGTACTACACGGGGGAGACCTTCAAGGTCGCTCCTCGGGATCCGATCGAGACGGTGCTGCACGTCGACCGCTGGTGATTCGCGCGCAGCCCGTCCGATTCATGTTCGGGTCGAAAAAGCACTACCTGGGCAGCCCCATTTTGTACTGCAAGGCGTAGGCCAGCTTGCCTGGCTTGTCGTCCGAGTACGGGGCCGAGAGCTTTCCGAATTCACCCTTCGTGACCGCCTTGCCGTCGTTCCATGCGTCAAGTGCACCGAGTTCCGCTGCGGTGCGGCCACTGTCGATCACCGCGTCTTTCGGTGCGGCGACCTGGGCGCGCGAGACCGATTCGACAGTGCTCAGGTAGCTCGTGAGGTTGTTGCTGTCCCATCCACTGATATCGACTGCGCCGGAGTCGCGAACCCATGCACCCCAATAGAATTCCTGGAACGGGATGGTTCCGGGGGTGAAGCCGATGTCGCGGGCGAAGTACGTCAGGCTGCGGTACTTGTCGTCCTGGAACTTGGCGAGGCCTACTCCCGAGGGCAGCTGTTCCACCGGAACCTCGTTGCCGTCGACGTCGTAGTTCCACACCCACTTCTCGGCTTTCATCCGCGCCCAGAAATCGGTGGTGCTCAGATCACTGAGGTTCGCGACCACCCGCAGTCGGAGATGCAGATTCGGTCCACCGTCAGCCGTTTCGTAGAACGAGGTGAGCGTGTGGTGTCCGTCGGTCAGGTACGGGACGCCGCCCGGGCCGATGACGACGGTCTTCATGGGCGCGATGGTGTCGGGCGTTTCCTGGCCGACGGGCACAGTGCAGGTGAACGACGACGGATTGTCCAGTCGCGCATCGGGCATCGCCGACGCGGCCTCTTCCTGGCCGTTGGCCTCGCACCAGTCGTCGAACTTCTTGTTGATCTCGTCCTTGCCGAGCGTGTACCGACCGAGCTTGTAGTACACCTCGTCGTACCCGAGTGACGGTTGTGTCGCGCGCACCTCACCGATCGGCAGATCGAGAAGCTCACCCGCTTCGGCACATTGGTAACCGAGGCCTGACGACGATCCGGTGGGGAGCAGGTCAGCGACCTGGCACAGCGGCGACGCTGTCCGTGCCGGCGCGGCAGTGGCGACAGCGCCCAGCGACGTGGATGCGATAGAGATCAGTGCGAGTGTGCCCAGTAGGGCAGCGCTACGACGCAGGGCCATCCGTGAAGCTCCTATGAGTTCGAGAGAAGTTCCCAGGAGACTGCCCCACTCCGGTCACCGTTCGATGTCGCAGAACCAACGCAGAGGTGAACGTCGCATGATGGACGTCAGCGATCCTCGCGCAACATCGCGTAGACAAGGGTGTCGGTCCATTCACCCTTGCACCACCAGTTCTGGCGGAATTGCGCTTCCTGCCGCATCCCGACCCGCGCGGCCAGGCAGGCAGAGGCGTCGTTGCGTCCGTCCAGCTGCGCGCTGACACGGTGTATCTGGGGTAGCGAGAACACGTGCTCGATCAGCGCATTCACCGCCTCGGTGGCGTATCCGCGGCCGGACACGGCAGGGGAGAACGTCCACCCGAGTTCGACGAGCGCCGGGGATCCGTCGATCAACCATGCCTCGACGTTGCCCACCACCGTCCCCTCGTGTTCGGCGACCATCGCGAGTGCCTGAGTGTTCAATCCGGTTCGCTTCATCCGCTTGCCCACCGCAGCAACGGCATCGGCGTGCGACCACGCTTCGTGCAGTAGGTAGCGGCAGACTTCGGGATCGCTGTAGTACGCGAGAATCCCGTCCACGTCGGTGGGCTCGTACAGGCGCAGCGTCAGGCGCTCGGTATGGATGGGCTCGACGTTCATGAGAGCAATTCTGCCCGACCTAAATTCACGCTGATTCGAACCCTGGTCGTAGGCCCCGGTCTGACCGAAGGTGAGTAGTCGAACCTGCTCGCACTCAACCGGAAGGCCTGTACCCATGGTCGTGACGTCGTACGCCGTTCCCGCGGCACCCGTGGACACGCATGTCAGCGACGTTCCCAACGGCGGCCCCGCGCATGTTTCGACGAAACAGTCGGTGTGGCAGCGGTACCGATGGACCGTCGTTCGCGTTCTCTCACCCGTCGCGCTCCTCGTCCTGTGGCAGATTGCCAGTGCTGCCGGAGTTCTCTCCGAACGAGTACTGCCGGCACCATCGCTGATCTTCGACGCGGGCCTAGAGTTGCTACGCAACGGAGAGTTGGCCGATGCCCTCACCGTCTCCGGAACCCGTGTGGTGCAGGGACTCGTGCTCGGAGGTGTGATCGGGGTGGCGCTCGGTGCGCTCGTCGGACTGTCAAAGCTCGCCGAGGCAACCGTCGATCCGCCGCTGCAGATGCTGCGGGCACTTCCGCACCTCGGGCTGATCCCGCTCTTCATCCTGTGGTTCGGGATCGGCGAGACTCCCAAGATTCTGCTCGTGGCTCTCGGAGTCGCATTTCCGCTGTACCTCAACACGTTCTCGGCGATCCGCCAGATCGATCGCGACTTCCTCGACACGGCCGTCGTACTCGGCTTCTCGTGGCGTCAGCGGTTCACCACCATCATCCTGCCCAGCATCGCCCCACAACTACTGGTGGGATTGAGGCAATCGCTGGCCATTGCGTGGTTGTCGCTGATCGTGGCCGAGCAGATCAATGCCGAATCCGGGCTCGGCTACATCATCAACAATGCGCGGGATTTCCTGCGCGTGGACACCATCATCTTTGGGCTCGTTGTCTACGCGCTGATGGGAATCGCCACCGACGGCATCGTGCGCATCCTCGAAAAACGCGCTCTTCGTTACCGATTGGATGTCTGACTCATGACTGCGACGACAACGTCCGTTGCCGCCCTGCACGGGATCGACAAGTTCTACGGATCCAGTCACGTGCTGAAGGGGGTCGATCTGTCCATCGAACGCGGCGAGATCGTCTCGCTCGTCGGACGATCCGGGTCCGGCAAGTCGACGATCCTGCGCGTTCTGGCCGGGCTGTCGACCGACCATACGGGTGAGCGGCACGTCGCCGGGAATCCCGCGGTGGCGTTCCAGGAACCACGGCTGTTTCCGTGGCGATCGGTCCGCCAGAACGTGTCCTACGGTCTGAACACAGCAGGCGTCACCGGCAACGACGCGCTGACTGCCGCGGATGCAACGCTCGCCGAAGTCGGGCTGGCCGAGAAGCGAGACGCGTGGCCTCTCACGTTGTCCGGTGGCCAAGCTCAGCGCGCAGCCCTGGCGCGGGCGTTGGTGGGGGAGCCGGAACTGCTGCTCCTGGACGAACCGTTCGGGGCGCTCGATGCACTCACTCGACTGACCATGCAGTCACTCCTGCTCGACCTGTGGGGACGGCACGGTTTCGGCATCCTTCTGGTCACCCACGACGTCGACGAGGCAATCGCGTTGGGGGACAGGGTGGTGGTGCTCGACGGGGGTGCTGTGGCCGAGACCGTCACCGTCGATCTGCCTCGTCCCCGCGACCGGGGAACAGCGGGATTCTCTCGCATTCGTACCCATTTGCTCTCCGCCCTCGGCGTCCACTGACCGATCAATTCCTCTCATCAGAAGGATCTTTCACGCATGTCGTCACACGCTCGTTCCAGATCCCTGCGCGCCATCGGTGTGCTCGCTGCGCTGTCTCTGACGGTCGTCGGACTCACCGGCTGCGTCTCCCGTGGCAGCGACACCACTACCACCGAAGCACCCGAACTCGTCTCCGACGACCAGCTCACCACGGTCACCCTCGACGTCGGCGACCAGAAGGGCGGCACCGAGGCGCTGCTTCGTGCGTCGGGCGAGCTCGACTCGGCCCCATACGATGTTGCGTTCTCCACCTTCACTTCCGGCCCGCCTCAGGTGGAGGCCGCAACAGCCGGCCAGATCGACTTCGCGGTCACCGGCAACACACCTCCGGTGTTCGGGGTCGCAGCCAACGCGCGCATCAAGGTCGTCTCCGCCTACAGCAACGACGCCAGCGGCGATCAGATCCTCGTGCCGTCCGATTCGACGCTCACCTCGTTCTCCGATCTGCGCGGCAGGAAGATCGCGGTGGGCAAGGGAAGTTCCGCGCACGGCCACGTACTGCTGCAGTTGCAGAAGGCCGGGTTGACCGAGGACGACGTCCAGATCATCTTCCTCCAGCCGGCGGATGCGCTGACGGCATTCACCTCGGGTGAGGTCGATGCCTGGGCGATCTGGGATCCCTTCACCGCGATTGCGCAGGTGCAGAACGGCTCGAAGACACTGACCACCGCCGAGGGCGTGGCCAACGGTTACGGCTTCGGTATCGCCTCGCAGCAGGCCCTGGACGATCCGGCGAAGAACACGGCGTTGCAGGACTTCGTGGTTCGTCTGGCCAAAGCCTCGGCCTGGGCCGAGAAAAATCCGGCCGAGTGGGCGGCGGCATACTCCGCCGCCGTCGGCATCGACCCGGCTGCAGGTGAATTGGCGCAGGGACGAAGCCAACGACCCGCAATTGCTCTGGACGACACTGTGATCGAGTCCGAGCAGGCGCTCTTCGATGCATTCGTCGAGAGCGGGAGCATCCCCGGCGGCAACACGTTCGCGGACTTCGTCGACACGCGTTACAACGACGCCATCGCAGACGCATCCGCCGCCACCAACTGATCACCCACCACGTTCTAGGAGTTCCACTCGTGACCGCACGCATCTTCTGGTTTCTTCCCACCGCAGGCGACGGCCGCTCCATCGTCGGCGCGTCCCACGCATCCGGCAATCTCCGCGAACCCGCCGGCTTTCGTCGCCCGTCGCTTCGCTATCTCACCGAGGTCGCCCAGGCCGCGGACCGACTCGATTTCGAGGGCGTGCTGACTCCGACGGGAACGTGGTGCGAGGACGCGTGGCTGACCACGGCGGCGCTCCTGCAGAGCACCCGACGGCTGAAGTTCCTCGTCGCCTTCCGGCCCGGTCTCACGCCGCCCACGTTGGCGGCGCAGCAGGCGGCGACGTTGCAGCGGTTCTCTGAAGGGCGAGTGCTGTTCAACATCGTCACCGGGGGCGACGACGTCGAGCAGCGCCGTTTCGGGGACTGGGCCGACCACGATCGGCGCTACGCGCGCACGGACGAGTTTCTCGGACTCGTCCGCCGAATCTGGACCGAGACCTCGGTCGATCACGAAGGCGAGTTCTTCAAGGTCGCCGACGCGAGAGTCTCGGAGGCACCGGATCCGTTACCCGAGTTCTGGTTCGGTGGCTCCTCCGATCCCGCGCTGGCCGTCGCCGCGAAGCATGTACAGACGTACCTGACATGGGGTGAGCCGCCGGCCGACGCCCGCGCGAAGATCGAAAAAGTACAGGCGTTGGCAGATGCCGAGGGCCGCAAGCTGACTTACGGCATCCGCCTGCACACAATCAGTCGCGACACGTCCGAGGAGGCCTGGGCCGTCGCGCAGAAGCTCCTCGACGAGCTTCCCGAGGAACAGGTGTCTGCGGCGCACGCGCTGCACTCGTCGTCGCAGTCCGAGGGACAGCGCCGAATGGCCGCACTGCACGGCGGCAGCAAGGACTCGCTCGAGATCTACCCGAATCTGTGGGCCGGTGTCGGCCTGGTTCGCGGCGGTGCCGGGACGGCGTTGGTCGGTTCGCACGAGGAGGTCGCGAACCTCATCGGGGAATACCACGATGCCGGGTTTGACGAGTTCATTCTCTCGGGCTACCCGCATCTGGAGGAGGCGTATCACTTCGCTGAAGGTGTTCGACCCATCCTCGACGCGCGAGGAATCACCGTTCCCGCCAGATAGATTCGCGCGCCGTCGCCGGTTTCGACATCGCCTGCTGGATCGACAGTGCGACTTCGGAGACCGACGACCACCGCTGCCCCGATTACGGCGGTGGCCGTCCCGTACTCTGAACATGCGCACTACGAGAGACGAGATGGCATGAAAGCACTGGTATTCCGCGAGTACGGCGGCCCCGAAGTCCTCAAGATCGAGGAGCTTCCGGATCCGAATCCGGGATTCGGTGAAGTGGTGGTCGATCTGAAGGCGACCGCGCTCAACCACGTCGACATCGATGTGCGCGAGGGCGTCTCGCGCTTCGACTTCGCGATGCCTCACACCTTGGGCCTGGAGGGTGCCGGCGTTATCTCCTTGGTCGGCGACGGTGTGGATCCCGCTCGGATCGGCGAGCGCGTAGCGGTCTCGTACATCCGCACCTGCGGCCACTGCGAGTGGTGTCAACGGGGCATGGAGAACATCTGCGTCAACCGCAAACTGCTCGGCGAGCACATACCGGGCACGTACGCGCAGAAGATCCTGACACCCGCCGACCATTGCCTGACACTTCCCGATACCGTCGACTTCGGTGAGGCGGCGGCCTCGCTCAGTGCGTTCGGCACCGCCTGGCACGCGCTCATGATCCGCGCCGAGGTGAAGTTGGGAGAGACCGTGCTGATCCATTCGATCGGGGGTGGCGTCGCATCGGCTGCACTTCAGATCTGCAAGGCTGCCGGCGCGACCGTGATCGGTACGGCCAGCCGAGACGACAAGTTGTCTCAGGCGACCGCTGACGGTGCCGATCACGTCATCAATTACACGACAACCAATGTGCGCAACGCCGTCGACGAGATCACCGGGGGCCGAGGGGTCGAGCTGGTCTTCGACGGCGTAGGAGGGACAGCCTTCACCGAGTCGATGTTCATGCTGCGCCCGTACGGCCGTCTGGTGTCGATCGGTGCTCACGCGGGAGAAGTCGTCGAGTTCGACATCATCGAGTTCTTCCGCCGCCAGATCTCCTACATCTCTTCGCATACCCAGACGCGCGACGAGATGCGTACTGTGCTCGATCTCGTCGGCAAGGGGGTGTTGCGCCCGCGTATCAACTCGCGTTATGCCCTGGATCGCGCCGGGGAAGCGCACGAGGAGCTGGCTGCGCGTACCGCCTACGGGAAGATCATCCTCGACATCGATTGAGGAGAGCGTTGGTGGACGCGATGCCGTCTCACCTTCAGCAGGCACGCCCTGGACCCGCTGAGTGCAGTCAGCCGATCGCCTCGTACACCGCGCGCACGTACTGCTCCGCCCGGTCGGAACCGATGATTCCCGGCCCCATTCGGTTCATGACGTAGGAGATGGTCAGCTTCGACTCCGGGTGCATTACGGTCAGGGATCCACCCCATCCGCCCCAGAAGCAGATCTTCCCGTCAGGGATGTAGGGCACCGATTCCTGTTGTGGCAAAGCGAAACCCAGGCCGAAGCGCAACGGGATGCCCAGGGCGAGATCGACTCCGTTGGACTGCTCCTCGAAGATCGAATCGATCGCGCCGGGGCTCAGCAGGTGTACGCCGTCGACGGTGCCGCCTCGGGAAATGACCGACAGGATTCTCGCGACCGATCGTGCATTGCCGTGCCCGTTCAACGCGCCCATGTCCGCGGCACGCCATGCCGGCGTATTCGCGGAGGAGGCCTGCACCAATGGGCCGAGGAACGTCTTGCGACGCACCATCGTCGGATCGGGCGCGGCATCATCGGTCGGCGGGGGCGGTGGAACGACGTCGGCGATCCGGGACCGGTCGGACTCGGCGGCACCGATCTGGAAGTCGGCTCCGAGCGGACCGGCAACCTCGTCGGCGACGAACTGCCGCAGCGACTTTCCGGTGACACGACGGACGACTTCTCCGATCAGGTGGCCTTGGCTGGCCGCGTGATACCCCGACGTGGTGCGTGAGTCCCACCACGGAGCCTGTGCAGCCAGACGCGAGGTCGACAGCTCCCAGTCGTAGAGGTCCTCTTCGCTGAACGGTCGATCCCAGCCGGAGACGCCGGAGGTGTGCGACAACAGGTGCCGAACCGCGATGTCCTGCTTGCCGGCGGCTGCGAACTCGGGCCAGTAGGTCGCGACCGGCGAATCAGGATCGAGCACCCCACGGTCGATCAGCATCAGCGCGGCCAGGCACGTGACCATCTTCGTCGTCGACCACACGTTGGTGATCGTGTCCGACTCCCACGGCAGGCGGCGCTCGGTGTCGCGATAGCCGCCCCAGAGGTCGACGGCGGTATGGCCGTCGATGTCGACCACGATGGACGCGCCGAGTTCTGCCCCACTGTCGAGGTTGGCGGCGAGCGTGTCGCGCACCGCAGCGAACTCGGGATCGCAGTGACCGTCAATTGCCATGTGATGCACCCAGAACACGGTGGACGGCGAGTTCCACGTAGCCGTCGGCGACGTCCTCGATGCTCAGCTCGCCGCCGTCGTGGAACCAGTTGCTGATGCCGTTGAGCATGTCGGTCAGAGCGAACGACGCCAGCCGCGCATCCGGGACGGTGAATTCGCCGCTGCGCATTCCGGCGGTGATCACGTCGCGCACGCGTCGTTGATATCGGCGGCGGTAGTCCTCGATGACGGTGCGGTGCTCCGGGGTGAGCGAGGCGAGCTCGTGCAGTCCGACGATGTATTCCACCCGTCGACGGTTCAGATGCACCAGGTGCGCCCGCACCAGAGACGAGAGGCGCTCGGTTGGGGTTCCGGCCGCGTCGAGCAGTGGCAGATTCTCCTCGGCCGGTTCCTGTGTGACCGTCAGGCAGATCGCGAACAGGATGTCTTCCTTCGAAGGGAAGTGGTGGTAGAGGCTGGCACCCTTGATGCCGACCGCGTCGGCGATATCGCGCATGCCCACGTTCGAATAGCCCTCACGCGCAAAGATATTTGCGGCGTTGGCGACGATGTCGTCCCGTCGTTGCCGCGTGCGGACCTGACGGGGTAAAGCTGTGACCTCGGACGGCTGCGTCATACGGTTTCCTCGACCGCCGCCAGCAGTCGCAGTTCACGCTTGAGGATCTTCCCCTGCGGGTCGACGGGCAGTTCGGCCACGATGTGTACCGATTTCGGGGCCTTGTACGACGCCAACTCGGTGCGGCAGTACTCGATGATCGCGGCCGGGTCGGCTGTCACTCCGTCGCGGGCGATGACGAAGGCTGTCACGGCCTCGGACCAGTACGGGTCGGGAACTCCGACGACGGCGGCACGCAGCACGTCCGGGTGCGTGTGGATGGTGCGTTCCACTTCCTGCGACGACACGTTCATCCCTCCCGACTTGATCATGTCCTTCATCCGATCGTAGAAGAACAGGTTGCCGTCGGCGTCGATACGCACCATGTCGCCGGTGTGTACCCAGCCGTCCCTGAATACCTCGGCCGTGCGCTCCGGGTCCTTGAAGTAGCCGAGCATCACCGATGGAGTGCGGCAGAGCAATTCGCCGATCTCGCTCTCGTTGCCCGCGGGGTCGACCACCTTGATCTCGAGGTGGGTGACGGGCTTCCCGATCCACGACGCGTCGCCGTCGGGAATGTCGTCGAGTGTCGAGAACCAGCCGACCGAGCCGAGCTGCGAGAGTTCCGACTGCCCCCAGTACGTGCCCCAGATGGCCTCGGGTGCCGCGGCGGCCCAGGCGCTTATCGTGTGCGGTGACACCTGGCCACCGTAGGTGAGGCAGCGTCGAACCTGGCTCACGGACTCGGGGCCGAACTGCTCGTCACGAGCCAGCGCCAAATAGAACGTGGGGGTCTGCGCGATGACGGAGATCTTCTCGGCGGCGATGATGCGCAGCGATTGCGCCGGGTCGACCGTCGCGGGCAGTACGAGGGTGGCACCCATCAGCGTGAGGGTGGTCATCGAGCCGAGTCCGGCGATGGTGTGGAAGGGCATGACGAACAGCCAGGTGTCTTCCGGTCCGGTGCGCAGGCCCCAGCTCCACGCGGGCGCGGTGGAGATGAGGAAGTTGCGGTGCGGGATCATCACGCCTTTGGGGGCCGCTTCGGTACCGGAGGTGTAGATGACCATCGCGACGTCGTTCTCGTCCATCTCGACGTCCGGTTCGGTGGACGGGGTGTTCGCCGTCAGTGCGGCGTATTCGGAGCCGAACGTCACCAGGGTGGTGGTCTCCGGCTTCACCGAGGAGATGATCTCGGCGTAGGCCGGATCTGCCACCACCACAGTCGGTTCCGCGTGTTCGAGTTGGTGCTTCACCTCGGGTGCCCGATACATCACGTTGATGCCGGTGAACGCCGCCCCGGCCTTGAGCGTGCCGTAGTACGCCACCACTACATCGACGCTGTTACGAGCCATCGATGCGACGCGGTCACCCGCCGTCACCCCGAGATCGACGAGCAGGTTGGCGAACTGGTTTGCCCGAGAATCGAGTTCGCCGTAGGTGGTGACCGCGCGGGTGCCGTCCGCCGCGTAGCTGATGAACGCGACCTTGTTCGGCTGCGTCCGCGCATGGCGACGCAGTTGATCGCCGATGGTGGCGCGGCCGATCGGTGAGCGATGGTGGATGGCAGTACCGGGCACGGCGGACTCCTGAGGTCAGAACTGGGTCAGAGGGCGGGGGAGAGTGCAGCGGAGTCGAACATCGGCTGCGAAAACGTCTCTGCCGCAACGATCTGTTCCACCGGATCACGAGTGAGCTTGCGGGGGAACGACTTCTCCGGATATCCGACGGCGATGTGCGCGGCGGTGATGTAGTCGTCCGGGATGCCGAGCAGTTCCCGAATAGCCGGTTCCTCGTGGCACAGCAACGTCGTCACCGCGGTCGCGACGCCCTGATCGCGCAGGCTCAGGCACAGGTTCTGCACCGTGGGGTAGATGGATGCGCCGCCGACGACGGAGAGTCGGCCGAGTTCGTGGTCGGTGGGGTGCAGTCCGTCCAGAGCGGCACAGACCACGACGATGGCGGGCACCTCGGCGAGGTGGCGGGCGAAGTAGTCGGCGTCCTGCACGGTCTTGGGCAGGGCACCGACAGCGACAGTTCCGCCGGTGATGCCGGCGAAGTAGGCGTCCCACATCGGCAGGTAGAGATCGGCGAGGGCCTGCTTGCGGGCGGCGTCCCGCACGACGATCCACCGCACGGGCTGACGATTGCCGCCCTGCGGGCCGAAGCGGGCGACGTCGAACGCGGCCTTGAACACCTCGTCGGGAACAGGATCGCTGAGGTACCGCCTGCAGGTGCCGGTGGTGCGCATCGCCTCGGTGAGTTCCATGGGTGTGTCCCTTCGCCTGTCCGCTGTTAAGTAGTGCCCTGAAGCATTGTGTGGCGTGGACCACATTGTCAAGGGTCAAAAAGCTGTGAATATCGAGATCGCGAAACCCTTGCGTCATATTGCCTAACCGTGGTTAGTTGGGCTGTCGGAGTCGGATGGAGCAGCTCGCAACAGGAGGTACCGGTGTCCACAGACGCAGCAACGGCAGCGGAAACCGTGGGTCGGATCGATCGAGATCGGCTCTCGCGCGCTCTCACCGCAGCCAACCTGCCGACGCTGGTCGCGGTGCTCTATCAGTTGACCGGCAATCCCAAGTGGCTCGCCGATCCGTATCGCCCGACGCGCAGTCGGGGCATGGACAACAACGACACCGGCGGATTCGACGACGCCGTTGCCGACCGCATCCGTTCCGCGGCCCTCGATGCGATCTGCGCGTTCCACGACGGCGCGCCGATGGCGGTACCCTCGCCCGATTCGGAGCACCTCGTCGAGATGATCAGCGTGGCCGTCGGTGAGCAGGTTCCTCCCGAGTTCGGTGTCATGGTCGCCGAGGACATGGGTTTCACCGCCTCGGACACTCCCGTGGCCGCGCCGAACGATCTCTCGGTCATCGTGATCGGTGCCGGCGTGTCCGGCATGCTCGCTTCCATCAAGCTGCATGAGGCGGGCATCAGCCACACGGTGCTCGAGAAGAACTCCGACGTGGGCGGCGGCTGGTTCGAGAACACCTACCCCGGTGCCGGCGTCGACACCCCCAGTCACCTGTACTCCTACTCCTTCGCGCCGCGGGCCTGGAGCACGCACTTCGGCAAGCGCGACGAGGTGTGGCAGTACCTCAGCGATGTCGCCTCCGATCACGATCTGCGGCAACGCATTCGCTTCGACACCGAGGTGGCGACCGCGGAGTACGACGCGCAGAGGCAGGGCTGGACCGTCACGACGGTCGACGGCGAGACGTTGACCGCCGACGTGGTGATCACCGCGACCGGTCAGCTCAATCGGCCGAAGGTGCCCCATATTCCTGGGCTCGACGCGTTCGAGGGGCCGATCTTCCACACGGCGAACTGGCCGGCCGATCTGGATCTGACCGGCAAGCGCGTCGCCATCGTCGGAACCGGGGCCAGTGCCATGCAGGTACTGCCGGCCATCGCGTCGACGGTGGGGCATGCGACGGTCTTTCAGCGCTCGCCGCAGTGGGTGTCGTCGAGCGATGTGTACTTCACCGAGATGGGCGACGACGCCAACTACCTCATGGATGTCGTTCCGCTGTACCGGCTCTGGTATCGGACCAGGCTGGCCTGGAACTTCAACGATCGGGTGCACAGCTCGCTGCAGGTCGATCCCGAGTGGGAGCATCCGCAGCGCTCGATCAATCCGATGAACGACGCCCATCGACGGGTGTTCACCCGCTACATCGAAGCCGAGCTCGACGGCAGGCCGGATCTGATCGAGAAGTCTCTTCCCGATTACCCGCCCTTCGGTAAGCGGATGCTGCTCGACAACGGTTGGTATGCCGCGCTCAAGCGCGACAACGTCACCCTCATCGCCGACGCCGTCTCCTCGATCACTACCAACTCGGTTGTTGCGCAGAATGGTTCGGAGACCGAGGTCGATGTGGTGATCCTCGCGACGGGCTTCGAGACGCACAAGCTGCTGACGCCGATCGACGTGCGCGGACGATCGGGGGAGTCCATCCGCGATATCTGGGGCCCGGAAGATGCGCACGCGTACCTCGGCATCACCGTTCCCGACTTCCCGAACTTCTTCATCACCTGCGGTCCAGGAACAGTACTGGGCCACGGCGGCAGCTACATCACCATTGCCGAATGCCAGGTGCGCTACATCGTCGATGTGCTGATCGACATGGTGGACAAGCGAATCGGAGCCATCGAGTGCAAGGCCGACGTGGAAGCGGAGTACGTCCGCAAGCACGACAAGGCGCACGCCAAGATGATTTGGTCTCACGGCGGCATGGACAACTGGTACCGCAACGACGCCGGACGCGTGGTCTCGACGCTTCCGTGGCGCATCGTCGACTACTGGGAGATGACGCGACGGGCCGATCTGAACGACTTCGTGATGGAGGCTCGACTCGACGAGGCTCGCTGATCAGCGGGATGTCCCCTGAAAGCCGTTGGTAGCCGAGACCGTTTGGACCCATACCGCCGACGATGTCCGGATTCCATGCAAGGCTCGAGGTGCACACCCGAACAATCGAATGGAGCGCGCGTCGATGGAACGAACGGCAGTCAACCCGGTGCGATGGTCGGTGGACATGGGATTCAACCAGGGGGAGATCGTCTCGGGGCAGGCCCGGACGCTCTATCTCTCCGGCCAAACAGCGACGGGCGATGACGGCTCACCTCAGCACCCCGATGACATGGGCGCGCAGTTGTTCCTGTGTCTCGACAACATGGAAGCCGTTCTTGCCGAAGCAAATATGTCCTTGGCGAACCTCGTCCGGCTCAACGTCTACACCACCGATGTCGACGCGTTGCTGCCGCACTACGGCGACTTGGCGGCGCGGCTGGGCGCGGCGGGCGTCAAGCCGACCAGCACTCTGCTCGGGGTCACCCGACTCGCGATCCCCAGTTTGCTGGTCGAACTCGAGGGCACCGCGGTCGGGTAGATCGACTACTGGGACATGACGAGGCTGGCCGCGACCTCGTCATGGAGGCCCGCCTGGACGAGGCTCGCTGATCAGTTGGATGTCGCCTGCTGCATCGACAACACGAATCCGTGTCCGCCGCCCGCGTCGCAGATCATCGCTTCGACGCGGGAGAAGCAGGTGAATCCGTTGAACGTGATGGATGTGTTGTATTCCAACGGTTGTGCGTTCTCGACACCGAATTCGCCTTGGTTGAAGCATGTCGGCGTCACCTTCCCCGGAGTCATGTAAAAGCCCTTGCCAAGTTGGTCGATGGTGAACGACGGGGTGACGCAGTTCGCGCCGTCGGGTATCGGAGCATCTGCTGCCTGGCAACCGGACGAGAATTCAATGTCGCCGATCTTGCAATAGATGTTGCCCGACGGCGACTTCCAGCCCACCTGATTGCCGTACGCGCTGTATCGAGCCGGGTCGACGGGGGTGATAGGTGCGGTGTTGTTCGCGGGGTCGGAGGCGGTCGGGTTCGATTCGGTCGCCTGTGGTGCTTCTGCCACACCTTCCGCGTCGCCACCGGTGGAATCGGTCGGCGCAGCAACGGTCACCTGCGGAGGTGCCGGCATCTGCACGCCCACGTCGGTGGACGGGGCCGGATCAGCAGCAGGTGTTTCCTGACTGCCGCACGCCGTCAGTGCAGCTGTGGTGAGCACTGCGGTCAGCGTGAGTTTCCAGAACCCCCTCATCAGAACGCGATATTGACGTCGCGGGAGATCATGAAGCCTCGGTCGCCGTCGTAGCAGGTGATGCCTGCCTCGTCGGAGCGGCAGAATGTGCCGGTCACTCCGATGACCTGGCCGTATTCCAGGACTCGAGGGCGTTCAGGTCCGCCGACGAAGATGCCCTGATTGGTGCAGATCTGTTCGACGGTGCCGTCTTGGTTGATCTTCACCCCGTAAGTGTTGTTCTCGGTGTTGAGGCACTCGCGGCCGGTGTTGCCCGGCACCGAGTAGCGGACCTGGCAGCCCACGATGGTCCCGGGCGCATTGGAGGAGTTGAATCCGCAGAACACGTTCCCGCTGGGGGACTGGAAGAAGTATTGGCTGCTGGCCTGCTCGAAGTCACGTGCATCGACGTTGGCCTCGTCACGGTTGGGCGCGGGCGCTACGGCTGGTGGGCCCTCGGCGGTGGGTATTTGCGGTGCCGGGGTGATCACGTCGGGAGCCTGCCCGAATCCGCCTGAGCCGCTGCCACCGTCGGAGTCGGAGTACGCGTTGGCCGACGGAGCCGCCGCGCTGGTGACGGTCGCTGCTTCGGCGCTCGCCTGCTCCTCGGAGCCGCAGGCGGTGACTGCGAATGTAGTCGCTGCAATCACTGCGGAGGTGGCCACGATCGTGCGGACGTGCCTCATTCGATGGTCCTCACCGGTGGCTGCGGAGTGCATCACCTCTGATCAGTGAATCGAACGGGCCAAGTGGTCTGTTAACGTCGTTCGTGTCACGACCCCGTCACGAATCGGTATACGAGCGGTCTTTTTGTCGCTCTGGCTGCGAGGGTGGGTCGGGTAAGACTCAAGAACCACTTGATGTTTCAGGTTCAACCTGGAGTTCTTGGTTCGATGTCATGAACGATCCGGTATCCGATTGTGCGACATGATCGAAAGGCGTGCTGTATGCGAAAGTCATTGCGGCGAGGGGTCGTATCGATCGCACTGACGATTCCCCTGATTCTGGGTCTCGGCGCGGGAACGGCCGTGGCAGCGCCGCAGACCACGCTGCTCCAGATTCCGGTGGTCACCGGTTTTCAGATCGCACCGGGCGCAGTGCCCGGTGGGCTGTTCCAGACCATTCCGATGAAGGCCACGGTCGGTACCGAGCCGGGTGTTCTGCTGTTGTCCGCGGCGAATATCGCGCCGTATGCAGACCAGTATCCGTACCGAAGTCTCGGTGTGAACTGGCGAAACTGGGACATCGGCTTCCGTGGAAGCGCGGGACTGCGGCATTGGCAGGACAACCCCAACCCGGGCCCGCCCAACGACCTGCCGCCGCTACACAGTGAGCAGTACCCGCGCGAAGTAGCTCTGCCCACCGGAAGTGGCTGGGTCGAGATCACCGTGACGCACTACCGCGACTACCACTACGGCGAGCCCTACGCCGACACCCTGATCCCGGGCAAGGGTCTGATCTACGTCCCCTGATCCGAACGCGTATCGAAAGGCACACAATGCGAACATCTTTACGACGCGGAGTAGTTGCGCTGGCGCTCGCCGTGCCAGTGGTTCTGGGTGTCGGCGCTGGGACGGCAACGGCGGCACCCTTGACGTCCGAGCTTCTGGTTCCTGTCGTCACGGGGCCGGAGTTCGGTCCGGCCGGTGTCCCAGGCGGACTCGTTCAGACGATTCCGATCGAGGCGACAGTAGGTGAGAAGCCGGGTGAGGTGCGCTTCGCGGCCGCGGCGATCAGGCCGTACTACTACCAGTTCAATTACCGCTTCCTGACGGTGAACTGGCGCAATCTCGACACCGGAGCCGTCGGAGCGGTCGATCTGCGGCACTGGGAAGCCCTCGAGAACCCATCGCTACCGATCAACGCGGAGCCGAGATATCCGGTCAATCTGCCTCTCGAAGTGACCGCGCAGACCGGGGCGGGCCCGGTGGTCGTGACGGTCACTCACAATCGGGAGCAGTGGCAAGCCCCGCCGGCATCGAACGCTCTGATTCCCGGGTTGGGTGTGTTGTTCGTGCCGTGATCCGACGGTTGCGCGACGGGGTCAGGTACCCAGATCGCCAGCGATATCCGCGGCAGCGAGCATCGAGACAAGTAGTGGCACAACTCGTTTGGCGGCGATTCGATAGTCTCCTCGGCCGTGCTGCTCCACGATGTTCGCCGAACTGAGCGTCTTGAGATGGTGATAGATCTGACCGGACGAGCCCACTCCCACCGCCGCGTGCAGATCCGCCGCGTTCGCCGAGCCGCGCAGCAGTGTCCGTACGATCTGCAACCGCACCGGATGTCCCAGAGCAGCAAGCACTTCTGATGCCGACGGAACGGGTAACTCCACGATGGCGTCGGGAGAGTAGCCGATGTCCCAGCGGACCGTGCCGTGCAGATGGACGTCGCCTTGGTAGGCGATCAGGCCGCCCGTCGACGGGGCGGCATCGAGCTGTTCGGGAGCGTCGCGTCGTTCCAGCTCGGCGACGCGCGCCTCCAACTCTGCCAGTCTCGACTCGAACTCTGCGCTCACACCACGCAGGCTATCCGGTCGAGTACCTCGGGCGAGAACATCGCCTCGACGATGAGTTGCTGCTGTACGCCGAATTGGGTCATGGCCTGTTCGAATCTGTCGGCGGGGAGGCCATCGATCAGCCACACTGCGGTGGCGACCGTTCCGTCGTTGCGGCGCAGCTCGAATCCCTGGGTCAGAACGCCGGCGAGGCTGCCGCCCTTGAAGCCGACCCCGAGAACACCGTCGCCTGCGGGCTGCCATTCCAATTGGCGCACAACGGTGTCGGACGCATCGCCGAAGGTGCCGTCGGTGAAGGCGCGATACATGCCGTTGAGTTGTTCTGCCGAGGCGCCGCGAAAGGTGCTCTGCACTCGGTCGGCTTGTTCCTCGTAGGTCGAGGGTTGGATGGCTGCGCTGACCTGGGACCGGAACTGTGGGTCGAACGCCCACCTCTGCGCGGTCTCCCATCGGTCACCGTCGGCGAGGGCCGGGTCGTACAGCGACAGAATGTCGGTCACCAGACTCGGTACCTGGAAGTTCTCCCACCCTCCGGTGGCGGCGGCATCCATGATCGCTTGGTCGCCGAGTCGATACCGGAGATAGTCGGGAACCGAATTGTCGCTCTCCTGGATCATGGCCGTGACCATGTCGTCGATGCGTACCGTGGCCGCGGTATCTGTGGCTGCAATACCGTCGTTCGCTATGCCCAACCTGTCCAAGGCGGCCGGATGTGCGCCGGCGTCGGTACCGGGTACGTACCAGCGTTCCCAATCGATGAGCGGCACTTGCTCGTTCGGGTCGATGGTGCCGTCCGCGACTGCCTGGGCGTAGGCGGCGAGATGCACCACTTTGATCGCCGATGCGAGCACCTGTTCCTCGTCGGCCCGATGTTCGACGGTTCGGCCGCGACCGTCGTCGATGACAAGGCTGACGGTGTCGGGTGCTTGATCGATGAGCCCGATCCACCCGTCCTCGGTGGCGAGGTCCGTCGAGGTGACGGGAGCGCAGTTCTCCGGCGTTGGAGTGGCGGCACTCGAGTCGGCGGCGGTGGCGCATCCGCCTACCAACAGCACGGCCGCGCAGGTCGTCGAGATCCAGATCGAGCGTCGCATCGAGCTCTCCTATCTGTTATTCCGTAATTACGGATAACTGTAGAAGGTGGTCGAGTGTCCTGACAACCCCGCTTCTGATGTCCATCCAATGCCTGTCAGTTCCGACAGTGCATCGGTGGGGATGGCGCGGTAGCACCCGCAGCCACGTCTGCCGGTGTCGTGTTGTCGAAATACTCTCCGTAAGTAATGCTTTCGCGCGAGATGTCGTACCGATTGTCGATGCCAGTCGGGTGAGGAAAGTGAGGCTGCCGAGGACGCCGTGAACGATTCACGACCTGAACGACTGTGTCGCCTCGTCTGTCGTGCTGTCCGCTCGCCGAACGAGGTGGCCGGTCGCGCGAACGGCGAACAACAGCCCGATGACGGTAGCCCCCACTACGTCGCTCGTGCGTTAGTCCGCATTGTTGGCACATACGCGTACGAACTCGCTCTGTGGGATCGGTCGATCCCGCACGATGAGTTCTCCCGACGTGCCGTCGGTTTCGCGGAGGTCGTCGTCTTGGACCCTGTTGACGATCGAGCCGCACACGACTCGGTTGTTTCCTACGCTTTCAGTGGACACCGAGAAAGGAGTCAGCAGTGCCCACCCGGCGGAAAGCAGGGCGGCAGTAGCGATCAGGCCACAGGCCAGTGCCCACAGTGTGCGCAGCTTTTGCGGCCGTCGCATCCGCCACCAGCAGTAGTTGGCCGCTCCGCCGAATGCGGCGAGCAGAAGCCACCATTGCCAATCCGAGTGGAAGACCAACCAATACGTGGACACCACGAGGATCACCCAGAATGCCGTGGTGAACCATCTGGGATGCACCTGACCGAGTCGCCCGTGCAGCTGCATGCTCATCGCTACATCATGGCCGCTTGCCGGCCGGGGCGTCGTCACGAGCGGGCGGAAGTCGGTCTGGGGTGCGTGGGTACTCGACCGTTCAGAACAAGGTGGGCGCGGTGTAGCGACCGTTCCGTGCTTCGTTCAGTCGGGCGCTCCAGCGCTGCACGAGCCACATTTCGACGAGCTCGGGGCTGGTGCCGATGTCGGTGGCCCAGTGGGTGATGAGTTCGACGTAGCGGTCGTAGCGGCGACGAGTGAATCCGGTGACGGACGGATCTTCGAGCCACCCTTCGTGGATAAGTGTCGAGACTCCGTATTGGTCGATCAGCTGCGCCGGGCCGCCGTAGACCGACGCCTTCACCGCCCACAGGAACGTGGCCATCAAGGACATTCCGACGCCCGGTGCGTCGGGCCAGCCGGACCAGGTCGAGTTCGGATGTTCGGGCACTACGCGGTTGCGGACGCAGCTGTCGAGCACAGCCAGAGTCTTGGCGACGGGGTTCTCGTCGGGACGGCTGAGGTGCGGATTCATGACGTCGGGGAATCGCCGCATCGCTCTGCGATGCCGGTGACTGCCCTGCCAGGCCGCGCAGAGAAACAGCAGTCCCAGCGAATCATGTTCGCCTACAGCCAGATCGGTTCCGATCCGAAGATCGTTGCGCTGCACAGTTGCGCCACCGTACTCGACGATTTCTCCGTCGAGGTTGCGGCCGCGTAGCCGGAGGTCATGACCTGCCCGGTCGAGGTGGCCGTTCCACCAATCCAGGTCCACCTCCACACCGTCGTCGAGGACATGCAGGTCGTAGCTGCGGTGCTGACACCACTGCACACAGGCCGTGGGAGGCGGGAACCCCTCGTCGAGTCGTGACATACCGCCATCGAAGCATCGGGTACCGACACACTCCGTGGCGTTTCCGAAGTCCCTGCGAACTGTCGGTCCCATATGGAACTGTGGGGTCTGGTTAGCCATCAGAACGAACAGGGGAGTGCCGGTGACCGTTGCCGACAATGCTGTCGACAGGCCACTCGTCGACTTGGTGATCGACGCCATCGACGCGGACAATGACTTGTCCGACGAGGCAAAGTACTTCGTTCTTGCAGCCCTGGAAGGGCCGACAGCACTGCAAGAGCTACTCGACGGCATCTCGACCCCGCACGTTCCGGAGCCGTCGGGTAGCCAGCTCGTCGAAGAGCCGGTCGGTGCGTTTTTGACCTCGATCACTGTCGCGGGATTCCGCGGTATCGGGCCCAAAGCGGCGCTGGAGCTACACCCCGCGCCGGGCATCACGATCGTCAGTGGCCGCAACGGATCGGGCAAGTCGAGCTTTGCCGAGGCCCTCGAATTCGCGATCACCGGTTCGAGTTACCGCTGGGAGAACAAGGCCAAGCTGTGGGCTGATACATGGCGCAATCTGCACCAGGGAGACCCGTGTGAAGTACGGGTTGGGCTCACGATCGAAGGATCCGAACCGACGGTCGTCGGTGTCGACTGGACTTCAGATGCCGCGCTGAAGGGATGCTCCACCTGGACTCAGGTGGGAAAGCAGAAGCGCAGCAACGGTACCGACGCACTCGGCTGGAAGTCTGCCGTCGAATTACATCGCCCGATCCTGTCCTACGACGAAATCGGCGGACTGTTCGACGCGACGCCGTCCACCCTGCACGACGCCCTGGCCAAACTCCTCGGACTCGACGAGATCACCGATGCCGAGAAGCGACTGGTAGCGGTACTCAAGGAGATCAAGGGGCCCCGGCAACGAGCAGCGGAAAGCCTGCGCCAGCTCAAGACCTCGTTGTCGGATGCGTCGGACGATCGTGCGAAAACTGCTGCAGACCTTGTCAAGAAGCGGGTTGCGGATCTCGACGCGGTGCTGGCGCTCGCCACCGGAGCCAACGCATCGGCATCGCCCGCGCTTATCGGTTTGAAGCGGCTCACAGCGCTGAGCGCCCCGACGCAGCAGCGTGTCGACGAGGTGGTGGCCGAGCTCCGGGCAGCTGCGGCCGATACCGCGGATTCGGCTGATGAGGCACTGTCGGCGGTGGAGCAGCGCAACGATCTGCTCGATGCGGCCCTGCGACTGCACAGTGAGACGGGCACTATCGAGTGCCCGGTCTGCGCGACGGGGACGCTCGACGATGCGTGGGCCGAGCACTCGCGGGCGCAGCTTGCCGAGCAGAGCCAGAAACTGGCCGCCTACAAGCACAGCCGCCGCCGACTCGACCAAGCACAACGTGCCGCAGTCGAACTGGGGAACGGAATCGCCGACGCCACCGCAGTGGAGGGCGTCGACTTGCCTTCCTTGTCCGAGTATCGAAAGTCCGTCGCCGTCGTGCGAGAGCAACCGTCGAGTTCTTCCGGTGTGGCGGATCACTTGGCTACGACGATCCCCGCGGTTATCGAGTCTGCTGAGGCACTGCGCACCGAGGCCACGGAAGCGGCGGCTCAGCGTGAGGACACATGGGCACCGATTGCTGGACGTCTGGCCGCGTGGGCCACTCTCGAATCCGCGGCGCGAGAGGCGGATGAGGCCGTCAAGAACGTCGACACGGCCAAGAAGTGGATTGCCTCGCATGCCAAGCAATTGAGGGATCAGCGGCTTGCTCCGATTGCCGAGCAGGCGCGCGATATCTGGGCGGAGTTGCGCCAGGAAAGCAATGTCGACATCGGTGCGATCAACTTGGTGGGCCACAACACCAGCAGGCGAGTGGTGATGACCGGCTCGGTCGACGGCGTGGAGTCCGAGGCACTGTCGGTGATGAGTCAGGGCGAGCTGCATGCGTTGGCATTGGCGCTGTTCATACCGAGAGCGACTACGCCGAACAGTCCGTTTCGATTCATCGTGCTGGACGACCCGATCCAGGCGATGGATCCGGCGAAGATCGATGGCTTCATCAAGGTGCTGTCGACGCTCGCGAAGACCAGGCAGGTCATCGTGTTCTCGCACGACGACCGATTGGCCACTGCGATCAGGCAACTCGCGGTCGACGCTCGGCTCGTCGAGGTCATGCGCGAACCAGGTTCCAACATCAGCGTTTCCGAGACTCAGAATCAAGCGACCCGCTATTTCAACGATGTGCGGGCATTGGTGTTGGACGAGAATGTGCCCGAGGACGTCAAGCGGCGAGTTGCACCCGGCTTGTTCCGATTGGCTCTGGAATCGGCCGCGCAGCAGGTGTTCTACGCAAAGCAACACCGGGCGGGGGAGTCTCGGATGGTGACCGAGAAGCGGTGGTCGGCAGTGCACAAGACGCGCAACAAGATTGCTCTGGCCGTGCACCAGGATTCCGAACGTGACCTATCGCAGTGGCTCGGGTTCCGCACCGAACGCTTCCCAACGCTCCACATCGCGAATGCCGGCACTCACAACGGTTCGGATCGCCCGATCACCTGGGAAGTGGTCAACGACCTGAAGAAGATGGTCGACGGGATTCTCGCCGAATGACTGCTGCAACGTCGCCGGCGGTTGTGTTGAGAAATGCCGAACTGCTGCTCGACGGAAATCATGGTGCTGCAGGCGGATCCGCGCGTCTAGCCGCGTTCCTCGCCCGCCAGGCGTTGGAGGAGTTGGTAATCGAGCGTTGCGTGGCGTTGGGCGTGGACATCGAGCGACCGAGCATGCGATCGCGGCTGGTGATTTTGAGGTCGTTGGACACCACGGAACGCGCGGACGCCGCGTCGGTGGCGTGGAACAGGCTGAGCAATGCCTGCCACCACCATGCGTACGAATTGGCACCCACGGTGGCGGAAGTGCGGCACCTGTGCGAAGTGGTTGCTGTGCTCTTGAACGGTGAATGAATGCGACCAAAGGAGATGGTATGGAAATGAACAAGAGCTTTTTCGTACTGTGGAACGGAAGTGACGAAGGCCTCGATCCTTCTGTTCGCGAGGAGATGATCGAAGAAACCGCTGCGGGTCTCACTTATCCGGATTTCTGGAGCTTCGGCCAAGGCTATGGCGATCCCCTGGTAGGGGATCGTCTTTTCATGCTGCGCACAGGCGCAAATCGTGGCGTTGTAGCGGCCGGTGAGCTCATCTCGGACGGCATTTTCCCTGGCGAGCACTGGGGCGACAGCGGCCGCGAAGCAAAGTACGTCGACGTCAGCTGGGACGTGATGCTTGCCGACGAAGACCGCCTACCAGTCGAAGAAGTGCAATCTGCTCTGACCGACTTCAAGTTCCCAGTATTGAACTCAGGTCGGCTGATCAAAGAGCCGTCGGCGTCCGTACTGGCCGAGCTGTGGGCGAGGCACATCGAAGACTTGGGCCGCGCCACCGACAACCCTTGGCTCGGCGGACGCAGAAGTGCTCCCGGCCAGCCCTCATCAAGACGTATTCCGTTGGAGGAAAACCGGATCAAGGAGTATTACGTCGAGAGCTTCTCTTCTTACCGTGCGCGGCGTGCCGAGAGCGAAATGATGCATAGATTCGCGGCCACGCTGGTCAAGCGGAACTCGGACGTGAGTAGCTATCAGATGAAGGTCGATGATGGCGCGCGCTCGCTTCTTGCAGACATTTTTGACCACACGGACAATGTTCTTTACGAGGCCAAGGCATCTAGCTCACGAGAGGCTGTCCGAATGGCGTTGGGGCAGCTACTCGACTATCGAAGGCACATCGATTCGAAACCGGCGGTCTCAATGTTGCTTCCTGACAAGCCGGTCGATGATTTGCTCGCTCTGCTCACGGAGCATGGGGTCGGGTGCATGTACGAAGACTCAGGTCGATTCGTTCAGGAGTTGGCACCGGTGCATCAGCAATGATTCTCGAAGCCAACGGGCTTCGACGCCTTGTCGACGCGCATGTTGCCTACGACGCGGCGGCGTCCGAAGCCTACGACGAGGTCCTGTTCGACGTGGTGGCCCGGGTTGAGGACGCAAAGAGCCTGGGCAAAGCAGACATCGGAGCTTTGCTGTTCTGGAAGCGTTTGCGGGCCGATACCCCGTGGGTCATGGCATTGAACAGAACGCCGGACACCGTGGTTAGACGAGCAACTGGGGCAATGTACGTCGCAGCAAACAACGACGCGGACGATACCGTGGTTGCAGCGGGTGAGGCTCGCAGCGCTCTGAGTGACTTGCCCGGCTTCTCCTCCGGCGACGCGTTGGCGTCGGCTCTGATCCTCGCTGCGGCACCGGAGCGCATGGCTGTTTTCGACAGGCGGGCCGTTGCGGCGCTGAAGGGTCTTGGCGTGAGAACAACAGCGAGTCGCGGGCAGTATCGACGCTACATGCAGATCGTGGAAGACATCAGAACTCAGCTTGCAGCGCAGAACATTACGTGGCTCGCGCGTGATGTCGACAAGGCCTTGTTCATGCTGGGGGGTTGATTCTGTTTTTCGTCAGCTGACGGGTGCGAACTGACGGTTCTCGTTGACTGCGAGATGACAAGCGCGCGAAGTCTGTGGTTCAGGACTCAGTCGAATCATCACTGGGAAGCAGTTCGTCGGGGTAGCGGTACTCGCAGCCGATGGCGCTGGGCTCAATAGCTCCCTGGTTGTCTCGGAACCAGGTGACGCAGGTTTCCGCCGCCAGACGTCGATCTTTGGTGAACAGGTATCCGTCGGTGCAGTCGTCGAAATGAGGGGCGAGGTACCACCGATCGAGCTCGACGTAGTCCGTGGAGTAGTCGGCGAACATCAGGTGTCCGAGTTCCACTCGCGAGCGCCGGACCATGAACACGTCGTCGGCCATGACGATCAACTGGACGCACACCACGTCGTTCTCGTCGTCTTCGCTAGGGATGTAGTCACTCGGCCCGAGGTCGATGATCAGTGCGCACGGTTGATCCGCGAGGGACTCGGTCAGCCACTCGGTCATGTAGTTCCATGTATCGACCTCGATGCGCGCTCCGGACGCGGTGACGAACGCAATCAGTTGAGCGCCGGGCTCGACGGATGCGGCAAAGCCGTGGAGCATCTCTCCCTGGGGGTGGAGGTTGAGATCCTCGCTGTCGTTGCGATACAGAATCTTTGCCGAGATCGGTGCCATGTTCACGTCGTCGTCCTGCGTGACCTCTATCGCCCAACCGGTGAAATCGTGTTCGAGGTCAGTGATGACGACGAATCGCTCGGACGACATGAATGAACCGAAATGCCAACCAGGGGAAACTGTTTCCGATGGAGGTGCGGTAGCCGGAAACGATCCGCTTACAGGATATTCGTGGCGGTAGAATCGTGCGCGACTCACTCGGATGCGGGCAATGGAGAACCCGTTACTCAGGAGGTGCGCGGTCTTGGAGGACATCTCCGCCTCATCGACGCAGTTTCTGCTCACCCTGGGAATGTTCAGCTGAGCACTGCCGCTTCCCGTCGACGTCAGGTACGAGGTCTCCCCGGGCAACGAGTAGCGATCCAAATCCCGACCGGCCCAGGGGTTGGGCACGACCTCGAGCGTGAGGACGCAGTCGTCGGCACGGCTGTCGAGTACCTCCGCAAAGTCCGGTGCCAACCAATGGACCACTTGCTCGCCGTCGTTCCACAGGTCGGTCCGGCAGATCTGTACCGCCAGGATCGGCCAGTGCACTTCGATGTGGCGAGCGACAGCGACGCCGGCCGACCCGGCGGCGAACCACCCGGTGTGTGGGATGTCTACAACGATCTGGGCTTGCCCGGTGCTGCCTGAACGCACCCGTGCGTCAACAAGATTGGGGGCGCTCGCGCGTATTGACTGGAGCGCGGATTCGTCGAACTCGGCGACAGGCAGATCGAGGTCGACGGCCGCCGTATAGCCAGGATCGCCAGGGGGAGTGCCGTCGAGCCCGAACGCTCGCCGTTCGGTCAACGAGTCTGCTTCGTCGACCGTCACGGAATTCCAGTCTTCGTCTTCGTCTTCGTTTTCGATGTTGATCTCGTCGTCGATGATCCAAGCCGAGCGCTCGACGTCGTAGCGTTGGTACGTGTCGAAGTCGGCGTCGCTCACACGAGCGACCGTCACGGTGTGGTCGCCGTCGTACGAGGCGTAGTAGAAGTACTGCGCGCCGCTGATGTCCGTCACGCAGCTATCCTCGTTCTTGTCACACATGCACCGTATCGGAGGGCTACGACGCGAACGCCGGTCAGAAGAATCTGTCACCGATCTCGGGCGATTCACCGAAAACGAAGTGGCAGTGGTGGCACAACCAATACCCACGATTGTCCCACTGCCGATGAGGTTCGCTGTAGAACTCCCATGGTGATTCCGTTGCCGGCAGATCATCGGCATAGGGTCGCGAGACGTAGCCGACCGACCGGCGAAACGAACACCGTGGGCACGGCGGGTTCGCGGAGAACCGGAAGTCCAGATAGTTTGTGAATCCGCCGGCGCTCATCTTTACGTAGCAGTTCGTGCACAGCGCCGCTGACCAGTCCGAATAGTGATCGCCCACATGTGAATTGGCTTCACAGACGTAGGTGTGAATGCGTTCGCGTGCGTCGCTGCGTGCCAGCCCGATGTTTTCGTCGCAGTGCGTGCATTGTCCGCCGCTGTTCATCATGATGCGTGCGGCCTCGGATGTGTTGGCTGATTCGATTCCGGCTTCGTACAGCCGTCCGCCCCATCGCTGAGTCCCCAGAATCTCCAAGAGATAGCTGCCGGTGTCGTGATCGAGGGGCCCCGGATGCGTCGGCAGGGACAGCCACGCGGGTACCGCTGGCAGGGTGACGAGGTTCCATGTGTCGGCGACGGTGAACCGGTCTGTCGCAGAATCCCATCCGATGAGCTCGATGCAGCCGAACACCCGCGGCTGTGTGTCTATCACGGTGATCAGCACATCACCCGGAGACATCCCGTCGTCGTAATTCCACGGGTCGTAACCGCACCTCGGATCCATGAGGGCGATGACGGCGTCCTTCCACGGAGCGCCGAATGCAATGAACGCACGCTGCCCGTCGAAGAGCTGCATCGGATCCGGGGGGATGATCAAGGGGCCTCCTCGGACATTGAGTTAGGTAATTCCTGAGCAGAGGCCATGCCTCGGTTCTACCAGCTGCGACCTGTCGCCCGCAGGCAGTGCGCATAGTTCGACGGATGTTCGTGTCCTCGGGTACCTGCACGGGAACTACCAATCGAACTGCTGCGGGCATCGGTGTCGTGTGCAATCGTCGTTATCGGTTCACCGCGACGATTCGACGGCACGGAAGGGCAGTGGGTGAGCAATGTGGTGCTTAGGCGTCAGTGGAGATATTCGACGCGGTGCTGGCCGAGGGCGAGGAGACCGCGCGAACCTTGGAGAACTGCGCACCTCGAACAGAGCGTTGATCCAGTCGATTCTCGACGGGCAGAATACATTCCGCGCAGGCTTCTACTGCGACCATGCGAGGAGGTGCAATCGCGCAAGCAGTGGGTGCTGCAACGGCCTCGGTGCGTTTCCGGCTGCGGAATGATGTTTACGTGTGCGAGTCTGGACACAGGTTGGGAACCGAGAAAGTTGGAAGGGAGTTCGGTTTGCTTCAGGTTCTACCCAGCAGCAGCCATGAGTCGACCACAGTCTTCGGTCCGCAGATCGCAACCTCGCTTGGAAACCAGACGCGTTGGTCCTGCGTTGCGATAGGCGCTACGCGCGGTTACGGCTGTGCAGATGAGTTGCTTAATCGGCCGGTGCGCTGAGCCATGGTTGACCGCCAGCAAGCTCGCGTTGACAAGATTACCGCGCTGATCGACGCCGGGTTGATTGCAGACGCGTCAGACGTCCTCAAGCGGGATAACCCGTTGCTGACGACAGCGCAACACGATCGATTAAGGCACCGAATCGACGCGGCTAAGCTAGCAAGACAGCTGAGAATCAACGAGACTAAGCTGACAAGACAGCTGCAAGTGAGCAGTACCGACTTGTCGAGACCCGTCGAGGCATCACAATTACAGATTGAAAGTTTTAAACCCCTCACAGCGAAGTCATTCCGGTTGTTGCTTTCGAGAGCACAAGACAGTAGAAGCTTGGACGACGTACTTAGTGCGCTGAATCAGCTTGAACCCGCGGAAGTAGGGCTAATCCGCGCAAGGTTTGGCATCGGCGGTGACGCTCCACGGACGCACGAGGAGCTGGCAAAGACGACAAAGCTGAGCCTCAATAGGATTCGCATCATCGAGGAACGTGCGCTCGGGAAAATCACGCGCCAACTGTCGACGCTCGGTGTGCTGCCTCCGATCGACGATTTGACGCAATCTTACGGCCATCTGCTCGAGCCGGACCCGGAGGCAAGGGTTGACGATCACCTTCGGTCCGTGCCGATCAATCCCGACAAGGCATCTGCAACCACGATCTCGGAGCCCGATGTTGTCTCGGAGATCGCTTGCGGCGACTCAGCGCAAAGCACCGGCGGCTCGACGTCCGAACCAGTAGAGCAACCCAGTGATGCGTCCGCGGTGAGCAGTTTCCAAAGTGAATGCGACGACCTGCAGGAACTTTTAGACTTGCTCCGTCCGGCCCCGTCTCAAACGCAAGATGCCATGACGCCAGCGGTGGTCACTGAGGACTCCGTGGCAATATACTCGGTTTACAAGGGTATCAAGACAAAGGCGCGGTTGTATCCGACTATCGGCGCGGTGGCTATTTTGGACGGTCCACTGGCAGGTCGTGACTTCGCGACTCCAAGTGGTGCCGCCAAAGCTGTTGTGGCTTACTACAGTCCAAGCATCAATCCTTTGCGAAACGGATGGGCTTTTTGGCTCGTCTACGACGGCTCTGGCAGGCAAATTGCGGTGTATAAAAAAACATAACTATAGCCACGCGACGACTGTCACCCGCCTATTCTTGCAAAGTCGATGGTAGGAGACTAGCGGTGCGCCTGCGAATTTCGTCCCACAAGGGCACCCACTGGTTTTCGTGATTTCACACGTAGGGCCGTTGAAACAATGGAATGACCAGGTGCTGTGGGAGATTGCATACTGAGTGGGGAATGAACTTCGGTCTTCCTGCCAACTCTCTGATCGCATACTGAGCCCACCAGGCGATCCGCGTCGAAATCCGAGTAGCCGTGCCCGACCCAGGTTCAGCGTCGCCGGTGTGCGTAACCTCGTGCAGCAGATCGGCACCACCCAACCGACCGCCCGTCACGTTTGTCCGATTCTGCCGCTAGATTGTCGGTACAAGGTTCGAGTGAGGAGTGCGGTGACCGTTCACAGCGATGAGGTCGGCGGAAGAGTCCGTCGATTGCTCGAGTTCTTGCGCGAGACGGTCTCGGCTCAGTCCAAACCGGTCCGAGCCTATGGGCCGACGACTCGGCTCGAGTGGCTCTATCGACGGGACCGCGACGTCCAGGTCAATGCCAACGCAACGGCAGGCGACGTGGTCGTCAGGGTTGTGCGAGTCAGTGTCGAACCGCCCCCGCAACTACCCGAACAGCTCGTCGATTCGGTGCAGGGTCCGGTCGACCGTGCCGTCGAACCGCCGACACTCGCGCGCGGAGCCGGTACAGCCGAGTCCGTGCTGTTTCGGTCGTGGCTTACCGAATGGCAGACGTGGGCGACCGACGACGTAAAGAAGCGTCCCTTGGCGGAGTTGTATCTGTCGGTCGATCGAATGCGAGAAGAGTCGCACACACAGCCTGAGACGGTCGAAGTCGTTTTGGCGTCAGGACTCCTATCGGCCACAGTATCCGGAGTGCCTATCGATTCCCACCTGGTGACTCAACAGGTCGAGGTCATTCGGGACGAGGACACCGGGGATCTGCTGGTCAAGCTGACGGCTGGAAGTAGCCCTCGGCTCGAAGACCGACAACTGCTGCTCGGGCTGAAAGGTCTACACACCGCGTCTGCAGCATCCCTTGCACAGAAACTCGGCGACATCGCGGGCTCGCCGGTCGCACGCTCTGCATCCACCATTCTGAAGGAGTGGTCGAATTCGGCCATCTCCAGCATCACGTACGTCGCCGACCATCATGTTCCACCAGCCGCGCGTCGCGGGACGCTCCGTGAGTCACCTGCGCTAGTGCTTCGTCGTCGAACCGGCTTCGCGCTCGTCTCCTACTACGACGCCATGATCACAGCGTTGAACGACGGTGCCGACGTTCCGTTGGGACTCCAACAGCTCGTTGAAAGCATCGAGTCCACAGACCGGCTGGACTGGCTGGCGCGTCCCACCTCAGAGCTGACGCCAGACGTTCTTTTTCCACTTGCCGCGAACAGCGCGCAGTCCAGCATCATGCAGAAACTTTCACTCGACACCGGTGTGGTTGTCGAAGGGCCGCCCGGAACGGGAAAGACCCACACCATCGCAAATCTGATGTCCGCGTTGCTTGCTCAAGGTCAGCGAGTTCTTGTCACGAGTGAGAAGTCGCAGGCATTGCGAGTGCTACGGGACAAGTTGCCGTCGGAACTGCAAGATTTGTGTGTGTCGATCACCGACCTTGCCAAGGGCGGATCGGAAGAACTCGACCACAGTGTGTCGGTCATCGCTGGCCGGCTTGTGGACTTCGAGATCACTCAGGCGGACCGAAAGATCGAAAGAATCGCCGGGGAGCGTTACCGAGCGATCAACAAGAAATACACCCTGGAAGAAGCGCTGACGTCTACGAGGTCCGAAGAGTCCGAGGTTCAGAATTTCGGCTCGCACTACGAGGGAACCCTGTCGGGAGTGGCCTTGCAGCTTGCTGCGTCGGCCGCAGAGCTGGCCTGGGTGCCGGGTCCGCTCTATACAGAGTCGCCGCCCATCGCCTCGGCGCAATTTGCTGAGCTCGCAAAGGTGCTCGTCGAGAGCGAGCTTCATGCAGCGGACCGCCGAGAACAGTCTTTTCCGGACCTGTCCACAGAGCTACCGAGCAAGACCGTGGTCACTCGACTGTGCGACACTGCAAGCAGTCGGGCTTCGGTATCTGCACTCGCTGATGTCCCGACGGCGGAACTGCGCCGACTGGCAGCATTGTCTCGTCAGGTTCTTGCGCGCTACACGCAGCTGGATGGGGACCTCCGTGTCGTGCTGGACGGTGTGTTGTCCGGTTCGCTCGGTTACCTGTGGACGAGGGCACGAGAGGCGTCAACCCTGCTCGACGATGCGAAATCCGCCGACGCATTGGTCGGTACAGCGAATGTGGTCGTCGACAGAGCCGATCTCGTTGCTCTGGAGACGTACGACGCCGCCGCGCGTCTCTACACAGAAGGACGGTTCGACACCCTTCGGTGGTTGCGGACGCCGAAGGAGCAGACCGCGGTCGACGAACTGGCCATAACGGCCACAGTCGATGGCGTTCCGGCGCAAGGAGGCCATGCGTACCGCCTTGTTGCAGAACATATTCGTGCGCTTCGTTCGGTAGACGAGGCCGCATCGTTATTGGCGGACATCGGTATTCGCCTTCCGGGCCGAGAGAGTCGCGCGGCGCGTATCAACGAGGTGGACGCTGCCGTGCGCAACGTGGCGCTGGTGCAGGATCTCGTCGAGCGGATTGCAAAAATCTCGGATGAGCTCGAAGACCGGGTGGCACTACGAACGCTCGACGCAGTGGAAGGGCTGCTGTCGGATATCGAGAAGGCGCTGGCAGGCGCCAATGCACGCGACGCGCTGGAGCGGCTCGTGAGGGTCGCCGATAGCTTCGAAGCTGCTACCGGTGGGGCGAACAGCACAGAAGCGCTCGCACTCTCGGATGCGCTCCGCACCGCCGACCGCGAGGCATTCGACGCCGCGGTCCGTGGATACGCACGCGCGACCGTCGAACAGCAGCAACAGTTGTCGATGGACATATTGCTGCGGGATCTCGATGCAGCAGCACCGACACTTCGTCATCTGATCACGAGCGACCGCGTTACCGACTGGGTGGCTGTTGCTGACGGCTTCGAGGACGCATGGGCGTGGAGGTGGGTGAACCAGCACGTTGAACAGCATCTCATCCGTCCCGAGGCATCGAACTTGGACGATCTCTACGACGAAGTAGATAGAGAGATTTCGCAGCTCACGGGGACACTGGCGGCCGAAAAAGCATGGCGAGAGTGTCTGCAGCGCATGACGTCACGGGAGATGCAGGCGCTCCACACCTACCAGGAGAGCATCAGCAACATCGGTGTTGGCAATACCAAAATCGCACAGCGTTACCGAGCCTCAGCACGGGCAGCCATGCAGGAAGCGCAGAGTGCTGTGCCGGCGTGGATCATGCCGATCGGGCAGGTTCTGTCTTCGATTCCCGCGCAGCAGAACGTCTTCGACGTCGTGATTGTCGACGAAGCGAGTCAGGCGGACATCAGTAGTCTGTTCCTGATGTGGCTCGCACCGCGGGTGATCGTGGTGGGCGACGATAAGCAGTGCGCACCGGATCGAATACAGCAGGTCTCCGACGACACTGTCTTCGAGCGTCTGGACTCTCACCTCGGCGATCTACCGATGCACATCCGTAACAATTTCAGCCCTCGCTCAAGCCTGTTCTCGCTTCTCCGGAGCCGGTACAACCAGCGTGTACGGCTACGTGAGCACTTCCGGTCCATGCCGGAGATCATTGAATGGTCGTCGCAGCAGTTCTATCGAGACACTCCGTTGATTCCGGTTCGACAGTTCGGAGCGGAGCGCCTGCAACCGCTCATGTCGACCTACGTCGACGGCGCAGAAACCACGGGGGCGAGCGCGACCTTGATCAACGAGGTCGAAGCGCTTCGCCTCGTTGAAAGACTGTGCGAGTGCATCTCCGATCCTGACTACGACGGGATGACTTTCGGAGTCGTCGTTTTGCAGAGCCGTGCGCAGGTCGAGTTGATTCGCTCACTGATCACAGAGGCGGTTCCTGCCGAGCAAAGGGACAGTTTGCGTCTTCGAGTGGGAACACCTCCCGATTTTCAGGGAGATGAGCGAGACGTCATGTTCGTGTCTATGGTCGTCGGCGCGGGATCGTCGAGCAATGCGTTGACCAACGAGATGTGGCAGCGGCGTTTCAATGTCGCTGCAAGCCGCGCGCGCGATCAGTTGTGGTTGTTCCATTCTGTTCGAGCAGAGGATCTCTCGCCGTCGGATCTGCGAACGTCGTTGATCTCCTACGTTCAAGCTGCCCCGACCGTCCCGGTTCCGGAGATGCCACAGGTTGTCGACGAGGAAGCCCTCCACAGTGATTTCGTATCGATGACGGCGCAAAGGGTATTCGTCGCCCTGCGCGATCGCGGATACCACGTCAATTCTGCGATCGAGATCAACGAACTCGTCCTGGATCTGGTGGTCACCGGTGTCGCATCGAAGGTCGCGATCGAGTGCGATGACGACCGCGAGCGTTCGAGAGACGTTGTTGTCGAGCGCCTTCGCCGAGAAATGGATTTGAAGCGGTGTGGGTGGACGTTCGGAAGAGTGCGTGCGTCCCAGGTCGTCGTCGACGTTGACACTGCACTCGCCCCGATCATCGAAATTCTGGACGCGGTCGGAATTCTTCCAGGTGAAGTTGAGATTGCCGACGCTGGCCGGGATGCGAATTGGAAGCCGGTTGTACTGAGCGCGAATTCCAACGAGGACGCCCCTCCTGACGAGGAGCCGATGACTCCTGCTCCGGTTGTGGATACCGTGGTCGCGCCGTTGCCTACGGTGATCGAGGAAAAATATCCCGTCCGTTCGAGTGCCGTTCAGGTCGTCGAGCTCGAGCCGGGGGAGACACGACCGCCGAAGTTCGACGGGTCGCGCGAGATTCGGGTCGACTCTCGATACTCGACCCCGCGGCGGTCCGCCCCGGTCAAGCGCGTGCCGGTAACCAAGCGTCCTTCGCCGGCAGTCATGCCGAAACGGGCACCGTCGAAAAAGCCCGTCGTTTCGACAGCACCTGCTGCCGCGGCTACAACGGGGGTCGGTATCGAAACGCTCCCTGCCGCGGTGCAGGCGGCATTGGCATCGCTGCCCGCAGCCTCGTTGTCGACGGGGCGCGTGATCGCGGTAGCTGCGGCGCGGGACTGACGCGCCACTGACGCTGCGGCGGTGCTCGTTGATCACAGGCATGACCCCGATCGCTGCTCAGCAACTGCTCGCTGACTTGGAGCTCACAAAGAAGCTCGTGCGTAGACATCGACGCAATGGCGTTGCCGAATGGGTACGACCCGAGGACGCGGCATCATGACGGAATTGAGGGCTTGGCAAAAGGAAGCATTCGAGGCCTGGCGAGGGGCTGGCAATCGCGCTATCGTCGAAGCGGTCACCGGCACTGGTAAAACGCGTGTCGGTGTCGCCGCGATCGTATCGGCGCGGAGCCTGAACCAGCAGGTCCTTGTCGTTGTGCCGACCATCGACCTCCTCGAGCAGTGGCACTCGGAGGTCAAACAGCAGCTTCCGTCGGTATCGGTCGGTAGGCGGGGGAACGGGCATCGGGATGACTTTCGGCATAGCAGCGTTCTGATCACCACCATTCAGTCGGCCATCATGAAGGGTGCCCCTCAGCCGCGTCCCGGTGCCTTGATGATCGCGGACGAAGTCCACCGCTATGGCACCGATGGGTTCGCCAGGGTGTTCACCGATAGGTTCGACCATCGCCTCGGTTTGACGGCCACGCTGGAGCGTCAGGACGAAGGTGTGGACACGCACATCCTCCCGTACTTTCGAACGACTATCGCAGGATGCGACTTTGCCCGTGGGCGGAGAGACAACGTCCTTGCTCCCGTCCGCGTGATGACGGTTGCCATCGAGTTCACGCCAGAAGAACGTACCAAGTTCGAGGAACACGATGCGATCGCACGAGATGCGCGCACGAGTCTCATCACTAAATACGATTGTGTCGCATCGCCTTTCGGCGAGTTCATGAAGACCGTGACGAAGCTGGCGGAACAACGAGATCTTCCGGAAGGGCGACTCGCCAGCCGGTACCTATCGGCATTCAGCAAGCGACGGTCGTTGCTGGCGGACTGTCAGGGCAAGATTCAGGCGCTCGGGACGTTGGCACCGGCATTGGCGAAGTCGGATCGGTCGATCGTGTTCTCCGAGACCAAGGCGTCGGCCGAGGCCGGCTCGGCCGTTCTGCGTGAGCACGGCGTGCAGTCCAGTGCCTATTCGAGCGGCCTCGATCGACTGGCCAGAACCCGCGTGCTGCAACAGTTCCGCAGCGGAGCCCTGACAAACCTAGTCGCACCCAGGGTGTTGGACGAGGGAATCGACGTGCCCGCCGTCGATGTCGGCGTCATCATCGCCAGCAGCAGCTCCCGTCGGCAGATGATTCAGCGTATGGGCCGGATACTGCGGCTCAAGCCCGGAGACCGGGCAGCGGCATTCGTGATCATGTACGTGCCGGGGACCATGGAAGATCCTTCGCTTGGCGCGCACGAGGCGTTCTTGGAGCAGCTGCTCGACATTGCCGACGAGCAAGTGGATGTTCCGATCGCACAAGCCCCGGCGCTACTGACGGAATGGTTGACGCGACCCGTCGAACCCAGCCCGGTACCGGTGCGCGTTCCCTCCAAGCAGCCGACGTCCAACGAGCCTGTTGCCGCTGCTGAAGTATCTGAATCCCGAGGCCAAGAGCATAGAGCCACGGTCTCGCCTGCCGCCCCGTCAAGTTTGACCGCTGTGCCAACGGACGCGCCAGAGCCGATCGGTACATCTGGTGAGATCGATGTGATGCTGCGGTATGCCGCGACGTTGCCTGCAGATGAGGCCCACATGATTGTCGAACTTTTCGGTTTAGCTGGCCAGCCACCTCGAACGGTGGTGCAGGTGTCGAAGCTGTGCGGTGTCACGGCTGATGCTGTAGCGCATTTGCGACAGAGAGCGATCGAGGCAACGGCGAAGTTTACATCTGCGAGGGATTCCGGGTGACGCGTCTGCACCGAGAGCTGGTCTTCCGTGGTTTCTAGTTACTGCGCAGGTGGCAGCATGTTCGGGCTGCAGAATTATGAGCGCGGTGAAACAGTCGGCAGCCTTGCGGCGATTAGACCTGTCAGTACGAAAAAACAGAGTGAAGGGCCTGGTTGATGGACAACGATGTTCTCGACGCGGAACCCGGTGCCGGGGAGTCGCAGAGCTGGGTTGATGTCTTCCCATGGCTAGGCCAGCCCCCCGGCCGTCTTGAGACGGCGTGGTCGGTTCGTCCTGTGGAAGAAGAGGGGACGGATGCGCGGGAGGAACGACTCCGTGAAATCAGTTCGCTCGCGATGAAAAAGCAATGGAGCTGGACTGTTGGGGCATTGTTCCCGGCTCTCCCTAGCGGACTTGACGTGGCTAGCATCGGTTTGACGCCGCGCGCAGCAAACGTGTTCGCCCGTAACGGCGTGGTGACTACTGATGATGTTCGCGGGCTCGAACTATCTACAATCCTGGATTGGCGAAATGTTGGTCTGACAACTGTAGCCGATATTATATTTAGATTGGCCGACACATCGTTGGCTCACGCGGTCCCGGGCCAGGTGGATGTCGTCCCCGGAAGTACTGCGCATATTCCGCCGCAAGTTGAACAACTGCCGTCTGGTTGGGCTAGCTCTATCACTAACGACCTGACCCTGCTCTCCCGCTGGTTCTACTCAGTTGGTCTCTCGGATCTGGAACCGCTACGCAATGGTGCGATGCCGAGTTGGGCCCCTGAGTGGATCATCGATGCTTACAGGCGTATTCAATCTATTCGTGTGTCCGATATAGCCTCGTCGCAGACTTCTCGCACACTTGCATCAATAATAAGCGACGAGCTTGCGCAAATGGACGACAGGTCCATTGCAGTGCTTTGCAGCCGTGTTTTTGCTGATGAAGCCGAGACGCTTGATTCGTTGGGGCGTAGGTTCGCGGTGACGAGGGAACGTATGCGACAGATCGAGGTGAAGGCCCGCTCCATTCTGGGTGACGTGCTGTCCGAAAACGAGCTCTTGAAGGATTCTGTAAATGCATGGGTAGGTTTGATCGGTCTGGTCCGCTCAATGGACGACATCGTGCAACTCTTGCCTGCACTTGGCGAGTCCGTACCCGGAATTAACGTGCCTGCTTGGCGGGTTCTTGAGCGTCTCAGCAGGGCAGTTGAGGTCAGGGATGGATGGTGCGCAGTGCCGGACGTTGCGTCGGTCCGTGAAGCAACAGGCAGCCACCTTGTGACCATCGTTGACGACTACGGGGTAGCTGGCCTCCAGGCTGCCGGAGCGGGTCTTGGCTGTGACGGGGAGTCAGGTGACGTCACGACTCGCGCCTGGCTAACGTATTGCGGGTACGTCGTTGAAGATGAATATGTGTTAACTCGGACCAGCTCGGTTAACGACTACGCGGCAGCAATTCTGTCACTGCATAGGGAAGCGCTGAGCGCGCAAGAGCTGGTGGATCGGTTCATCCACCCACGAAGCGCCTCGTCGCTTCGTAACGCCCTTGCGCTCGACAGCAGGTTTAATCGTGTTGATCGCGATCTTTGGGCTCTGCGAGAGTGGGGATTGCAGAAATACACAAATATCCGTTCGCTGATAATAGAGCAAATATCGAAGAACAACGGCCAGGTCAAGTTGGCGGACCTCATCCATGAGATTTCTGGAAAATTCAGCGTAAGCGCTTCCAGTGTCTCCGCATATGCATCCTCTGCACCGTTCGAGCAACGGGCGGGCGTAGTGAGACTTGCCGAGGGGGATCCAGAGGTCAGGAAGCGTCCGCACGAGACGCGCCGTCTGATGCGGCGCGACAACGGGTGGGCCTATCGCGTGGTCATCACTAAAGAACACCACAGAGGAAGTGGTTCGGTCGCCCCTAGGGCGATAGCGGGCATTCTCGATATCGCCCATGGCGAGACAGTTCAGCTTTCGTCCCGGCTGGGGCCCCAAGCCGTCTCCTGGATGGGTATACAACCGACATTTGGTACTATTCGCCGATTTCTGCTCGAACCTCATGTGGCCGAGGGGACTGACGCTTTCCTGGTTATCAACGATGACGCGTCATTCAATGTCGAACCTATAAAAAAACTAACTGGAGACCCACTCTCCGATGTGCTGGCGCTGATTGGTTCACCCGAGGACCGGAACGGAATAAGCGTACGAACTGCTGTGGCGTCCGCGATCGGCTTGGCTCCTGACGTTCCCGTCAGCAGTATCATCGGCGCGTATACAGACCGCGGTGATAGCGATGTAGCAGAATTACTCCTAAAGTCGCGAGATTGCTTGGAACTGGAGCCATCAACGACACGCAGGTCCGAAGGTATACCACCGTCGGTTGACGACATATTGGACTTGCTGTGAGCCACACGGCGCAAACGCGGGCCGCTGCGGCACAGGAAGAGGTACTACGTGCAATGATCAACTCTAATTCGGCATCGATAAGTGGTATAAAGTGCGGCACTGTGCCGTCAAGATTTTCCAGTGCTACAGCTTCGCGTAGCTGTAATCGTACCGGGGCTTTTTGAATGGACCGCGGCAAGAACAGTGACGGTTTCCGCTCGATTGAAATCGAATCTCGCTACAGGAGCGACAGTAAGCGGGTAGTGGCGGACTTCTACATACCCCTTCTATGCAACGCGGTTTCGTACAGCCGCGCAGTGGGTTACTTCACTTCTGCCAGTCTGCAACTACTTGCGTCAGGAATCGACTCAATAGTCGGCGGCGGGGGTCGTATACGGATAATTGCATCCCCGCATCTCAGTCCGGACGACGTCGAAGATATTACTCGCGGGTACGATCGGCGGTTGGTGATCGAGCGAAGTCTTCAGCGCGAAATGACCAATGAGCTCAGTTCGGATCTACTAGACGGTTTGAGTGTGATTGGGACGCTGATTGCCCAGAAGCGCCTTGATCTCAAACTCGCGTTCGTAGACGGCCAGTTTCCAATCGGTCTGTACCACGAAAAGATTGGCATAGTGCGTGACCGTTTTGGCGATCTTGTCGCATTCACGGGAAGCTCCAACGAGACAATTGGCGGATTGGTCAACAACTTCGAGTCGGTGGAAGTTTATCGCGGGTGGATTCCCGGAGACGGAACGCGTGCGCTTCGACTAGAAGCTGATTTCGACGGTTTGTGGAACAACGAGACCGAGAATCTGACAGTCGTGGACTTCCCGGCTGTAGCGAAAGAACGCCTGGTTGAAATTGCGAGGGAGAGGGGCGTGAGCGCACTTATTGCCGGGACTACCGCGGAGGTGACTGACCCCGATGGTTCTGCCGGAACTTTACGCCCGCCTGCCAGTCTTCAACCTCGGCAGTATCAGAAGGATGCAATGGTCGCCTGGCTTCGTCAGAGGGGGCGAGGAACGTTGAAGATGGCCACCGGCACTGGTAAGACCAAGACTGCTCTCTTCGCCGCCGCGCAGGTTGCAAATGTCGAAAATCAAAAAGAGCGTCCGCTAGTGCTGCTGATTGTGGCCCCGCTGCAGGCGCTTGTCGATCAGTGGATCGACGACGTTCAGCTGTTTGGGGTCGATGCCGTAGGGGTCTACGAAAGTAGCAATACCTGGCTGCCGGTGGTAGAACGACGGCTCGCCTCTGCTCGCCTTGGGCGTCGGCAAGTTGTCGTATTGGTCGCCACGAACGCTTCGTTCTCCGGCGCTAAATTCCAATCGATTTTGTCGAGAATCGATATTCCGCTCATGCTCGTGGCCGACGAAGCGCACAACCTTGGATCGGCTACATATCGGAAGCTATTGCCGGAGAACGCAGCCTACAGACTTGCGTTGTCTGCCACGCCTGAGCGGTGGTTCGACGACGAAGGTACCGAAGGTCTTCTCGATTACTTTGGTCCAGTCGCTTACGAGCTCGGCATTGAGAAGGCAATATATGAGCTGAAAGCTCTCTGTCCGTACGTCTACCATCCGCGGCTGGTCGAATTGAGGCCGGAAGAATACAGTTTTTATGCCGAAATTACGACGAAAATCGGAAGAATGTTGCGGGCCGGTCAGTCGACGGATTCGGTTGACACTAGTTCGCCGCTCGGCGCACTACTGCGAAAGAGGTCAGCCGTTCTAGGGCACGCTCTAGGGAAAATCGAGGCTTTGCACCAAGATGTGGACGACATGCGGAATGAGTGGTTTCAGCTGATTTACTGTGCTGAGGGTTCGTCGCCTCGAGATATGGACGACGACGAGGGCACCGGACAGCGGCAGATCAGCGAGGTTATGTCTATGGTGGGAGGCGAGATGGGTCTACATGCGCACACCTACACGTCGGAAACGCCCCGTCGGTTGCGTGCGGAACTCATCGAGCGATTCAGCGGTGGTGACGATTTGCGGGTACTGGTGGCGATGAGGTGTCTGGACGAGGGCGTCGACATTCCTGACGCCAAAATTGGATATCTGCTGGCTAGCAGTACTAACCCTCGGCAATTCATACAGAGACGGGGAAGGCTTTTAAGGCGCGCGGAAGGAAAGACGCGAGCAACAATCTACGATTACATCGCGACCCCGCCTGCGGGAACGCCGATAGATTTCACGGTCGAACGTAATTTGATGGTCCGTGAATTGGCACGTGTAAATGAGTTCGCCAAAATATCGGAGAACTATCACGAAACTCTTGAAGTTCTCCGCCCGATCAAGATGCAGTATCGGTTGATGGATCTTTGATGTCGATCTATCTCACAGGAAGGGTGATTGCAACATGTCGAATCGCACCGAGCAGGAAGTGCTGCAGGAGTTAAGTTCAGTGGAGAGAAAGCTCGCAAAGCGTGTTCTGGAAATAGAGCGATCCAAGTTGCATTTACGCGCCGCGCAGCCTACCGATGAGATACTGCTTGCAGTGAAGGAGATAATTCCATGAAGTTGCAATATATCGAACTGAAGAACTTTCGGCAGTTCAAAGGTTTGCAGAGGCTCAATCTCAGTTCGACGGTAGAGAAGCCGGTCAGCCTCTTTTTCGGCGCCAATGGCTCAGGAAAGACGACGCTTCTAAATGCGTTCACATGGGCCTTATATGGGTCGATGTCCGAGGACGTTGAGGTACAGCAGAGGCTCGCAACAGACACCGTGTGGAGAGCAGCGCCTAGTGGCTCCGCCGTGACCGTAGCGGTTGAACTCGGCTTCGACCACGGAGGACGGGCCTACCGTTTGGTGCGCCACGCCGATTTGGTTAAGGAATCAGACGATCAGCCAGGATCGTCGAACCCGGAGCTAACGCTCTCGATTATCGATGCCTCCGGAATGTCAAGCGAGGTGAGAGCCCCGCAGGAGATGGTATCGTCAATTCTTCCCGAAGGCATCAGTAGATTTTTCTTCTTTAACGGAGAACGAATCGAGAAGCTGGTGCAAAAAGGTTCGTACGCTGAGATACAGCAGGATATCAAGGCCTTGCTGAATATCAAACACGTCGAACGCGCAATCGAGCACCTGCCCAAAGTGTCACGAAAGCTCTCTGCGGCTGTAAGAGACCGTGGTGGTGAGGTCGCTAGCGAACTTCAGCAGAAGATTGACGAAGCGGAAGATCAGCTGGATCGACACGAGGCGGCGGTTATAGCGGCTGATCAAGAAGTCGAGAGCTACAGGGCAGAACGTGACAGCGTCATCGAAGTATTGAGCAAGCACGAAAGCGTAGCGCACGTGCAACGTGAACGGAATAATGCAGAGGGTGAACTCGAACGGTTCAGGTTGGAGCGTGAGGCCGCACGCGAAGCTCTTGGGCAATTGATCGCCACCCGGGGATTTCTGGCGTTCACTGGCGAAATTGTGGAAACAACCTCCCTAGTTGCTTCTTCGCTGTATCGCAAAGGAGCTCTGCCGGCTCCTTTGAAGCGCGAATTCGTAGACGAGCTTCTCAAGCACGACAAGTGCATTTGCGGCGCGCCGCTCGAGATCGGATCCCCCTCCCGCTCTAGCGTCGAGGAGTGGCGGCAACGGGCTGGCCTGCAAGCCGTCGAGACAGCTTGGCAAGAACTCAATGGCAAGTTGCCGGAAATGAAGGCTGCTCGCGACGCTTTGCGATCTGCAATGGCAGAGGCGACGATTCGGGTAGACGACGCTGAAGAAAACGTGAGTCGGCTCGAGGCGAGGGTTTCGGAGCTAGCTGGCCAGCTTGCGGACTCGGAACTGGAGGACGTCAAAGCTCTGTCGGCAAAGCGACTCGATCTCGATCGCCGAATCGAACGTTGTGTCAGCGGCAGTTCCGTCGAACGAAGCCGAATGCAGGATCTCTCCTCGGGTCTGGAATCACTCAAAAGTCAGCTGTCGCAAGCTGAGCTCAAGGATGAGCATGCGAGTAAGGCCCGCGATCGGGTAAATCTCGTTCAGGGCGTCCAGAAAGCGCTTGAAGAGATTCGAGAGATTCGATCGACGGAGATGCGCCGTCGATTGGAGCTAGAGCTTCAAGACATATTTCGCGGAATATCTGTTAAGCCATACACGCCCCGACTGAGTTCAGACTTCGAGCTGACGTTGTACCAAGATGTCGATGGCGTGGAGATGGAGGTTCCGAAGTCGACCGGTGAGAATCAGATTCTGAGCGTTTCGTTTGTCGCTGCTGTGTCGAAGCTAGCCCGTCAGATTCCCACCGAGGGTAGAGCTGAGGGAGATTCGTCTGAAGGTTCCGGGAGCTACCCGATCGTGATGGATGCCGCATTCGGTTCCCTGGATCGCAACTACCAGAAGGAGGTCGCTCGGGCTCTGGCGCGCATGGCACCTCAGCTGGTGGTGTTGGTGAGTAAGAGCCAGGGGCTCGGTGACGTGATCAAGGAGCTCCGCTCGCACGTGAGTAACCTAGGGGTGGTTGTAATGAACTCCAGTTCGACTCGTGACGTCTCGGAGGACCTCGAGATCGATGGTTCGAATCATAGCTATATCCGCTCTGGAGCTTCAGCGAATTTTTCGACTTTTGAGGAGATTGGATCATGACAACAAGTTTTGATGTACGAGTTCGTCGGCCTCGTCAGTACGAAGCGCTGATTCAAGAAATGCGTCATGAAGCGTTTTTTCCGACCATGCGTGATGTCTTGCTATTTGCCGCTAGTGTTGGGTTCAAGGCCGATCGATCCGCTCCGGTCGGCGAGGCTGCTGGGGACCCGATTCGATATGAGACCCTGACCGTACCTGCGTTTAGTGATGCCTTGGTGTCCATGCTTGCGATTCGTTCACGGATGGCAGGCGAGGGCGTCGACGATGCAGAGATCTTGGATAACTCGCGCCTACAAGAGCGTGTTGAGATATTTGAGCGGTATGTACACGGTGGACTGGAATACATTCAGGAACTGATGAACACGCGAAGTCACCCGGTCGATTTAGTGGTGAGCTCATTGGTGAACGAGGCTTTGTCGGGCGAAGAAATTGCTGGGCCGGCAAGCATAGAAGACCTTCTCGCGGGAACGTAGGTGGTGGGTGGGGCGTCGAGAGATGTGCATCTATTGACTGAACAAGCGGTGTCCTCGGACAATCTTCGACTTCAGTTCCAATGTTCGTCGCCATCCATCGAGCGTGCCGATCTGCTCGGGGCGCTCGTACAGTCCTGCCCGCACCTCGGAGGCGGTCAATTTCTGGTAGAGCGCGCGTCTCGGGTCGTCGGCACTCACAAATTCTTCCTTTCGATGAAGGAGTGGGGGATTGGTTGATCGGGTGTAGTCCCTCCAATCCACAGAGAGATCCCGCAGGTTGACAGTCACTGCACTCGCGAGTGTCGGATGTGCGTTGGCTTCAAAATCGGGATAGGTCAGGAAAGATATCTGTGGTTTGAGGACCGAAAGCTTGATCATATTGGCCCGCGGGATATTCCCAGACAGGACCCGCGCGCACCCCTCGTAGACCTGAAGCAGTGGAGGTAGCTCCGCTATGGCGTTACGATGAATATAGAGTGCTGAGGGTGTTTGTTTCCCGACCCTTGAGCTGCGAGCTGACATCAGTATCAACGTCGTGTTGCCCGAGGAGGCGAGGAGGCGATCGCCGAGGGTGGTGACTTCTCGATAGGTATTGAAATGAGTTTTTATGTCGCGCTGCAAAGTTTTTCCTAGGCTGCTGAATTTGGGTCTACGGCCGAATCGCGAGAGGGCGGCGTAGACAACGAGCTCGCTTTTGCACTGCGATCGAACCCGATCCCAGTATCCATCTTCCGTGACCTTGTATATCAAATTCATTGCGCGGCCGAGCGTCTGAAATTGCTTTTTTATGTTCTGCTCATGATCGAGTTCAAGTTCGCCATTCTTCGGGTAGCGGCCATGCCGAGACATGAATTCGAACAAGGGTTTAAGCAGCTCGCTGTTCTGCTCGTATGTGACGTGAGGGTCAATCTGCACGCGTGGACGGTACGTGTGCACTCGGTTGGATAGGAATTGTTGTTCATCTACTTCGTCCCTGAAAACGTAGAAAATACCGGGAGCCGCGGCGACGGGCTTCTCGCCCAGCGCCTGTTCAATCCAGTTCGACAATTCGTTTTGTTCGTAGAATTTTTGAAATGTTCCAGACTGTGTAATTATCCCGTCGGCAAAGCGACGGCCTATTAGATGTCGTGCCTCCCAGACGAGTCGCCCGGAGACGATCAGAACTCGCCGCGCAAGCCCCCAGGCGGACCTGACTGTGTCTAGCCGCTCAGCGGGGTTTTCGATCACGTTGACTACGAACCCTAAGTTGACCACGTCTGCATAAGATCTGACTGCCTCAGGACGATGGCCAGGGTCCCAGCCGGATGCCTGGTAACCCAAAGCAGTCAAGCCGCGAAGATCGTCCCCCCGCCCGCACCCGTAGTCGAAGAACGACATACCTGCGGTGAGGATGTGGTCCGCAAGGGCGGTTTCTACAGGCCTGGACAGGGCTGTTCGCGCCATGGCGGTCCTGTGCCTAGCAACGTTCTCCAGATGCATACCAATGACCTACTCTGTCAGCGCAAGCTTGACCAGCCCCCCGATGTCCGAAGAACGGGTGTCACCAATCAAGTATCCGATTCCCCGGTGAAGATGCAATCGGAAATAGTTGGCAACAGTGTCCTCGTCGAGCGGCAGTCCATCTTGATGGCATCTGTATCTCATTAGCGCCCACAGCGTGTCTCCATGAGAACCTGCGAACACCTTCCATGTCATTTCAACGCTGCTGTCGGTAACGAGTCGGATGGCGGGGGGCACCGCCGGCTCGGCTAGGGAGCGGCATAGAGCCCACCTGCAGAGAACGTTCCAATGCTCGATCTTGGTACGCCGTTTGAGTGTTACTAGTTGGTCGCGGGCGGTTTGGGACAAGCGAACATGTTCGAGTGGCACTTTAGTTACTCCCAGAAGTAGCCGGGCAGCACGGACGTGGAGTTCGTTGCCTGGTCAAAATCGAGTCTGTACGCGCGGCCCACGAATTTTTTGATTCGCGCATAGGTAATTTCGTCGATCTCAGTGTCCGTCGACAAGAGGATGACTTGATGGCTTGCATACGGGAAGTACCGGTCGACCAAGTGGCCCCGATGGGATCCGTCCAGCCTGCCCAGCGGCGTGTCGACGACAACAGGTAGTGGTTGTCCGGACGCCCGCGCCAAGCCCCAGAGCAGCGAGACCGCGAGTAGCTGACGTTCGCCAGCAGACATCTGGTTGGCGGGAAGTACGTTCCCGTCTCTCCCCTCAAGTTCGACTGTGTAGGTATCGGGGTCGATGTTCACGGAAGCCACGAGGGACTCTTTGCGAAGTAGTCGTTGCAGCGCTTCGAGGACTAGCTCCCCAATCCTTCCCAGGTATCGGCGCGTGGCGGCACCACGAAGAGACTCGAGGGTTTCCTTGACCTTGTCTACGTGAGTGACGATCCGAGTGTCGTCATCCGTGGATAGCTCGGCGTGTGCGAGACGGTCTAGTTCACTCTCGTACGCTGCATCAGCTTTGACTCTGTCTGCTCTGGTTGATGTGAGTGCTTCCTGGACCATTTGAAGAGTCGCTTGCTTACGCACAAGGTCAGAGGAAGCGTCGTTCAAGTCACCCTTCAGTTCCTGAAGGGACTCAGGATCAGGCATGGCGACCAGAACGCGTTCGAGCTGATCCAGCTCGGCACGTGTCGCGCGTCGACGCTCAAGAAGCGATGCCAGCCTTCTGCGGGCCGCCGGCAGCGCTGATTCTCTCAAGAACGCGATACTCGATGGGCTCTGAAGGCCGGTGACTTGAGGGACCGTTCCTTCGGCTTCTCGACGTGTGCGATCTTCTGACATGTACAGGGCGATGGTGTCCAAGGCAGAGGTGTCGACGCTGGCAGTCGAGAGCATGTCGACGATCGCCTGATCCCGCAAAACGAGAGCGTCTGCGACTATTCGCTGATTTGAAGCATTGACTTCCGCCAGGCTTTGCCGTTCCAGCCCCTTGAGTAGGTCGCTGATCTGAAGTAAAGGAGCGACATCGGCGGCTTCCTCTCGCAGTTCAGCCTCGATCTGGTCGAGAGATTCTCGGTGCAGCTCCGCGGAACTTTCGGTGGCGACACGTTTGTCGAGCAGTTCACCTCCGGTCGACCGATATCGCTCGGTGAGCTCAAAGTGAAGCTTCTCCGCGCGCTCTAACTCGACCCTGGCGGATGCCAGCGACTCGACAGTGGTCTCTTCTACCTGTCGAGAGTTCGACGCCGCGTCCTTTTTCTCTGCCACTTTGGCCTTGAGGGCTTCAGGTATCTGATTCATTCGGTGCCGGCGTCTCAAAACGGCCAGATCGGTAGCGAGTCGCTCGACCAGATCGAGTCCCAACAAAGTGGACAACGCCGATCCGAGTACTTCGCGCGATTTTTGCATGTCGGCCAGGGCCTCGATTTGCTCACCGTCGAAGAAGAACAGACCCGCGATACCGCGTGGCAGGAAGGTTTCGACGTGTTCGCCCCACGTCGAGGTCAGGGCCTTGTCCGCAACCCCGTCCACTTCCACTTCGAGGCGTTCGCGTACGGGGTCTTTCGATCCCTCCCACGAACGCATCACGCGGTATCTGTGCTCGATTCCTTGCTGGTTGGCTCGAAATTCGAGCTCTACCGCTGAAGTCGAGCCGTGAGCGGCACCGCGGTGCACCAGGCTACGGAGGTAGTTTTCGTAGCTTCCGGTTCGACGCCCTGTCGATTGGGCCAGCGTTCCGTAGAACGCAAGGTGAATTGCCTCCAAAATGGTCGTCTTGCCAGCACCATTTAATCCCCCTACCAAAATAATTGGCTTGGTCGATGACTTCGGCGTGAGTTCGATCTTGTGTCTCGCCGCGAAGGTGCCGACGTTTTGCAAGACCAGCTGATCGAGTATCACTCTGTTGCCCCTGTCGGAACTGCGCGGACGTACCCCGCTGCGATGTCGAGATCGCTGGGTGTGTCGGAGTCGCTCTCACGTTCGATTGCGTCTCGACGCTTGTTGGCACGGTTAAGGGCGTCGTCTTCGTCATCGTAGAAACCTCTGCGCATCGCCTTCGTCAGAGAGTCGAAGAGACCGGCACGGCGGGCTTGTGAACGGTGTCGCTGCTCGATGTCGAGCAGCTCGCGTACGAGCTCGAAATGTAGTCTGTCGTCGCCCACGACTTCCTGGAGGATGGCGACAGTCTCTGGACCGAGGGGGAGATGCTCGTCGAGTGGCCGTCCAGGGAAATCCTCGCCAGTCACTTCGCGATAGATGACGGGCAGGTTGTCCTCGAACTCATGCTTCTCGACTACCCACAGCCGACGGATTTCCTCAAGCTCCGGAAGTGTCACCAACTCAAGGTTTTCGACAATCTTCGGCCCGTTTGCGCGAATCCAAGTCTGAGCTTCGAGTAGCTTACGTACCCATCGTTCGCGTGACTCTTGCGTGTACGGGCCCGGGATGGTCCGGTCGTGGAAGAGCTGGACGCTCCCGTTCATACGGCGAAAATCGCGGAGATGTCTGTCATCGGCTACATCAAGTTCGTTACGAAGCTCCAAGAGTGGAAGCATCCACTCCTTCTCTTCGTCATTCTGAATCATCGCTGACATCGACTTGTCTTTATCGACCAGTGTGCATGTCCAGCAACCGAACCGGCTATCACCGCAGCTGGGGGTTGAGGAGTCGACGACCAGCGGGCACTCGCCATCGGACGAGGCACCCTGATACATGGTGAGAAGCTCTTTGTTCGAGTATCCCCATGGGTTCTTGGTTTGCATGAGGAAAGTCCATACATCGTCGTTGGACCAATTCTCAACAGGCGAGTAGACCAGGCAGTTGGGAAGAGAGTCGTTGGGACTGAGTAGATCTCGTACCCGACGTGATTCGAGTTCGGACATTCGATGAGACCGACCCGAGCTCTCAGCTTTACGCGTGCCCAGGACCAGTATTGCTTCTCCGTGGGACTTCACCATGTTGATGATAAAACTGTTGGAGGGCTTGATTTTCAGTCGCTCTGTGCACCAACGGAACTTCGGACGTGGGGCGGGGTATCCGCGACCCGCCAAGTTGACCCAGAATGTGTCCGCGACAGCAGGCGTTAAACGGTGAGGTTCGATCGGCAGACCCTGTTGAGTGGCAGCGGCTTTGATCGTCTCCAGCGAGTGCGTGACCCACGCCGCAACGATGGGGTTCTCGACCAATGTATCGGTGCTGATGACATGAATTTGCTTGGTCCGCTTCTCAGGCTCTAAGCCAGCGATGGCCATCCAAACCAGCTGCAGTACAGCGGTTGAGTCTTTACCACCTGAATAACCGATGACCCAGGGGATACCGTCTTCGAGGTAGAGAGTTTGAGTTTGCTCAACCAACTCGTCGATCGTGCCCGACAGCCCTAGGTCGTCGAACGCAGATCGCGGTCGGATCGGTAGGTTGATGGTCACTTGTCTCCTCCATTAAATGCGGTTTCGGCGCGCTGCTCGTCGGCTGGCAACGGAATTCCTAAGGTTCTTCTGATGAGCGCTGTTGTCAGCAAGACGTTGCCGGCGCTCTTCGAGACGCGACCACCGGACATTGCCCGGCCCTCCCATACGGACGAGTTCGATCGATGCCAATCGATGTCTCCGAGTTGCTTCAGGATCTTTGGCCACTTCTTCTTGTCAGGTGTGTCCCGCAGGATGGTGTTGCCGACCTTGCCGAGTGAGTGCAATACGATGCCGTGGCTGTGTATGAAGTCCCTGCGGATTTCGCCGGCGCTGACTTCGCGTTGGCGAACTTGAGTCCACTCGGGGATGTACTTCGAGACGGTGTCCCAAAAGACCTGAGCCATCTCGACTTTTTGATCGAAACTGGTGTCATCGAGACCGTCTAGAAGTGCGCGGTTTGCGCTGTACATAGCCGACAGTGTGAACAGCTTCCGCGAACGGGTTGCCAAGTTGCTCGACTCGGTCTCTGTCAGATCGTTGTAGAAGTCGGACTGGAAGACAACGACGCGCGTGATGGCGGACAGGTCATCTCGGTGGTCATACAACACACTGATCGATTTTGCGGGCCGGATGGCGTACCTGTTCAGGTCTGCAAACATCTGCTGACAACGCTTGAGCCCGAGATCCAGGAACATCACGATAGCGATGGTCTCGTCACCAAGGTCTGGGTTCTGACTCAGAGCCTCCTGGATCGCCGCTCGGCGATGCTGGCCATCGTTGATCACGAACTTCGCTGACATAGGGATGGTAAGCGTGCCGATGCGGTCGTTCGGTCCACCGCCGCCGAAGGGCTCGAACGTGACGTCGGCGTCGACCGACGCTGTCAGAGCTGAGAAGACGTAGCTGTCCGGGTTCTCGACCACGTAGCGAGCGATCTCCGGTACCCGCGCCTTGTTGAGCGTGCGCTGCGCACGCATCTCTGGGACGAGCTCCTCGTCGTCGAACAAGAACAGACGCGGTATTAGTCTCAAGGGGCACATCGTCACGAAGTAGCCCCGCCCGGCTTGAACACCCCGGATGGCAGGGAAGACGTACTCGAAGCCTGGGCTTCGAGCTACCGAGCTTGACTGCTTGACCATGTCTCTCCAAACGTTGGCCGCTGATGTACGGAACTATACATCCGAACAACACGCCTAGTTTAACGAACACCAAGCAATATTTTCGCGTACAGTCACCGGCATGACGATAGCTCCGGGTACCGACAACTCTGTTCGGTCGATCGACGCAGGCTTAGCTGCTCCGGTGTACTTGGACTGCAATGCGACGACACCCATCGATCCTGCGGTGCTCGCAGAAGTAATCCACTACCTCCAGGAAGACTTCGGCAACGCCGGCAGCCGCACGCATACCTACGGTCAACGGGCTAAGGAACGCGTCAATCGGGCGCGTGAGCAGGTCGCGGCACCAGCAGGCGCAAGCCCAGACGAGGTCATCTTCACCAGCGGTGCCACCGAGAGCAATAATCTTGCAATCCTGGGTTTAGAGGAGGCGGGACGTGCTTCGGGCCGAATGCATATCGTCACCTCGCAAATCGAGCATAAGGCGGTACTGGAACCGATTCGAGAGCTTGAACGTCGGGGGTTCGAGGTCAGTACCATCGCACCGACGCCCGGCGGGTGGGTAGACCATAACGCAGTGATAGATCAAGTGCGATCGGATACCCTTCTGGTGTCGATTATGGCTGCTAACAATGAAACGGGAGTAAAGCAGCCAATCGTCGAGATCGCGGAAGGTCTTAAGCAAATGGACGCATACTTCCATGTCGACGGTGCTCAGGCCTATGGGAAATTGCACAATATGTTTGACCACAAAAGAATTGACCTCATCAGCATTTCCGGTCATAAGATTTTCGCTCCGAAGGGGATAGGCGCGCTTATCGCGAGACGCCGGGGATACAGGCGGACTCCGCTGAAGTCTCTGATAGTGGGCGGTGGTCAGGAACGGGGATTACGTCCCGGCACCCTTCCGGTTGCTTTGATTGCAGGCCTCGGGACTGCCATTGCCGGCGCAGCAGTTGCCTTCGGCAAACGCAATGAACATGTCTTAGCGATTCGACGCGAATTGTTGTCGTCGTTAGAGCCTCTGGGTATCGAAGTAAACGGAGACGCTGAAAGAAGCATGCCTCACGTGTTGAACTTTTCGGTACCTAGGGTGGACTCCGAGGCTGCCATCGTAGCGCTTAAGGACCTAGTCGCGATTTCGAATGGATCTGCGTGCACTTCGCAAAACTACGAACCCAGCCACGTCTTGGTTGCGATGGGACTGAGTGAGGAGCGCATCGCAGGTGCCCTTAGGTTTTCGTGGTCCCATTTATCGAACTTTGATCAATGGGACCAGGTCACGGACCGGTTGGCCCGAATGCGGGTGTAGCCCCTGCCGACACCCGCTGATGAACAGGTTACGTTGGACAGGGTCTAGCGAAGATCGGACAGTGCGAGATTCAGAGCCCACTTCGCTTGCACGCCGAACGTTTGACCAGCGGGTCTATAAGTACTGCAGCCAGCGTTGGCTCGCCCGAGCCGATCGGCTCTACGCTGTCGGAACAGCCTTGTAGTATGCGTTTGTGACCACACGCACATACCGGTATCCGGCCCTTCGTATGCAGCAAACGCCCACCAGTCGACAACTACTGTTGTTTGGCGCGCGTGCACCTGAGATTGAGGAGTGGGCGGGTGTACCGCAGCGAGGGAAGCTCGAAGACAGCGAATCGGTGGGATTTCAACGGCAAGAAACCCCGGCCAGGGTGAGGGAACTGGCAGGATTCTTCACCGAGCAACGCAACGTAGTTCAAAATCCGCTGCTGTGTGCGCTTCAGGACGAAGGTTTGGTGACGTTTTATCCTGCCGATGAAGGATCAAGCTTCGGCACACTAGAGATTGTTTGCGAGGATCTACGAACGCTGTCTCTGCTTGAGCTCATATCTAGAGTGATACGAAAGTTGGAGCAACGTGTTCCGGAATTGAAGGAACATGTTATCGATGCAAGTTATGTCGAGACCCTAAGTGTGCGTGCTGCCAAAGTTCACACGGTTGAAAGCGCTGAACTTGATGGGGAGAATTCCGCAGAGGCTGAGGCAGAGGCAGAGGGTAGTGAATTAAGCCCGAATGCAGAGAGCGCGGACGATGTCGCAGAGGTGCTGCTCACCGAGGAGACGCAGTTAGTTGATTTTTATCAGGAGCTGGTTGCGCGAAAGAGTGTCTTGGAGCGCATTTCAGGCCCTGGCCCTGATCGCCTGTTTGGCTTTTCCAAAGAATCCATGATTGGTTATTTGGAACCAGTTGTGCTCGTGGATGGGCAGCACCGTCTTAGCGGCGCTGTTCGCGCTGCGGAAATTTCCATGGCGTCGGATGATGGTAAGAACGAGCTAGTTGCGTCAATTAATGAAGGTATGGACCCAGACGCCGCGCATGCCAAAATTATGTCGGCACGCTCGCGGATACTCCCTGTCTCTTTGCTGATGGACCCGTCTCCCAGTGAACATGTCTTTCAATTTGTAGTGGTCAACCAGAAAGCGACACCAATAGGGAAGGCGCTGCTTGGGACAATAGTGTCTACTTCGCTTTCACGCGCCGAGTTGCAACCTGTTGCAGATCGGCTACGCAAGGCGGGCATCGGGCTGGAAGACTCTCAGGCGGTGGCCTACCTTACGCGAGCAGACGAGAGTCCGTTCAAAGGATTAGTTCAAACAGGCGTCGAAGACTCCAACAGGTTGCTTCCGTGGACTGTTCTGAAGGGTCTCACGTCAATCTTTAGAGAGCTGAAGGGCGGCCGACTTTTTCACCAGAAAAACGACTATGCGGCGAAGTGGCGGCGGCGCCTTCTGTCGGATTCTAAATATGTTTCGGAGGGGTCTGACGCAGCGGAGCAGTTTGAGATTTGGCAAGCCACAGATGGGCCATGGCGCGAAGTATTCGTTCGATTTTTCAGTTTGATGCGTCTTCGTTTTGGAGATGATGATTTGCTAGCGAACAATGCTTGGGGGGCTACAAGTAGCAATCTCTACAATAAAATTAGTTTAACGATACTAGCAGCGGACTACTTCCAGTTCCTTGATGAGAAGGACCGCACACTGAGCAGTCTTGATGATGTTGATTCGACAGTGGAGGCCTGGCTCAGGGACGTGGATGGTCAGTACTTCGCGCGCGACTGGGGCATGGGAAGTCTGAAAAAGGACCAAAAGGCGGTCCGTGAAAAATGGGCGACAACTTGGTTCGAATACCGGAAAGATCCGGTACGTTTGCCAAGGAGTGAAAACTACAAGCCATGAGTTTCGCGTTGTTAATCCATAATCAGTTAATGCCCTGGATGGTAATGTGATAGCCGCGAAACTCGATACGATTGAGGTTCTCAATGGACCCTCTTGAGTTGACAGACTATGTGTCGATATTTCGGTCAAACTCAGCGGCTTCCTGGCAAGCTGACGAAATTAGGAAAGTTACCCAGGGGCGTTTCCCTCGGGAAAGCCTAGGCGATAAGGCTTGGTTGTTGGAATCAGATATTAATCGCACGTGGATAATGTGGTATGTAGACGGCATCGCGAACTCCGAAATCTTCATCAACAAGAGGCGGGTAAGCTATGGCCACGTATACGCTGAAGTAAGGACGCGTCTGTCAGAGCGTTATCCGTCTGGTCAGCCATCGGAAATTTCGGTCGCGGCACAGGTCGTAGCCGACGTTGCGTGGAGAAGAATTTGTATACGGAAAGAGGCTCAAGAGCGCGGTGTACTGTCGCGGGGAGAGAAAGCAGCGCTATGGTTTGCAGCTGAACCAAGTCCGCGGTGCTACCTGTGCGGTTATCTCTTTACCGGGTTTGCACGCGATAAATTTCTAAAAGAGGATTCCGGGGGTGCAAACCGTTCACTCGTGCTACCCGCGTTAGTGGACTTTACCCGCCCCCGGCGGACACAGCGTGACCACGTAATCGAGATTGACCACGTAGAGCCTGTGGCACTTGGTGGTACGAGCGGACTGAGCAATTTGCGTCTGGCGTGTGGTTGGTGTAACCGCGTCAAGAGTGCGCGGACGAGTATCTACGATGTGGGAGCTGCAACCGACCGAGTCGTAAACGTGTCAGGGATTGGCTGGGTGCGCGAGCCACAGTCATTCTGGGTGTTGCGCGTAGTAGCGACTCGGGGGATATGCGAAGCTTCGATCGGCTGCAGTCGCACCGTCGAAGATTCTGAATTAGTCGTTGCGCCCAGATATCCCGCCGGCGCAATGAATCCAACAAATATCGCTGTCTACTGCGATGAGCATGATCCATGGCGGTCGGCGCGCCTCGTTGGCATCTAAGTCTTTCCCGAGAGGTTGAGACGTTGAGTTGGTCGATGGGTGATCGTCCGACCGGAAGTATCTAGAGATGGGCCCATGGTGCGTAGCGAGACGAATAAATTGACCTGTCTTAGCTGGATCATCCCGTAAATTGAAAGAGGTAATCGTGGCCGAGAAGAAAATCCTTTACATCGATCTTGATAACACCCTTGTGGATTTCAAGACAGGAATCAGTCGTTTGCAAAAGCGGCACCTCAAAGACTTTTACGGCCGTCTCGACGAAGTGCCGCACATTTTTTCAATAATGGATCCGATGGAAGGTGCCGTGGATGCCTACATCGAACTCAGCACCTTGTTCGACACGTACATCTTGTCGACTGCGCCCTGGATGAATCCTCAGGCCTGGCAGGACAAGGTGCTGTGGGTTCAGCTTCATCTCGGTGTCGAAAAAGATTCGCCCGCATACAAGAGACTGATTTTGTCTCACCACAAAAATCTCAACCGAGGTGATTTCCTCGTCGACGACCGGCCCAACAATGGGGCAGCAGAATTCGACGGAAAGCTCATAGTATTTGGTGGCGATGATCACCCGGACTGGGAGAGCGTCCTAACGTATCTCCGCACGCAGGCCTAGTCCACACTGGGACGTTCTACATCAATTGAAGTCCCAGGGATCCGTTGGCTCGTGGCCCAACCCGCGCGTCGCCAAAATCGATACCGGGAACGTTTTGCCGTCTGCGCCTGGGTAGAGGATGCGGAGCGCGCTATCGAAAATCGCCTGATACTGCATCTTCAACTCGGCGGCCGCAGAGCTGTGTGATCGCATGTGCGATGACCGAAGCCTGGATTCGAGTGGGCCCGGCGCGCCTTCCATGTAGAACCCGAACGGGCTCGACAATGCCGACGCTTGCTCAAGGCACTGATGGGCATGTCTGAGTACGGATTCGCGATCACCCTGCGGACTGCGCCGGGGTGCTCTCGGCTCGTGGTCGGGGAGCGGACATCCGAATAGATCAGCAAGGATGTCGCGTCGCAGGTTGTGGTAGTCGCGAAGGACTGCAACATGGTTCTTGTGCTCTGCCGCGGAAAAGTAGGCGGCGACCAGATCGTGGAACGAGAGACTGAAGCGGTCACGTTGGAGGCGAGGAGGTTCGGCCTCGCCCATCGCCGTCAATGCCTTCTGAAAGGGCTCCCACCGGTGACGCCAGTTGGTAGACCTGAACGAACGTATCCGGCTCGCCACTTCTCGAAGCTCATCCGCTACACGGTTCTCGTCGACGTCGAGCAGCTCAGCGTACCGAGAATCGAGCAAGTACGGAGATTGGTCACTGGCATACATCGCAACACCGTCGAGCAAGATCTCAAGGTCTCGTGCGGCGACTTGCACTTTCAAGGAGTTCGAAGCCGTCACATAATCGAAATCGCCTTCCCAGAGGGCCGCTCTCAACGCATCGGGCTGCAGCGTTACGACCGTCCCCAGAGGGCGTTGGTGGCTGTTGGTTGCGTTCATCGCGAGTACCTCGTGAGCCAGGCGGAGGACGTTGTCGTCGGTCATGGAGGCGCCGATGACAACGAGATGCCCTGTGGCCATCAAAGACTGAACGATCGAGGCGAGAGGTCGACGTTGAGAGTCATATCGGACAAAGTCGCGCCGGCTCAGGATGATGCTGTCGGGGTCGGCGACATCGCCGTGCATCTTCAGTAGCCAGGCACGTCCGGCCACTGCGTCCTCGCGCGGAAGGACCGAGATCGAGTCCTTTCCATGCGCGGACTCGTATGCGTCCTCGTACAACGTGTCGTAGTTCGTCGTCACGGCATGGCTCACGTTCAGGGATGCCAAGAGGCAGTGCGCGAGGGTGGGTGTGTAGGTCGAACTCGCACCAGTGGCTGCCGCTGCCCTTTCCCCCAGACTCCTATCACCGGTGGTCTTCGAGAGCAACTGCGCTCTGTCCAGGACGTTCATTGCGGCGAAGTCCTTGTCATCCAACGAAGACTGCGTGTCGTGTTTGATCGTCGTCAGTAACTGATCCCACGTTGGCAAGCCGGCCGAGACACTGACGCCGGCACCGAGAAGCAGTGCGACGTCGCCGCTTCGAATTTTGGTAGCCAGCTCCTCGCTGGCGGGGTGGGCGGCTACGCGTTCTTGCTGTCGCCTGATCGATTGCAATGCGGCGTAGTCCGCAGCGTTCCCCACGACAAACACGACGTCGAAATTCGATGCGTTGACGAATTCGCTCGTGCGCGAGAGGAGGGTCTGAATTACCCCGCCTCGGACACCCTCGTAACCGCCTAACCCAACGCCAAGGATGGGCATCGCGATCAGCGGCCTCACTCGACCGTCTCCGAGTTTGGGTGGGTCGGCTTCAATCTTCTCAAGTGCCTCGCTCAGACCGGCGATGAGCCACGCAACTGACTGGCCTCCGTCGTGGGCAACGTTGAGAATCCACGTCGGTCGACCCTGTGGATGGGGAAACCGGCGTGCACGACCCGAGCCGTGGGCTGCTGGGGCGGTATCCGCGACCCCGAGCGCGGGCCACCACGTGCGTTCCGGCTGGAAGCGAGAGTCGGCCGGTACCACGAGGACGTCGGACGCTACTGCTTCGAGTCGGCCCTTGACGACAAACACATGGCCGGTGAGGTTCGCGCTGTCATCCGAGCTGGAATGGCCCGTCGATCCTCCGCCAGGCGTTGTGTTTTTCACGATGCTAATACTAGTTCTGCGAATACCGCCAGAGCCGGGAAGACGTGGGTGCCAGATCAATGGTGTCAGGAATTAAGAACAATGTTTCAATGGTCCTCGATTCGTTGCAGATCGGGTCGTGTCGCGGCACGGATCGAGCACGTTGAGCACTTGAGTCGATACCTCCACATCAGTGCCTGACCGGCCCGAAACTCGCCATCAACCAACGGTGGATGCGACACTGGCCTGGTCTTGGGGTGGTTGTCCTTCGCCGGGACCGATGCCGAGATTGGAGTCAGGCTTGAACGACATATCGTCGGAGTTGTCGCAGATCGAGCTGGCTATCCGTGAGTCGCTCGAGCCGCCCGCGCAATGGTTCGCCGATCAAGTCGAGGGATCGAAATCGGATCCTGCTCAGATGGCCTTGTGGACCTCGACGACCGTGATCGATGACAACGTGCAGGGTGCAGTCTTCGGCCCTGAGGTGTTCTCGTGGCTTCATGAAGGTGCACCCGGGTCGTACGAATTTCCGGTCGGGCACGCCGGTCTGATGCATACCTACGGCTACTTGCTGTCTACTGTCGTCACTCCTTACGGGCTGAAGAGTCAGCGATGGCTCACTACCGACTTGGCGGAGGCGTTCGAGCTTGATCCGCACTTCTTTCATCCGACCTATTCGAACGTGCCGTTGATGGAACGTGTTGCGTCCAAGGCGATGCCGATTTTGACAAACCCCGGTGGAAGCCGAACGGTCTTCACCGTGGACGAAGTGATCGACCGTCGGAGTCGGATGCGCACGGTGTATGTGTCGAACCCGATGACCCGAGCGACTGCGGTGGTCTACGGAGTGGTGACGGGTGATCGAGCCCAGCTTGTGTCGACCTTTCCAGTTGGGCCATTAGACGAGGAGTTTGTTCGGGGGTGGCTGACGAAACCGATGCGCTATCGGTACAACTACGCTCCGCCGCGTGCTGAGCCTGGCAGCGAAATACGGAGGGGGCCGGACTATCGATGAACCTGAGCCGCAGAAATCGATCACTGATGCGTTCCTGAGTGCAACCTCAGCATTTGTAGGTGAGGGCAAATGCAACGCAAGGTGGATCAGTCCGACGCCGGGCCCCGGTAGTCCGCGCCCGTCGCGTTTAGTCAGCCACCCAAGAGGCGCGTACCGGTCTCGATGTTCGAGCGGAGATTCTCGACCAGGTGGTGCAAGCTGACTCGGAGATCGACCTGATCCGCTGTAGTATTCCGAATCTGAGCGCGCGCGTCGTCTGCAATGGCGTCGAGCGATCCGAGCGCTACTGAAGCCGCTTGCTCGCCAGCGGCGGCCAATTCGGTTTTCAATAGCGCGTGCTGTTGTACCGCTGCCGCCGCCGCGCGCTGTTGGTTCACGAATTGCTCTCCAATTTTTGCTACTTCGACCACTATCTTCAGTCCTGCGGATGCTGCCGCGATCCTGTTGGTCTCCGCAGCAGCAGCGAGGGCTGCCTTCTCGGCCGGTGAAAGCTTCAGCTTTCGCGTTTTTTCGTACTCACGCATCGCATCGAGGACTGCGGCACCCACCTGGCCAACGACTGGAGAGAAGACAAGTGAATCGGCAGGGCTGCTTGGTTTCCGTCGCAGCGAAGCAACCATCTCATCGAACCGTTCCCAGTCCGGACGTGCTCGGTTCGTGACCATGCTCTCGCTGACGGTTCGCAGCAGCTTATTCACATCGCGCTCACAAGAGGCATGCCATGCGCCGACAGAGACTTTCGCCGCCTGGGCAAATCTTTTGGCAGGATCAGGACTATCCAACGCATCGCCAATGACTGCCGCCATCCTCCCACGTAGATCAGCCTCGTAAGCGCGAGTCAGACTGTCTACCTGAGCCAGCCACGATGCGCGCTGTTGCTCACTTGCATCGCTCACCGCGGTGTTTTCGAGATGGCTTTGAAGCTCTCTGCTCAGCTGTTCCAGTGCTCGTTGTGCAGCATTACCCCAAAAACGCTGCGCTGCAGACTCTCTGATACTTTGTGTCTGAGAATTTGCTAGATCTTTCACTGCAGCTACCAATGAAGAGACACCATCCCAGTCCCGTGTCTCGTTCCAGATGCTTGGATCGGGATTTCGATCTGCACCCGCCATTTGCGCAAAGTCTTGACTGATCACGTACACCGGGACCTCCTCGCCCAGACTGAGTGCTTTTCTCAATTCGACGGTCTTGTGCTCGCCGAGCGACCGGTAACCTTCCGGATCGTCGTCTGGATCCACTCCAGCTTCGTCGAATCGCGAAATCACGAACCACAGCGAGTTGCCCGCCCAATTTTGTTGAGCCAGCTCACGCAAAATCGAATGCTCAGCAGTCGCTAGCTGTGGTGGTAGCGCAACGATAGCGACGTCGGTCAACGCGATCGCTTCGGAGGCAAGCACGGTGTTCATTTCAGCGCGGGCATCCTTACCGCCAGTGACGAATCCGGGCGTGTCCCGCAGAACGCATCCGGCGGCGCTGATCTCATTGACTTCGAAAGTCTCGTGGCGTGCACTAATTGTGAGCCAAGGCGGAACCACCTCTCCTAGCTCGATAAGCAACCGGCGCAGAAGCGAGCTTTTTCCCGTGTCATAAGAACCGTAGATGGTCACCACAGGTCTGTCAGTGGCGGCGAACTGGTCCCAGCGGTGGGCTAACCCTTCGCCGACTACACCGCTAGATAAGCCGTCCAGCCATGATTTGGCTGCTTCGATATCTATTCGACTAATCATTCGTTGTGCCCCTTCGTAGTTTGTCTGCGGCAGCGATCAAAATTTGAGTAGTACTCAGTCGCTGCTGCAATCCCGAAACCTCAAATCTTACTGTGCCTTGGTGGTCGCCGTATTGAGTGCGCAAGACACCAACTTGCTCAATGCGCTCGGCTAGGTATGCCCATGGACCCTCGTCCTCGGCTATTAGCTGCTCAATTATATCTTTCTTGTTCGACTCGATCTGCAGGACCGCGGCGTCTTGCTTGTCGTCCCAACTTCGCCCTTTATGCACGTCATTTGCCCATGCAGCTGCGTCTGCTGCGGCCGCCACGACCCCGAAAACGACACCCACCCGGCCCACCGCTTTGCCGGCTTTGATCGCGCCCCAGGGTTTGAACTTATAACCGAAAAGGTGACCAATTTTCAACGCCGCATCGCGATGACCGAGAGCTTTTCCTGCTTGCGCACCGAAGCCTGCGAATTTGCCGGCGATCCAGGCGGCCTGGCCGAGAGGATCACCGCCAGTCTTCTCGGATGCGACGGCGGACATGGCGATGTCGTCGCCGAACCCTGTTGCCGCTTCTTCTCTGGCAATCGCCGATGCGTGCGCCGCGGACCAATCGTTGACTTTCTCGGTGGCTGTTTCCATAAGTTGCGTTATCTCGTACCGCGTATCCTCGTTGATCCAAGACCCGACCGCGATACCCAGAGCTTTTTCGTCGCCAACTGGGACCGTCCGCACGCGGGCGACAGCCTGAGTGACTTGCGGCTCGAGCACATCGTCCAACTCAAGCTCTAGTGAGCGACTGAGGTAGTTCGCGTCTTCCAGACAGATGTCTATTGCTGCAATCAACGAGTTATGCTTGTTCGCCTCTGCTCTGAAGTGTGCGATGGCGGCTCGGGTTTCTTCACGCAGACGCAGTAGGGCTGACACCCCGTCATCGAACGCTGCGAGGGCAGTCGCATGTACCAAGTCGTCGTCGATCCACCTGCGCAGAGTGTCGACAAGTGCAGGAATGCCGTCCCAGGTTCTATTGGCGTCATAGTGTGCTGAAGTAACGTGCGTTTCCGCGCCTACACCCCCGAAGGGATCTGCTGCGACCCCGTGAATGAGCTTAGATGACACCTCGATACCGCTGGAGTTGAGCGACGCTGCGAGTTCTTCCAGCTTGCGAGCACGCCGATGGAAATACTCCTCGGGTGAGTCCAACGGGTCGACGCCCAATTCATCACATCGGTTCACGACGAACAGTATTCGTGGCTTTTTTCCTGAGACGGTGGAGGTTCCGTCGGCGATCGTTCGCAAAGCTGTGGTGTCGCCAATGAGTAGATTCACATGCAGCACGACAATTACCAGGGCGGCGCTAAGCGAATCTGTCAGAGCTAGCTCATCGTGGCTGGCGTGTCGACTCTGAAATCCTGGAGTGTCGACGATGTCCACCGGTCCCAATGAGTACCTGTGAACTGCGTCGGTAGTTGCATCCGCCCGAATATGTAGTGAACCGGGTACGTCGCGATCGAACTCAGCCAAGACTCGTTTGATGAACGAGGACTTACCTGCGCTGTAATCGCCGGCCACGACAATCGCCGGACGGGTCGTTGCTCTGGTCGCGTCGGTTATCGCGGTGAAGGCCTCGTCGACGTCAGCGGCAGTGGCTGCCTGAGAAAGCCAAGCCGCCACGGACGCCTGATCAGGGTGGGTGAACGACGCCACCATGGCGCGGTGCAGTGCATCGATGTCCGAGTCGTGTTGCAGCTTGCTCACTGCCCTGAGTTCGATCGGGTCGCGAGAACTTTCTGGGGTTTCGTCGTGATCGAACCAGTCCTCGCCGAGCAGATAATACCCAACCCGAACCTTGTCGCCACGTCCGCAATCGTCCTGCATCCTCTTGAACGCCGCATCGAGCATGTGACGGGGAGGCGAGACTGGGATAGCTGATGATTGGGTGAGCAAGTTCGAGGCCAAGATGCCGATGTCGGTGTCCAAATTGTTCAAGATGACGAGCTCGATCAATGCAGAACGCAGCAGTGGTGCAGCTGCTGTCCAAGCAGCCTCCGCGGCCACTGAAGCGACTTGCCGTTCGATCTCGTCGAACGATGCGTTTATTGCACCTCGACTTTCACGAGCGGCCTTCGCGCGAGCCTCGGTCTCTTCGCGCTCAGCATCACGACTCTTCTTGCTCCCGGCCCAGCTGAAGACTGCGGCCGCCACGCCGACGCCTACGCCAGCAACCCAGCCGGCTGGTCCTGCGAGGAGGAAGGGGACGGCAATGCCCCCAACGCTTCCCAGGAGTCCTGCACCTCGAAGCATGTTCGCAAGCAGGCCGGCGGTATCGCCCGCATCTCCTTTGAAGTCCGCCTGCGTGTAATTCTCTCGGCTTCGCAGGCTGAAATCCAGTCCGGCCAAGGACAATTCGCGGTCCAAGAATTGCGCAGCGTCGACGGAAACCCGCTGTAGCGCTTGCTCGATTTCGTCTGTGTCGAACACCTCGGCAGCAAACGTTTCTTTGTCGATCACAGTGCCCTCGGTGAAAGCTCTATGTTCCAGCGTTTTGTACCGCAGCAATGCTTTGCTCCGGGCTTCGGCCAGGTGTGGTTTGACGAGGTTGCGAACGTGACGCACAAAAGTGCCGTCAACTGGAGCCGTGTATAGGCCACCGCGAGAACTTTCAGCAAGTGTTAGCAGGTCGCTGTGCCAAACGTCGTCATACAAGTGAAGACTGCGCTGCTCGGGCTCGAGGTAGCCGAGCACTTCCAGATTTCGCCGAATGAGTCCGTCGAGTTCGGCGGCCCGTCCCATGAGGCGGGTGCTGAATGCGGTGAGCGAGTCGGCTTCATCGGTGAGCCGTGCGCGTATGCCTTCTCGTAAAGACTCGAGCCGCAACTCCGAACCGCCTGCAGTGATGCCCGCGGATAGGACGCCTTCCAACGCCGCGAAATTTGAGGAGCGGGCGAGGTAGTCAGTCCCGTACCTGTCTCGGTCATCCAAAAAGTTCTGAGTGGCGGGCCCCTGATAGGGAGTAGAAGCTCTGGCGAACAATGCTCGTCTGCTGGAGATTGCCACCACGGGCACATTTCTCAAGCCAATGTTCGACAACTCCACGCGGACATTCTCGGCATGTTGAGCCACCGGCTCGGACATGTTTCGCCTCGCGGTCTGGCTGGAAACTCTGGCCGAATGACGCCAACGTGGGTTGCGGACGTTGAGAACGGCCACTACGGGTTTGCCGTAGTGCGTCACCCAGTCGGCGACTTTCGCGAACTCGCTGGCTTGCTGACTCTGGGTATCGAAGCACACCAGGACTACGTCGGCGGTTTCTACAGCTTTTCTGGCGACTGCCTCCAACTCGTGGCGGCTCTTGCGACCGCCCCAGCCGTTGATTCCAGGCGTGTCGTAGAGCTGGCAGCCGCGCCACGGAACGGACTTTACCTCCGTGGTCCAATCGGATTCACCGAAAGGCGACACCGCTGAACCGTCCAGTTCGCCGAATGCGGACAACAGCGTGCTCTTTCCGGATCCGGTTCGGCCGAAGAACGCGATATTGAAGGTTGACAAGACCTTGGACTGCGCCAGCAGATGCTCAGACAGTCCATCGGCGAACCGAGTACGCATACGGTCGAACTCGGCCGTCAGACCGTCGCGCTCGCCTTCCCTGGCTAATTTGGTGCCAACCGCATCGTATGAACTCATGGCACCATCGGTGGTCGATGCGAGCTCGACAAGCTCTTGCCGGCCAAGTGCCAGTGCTTTCGCAAGAGCATCATCGAGGGAGTCGCTTGACGTGACGTTGTTCATGTAGAAAAAGCACCTTCGAGGTCGTGACGATTGTGGACAGCGAAGCACAAACTGCCGACAGTGTTGCCGAACAGTTCAAAACTGGTGGATGAACTGGTTCAGGATCAGTGAACACCGCTCGCTCAACTCACGAGTACGCGCACCCGCTGTACACACGGAGGCGCTGCTTACTTCCGAGGTCTCCGGAACCGCGCGAAGCACCATAGTGGCGGTGGCGGTGGCGGTGGCTCGGGTGCTTGTGGTGGTCCTCAAATGAGGAGCGTCGCCGCGCCGACGGTGGGGCTCCGCTCGCGCTGCCGTAAGCGATCAGATTCACAGTCGGACGGTCTGACGTATAAGTGTGCGGTGATCGTTGACGTCCTCAGCCGGAGGCGCTAGGGGTGTTGCGATCCTGCTGCGCTGCGGCCTCAGCCTGTTCCCGAATGACGGAGTCGCGTCCCTCGAAGTTTCCGTTGGCCCGAATTATCGCTTCGGCTCGATCCTCGGTGAGGCCGCGCCGCATATTTCGTCGACCACTTCCGTCTCCTCGGCCAATCGACCCATTGTTGTTTGCTCCTTAGGGCTGTTCTCGTCCATTGCTGTGCATCCTCCCTGGTTTGAAGAAGTAGCTCGTTGGTTGATGTGCGCAAAGGGAAGCTCCCGAATTCAATACCCGCGCGCCGTCAGAGATGCGGACAGTGCTTTCAGTCGCGCATCGACGGCATCGTTACCGCTTTGAGTCAGGCCGAGGAGTCCTCGCTTGCCGTTGAACGCCGAGACGAAAACCTCGACCACCGGCGCGTACTTAGCTGCGAGTTTCGTTCGCTTGGCCTCGTCGTCGAGGTACTGCACGCTTCCAGCGTTGTCGACGAAGTCGGCGAACTTGACCAGAAAGACGTTGGGGTCCTTGATGACGTCGGCAACGTGCGCGGCGTAGGCCGCGTTCTTCTCGGTCTTGGATCGCACGGCATCGGTTCGCGGATTAGATACTGCAGCAACCAGTCTGGAGGTCTCTGTGTTGAAGTGCTCGGTGATGAGATCCAGCGCCGCCTGTTGATTCGGTCCGTCCGATAGCCGTGACTCATCCAGAATCGACACGATCTCCCGCGGTTGGTCCTCGACCGTGTCGTGCAGAGCTGTCGCGCTGAGAACATCGGTATCGGCGCAACCGAGCCGGATCAGGCGCAAGACGTTCCTGAGGGGATGCACGATGTAGGGGTCTACTGGGTAGGCGGTGCGTCCGATCCGCTTCTGAGACAGGTGAGCGGCCGTCGCCAACTCCATGGCATTGCAAAGCTGTGTTCGGTCGACATAGACAGCGTCGATCTCGTGCAGGATGGCGAACACCAAAGCGGCCGAGTCCATGTCCTTCAGCTTGGTTGCGCGGTAGATCGATTCAAGATCTATCATTTTTATCTCCTGTCGGTTGGGGTGAAAGTAGCTACTCGGTGATGCGTCACGAGGATCGGGGGAGCTCGTCGGCGAATCGGTAGGAACAACCGATGTTGCCTGTCGTGTTCACGCCGGCATTGACTCGGATCCACGCGATGCACGACCGCGCGACCAGACGAATGTCCTTTGTGAACAGATATCCGTCGGTGCAGTCCACGAAGTGGCCGTCGTTCTGCCACTCGTCGAGAGGCAGGTCTGCGGACGAATAGTCTGCAAGAAGTAGGTGGCCAAGTTCGGTCCGTGATCGTCGGAGCATCATCACGCCGTCGCTCAGGACCACCACCTGCGAGCACACTACCGGGGCGTCATGGGTGGAGTCGGCAACGTAGTCGCTGGGGCCCACCTCGACGATGAATCCGACCGGCTTGTCGTAAAGCGACTCGATCATCCACGCGGCCAACGAGTCCCATTGATCGACCTCCAACCGTCGGCCACCGACGATGAACGCACGGACAAGTGAACCGGGTTCGACCGGCGCTTCCCATGCAGCCTTCGCCCAGCCGTCGTCGGTGCTGTTCGCGCGTCCACTTTGATCGGCCCAGATAGCACCGAAGGTGAAGTCACTTCGCGTAACGGTCTCGTCGGCATCCACACTTTCGACACTCCACCCCTGCAGCCGGACTCGAAGGTCGGTCACCACGACATATAGGTAGCCCTCGTCGTCGATGTTGTAGTGCCAGTCCGGAATCTGCGGTATCGCTACTAGACCGCGGCTGCCGGTTGGTACCCGATGTGAAACCTCGGCGCGATAGATGTCGGATCGCACGGATCGAATGCGGGTGATCGATCGATGCATGCTGATCGTAATCGCAGGTTTGGCCGTCGACATTGCGGCGCTGGCAGCATGGAAATGCTGCTCGACGATCATCTGTGGTCGGCCGGCGCAGGAGCGACTCGTCCGTGCGTCCCGCGGCGTGTACATGACAGTCACCAGATCGGAGTCTCGGAGGCGGGGAGGTATTTTGCCTTCGGGTTCGACCTCGACGATCACCGTCGAATGGCGTCGTGGATCGCTCCGATGGCACCACTCGGGTAATTCGCCGAGACCGTGGGGCTCGTGATCGAAGAACGGTTCGTCGGACCACACGTCGGCGCGGCAGATTTCGATCCCGACGGTAGGCCACGTCAGGCGGACGTTTTCTTCTGTTCGGAGGGCGAGGCGTCCTGCGTCCCACCATCCACAGTGGGCGGTGTGGAAGACAACCCGGGCATTCCCGAACGCGGACTCCTCCAATTGTGCTGACTGCATGTCGACGCTGCGAAGCAGTTCGGTACGCCGTTGGGGCGTGAGGTCCGAAAATGGATGGTCGACCTCGACAACAACCACGAATCCGGGATCTCCAACGGGTATGTCGTTGGGCCCGAGGCGTGTTTGTTCCATAGTTCTCCTCTATGTGGAGCGAAGGTGTTGCCGAGAAAGTCGGCGAGAGCGGAGTCCGGACTACCGGACTGGCTGCAACTCCATGGGTACACGAGGGCACCGACAGGTTTGTCGCAGATGCTTGTCGAGTCGACTGGACTTGGAGTCCCATCCTGACGGTGTGGGGAATGTGTTTGCCGCGACTATGCGCGTCGACGCTAACCACCCGATTCGGGCCGAGATTCTGGACGAGCGAGCATTGCTCGACAGCCAGCTAATTTAGCTGAGCTGCACGCTTTGACAATCGTCCGCGGTAGGTACCGAGCATCAAAAGGGCCGACCTTGGTTCTCGCTGCACCGGTGGCGAGAAACCCAGTAGAAGAGCCACCAGCCAGCAGGGGAGCACGACAACCTCGACGAGCCGACGCGGTTGGTACACCATGGACCGGGTGACCATTGAGGTACAGACCACTTGGAACGGGCACCGATACACCTGGACGCTGCAGCCGGACGGTTGGTGGGATCTGACGCACCGCACCAGTGCACCGACCGTCAAGCGCCGGCTGCGAGCGCGCGAGTTCGAGAAGGAACATTGCGAACTCGTCACGTACGACTGACCCTGCGAACATCTCCGCGCTGCGTTCGCGCGTCGGTCGGCTTCGCTACGATCTCGAGATCAAGCAATGATCGTCGTCCAGGAAGTGCTTCCCGTCATGAATGTGCCGCTAACCCGCCGCGATGTCCGAGAGCCCGTCCGACGCAGTGCACAGAAGTTGGGATTCGCCGACGCCAGCACTCGCAAAGGCACTGCGGATCAGACCTTTCACATCGACGGTAAGAGAGTGATCGGACGAGGAACAGTCTCTTCGAGACCCGTCGAGGTCGACACACTGCACGCCATACATCGTGACGTCTATCTACTCGATCGGATGAAGAACAAGGTCAGACTCCACACTGCGCACGGCGGGTACAGCACCGAGGCGCGACGGTTCGCGCGTGAGAACAATATTCGCCTCTACACACTCACCTCGAAGGGCGAGTTGCGGCGCCTCGGCCGTGCCCCGGTGATCGCGGGTCGCACGCTCGACCGTATCGGCGTCTATGCGGTCGGGGTGTTGCTCGGGCTCATAGCGTTGGGGTGGGCTCTCACGCACCTGGAGACTGTCGGAACGGTGTTTCTCGTTGTCATCGCGGTGGCGGTAGCCATCCCGGTGCTGTGGATTCTGGGGTGGATTTTTGACCTCACCGGACCCCGGATCCGGAAGTAGCACTGTGGCTCTCTGACGGTAGAAATGCATTCACGGCTCCCTCGCGGCAATTCGTACGTCTGAAGCAGAAATTGTGCGAAGCGAATTCGATTGCGGTCAGCGACCGTGGCTCGGCTCACTCACGTGACCATCCCCGCCCGGAAGGCAGCCAATGCCGCCTCGACTCGATTGCGCACACCGAGTTTCACAAATATCCCGGAGATATGGGTCTTCACCGTCGTCTCGCTGAGGTACAGCTCCGACGAAATATCCGCATTGGTCGAGCCAGTAGCCAAGATGCGCAGCACATCTCGTTCCCGCGGGCTCAGCACGTCCATCGACGCCGATGTCGATGCCGCAGGCAACACCGACGTCGCCACAATTTTCCGGAGCGAATCCTCACTGAACAACGTGTTGCCGGATGCCACTGCTCGAACCGACTGATGGAACGTCTCGGGTGCCTCGCTTTTGCTCAGGAAGCTGTGCGCCCCTGCCTCGATGGCCAGTACCACCAGATTGTCCACATCCATCGCCGTCATCGCAATGACCTTCGGTGGGTGGGCCAGCGTCATCAACTCTCGGGTGGAGTCCAGTCCGCAGACCCGGCGCATCTGAAGATCCATCAGCACCACGTGCGGCCGGTACGCCGCCACTGCAGCAGGCACCTGATCGCCGTCCTCCACGTCGGCCACCACCGAAATGTCCGGGGTCTTCGCGAAGATGTCCGACACACCACGTCGAACAAAGGGGTCGTCGTCGACGATCAGAACGGTGATTGCGGCTGGCGCTGTCATGGTTCGCTGAGCTTAGAACGCGACTCAGACACTGCCCGTCAGGAGTACCACGGCAACCAGCACGCCACCACGAATTCGCCCGGCTGCGCACCGGCCGCGAATGTACCGCCCACTCCGCGGACCTGTTCGGCCAGACCGGCCAACCCCGTGCCCGACCCATGCTCGAACGCCGGTTGCCCCATCAGCTGATTGCGCACGTCCACACGAACACCCGCCTGATCGGACCCGTGCACCGCCACCCGAATCGTCGAACCGCCAGCGTGCTTCTGCGCGTTGGTGAGCGATTCCTGCACTACCCGATACGCCACATGACTGCTCGCAGCGCCAATTTCACCTGGCGTCACGTCGAGCATCAGTGACGTGTGCAAGCCCGCGTCCAGCGCCGAGTGCACCAGGTCGGAGATGCCCTCGACGCTCTGCCGGCCACCGCTCGAGGCATCCGCCGATCCGCGCAGTACGCCGATGATGCGCTTGAGTTCATCGAGTGCATCGTGGGCGGTCTGCCGAATCAGCGACGCAGTTTGGGCTACCTTCTCGGGCCCATCGGCGCTGTTGACCTGCATTCCGCCTGCGAACAGCGAGATGCGACTGAGGCTGGCCGCGAGGGTGTCGTGCATGTCGCGGGCGATGCGGGCACGTTCCGCATTGAGCAGCATCTCCTCACGGAGCGCGTTGGACTCCACCGTCACTTTGTCTCGCGCGACCACAGCCTCCGTCAGGTCGGATCGCGTGCGGCGCAGTATTGCTCCGCCCACGACCAACCCGACGAGCACTGCCGCGACGACCCACGGAATCCACGCCGGGACGTCCCATTCCACCGGTATGGACCCATCCTCGGCCTTCGTCGAACCGATGGTCAGGACGGAGTAGTACCGACTGCGATGGGCGTCGTACGTCAACGACACCCCGCACGCGACGTACACAGCGACTGCGGCAATCACGAGCGGCTTGGTTCGCGCGAACGCACCGACAGCAAACAGAGCAATCAACGCTGCCGTCGCATCGGTGGCGAAGAACAGCGGCCCGGCCAACGCCAGTCCCAGAACGACCCATGGCCGTTCGTGTCGCCAGATCAAGGCGACGCCTGCGATCAGGTTGAGCGCGACGCCGAGGCCCAGGTTCCACCCCGGCGTCCCGGACGCACCCGCCAACCCGGCGGTCATCATCGAGCAGAACAGGCTGAAGGCCACCGCCGCCGTCGTCCAGGCTTTGCGGCGCAGGGTGCCTGTCCGATGGGTGCTCACGAGGAGAAGCGTACGGCCGAGCACCGACACGGCGAATCGTCCGAACGGCCCGCATGGCCCATCGGATGCGACCGAAAGGAGGAGGCATACCGACCGGTCAGCCGAGGCGCGGACAGGGCCGACTGCGGTGTGGTTGATGCATCGCCGAACGAGAGGAATTTCGACATGCCCAACCACAACCCGAACCCCCAGCAGCAGTACGCCCCGCCCGCTCCCGAGCAGAAGAAGAGTTGGTTTGCCCGACACAAGATCCTGACCGTCATCCTGGCTATCGTCGTGCTGGGTGTCCTCATTCGGCTCATCGGTGGTGGCTCGTCGGAGAGCCCGACAGCTCCCGCGCCGGCCGGTTCCCCGTCGTCGGAAGAAGCGGCTCCTGCGGCCCCGGCCGAGCCGACTCAGCCGGGCATCGGCGTCCCAGTGCGCGACGGAAAGTTCGAGTTCGTCGTCACCGCGGTCGCACCACCCGTCGCGACGGTCGGTTCGGAATACCTGACGCAGACCGCACAGGGCGAGTTCGTTCAGGTGACGATGACCGTGCGCAACATCGGCGATCGTGCGCAGAGCTTGGACGCTTCCTCGCAGAAGTTGCTCGACGCCGACGGCAAGCAGTACTCGGTCGACAGCCTCGCGACTGCCTACCTCGACGAGGGCATCGGCTACGAGCAGATCAACCCAGGCAATGCGCTGGATACAACCGTCGTGTTCGACGTCCCCGTGGGAACCGTGCCTGCGGAAATCGAGCTGCACGATTCGGCGTTCTCGGGCGGCACGACGGTCGCGCTGCGGTAGCCGCCACCGATCGCTCTCCGTTCTCTCTCAATCTAATTCATCCGACGCGGCTCAGGCTGCGTCCTACGGAAGGAAACAATGACCAACCCGAAACTCTCTCTTGTTGCTGCTCTGCTCGACCGGTCCGGCTCGATGCATTCCATCGCTGACGACACCCGCGGCGGGTTCGACTCGTTCGTCGCCAAGGAGCGTGAGGCCGCCGGTCGGACCGTGGTCACGCTCGCGCAGTTCGACGACCGGTACGAGCTGGTCTACGACAACGCGCACATCGAGGACGTCGCTCCGCTCGTGCTCGAGCCGCGGGGCAGCACCGCGTTGTACGACGCGATCGGCCGGTTCGTCAGCGAGGTCGGCGCAGGTCTGGCCGCGATGCCGGAGGACGAGCGTCCAGGTTCGGTGACGGTGCTCGTGATGACGGACGGTCACGAGAACGCGAGCCGGGAGTGGACGAAGTCTGCTGTGCGGGAGCTTATTCAGCGGCAGGAAGCCGTCTTCAACTGGGACTTCGTGTTTCTGGGATCGAACATCGATGCCGTCGAGGTGGGTGCCGATCTTGGTTTTCAGCGGGACAAGTCGATGACGTACGTCTCGACGTCCGTTGGTGTGACTGCAGCCTTCGATTCGGTGGCGGACTATCAGCACCGGAAGCGATCGGCTGGTGTCGATGCGTGTTCGGTGTCGGCTTTCACTCCAGCGGACCGGAGACGAGCGCGAGGGGAGTAGGAGCGGTCGGCGACGGACAGGTGCGTGGCCACTCGCTGCAGACTCTCGACTGCCATCCGAGTGGAACCGCGCACGGCGCTGCTGCGTCTAACAGGCAGCGGCTCGATAGGTCAACAGATTCTGGACGTTTGCTGGGGGAGGTTTTGATGGGATCTGAACCGTTGTCGGTGGTGTTGGGGGAATTACGTGGTTTGTGTCGGTCGACTTACCGTGTTGCCGATGAGCTTGCTCGCGCACTCAGTTCGGTACAACCTGATGTCGAACGTGTGGCCGATGGTTGGGTCGGTGCTTCCGGTAGTGCGTTCGATGCTCATTGGGAGGAGCTGTGTAGTCGTGCCCGGGTTGTGACACAGGAGCTCGCATCGATCGCAGTCGATCTCGAGCAAGCAGCTCGGGAGTATGTCGATGCAGATGATGTGATCGAACTGCGCGTATCGGTTCTCGACCTTGACTGAACCCGAAGCTGAGTTCGCCGTCCAGCTGGGCGATCTTGAAATTTTGGTCTTGCGGCTCGACGGGCTGATCGAGTCTGTTGATCGAAACGTGGCTGAGCTGTCCGCGCAGGCAGCGAGTGTGAGGTCGTGTTGGACCGGTGAGTCAGCTGACGCCTACACCGAACGACACCATGCTTGGCATACCGCAGTGAGTGAGTTGACCGACGCAATTTCCGATGTTCAGGCGCGCCTCAGAAACGCGCACCACCAGTATTCGGATGCCGTAGCAACCAACTTGAAAATGCTTGCGCGGGAATGAGCTTCTGTGGCTCCGAATAAAATTCATGTGGATCCCAACACCTACTACGCTGCCGCCAACGTGTGTTTCAGGGTGGCATCGGGCCTGTGCGACGCAGTGCGCTCCGCGGGGAGTGTGTTGGATCGGTGTGGCTCGATGGCAGGCGCCTATCCCGAAGGTGCCACCTGGGCCGGAAGATACGACGAGCATGTCAACGACTTCTATTTCGGTGCGAACGATTTGGTGGAAGCGCTCGAAAACTACGGCGACGTGTTGACCCAGGCGGGCTACAACTACGCCGTCGCGGAGTGGGCAGCCAGCCAGTCAAGTGGCCTGCCGACTATGCCTGAGCTACCGAACTACATCGAAACGGCCGTTCTCACACCAGCGCCGGCGGCAGGGGGAACCGGTGAAGGGCTGCTCGATGACGGTCTCGGGCTGGTCGGGGAGATAGGAATACCGATTCCAGACGGTGACACAGCCAAACTGGAGCTCGCCTTGGGGGCGTGGAACGTCCTCGCTACGGGCAGCGGATCGACTAATCTGCCAGATGATCTCGTTGCCGCGGCAGCGTTGTTCGCCGATACAACTGGCCCCGACGTCGAATTCATCGATGACGACTTGCGTGAGTTGGGCACAGCGGCATCCGACTTGATCGCGGCAGCAGCTGAACTGCGCGACGCGTGCGCCGAATACAAGGCGTCGTTAGTAGAACTGCGTGAGGATCTCGAGTCGATCCTCACTGAGCTTGCTAGAGAACTTGCGGTAACCGTAGCCGTGGCAGTCGCGGCCTCGTTCATCACCTTTGGGGCCGGGGCTATTGCTGGTGCCGGTGCGTCGACCAGAGCCATGATGAAATACGGCAAGATCGTCCGAGAGGCCATCGTCCTCTGGAAATCAGCCAAAGGTCTGCGTACCAGGCTTGAATTCGCTAAGGACCTCAAGCGGCTGCGTGCAACTCTAGGACGTATCAAGGATCTGGGAAGGCGGACGAAGCCTGCTCCGGTGGGACCGCCGCCGCATGTTCCTACCGGGTGGGTACGTTCCCCCGTGAGGAATGGAAAGGGCGAGATGTGGCAGAAGCCGGGATCCTCCGGAAATTCCGATTCAATGCGGATCATGGATCCGACCGCGCGGTACCCGAACGGGTATGTTCGCTGCTACAACGAACACGGTCAGCCCGTCAACCTGGACGGTAAACCGGGGCCCAACCCTGAAACTCATTTTCCCATCGAGCCGGACGGCTCATTTTCAGTCCCGAGAGGGTGGTAGCACGTGGACATTCCTCTGGTAGGTCAAGTGATCGCGTCTCTGGAGTTCGGGTTCTCCCTCGCGCTGCGTACGAATCATGACTACGAACTACGTATCGAATCGACTTTTCGGCTCGATGAGCCTGAGTCCGACGGGTTCCAAGGTGCGCCCGACGCATCGCTCTCCGAAAACACCGCTGTCAGGCGTCTCGAGGGCAGACAGGTCGTACGCGCGCACGCCTCCGACGACGGCGACCTGCGGATCGAGTTTGCCGACCACACAAGTCTGGTAGTTCCTTTCGACCCCGATTTCGAAGCATGGACCGTTGCGGCACCCCAAGGCTTCAAGGCGGTCAGTGTGGCCGGCGGCGGGCTCACAGTCTGGGACTGAAGGGAGCGGGACCGGCAAGGACAGTCTGGAAGCCATAGCCGGCCGGCCTGCCACGCGGATGACGAACCTACCTGGACTTGATCGGATCACCGACCGCCGTACTTTGAGGTGATGCGGGTTTCCAACCACTGCAGGGCGATGGTGGGTGGCAGTGCCATCACGAGAATCAAGACAACCGTGCCCATGATGTTCTCCATCCGCACCAGGCTGACGTTGCGGAGGAGTTCGTAGCCGATGCCACTGGACGACGAGAACATCTCGGCGAGAAGCAGTCCCAGGAACGCCAAACCGAAGGTCATGCGCATACCCGTCGCCAGTGCGGGCAAGACCGCGGGGATGACGATCTGACGTATCAACCTGGGCCAGCTCACCTGCAGTGACGCTGCCATCTTGAGGTGGATTCTCTGGACCGATGCCGTGGCCTCGACGGCGACGAGGAACATCGGGATGAAGGCGGCGTAGAAAGAGAATCCGAACCGGCTCAGTGCGCCGATGCCCAGGAACGACAGGAAGATCGGGTACAGGACGATCTTCGGGATGCTGTTGATCGAGTAAACGATTGGGGCGATGGTTCGGGTCCAGAACGGACTCAGTCCCAGCGTCAGACCCAGCAGGGAACCCACGACCGTGCTGGCCAGAAACGCGAGCACGAGGATGCGCAGCGAGTCGCCGACATTGGCGCGGAAGTCTGCCTTGCCCAGGTCCTCGACGAGCGAAGCCATGGCCTCGGCAGGCGTCGGGAAGATGAGACTGTCGACCAGAACGGCCGCGATCCACCAGATCAAGACTGCGAGGACCGCCACGACCACCGGAGGGAGGAACCGTCGAGCGTTGGTTCGGCCCGCGGACGAGACGGCTTTCGGGGGAGCGGTGGGGGCGGTGGCTACTCTGTCCAAGGTGCTGCTCATCAGCGGCGCCTCCAATCGAATCGGTTGAGCGCGAGCGAGATCAGCGAGGTCGAGAGCAGAGCGATCAGCGCCACGATGAGGATCCCGGCATACATGTCGGCGATGTCGAACCCGTCGTAGGCAATGGAGATGAAGTGTCCGAGCCCCTGCGTCGACAGGATGAACTCACTGGCCAACACGGAGATGACGGCGTACGAGAGCCCCAGCTTGAGTCCGGTCACGATGCTCGGCAACGCATACGGAAGCAGAACCGATCGGAAGTACTGCCACCGTGTGAGCATCAGTGTCTTGCCGAGCTTGGTGACGATCGGCGACACCGCATTGAAGCCGGTACGTGCGTTCAACGCCACCACACCGAAGGCGAAGATGGTGGACAGAATGGCGATCGGAGCCACACCGGCACCGAACAGCACCACCATGATGGGGTAGAGCGCAAACGTCGGGACGGCGTAGTAGACGTTCAGATAAGGCTGAAACGCCCTGTCCCACAATTCGTACCGCCACAGAACGTAGGCGGCGGCGACGCCGAGTACGGAACTGAGCACAAACGCCAGAACGATGATCCCGAGCGTCCGTCCCAGCTCGTCGATCAGGAAGTCAGGATCGGTCAGCAGACTCAGCGACGTCGAGATCATGTCGGTCACCGGAACGATGTCCAGCGGTGAGGCGAAGAACCGTGCGGAGATGTCGATGGCCACCAGTGCCGCGACGAGGATGAGCACGGTCCATCCCCATGCGGGGAGACCGAGTTGTCTGGAGGGGGCCGGCCGGATGTATCCGGGGACCACGGAGGCGCGTGTGCTCTCGCGCGTGGGGGCACTCATGGTTCGATGCTCATCGTCTTCTTGGCCTCGTCCCGCAGCCGCGACCAAATACGTTCGTGCAGAGCGATAGCCTCGGGACTGGCCAGTACGTCTTCGGACCGTGGATGCGGGAGGTCGATGTCCACCTCGTCGATGAATCGACCGGGCCGCGCACTCATCACCAGCACCCGATCGGACAGCAGTACCGCTTCCTGGATGCTGTGGGTGATGAACAGGACTCCACACGTGAGCTTTTCGACGATCTTGAGTAGCTCGTAAGACATGACCAACCGCGTCTGCTCGTCGAGTGCACCGAACGGTTCGTCCGCGAGAATGAGGTCGGGTTCCATGGACAGGCAGCGCGCGATGGCCACACGCTGGCGCATACCGCCGGACAACTGGGTGGGGTAGTGGTCGCCGAACTTGCTCAGCCCCACGGTGTTCAGCAACTCGTCGGCGCGGGACCGACGTTCTTTCTTCCCGACACCCCGGACTTCGAGAGCGAACGCGACGTTGTCGCGGACGGTCCGCCAGGGCAGCGTCGCCGATTCCTGGAAGATCACTGCCGTCTTGGACCGAGGGCCGGTCAGCGGTTGGCCGTCGACGTGCACGGTGCCGCCGTCGTGATCCTGTAGACCGGCGAACACCTCGAGCAGAGTGGACTTGCCGCAGCCACTGGGGCCGACGACTGAGACGAATTCGCCTCGGCCGATGGACAAGTCGATCTCGTGCAGGGCAGTCACATCACCGAAGCGTCGCGACACCGACGATGCGACGGCGATGGCGGAGGTGGTGTCGGGGCGGGGTCGAGTCGCTGCTTGGGTCACGTCGCTACCTTCTGGTGGTGGGAAATGCTGTCAGGAGTCGCAGTCGCCGGGAACATCGTTCTCGACTCCTTCGGCGAGGAACTCCGGGTCGAACAGAGTGCAGAAATTGGGTACGCGATCGCTCCCCGACGCTTCCACGCCGTCCTGGGCGGATTCGACGGACGCTGTATCGAAGCCGCCGCCCCACGTGCCGACCGAGGACGCGCGTTCGACCACTGCGGTGGCCGACTCGACGTCGAATCCCGTGTAGTTCGCGTAGATCTGGGCAGCGGCAACAGGATCGGCCTCGATCGACGCGACCGCCTCGGTGTAGCCGGCGTTGATGGCGCGCACGACCCCGGGGTTGCTCGCGGCGTAGTCCTTCGTCGTGGTGATCGTCGACTGCAGGAACCGTGACATGTAGTCGGGACTACTGACGATCAGCTTGAAGTCCTCGGGTCGCTGTTCGGCGACGATCGAGGGGACGAGGGCGATATCGACGTTGCCGGCTTCGAGAAGTGCGAAGCCCTCGCCGATTCCGCCGGAGGCAACCCGCTCGATCTGGCCGGCGTCGACGCCCGCGAGAGAGGGAATGAGGCGGGTCAGGGCGTCGGACGCCGAGTTGGGCCGGGTGTAGGCCCACCGGCGGACGTCCTCGATGGAATTGATGTTCGGGTTCGAGGCGAGCGCGTAGAAGTTCATCGGGTACGGCCCCTGCGTCCCACCGCCGACGATGCGCAGCTCGGAGCCGGCCGCGTCCGCCTGCACGATCGACGGGTAGCTGACTTCACCGATGGGGATGTTGCCGTCGAGCAGTGTGCGCATGGTCGCGCTGCCGCCCTTGCCCGGAACGATGTTCTCCACGATCACACCGTGCTTCTCGAACAGTCCCTGCTGCTGAGCGACAAGCCAAGGGATGCTGTAGATTTCGGCTGCTGCCGAGACGGTGACGTCGATCGTGACCGGGTTGGCGGGGTCCGCGTCGGGACCGGGATCTGATCCGCAGGCCACCAATGCGGCGGACAGTGTCAGAACTGCCATGATGGACGTGGCTCGGCGTAAATGCATCTGCGTCCTCGCTGGATGATCGGCGTCGCACGGATCGAAGTAGTCCGCGCATTGCCGAGGTCTGGAATGTCGGCTGCCACAACCTCAGGTGTGGTGAGACCTAAGTAACAGCTGCGATCTACCTAAACATAAGATATATAGACCGTCAAGGGGCGTGTATGTGCGTCTCGATGCGCAGATTCGGACAGTTTTGGTCGAAAACATCAGATGTATGACGGTGGCATTGACGCAATGGGCACCATGCATGCGATCGGTGCATGTCGAAAGTTCGGCCACGCTAGGCTCGAGCCGATCGTCAGCCGTCGTCGAGATACAGGGGGAGAAGTGGCCGAATCGGCATCGCTCAAGGGCACAGTCAAGAGCGTCCCCGCATATGCGGTCCTTGCGGGACATCTGCGCACCCGCATCCTGTCCGGCGAACTGCAGCCTGGTGAGCGCCTCCCTGGCGAAGCGGAGCTGACCGCAGAATTCGGCGTCGGGCGTAGCACCATTCGTGAAGCTCTCCGATCCCTGGCCAGCCAGAACCTGATCGAGACGACACGTGGCGTCACCGGGGGAAGCTTCGTCGCCGTCCCCAGCGTCGGGCACATCAGCGAGCATCTGGAAACCGGTGTCGCACTGATGGCTGCCGCGGAGACCGTCACTGTCGACCAGCTGATGGAAGTCCGCAACCTGATGGAGGTGCCGGCCGCCGGCATCGCTGCGTTCCGCCGCACCGACGAGCATCTCGAACAGCTCAACGCGTCGATCTTCGACCCCAACGAAGTGCAGGGGCCCGAAACCTTCGCCAAGAACCAGGAATTTCATCTGGTCTTGCTCCGCGCCGCGCACAACCCTTTGCTCGAGCTCATCACCGCGCCCGTGTTCCGTGTTCTGTCCGGACGATTCGGGCGTGATCACGCACCCGAGGGCTTTTGGCAATGCGTCGACAGTGACCACCGGGGTCTGCGCGACGTGGTGGCCGCCGGTGATTCGATGGCTGCGATGGACCTGATGCGCAAGCACCTCGACCACCTCGGGGACTCCTACCGTCAGATGGATCGCCTCCGCAACCCGTAAACATCTGCTCTTTACCGAGTCGGTCTGCCTGAAGTCCGTCGATTATCGGTTTCGCTGAACCCTTGACGCCGTAAACATCTGATGTTTATGGTCTAGGTAAGGCACTCGCCAAACCGACACGAGGAGACACGGTGGCAATCCATCCGGCCGTTCTGGGGCGCTTCTTCGACGACTACGCCGTGGGGGACGTCTACCAACATCCCTTCGGGCGGACGATCTCGGAGACCGACAACACGTGGATCACGCTGCTGTCGCTCAACACCAACCAGAACCACTTCAATGCGCACCTGGCGTCGCAGAACCCCATCACCGATGGGAAGGTCATCGTCAACTCCGGCTTCACAGTCTCTGTGGTACTGGGACTTTCGGTGATCGACATGAGTCAGAACGCAATCTCGAACCTGGCCTTCACCGACATCAAGATGTCCCATCCGGTGTACGCGGGCGACACCCTGTACGCGGAAAGCATCTGCACCGGACTGCGTAAGTCAGAGTCGCGCCCCTACGCCGGCATCGTCTCGATGATCACCCGCGGCCTCAATCAGGATGGCGTTGAGGTCATTTCGTGGAAGCGGTCGGTCATGGTCGCCACCCGAGACAGTGGCATCGGGCAGAACTACTTCCCCGAAGCGCAGAACGGCCCGCTCGAACTTCCCCAGATTAAGGATTCCGACGCATGAGGCCACTCGAAGACGTCCGCATCATCTCGCTCGAGCAGTACGGAGCGGGCCCGTTCGGCAGCCTGCATCTGGCCGACCTCGGCGCGGATGTCATCAAGATCGAGGACCCCAGTGTCGGCGGCGACGTCGGACGCTACGTCCCGCCCTACAACGAGGGCGAGGACTCGCTGTTCTTCGAGAGCTTCAACCGCAACAAACGCTCTCTCTCGCTGGATCTTTCGACGCCCAGTGGGCGAGCGGTGTTCGAGGACCTCGTCCGCACCAGCGACGCCGTCTACTCCAACCTCCGCGGCGACGTGCCGGAGAAGATCGGCATCACCTACGGCCAGCTCAAGCACCTCAATCCCGCGATCGTATGCTGCAGCCTCACCGGGTTCGGTATGACCGGCCCGCGCTCGAAAGAGCCCGGCTACGACTACATCCTGCAAGGCCTCGCCGGCTGGATGAGCGTCACCGGCGATCCCGACGGTCCGCCTACGAAATCCGGTCTGTCGCTGGTCGATTACTCCGGTGGCTTCGTCGCCGCCATTTCGTTGTTGTCGGGATTGCACGCTGCGCGACGCGACGGCATCGGCGGTGACTGCGACGTCTCGCTGTACGACACGGCGATGTCTCTGCTCACGTATCCCGCGACGTGGCATCTCAACGCAGGCTTCGAGCCGATCCGCACGAAGAACTCCGCTCACCCGTCCCTGGTTCCGTTCCAGGCGTTCGAGGCAACGGACGGCTGGCTCATCGTCGGCTGCGCGAAGGAGAAGTTCTGGGACCGGCTCGTCGTCGCCATCGACCGACCGGACCTCGGTGCCGATCCACGGTTCAGCAACTTCTCGCTGCGCGGCAAGCACCAGGACGTACTGTTGCCGATCCTGGAAGAGGTGTTCGCCACCAACACGGTCGAGCACTGGCTCTCGAAGCTCGGCCCTGCCGGGGTCCCGACCGGCCCGATCAACGACGTCGAGCACGCCCTGACCGAGCCGCACACGATCGCCCGCAATCTGGTGGTCGAGACCGAGCATCCGGTCTACAACACGGTGCGTCAAGTCGCGTCCCCGGTGAACTTCGGTTCTGAGGCCAAGCAGTACCGCCGTGCGCCGCAGCGCAACGAGCACTTCGACGACATCGTGCGCGACCAACTGGGCTACGACGACGAACGCGTCGCGAAACTGAAGGCGGAGGGCGCCTTCGGCACGGCGAAGGACGAGGTGCGGGCGTGACCTCGACGATCTTGGCGCAGTGGGCATCGAGTGTCACCGTCGCCGATCTGTCCGAGGACGTCCGGCACGCGGCCGCGCGTCACCTACTCGATGGCGTCGGCAATACCGTTGCGGCCCAACGCCTCGGCTACGGCCGACCGGGCTGGACGGTGGCCGACACATTGGGTGGGCCACCCGAAGCGCGGCCGCTCACCGGCACCCGAGGCCTGTCCGCGCCGGCCGCCGCCTTCGCGACCGGGGTGATGCTCCACTCTCTGGACTTCGACGACACGCATGCCGGTGCGCTGGTCCACGCGACAGCGGTGTCGTTGCCTGCGGCATTCGCCGTCGGGCAGCAGGTGTCGGCCTCGGGTGCCGATGTGCTGACCGCCGCCGCTCTGGGCCTCGAAACCGCCTGCCGTCTCGGCGAAGTGAGTCCCCATGGGTTCCATGCCCGGGGTGTACACGCAACCGCAGCGGTAGGACCGTTGACAGCCGCACTCGTCACCGGACACCTCTCGAAGTTCGACACCGAGACGATGGTCAACGCTCTGGGTATCGCCGGATCGTCTAGTTCGGGACTGCTCGAGTTCCTCGACACGGACGCGGACACCAAGGCACTGCATCCCGGATCGGCCAGCATGAACGGTGTGCTGGCTGCCCGGCTCGCGGCCGCCGGTGCCACCGGACCGTCCTCGGTTCTCGAAGGTCGACGCGGCATCTACGCGGCGCTGACCGATCGGCCGACGAACTTCGCGGCATTGACAGAAGGACTCGGCATGCGGTGGGAAGCCACCCGAATCGGCATCAAGCCGTACCCCAGTTGCCAGCTGATGCACGTCACGCTCGACGCAGTGTCGAAGGCGCTCGGGGACAGTGCGGTCCAGGCGAGCGACGTGGCCGACATCGAGGTGTTCGTTCACCCCGATTCGAGCCCGTTCGTGTGTGGCCCGAACACCGGGGTTGCGTCACCGCGCAGCACCTACGACGGCAAGTTCGATCTGCCCTGGAGCGTCGCCGCACTACTGCACGACGGAGCGATCACCGTCTCGACCTACACCGACGAATCCATCGCGAGGGAGGATGTTCTCGTCACCGCCCGCAAAGTGCGTGTGACCAACCTCCCGTCGGAGGTTCCCGCGGCGGCCGCGTCGGGCAGGGCGGTTCTCACGCTCACCGACGGACGAGTACTCGACGCCTCCGTCGGCGGCAGCCAAGGCTCGGCCGGGTTCCCGTTGAGCGACGACCGTCTGCTGGAGAAGTTTGTCGCCAACTGCGGCAACGATTCTCGTGCCGCCGAGCTCGCCGACCGCATCCTCGGACTGGTCGACGAACCCGACCTGGCCCCCATTCTCGATCTCGCCGCAGCCATCGCGCCGGCACCCTGACACTTCGATCGACGACACCCCAATCGACAGGACTTCATCATGGACTTCACGTACGACGAACAGCAGATGGCCTTCCGGAAAGCACTGCGCACCTTCGTCGACAAGGAAATCATCCCGGTCGCGAACGAGTGGGAGAAGACGGGCCGGTACCCCACCGAGATCGTCGAACACATGAAGGCCATGGGCCTGTTCGGGATCACGACGCCGGAGGAGTACGGCGGACTCGACCTCGACAAGGTCTCGTTCACCCTGGTGTACGAGGAGCTCGCCCGCGGATGGATGGGCGTTGCCGGAATTCTCGGCAGCCACAACCTCTCGTGCTGGATGATCGGCAAGCACGGCACCGAGGAGCAGAAGAAGACACTGCTGCCCAAGCTCGCGTCCGGTGAATGGCGTACGGGAGTCGGCCTGACCGAGCCCGGTGCCGGAACCGACCTGCAGGGCATCAAGACCACCGCCAATCGCGACGGCGACCACTACGTCGTCAACGGTGCGAAGACATGGATCACCAACGCCCGACACGCGAATGTGCTACCGGTACTGGTCAAGACCGATAGCACGACGACGCCGGCACACAAGGGCATGTCGCTGCTGTTGATCGACACCACGACCGACGGGTTCGAGGTCCAGCGCGACATGGGCAAGCTCGGCTACAAGGGCACCGAGTCGTGTGAGATCACGTTCACCGATGTGCGCGTTCCCGTCGACGCACTGCTCGGTGGTGTCGAGGGCCGTGGTCTGCAGCAGGCGCTGTCGGGGCTCGAGATCGGCCGTCTCAATATCGCCGGACGCAGTGTCGGCATCGCACAGGCTGCGTACGACGCTGCGCTCGAATACGCGAAGCAGCGCACCGCCTTCGGTCAGCCCATCGCCGAGTTCCAGGCGATTCAGCTCAAGATCGCCGACATCGCGACCCAGCTGCAGGCAGCACGGCTGATGACGTACTGGGCTGCATCGCAGGCAGATTCGGGCAAGCGCGTCGACATGGAAGCGGGCATGGCGAAGTACTTCGCCTCCGAGGCCGCCATCACCGCCAGCCTCGAAGCCATGCGTATCCACGGTGGCTACGGCTACTCAACAGAATTCGTCGTCGAGCGCCTCTACCGCGACGCCCCGCTGATGGCCATCGGCGAGGGCACCAACGACATCATGCGTACCGTCATCGCCAAATCCCTCGTCGCGGGTACGGGAGTCATTGGATGAGGTCCGCTCTGACGTACCTCTACGTTCCAGGGGACGTGCCGGAGCGCTTCGACAAAGCACTGGCATCGGGCACTGACGCGGTGGTGTTGGATCTCGAAGACGCCGTCACTGCGGCCAACAAGGATCATGCCCGTGCAACGGTGGCCGAGTGGGTCGCGTCCTGCGATCCGGGTGACGTGCAGATCTGGGTGCGCGTGAACCCAGGGCCGTTGCAGGAGGACGATATTCGTGCGGTGCTGCATCCGAACCTGACCGGTATCTGGCTGCCGAAGGTCTCGTCTGCCGGCGAGATCGAGCAGGCTGGCATCCTTCTGGGTGGCAGCAGCGCGGTGGTCTCGCCCCTCATCGAGACGGCCGCAGGGGTGTTCGCTGCTCTCGAGATCGCCCGTGCGCCTCGGGTCAAGTTTCTTCAGATCGGTGAGGTGGATCTCGCCGCCGATCTGGGCGTCGACGGCTCTGCGGAAGCGCTGTCGTTCGCTCGGGCGCAGGTGGTGGCAGCCAGCGTGGCGGCGGGTATCGATCCACCGCCTGCGGCAGTGTCACGGAACTTCCGAGATGCCGACGCGTTCGAGGCCGATACGCGCACTCTGGCCGGTCTAGGTTTTGTCGGCCGCGCATGTATTCATCCGGCTCAACTCGCGCCGGTGCGAACGGTGTTCGTGCCGTCGGAGACGGAAGTCCGCGAGGCCAAAGAACTGTTGGCCGACTTGGAACGTGCAACCTCGGGCGTGGCCGTCGACAGCAAGGGATTCCTGATCGACGAAGCTGTGGCCCGAACCGCTCGTCGAGTGGTCGCCAGAGCTGCTGCGCGGGAGTCGATCAGCACCTGACGTCAGCCGAAGGCAATGCGAAGCCCGACGCTCGCTGTGGCCCCACCGGCGCTGAGGATGAAGTTGTGCCGACCTTCGTCGCGGAACACCATCTGCATCGGCAGGAACCAGAATCGATTCTCGCCGGTGAAGCCGGCACCGGGGATCTGCAGGCCACGCTGATTCACGATGTGTTCGCCGTGTGCGTCGAGCACTTCGAGAGTCGCGGGAAAGTCCTTACCGATGTCATCGGGTCCCGTCTGCAGCAGTGCGACCAGTCGGCATTCGAGCATGCGGGACTGGCGGGGAACCGTGCAGGTATCCCAGACGCCGCCGAGGATGTCGAGCATGTCGTTTGAGGCTCGCGCATACTCGGCGAAGAACAATCCGGTGATGATCATCGGTTGAGGCCATCCGTTTCGTAGTATCGAAGTGACTTCATGGCGTCCAGGACGGTCGGTCGCAAGGGTGCCGGCACCTCGTATATCCCGTCGCAGATTAGCCACCCGTCGGCGATGAATTGGTCCAGTAGGCCGCGGAGCATCAACGCAATGATGTGTTCGTACAGATCCCCGGAGTGGGCCGAACCGACCTCCGGGAGCCGCTTCCGTGGAGTGCCCGTCATCGCGGCGAGAACTATCTGTCCGGCAACGACATCGGGGGCTTGCGACTGGCGGCGCGGGTCCTCGCTGTGGAAGTACCGGCGGACGACGTGCGAGAGAGCCGTCCGGTGGGCGGCCAGCGAGCCGGGAAGTGAGTGGGCGAACTCGTCGGCCCAGGGGCCGCGTATCGCCGTAGTGGATGTCAACTCGATCAATCCGGCCGCCGTCGCCGCATCCCACAATGTCATCAAGTCGCGGATGTCGCGCATGGATCGTGAATTCCGCGCTCGCGCGTCCAGATCCACCCCGACGGCCTCCGCCAGCTCGCTGACCGACCCGGGCCGGGGAACACCCGTGCCGGTGATCGGTCGTGACGTACCGAGCCAGTCGAGGAGCGAACGAAGCTGCGCTATCGGCTTCGATGCGGTCAGCGCTGCAAATTCGTCCTCGGCGGTCGGTGGTGTGAGCTCGATATCGTGGGGCGTTAGTCCTTCGACCGGGGACTCGACTGTCGGCTCGATGTCGTCGGCGAATTCCGTGTCGGTGGTACGGGATCCCCGGCGACCGAACAGTGGAATCACGCGAGCGAGGTTGCTGTCTGTTCGGTCGGAGGGCACGAGCACAGCATAGGAAAAATGTGGGACCGACGACGGAACGAGCCGAACCGCAGGTCGTCTTCTGGACACGTTTGCGATGGTCGCGATGGACGGCAACTCCATCCCCGCTCTCGACGGTTGGACGCCACGCGATGCCGCGGCAGATCCGGCTCGTCGCGATGATCTGATTCGTCTCCTCGATTCTTTTCCGGGCGAGGAACGACCTGGTGCGATGAGAGTGCGTCGACTGCGTACATGCTGGATGTGTGGGGAACACATTTACGCTGCTCGCCTGAGGTCAACGAAGCACCAGCTCACCTGCGTCCGATCCAATGGAACCGATGCGCCGGTAGCTGCGTCCAACATCAAGGACGGGTTCCAGGGACGGAGTGCTGTGAGCAAGATGCGATTGCTGATCGGGAGTGCGGTCGGACTGATGCTGGTGGCAACCGGATGCGGAGGGGCGACCGAAGACATTCCCCTTGCGGGCCCGTCGACGACATCGGCGACGGCAACCGCGCCGGCCAATGGTGCGTGGGATCCGTGCACCATCCCAGACGCTGCCATCGAAGATGCGGGCTTGGCGGTCGAGACGAAGTCCCCGAACTTGGTAGGGGATCTACCGATTTCGGAAGACTGGATGACTTGTTTTTGGACGAATCCACTGCCGACGCCGTGGTATCGCGTCGGTATCTTCTCGTCTACTGAAAGTCTCGACTACCTGCGTGAACGGGGACCGTTCGAGAATTTCGAGCCCATCGAGGGACTCGACGGCATGCGCTTCCAGCGGGCCATCAAGTACGACGAGGTCAACTGCGGTGTCGCTTTCGGCCACCCGGGTGGCGTCGTGTACCTGAATCTCGACGGGTTGGTGATGACACCACCTCTTGACGATCCGTGTGTCGAGGTCGAACGGTTGGCGCGTTCAATCCGGCCGTCCTTGCCGTCTGAAGGTAGGTGAAGGCAACCGATGGGTTTAAAAACGAACGAGCTTGCATCAACGATGCAGCAGTGGCAGTCACTGTCGATGCAGGCAGAGTCCGGGCAGCTCGAGATTCCCGAAGGCGTGGCGTTCCGGTGTGACGAGGTGTGCGCTGCCTACATCAGACACTTGAAGGATATGGTGGTGAAAACGCAAAACTTGGTCGACGTAGAGGCATTCGGTACCTTGGATTCGGCCAGGCAGCTCGGCGAGAAGTTCGAGAGGATTGCCTTCAGTGGTGATCGATCGCTGCACGTCGTGCTGATGCAACATATCGAGGTCATCGAGCTGATGCGGTCGGTGTTCAAGCGCTATTTCGATGAGGCCGAGTATGCCGATCAGCGGACATTGAAGTCCATCGGGGAGATCGCGGAGGGTCTGGGCGAGTGACTTTCACATCCAGGTGTGATCGGTGCCGCTGTGCGTCTACGTAGGTACTGCGCTGCTTGTCGAATCGGTAATCGAGCTGAAGGCTTGATTGCGGCTGAAATACATTGAGCCCCAGTAAGGCCGAGCGTAGCGCACGGACAGCATGGTTCTACTGGAGGTCTCGCTGCTTTGGTCGGACTCCTTTTTCGGGGCGCAGTCGTTGACTGGGCTCTGAGCCGGGGACTCTTGAAGTGCGAAATGGGTTGAGCTGCTCAGCCGAACGCAATGATTGTCCAAGCCGTAACCCTCGGCTATTGTCGAAGAAGGTTCAAGAGTGACAGCCGTAGGTACCTGGCCGGCTGTCCGGCAACCCCGTCTCCATCGACAGGGTGCCCCAGGGGAAGAACCGGCGCGTCCCGCAATCGCAGGCGCGCAAGTCGATGGAGGGTTGCACCTCCAGAATGAGGTGAACAATGTCCGGTAGCGACGAACTCCAAGCAGCACAGGCGAAGTGGGAACCCATTCCGCACGAACGCCGTCGTACCTGGTGCCAGACGCTCCTGAGTTACCCGCCGATCTGGTACGGCGTGTTTCCGATGCTCGAGACTCGGAGGTTGGTACTCGAAGGCGGTTACGCAAATGCCGAAGCCTGGATCGACCTCGCGAAACGTGCTGAAGCAGTGGGATTCACGCCTCGGACGTGGCTGATCTTTCGGCAGAGTCTCGAACCCGCGTACCTGAAGGATCGGTTCCCGTCCCATCCCGAGAACATGCCCAAGCGGCGTGGGAACGGTGGTGTCGAGACGGTGGTCGTCGACCCCGAGGATTTCTCCGAGTGGCCATGGTTGTTCGAGGCGGGGTACCGCGCGGGCGAGGCGACCTTGCAGACGCTGTCTCGCTGACGCCGTCCACCAGGCCCTCGACGGGTCGGCTTGTCAGTGGAACCGCGGAGATCGCTGCTGCGTCTGACAGTCAGGAGCGGCAATGACTGTCGCCCGATTCCGGAAGGGTGGACGCGTGTGGAGCTTCCTCTCGTACGGCACACGATTGTGTCCATGGAATTCGGGTTCTCCCTCACGTTGCGTACAGATCGTGATTGCGAAATTCGCATCGAGTCGAATTTTCGAGTCACTGAGCCTGGGACCGTGGTGTTCCGAGGTCTGCCGCACACGCTGCTATCCGAAGACAGCACTGTCCAGCGTCTTATCGGCAGACTGGTCGCGTACGCGTGTGCATCCGATGATGGCGGCTTGCTAATGGAGTTCGCCGACCGTGCAAGCTTGGTAGTTCCCTTCGCCCCTGATTTCGAAGCGTGGACCGTTGCAGCGCCGGAGGGCTTCAAGGCAGTCAGTGTGGCGGGCGGCGGGCTTACGGTGTGGGACTGAAACAAATATCTGGCGAGTGCTACTGGACCAGAAAACAGCCCGAGACTATGGAACCGGCGCGATCCCTGCTGCGTCTGATGCTGTGGGGCGGCGATCGGGCCGCGTCGGCGCCGCCATCGGTGATGGTGCTGCGGCAGTTGCCGACACTGGGTCGGCAATCGGAGAACTGGCGACAGGGGCGTGGGATGCGATCTTCTGACGTGCGGCCCAGTGAAGTGCGGCGCTGGGTGGCATCGTCGGGGTCGATGATCGCTCGAAGCGCGATCTTCGGGGTTGCGGCGCTGATTGCTCTGTACTTGTGCGTGGTGAGTGTCGTGGAGGGAATGATCGCCTCTGCGCTGTCGACATTCGGATTTGCTGTGTTCTGCATCAGCACAATGGCTTTCGCGTGGACCAACGTCCCGTCGATCAAGACAGGCTCTGACGTCCGCCGTTGGGTGCAGGGCTCGACTGTGCGCTACAACCCGCTGGGCTTGAGGTTGCTCGTCGTGATAGTCAGCTCTCTGTCGATCTGCGTGATCGCGATGGGTTTCACCTCGGGTGGGGTGGGATGGGTTCTTGCTGCGATGGGATTGTCCATGGCCTCGTTCCTGATTCCAATCCTGTTGCGCAGTATTCGCAACGGCTACCTCAAGCTCTCGGATGACGGTATTCGCCACCGCGGCTGGGCATTCGACATCCAGGTACCGTGGGTGGACGTAAGAGACACCGCTGTGGTCGTGGAGTCGTACCCGTTGGTTCTGGTGAGGGTCGACGAAATGGCGAAGATGAACCGGCGCTTCACAACCTTGCTCTGGAGAATCGAAATTATGCCGAAAGGTAAGTACATCGAACTCGACTGCAGACGCTTCGATGTCCACCCGATGGCGCTGGAACGGTGGATTCGCTTCTATATCGACAACCCGGAGGTCCGAGTCGAAATTGGAACCGATGCAGCAGCAAGGAGACTGATGAGCTTCGGTGAACAGCGCGGATGACCGAACTGTCCGAGGTCATTCACGAGTTCGGGTACGCAGGATCCGGAAATCGTAGCGTACGAGATGGTCGGAACCCTTTTGCCGAGAACCGATTCGGGATCCATGGCTGAGCTCTACGGCCACGCGGGGTTGCAGTCCGCCTGGCCGGTCGGGCATTGAGGCTTGGTCAACGCGAATCCAGAGGTGGCACAGGCGTTCCGGATCGAGCCCGCAAAGTAAGGTCACAGCCCAGCGCATTCGCGATGGCGATCGCACCATCGAGTTGGATCGAGTCTTTGCCGCCTTCGAGAGCTTGGATCGTCGACCGACCCACGTCGGCGAGCAATGCCAACTCTGCTTGAGTGAGGCGTAACTGAAGCCGACGTGCGACGAAGGTGGCCGCCACCTCACTCGGATATCTCCGACTTCGTCGTCGCGGATGGGCCATATTCGCTCCTTATGCTTGCGACTACATGCATAGGCGACAATACGCCCCTCTTTTATAGGACTGAGCCCTGTTATGCCTGTGAACGAAGGCATAACGGCATATCCGAATGTCGAATCGCCCGTGTCGGTGGTCAGTTCATTGCGATACTGAATCGACATTGCCTGTACCGGGGACGGGTCCATGCAGTCTCGACCAGCTCGGAGTTGGCATGTCCACGAGAACTTTCATTGCAATCACCGCAGTGGCGCTGGTCTGCGTCGGCTGCTCGAGCAGCCCCAACGAGACACCGAGCGAAACTGTTCCTGTGACGAGCAGTTCGAGCGTTACGGTGTCGGCGTCACCTACCTCCAACGTGGACGTGACGGCGGCACCTGAGCCGCCGCCTGTTCCTCAGCCCCAACCCATCGCCTACGAGTGCGGTGACTTGGATCTGTATCAGTCAGGCACCGCCCTGTACTCGGACGGCACGACAGGGTACGAAGCCGAGTGCGATACATATGTCCCGCCGGCACCGCCTGAATTGAGATATTGCGATTACGGCGGCACCGCGGTCTTCACCGATGGGTCGTACGTGGTGAACGACCCGAGATGCGCGGCGACAGCGCCGGTACCCGATGCAGGGTATCCGTACAACGAATCCGAGGATCGAAACGGCGATGGCGTCGTGAATGGCTACGAGCGGTGCGGAGTGTTGTGCGGTGAAGAACCGACCAGCGGGGATATCCAAACTCAGTACGGCTGCGAGCAGGGCTACATCACTGGCCCACAGTGCGAATAGATCGACCCGTGTTCGGCATTCGCCGTATTGCCGGTGACCCGTGAGGCATAGTGACCACCACTGTCCGTTGGCGTCGAAGGTGGAACCTCCGTGGGGAATGCAGTCAAGACCGGACGCGACGAGTGGGTCGTCGTCGATGTCGAGACCTCGGGTCTGAAGGCATCCCGTGATCGGGTGCTCAGCGTGGCCGCTATGACGGTCGACGAGGACGGACGCGTCGGACGCGAACTGTCGACACTGGTCAACCCGGGCTGCGATCCCGGTCCGGTGCACATCCACAAACTGACGCCCGAACGGCTTGCCGGTGCACCGACGTTCGACATGATCGCCCCGCAGCTCATGGATCTGCTCGACGGTCGAACCATGGTCGCGCACAACGCAAGTTTCGACCACGGCTTCCTGAAGCTCGAATCGATGCGTGCGGGCATCGACATGCCGACGAAGCAACGGTTGTGCACCGTGGCATTGTCGAGGCGACTACAACTCGACACTCCCAACCACAAGCTATCCACCTTGGCCGCGCACTGGAAAGTGCTGCAGTCCAATGCGCACGACGCCTACGACGATGCCCGCGTGCTGGTGCAGGTTTTCACTCACAGTGCTCGACTGGCCAGGTCGCTCGAACTTCCCCTTCCCGTCGTCACGTGCACCGAGCGCCTGACGCTGTATCCGGACACCGTGCCTCGAACGCATTGCACGTGGGAGAACCCCGGTCCTCTTGCTGGGGACGGCGGTCTGATTCAAGGCATGCGAGTCGTGATCAGCGGCGATACGCGCATTCCGCGGTTGCGTCTGGCCGCTCGAGTCACCGAAGCTGGCTTGGACGTGATGAACTCCGTCAGCCGATTCACCAGTGTGGTGGTGTGCTCGGATCCCACGACCGAAAGCAGAAAGGTCGAGCGAGCTCGGGCTCATGGACTTCGGATAATCTCGGAGTCCGAACTGCTCGACCTGCTACGGGATGTGCAACCAGGAACGCCCAAAGGTATTCGGCCGCAGGTCCAGCCGAAGCCACCCGTGCAGCAGCTCGATCCAGTCGCCAAGCCCTGGCAGACGAGAAGGGTCTTGGTCATGGGTGGTTCGCATGCCGATTCTGTGCTGATGCGTTCCCGCCTGATTCAACTCGGTGCGACACCGGCTGTGAATCTCAGCGCTGGCGTGACCGACATCCTGATTCTGGACGGCGGCGATGGAGATCCCCGGATGCCGAAAGTGAAAGAACGGGATCTCACGTTGCTGACACCGGCGGCGATAGACCGTGAGCTGAAGATCGAGGTGCCTGCTCCGCTTCCGGCGCGGCGGTCCCGAATCGCCCCGCTGGTGCCACGTGGTGGTGTTGTCGATCTGGATCCAAGCCTCACCATGCTGACTTTGAACAGTTCGTGGCGGGCCGACGAGTCCGAGCAGGTAGGCGTCGACGTCGTCGCATTCCTGGTCAACGACGACGAGTTGGTCTCCAGTGACGAGGATTTCGTGTTCTACAACGCTCCGGCTACCTCGGACGGTGCCGTCTCGATGTCGATCGACGGTGACAGTGAGCAGGGTGTCCGGATCGACCTGACGCTCGTTCCCGAGGAATGCGCGCGCATCGTCATCGCCGCAGCCATAGACGGCAACAAGACGTTTGGCGACGTCGGTGCAGTCTCTGTATCGCTCGATGGAGTCGATTCGACGGTCGCCACGGCCGTGCTCGACGCAGCCACGACAGAACAGTCGATGCTGTTGGCCGAGATCTACCGCCGAGGGAGTGGATGGCGCTTTCGACCTATCGGCCAAGGTTATGACGACGGATTGGCTGAACTGGCCGTCAGATACGGCGTGGAAGTCGACGAGTAGCCAAGAACAGGATCCTGTCAGGCATGTCCCAGCGTGCCCGGGACGGCGCGACGCGGCGTCAGCTCGAACGCGTTGCCCAAAGAACACTGACTTCGTTGGGTCCGGTGCAGTCGATCGCAGGCTGATATGCCAACCGTCTCTCGATCGTTCCTATTCAGGCGAGATGTGCAGAATGCGATCAGCGGGACAGGGAGGTTACGAACGCAGGGCCGGTGGCAACCAGCTGGGCCATTCGGCCTGTCCTACGAGGTGACCGCGATCGAACCGCGCAATCGTGCGGAATGGGCGTCGCGCTGATGAATTGTCGTACACCTGAGCGCGATCCACCATCTCGACCGCAGAGCGAAGGAGAGGCCACAACCGGTCGTAACGTTCGCGAATTTTCGCCTCCGGGACCGAATGACCGCCTTGATCGACACGGTTTTTTACTCGGGCCACAGCCGTTTCGACGGGAATTGTGATGACGTGCAGCGTCACCAAATAGCCTGCACTGACGGCAGACTGGACCAGTTCGACCTTGGACTCGTGCGAGAAGACGGTCTCGGTGACGAACGACGATCGTGCCGAGAGGAATTCCGCACGCAGCTCGGCAGCAACTTTCGACGCATCGTAGGCGTGCGCAGACTCGTCGCCGGGCCATCGATCGTGCGCGATCTCGTCGGCATTGACGAACGGAAGATGCGTGACGGGTGACAGTACGCGCGCGTTGAACGTGCTCTTGCCGGCACCATTGGGTCCAGCGAGTAGATGAAGTACCGGGTCCGAAATCGGTGTTGTCACGATGGGCTGTCTCGGGAGCGCGCTCTATCGATGGTTGCTCCACTCGACGTTGCCGTCCTCGTCCGACTCGACGTACGAGCGACCTTCTGCAGTGAATTCACTCTCGAAGTCGAGCGACTCCGTCACCGATTCGATCTGTTCTGTCCACTCCGCGCGAACGACGGCCTGCCTGTGCGGCGTCAGGTCGTCATAGAGCGCCTTACCTGCGAGCACATCGGCAATATCGCGTGCCGAGACTCGATGTGAAAGCTCCATCTCACGGCCGATCAATGCCCAGTGGGCAATCTGTTGGGCGGCACTTCGGCTTGCAGCAGATCCGGCCACTTTTGCCGCATCGTAGAGTTCGTCGTCGATACGTAGAGACGAGGTGGTGCCCATGTGATGTCCTATCGCCGCAGCAGTACCGCCAGTGTAGCAATCTGCCACAACGCTCTACTGGGTCTCGCGAGCAACGAGGTCCGACGAGTCCCCGTCACGCGCCGTTCAGCGCACCGAGCAGCCCGGTGAAGGTAGCCCCACCCGTCAGGCCAGGACTGTCGCGAACTGTTCGAGGAAGTAGTCGACGTCTGCCGCCTCGATGGTCAACGGCGGTCTGATCTTCAGGGTGTTTCCGTACATGCCGGTGGCCGAGATCAACACCCCGCGTTTCTTCATCGCGTTGACCACGCGTAGTGCCTCGGCCGGATCCGGTTCACCTGCAGGGCCGATGAATTCGACTCCGACGAACAACCCCGCACCCCGGACGTCCCCGATGGAATCGACGCGATCAGCGACCGTGCGCAGGCCCGCCAGCATGCGCTCACCCATGGCGGCGGAGTTTGACACCAGGTCCTCGTCTCGGATCACGTCCAGCACGGCTTGCGCCGCAGCGATGGTCACCGGATTGCCACCGAAAGTGTTGAAATAGCGCAGGTCTCGTCCGAACTGCTCGGCCAGTGAACTCTGCATCACCAGTCCGGCGATGGGCATGCCATTGCCCATCGGTTTGCCCATCGTGACGATGTCGGGCAGCAACCCGTGCCGCTCGAAGCCCCACATCGATGCGCCCAGCCGGCCGAATCCCGGCTGCACCTCGTCGGCGATCAACATTCCACCCGCGGCGTGAACGACATCTGCCGCGGGCTTCAGGAAGGGTGTGGGCTCCGGCAAGATCCCATCGGAGGCGAAGATCGAGTCGATCATCAGAGCCGCGATGCCGATCCCGGACGCGGCCAGGTCGTCGATCTGCGCCTGCACCTGTTCGGCGAACCACGTCCCCAGATCGCCCTCGACCCGGTACGCATCCGGTGCCGGAACCGTCCGCAACCACGGAGCGTTGCGGACGGAGGTCGGACCCATCGACGGCGAACATGCCGCCACATCCACAGTCCCACCGTGATAGGCACTTTCGGTGACGATGATGCCCTGGCGTCCGGTCGCGTGCCGTGCGATGCGGAGAGCGAGGTCGTTGGCCTCGGATCCGGTGCACGTGAACATCGCGGTGTCCAACCGGTCGGGGAAGGTGCCGACCAGATCCTCGGCGTAGTTGATCACCGCTTCGTGCAGGTACCGCGTGTGCGTGTTGATCAACGACATTTGCCGGGTGACGGCCTCGACCACCCGGGGATGGCAATGCCCCACGCTGGCAACGTTGTTGTACATGTCGAGGTATCGCGTGCCATCGGCGTCGTACACATACACACCCTCGCCTCGTACCAACTCGAGCGGAGTCTCGTACATCAGGTGATAGGCAGGCCCGAGTACCCGCCTTCGGCGCTCGACCAGATCGAGCGTGCGGGTGCTGAGCCCCACGGCCGAGGATGCATCGAAACCGTTGACGCTCAGGGCTCCGACGCGATCGAGTGTGGTCACCTCACAACCCCTGCAGCCAGAACGCCCAACGCGGATCCGCCATCTTCATCCTCGCGCGGGCAAGCTTCCAGGTTCCGTACTTGTGGTAGTCGAAATCCCATGCAGTGCTGAGCTTGTGGTTCATGCAACCCCACAGTCCCCATTTGACGTCGGCGAGTGCGCTACACACCTGCACCCGGGAGATCATCGACCACTCGGCTTTGCCGTAGAACTCCTCGATCAACTCCATCGTCTGCTGCTCGCCGTAGAACATCTCGGTGATCATCACGGCCAGCTCGTACGCGCGGTCGTTGTTCGACGCGAACTCGTAGTCCACCAATTTCATCGGCAGGCCGTCGCCGATGAGGATGTTTCCTGGCATCGGGTCGTTGTGACACGCGACCAGATCCAGACCGGACGCCAGCATCGCGTTCTTCGCCTGCCCGTATTCCGCGAGGATCACCTCGGCGTCGCGCGGCAACCGCACGCCGAGTTCGGCAACCTGATCGAGGTGTTCGTCGATCATGTCGAAAATAGTCTTCGTGATGCTGAGCTTGCTTCCCGAGTGCAGCACGCGATACAGATCGATCATGCCGAGGGGAATCTCGGGTCGCTTGAGGTCACCGTTGGTGCACGCACGATAGCCTTCGAGGAACTCGATCACCTCCACGCCGGTCACCGGATCGAACAGCACTACCTCGGGTCCGATGTCCAAAGCGCCTGCGCGACGGGCCGCTTCGTTGGCCAGCGACCGGTCGATGAACGAATCCGTTCCGGCTCCGGGGAGTTTCATGAAGTAGCGCTTGGGCTTCCCTTCGACGGTGATGCGCCAATTGCTGTTCATCAACCCTCCGGGTACCGGGGCATAGGTGATGTTCAGTCCCTCCCACTCCGCAACGGCGGCGAGGGCTTTCTCCACCTGCCGCTCGGGTTCGGTGTGGGCGGATCCCAGTGCGATCTCGTTCATGGCCACCTCAGATGTTCCGTACTCGGTCGTCGAAATGGGGGTCGCGCAGTCCAGCGCGCGCCCTCAGGAACTGCCAGTCGGAGAACTTCGAGTATTCGTGCGTCCCCGGCCTCATCGCGTCCGCATACGAGCCGATGAGGGCCCACCGCAGGCAGTCGGCGATGCCGTAGATACGGGCGCGATCGAACAGCGCACTGTCGAACGACCCCCACATCATCTCGAACACCTCACGTGCGTCGGTGTCGAACGGGCGGATCTCGGCGAGCAACGTACCGATGTCCTGCAGCGGATCCATCAGCGCCGCAACGTCCCAGTCGACGAGCCGCATGCTGCCGTCGTCGAGTACCAGGACGTTGGAGACATTGCCGTCGCCGTGGCATGGCACCGCGTCGACGCCGGCACTCTCGATCCGCGCTTCGGCTGGTCCGAGAGTGCGCAGCATCCAGTCGAAGTCGGCCGGTAATGCGCCGCCGACCCGCTCGACCAGGCCCCGCACATGGGCAAGGTCCTCGAACACCGACGCACGTCTGGTGATTCCGCTGAGCCGGTGAACGGAGGTCCGCAGTGCCACGAGCTTCTCGACGTTCGCATCCTCGTCGAACAGATCGAGCGTTGCGGTCGAACAGAGTCCGGTGAAATCCTCCATCACCAGCACACCGGACGCTGCGTCGGAGAAGAAGACAGCGGGGCCGACGCCCGCGTCACCGGCCGCGGTTGCAGCGGAGAACGTTGCTGCGATATCGATGTAGTCGCGGGCATGCGGTTCCATCACCTTCACGTACGCGGCCGAGCCCGCACCGGAGTCCGCAACCTCGGCCCGCGCCGAATAACGCTCGGAGTCAGCACCCCACCAGCTGGGGCTCGCCATCGTGGTTCCGGATTCCAGCGTCAATTCGCCCGAGGCCCAGATACCCAACTCGCTCAATGTCTGTCGCACGGTCATCCCAGCGCTCCGATCGTGTCAGCGGCCACAGCCGTCGGCCAATTCATCTCGATCTCACGTGCACCCTCGAGCCACTTCGTCAGCCGTAGCACCGCCTGATCTGCGAACCGCGGTCCGACGACCTGGATCCCGACGGGCATGTGTGCGCTGAAGCCGAAGCAGAGTGCCGAGGCAGGCTGTGCGGTCTGGTTGAACCACGCAGTGAAACTGCAGTGGCCCAACGGTTGTGCCGGGTCGAGGCCAACCTCTTCGGCCCCGAAACCCACCGTCGGAATGACCGGCGAGATGACGAAGTCGAACTCGGCCGTCTGCGCCCGAATAATCTCCTGCGAGCGCATCACCGCATCGGTGTCGCGCGAGAACCGAGCCGCCGAATACCCTGCCGCCGCCGTGGCCCAGTCCGCGACCGCGGGCAGTACCTGCGATCGACGATTCTCGGGAATGGCCTCCCACTCCGTGGTCGCACGAACCTGGAACAGGCGATCCAATGCCGGGTACGGATCTGCGCCGAAGACCGGCGGCATTTCGGCGACCACGGCACCCGCTGCACTCAGTTGCATTGCTGCAGAAAGCACCACGGCCTGTACGTCGTCGGAAACGGAGGGACCGTAGCCCATGTCCAGCATGACGCCGATGCGGAGTCCGGCAGGAGCCAGGCCTGCGCGTATGTCGGTGGTGTCCTCGTAGGGCAGGCTCCACGTGTCCCGTGGATCGGGCCTCGAGATGACACCGTAGAGATCGATGAGATCGTCGACGGTGCGCGCCATCGGACCGGCCGATCGCATGGTCGACGGAGCGGTATGCGGAATGCGGCCCTGCGTCGGCTTCAATGCGACGAGCCCGCAGTGTCCCGCGGGCAACCGCACCGACCCGGCGATATCGGAACCGACAGAACCGAAACCGATGCCCGACGCCAACGACGCACCTGCGCCGGCACTGGACCCGCCGGTGTTACGGGACAGGTCCCAGGGATTACGGGTGATTCCGTACAGCGAGCTGACGCCGGCTGCCATCATCCCCATGTCGGGCATGGTCGTCTTTCCGATGATGACTGCACCGGCTTCTTTGAGCCGGGCAGCCGGTGGTGAGTCGACGGTCGACATCGGCAGGTCCGCATTCGCGGCGACGCCGTGTCGCCACGGCATCCCGATCGCATGGATGCTGTCCTTGATCGTCACTGGAATGCCGTCCAGATCGCCTCGGGCACGACCGGATACGAGTCGATCGGTCGCGGCCTGAGCTGCCGCACGCGCACCCGATTCATCCACGTACGCCATCGCATTGATCACGGGGTCGATGGCCGCTAGATGCTCCAGCGTGGCATCGAGCAGGTGCAGGGGAGTGGTCTCACCGCTGCCGAACGCCTCGCGAATCTCGGCGATCGTCTTCGTCAAGATGGGATTCATCGAGTGCCTTTCGTGCCGGCGAGTTCGACGGGCAGGCCGACCCCGATATCGCCGCGCACCATGCGCGCGACCGTTTCGGCGAGCATCTTCACGCCGTCGAGTAGGTCGGTGTCGTGGGTCAGCTCCTTCTCGCTGTGCGAGATGCCGTCGACGCTGGGGACGAACAGCATCACCGTCGGAACGACGTCCTTGAGATTCACCGAGTCGTGGCCGGCCATGGTGAGCATCCGTCGACACGACAATCCGAGGGCCTCGGCGGCTTCCTCGGCGAGTTCGACGCCCTCGATCTGGTAGCTCGTGGACGGCCGCAGCGCCGACGTGTCGATGCTGACGCGCACCTCCCCGTCGGCGTTCACGGAATCGATTGCTGCAAGGATCTTCTCGTGGGCCTGCTCGAGAATCTCGGGATCGGAGGACCGGATGTCGATGGCCATGGTGACCTTCGACGGCACGACGATCGGGGAATTGGGTTCGACGTCGAACTCGCCGACCGAGGCCAGCAGCGCCTGTTCCGGAAACTGAGTCGTGAGATCGCGGGCAGCGAGCACGATGCGGGATGCGCCGACCAACGCGTCGTGACGCAGGGCCATATGAGTTGCGCCGGTGTGCGACTGCTCGCCGTGCACGGTGATCGAGTACTTCCGCGCGGCCCAGTTGGCGGTGACGATGCCGATCGTCGTGCCTGTGCTCTCGAGGATGGGACCCTGTTCGATGTGGATCTCGGCGTAGGAGGCGGCCTCGGGAGCGGAATCATTGCCGTGGAAACCGATATTGGACAAAGCATCCCGCACGCTGACACCACTACGGTCGGTGACCTTCAGGATGTCGTCGGCCTCGAACTTGCCGATGAAGACCCCGCTTCCCATCAGACTGGGCGAGAAGCGGGAGCCTTCCTCGTTGAACCAGTTCACCACCGCAAGGTTGAATTGTGGTGCGATCGAGCCACGTTCGACACACTCGGCGACCTCGTACGCAGCGTGGGCTGCGGCGAGGACCCCGTAGGCCCCGTCGTACTTCCCGGCGGTCGGCTGACTGTCGAGATGCGAACCGACGAGGACGTACGGTGCGCCTGGCGCAAATTCCACGGTGCCGTACATGTTTCCCACCGCGTCGACAGTGGTGGTGAAGCCGTGCCGGTCGAACCAGTCGGCGAGGAACCGCCTGGTTCGACCGTCGTCGGCGGTTGCTGCCTCGCGGTGCACACCACCGGCGGCGGTGGCACCGAACTGCGACATAGCGGTGAAGTCGTCGAGAAATGTCACGGTCAGATCTTTTCCGGTGCGGGGTTGGTGGCCAGTTCTTCGATCTGATCCTCGAAGGACAGGTCGACCGGTGCCGTGCGGGTGGGACGCTTACCGACCTCGAACATCTCGTCGACGCGGGCCTTCTCCTCGGCCGTGGTTCCGGTGGCCTTGGAGACGACGAGGAACACGGCCAGGTTGACGGCCATGCCGACGACGCCACCGGTGAGGCTGCCCAGTCCGGCGATGTCGTCCGGGAAGATGGCGGTGAGCACCAGTGCGACGGTGAAGCCGGAGATCATTCCGGCGACTGCGCCCTTGCCGTTGCCGCCTCGCCAGAAGATGCCGAGGAACAGTGGAATGGCAAGCTGCACAACGCCTTGGTACGAGATCTGCGCGAGGAGTTGCAGGCGCGTCATGTTGAAGGTGGCGTAGGCAACGATGGCCGCCGCTGCCATGAACGCGAGCATGCTCGTCTTGGCCACCTTGGTGAGCTGGCTGTCGGTGAGCTTGCGCTTGTCGGAGTTGACGATGTCGTTGGCGATCTGCAGTCCGCAGACCTGCACGCTGCCGTCGATATGGCCCATGGACGCGGCGAACACCATGGTGGCGGCGAGCCCCAGAAGCCACGTCCCGCCGTAGCTTTCGGCAATGGTGAACCAGCCGGTCTGCGGCGAGTCGGCGACGGCGGGAATGACCGTGCCGGCGATGCCGACGAGCATGAGCAGGGAGTAGAAGACGCCGGAGATCAGCACGGTGCGGATGGTGCCGGACTTGACTGCGCGAACACTGGATGCGGTGTAGATGCGCTGGAAGCTCGTCGGCCAGCACAGCGATCCGACGACACCGGTGAAGATGAGCGCGAAGAGGTAGAACGGGCCGTAGGAGTCGCCGTCGCCGGGAACGCGCAGGTACTCGTCGGCGACGTCTCCGAGGGTCGAGAAGCTGATCGGACCGCCGGCGACACCGGAGAGCAGAATCAGGCACAGTGCCGCAGAGAAGACGTAGGCGACCAGACCTTGGAACATGTCGGTCATGATCAGGCCGCGCATGCCCATCTTGACGGTCCAGTACTGGCGGATGACGATGACGGCCAGGCCGACGAACAGGCACGTGGTGACCGACCATGCTCCGGCACTGGCGATCTGGAAGACCTCGCCGAGTGCCTGCATGCCGAGTACCACCCAGGGAAAGAGCGAGACGATGCCGATGACGCTGGCGACGATCTTGGTGGCGCGCGAGTTGAAGCGCAGGCCCAGCAGGTCGGGTTGTGAACGGAGGTTGTACTTCGCTCCCCAGCGCCAGGCGCGGGTGGCCATGAAGTACATCATGGCGACACCGAGGCTGGAGTACGCGAGACCGTACAGTCCGAATACTCCTGCGCCGCTGGCGAGTCCGAAGAACGCGATGAACACAGAGCCGGGCCACCACGAGTTGACGTAGCTCATCGCGACGTACCAGGGACCGTAGCTGCGACCGCCCACCGAGTACTCGTCGAACGTGGGGGAGGTCTTCTGTTGGGTGGTGTAGAGGATGAAGATGACGACGGCGTAGAAGACGCCGAGCATTCCCAGCATGATCAACATGTCATTCTCCAGTCAGCGGTGCGGTAGCGGGGAGAAGATCCTCGTCGAGTTCGCCGCGGATGTCCTCGACGATGTAGAGACCCCAGAGTGTGAGTCCGAGAACGACTCCGTTGATCAGCCAGTACATGATGGCGAACGGAATGCCGAGAATCTCGTAGCGAATGCCACTGCCCCACATGTACAGCGGGGGGAACAGTGCGAAGAGCAGAGCGAGAGCGTAGATACCGCCGAAGAACGTCATGATGCTCTTTCGGCTCAGGCCGCGAATGTACTCTTTCATGTGCGTCATCCTTGGTTGACTATTTTGAGAACCGAGTCGTGAATTGCGCCGTTGGTCGCAATCCCGTTGCCTTTGTCGAAGTCTCGCGCTCCGTCGAGCGAGGTGAACGTGCCGCCGGCTTCCTCGATGATCACCGGCATGGGGGCGAGATCGTAGATCTGCGTCGTGTAGTCGACCACTGCGTCGGCCTGGCCGCTCGCGACCATCATGTAGCCGTAGGCGTCGCCCCAGGTCCTCAGCACGGCACCCGTGGCGTGGAGGTCGACGATGGTATCCGGGTGCCAGTCCTCGAGCCAGGTTGCCATCACATAGGCACCGTCCAGATCTGTCCTGGTCGAAACATGTACCTGCTCACCGTTTTTCCAGCACCCTTTACCGCGCTCGGCGTGCATGAGGATGTCTGCGCTGGGTAGGTTGATGACGCCGAAGACGATCTGCTCGCCTTCTTCTAGCGCAATCAGGTTGGCGTACAGCGGAACTCCGTGCACGAACGACTTGGTGCCGTCGATCGGGTCGACGATCCATCGGTAGTCGGAGGTGCCGCTGGTTTCACCGAACTCCTCCCCGAGAAAGCCGTCGGTGGGGAAGTGTTCGGCGACGCCGGCTCTGATGTGCGTCTCGATATCGCGATCCGCTTGTGTAACAGGGGAACCGTCCTGTTTCTGTTCGACGGTGAGGGCTGAGGTGTCGAACCAGCGACGAGCGATCTCGCCCGCCGAGCGGGCGAGCTCCACGCCGAGAGCGGCGCGTGCCGACCTGGAATCCTCCACGGTGTTGCACCCTTCGGTAGATGTTGCGTTCTCGGGTAAGTGCAACGATGGGCGTAGACCATTTCTGGTTTTCTCGTCGATACGTGAACGTCGTGTAACGCGTGACCTGGTTGCGGGTCATAGGACACCCGCCGTGTTAATCGTGCGTTAATGCCCAGGTCGAGGGGTGTTGCTCGGGCCTGATTGAAGATTGAATGGGCTTCTGCAGTCGTGACGAGTGAATCGAGGTGATTCGGTGCTGTTGATGGAGCAGACGCACGCGGCGCTTCTTCGGTTGGCTGCCGAGCTCGAATCGCGGTCCGTCGCTCGGTTGCCTCCCGAACGCGAACTGGCCGAGCGACTCGGCACGTCACGGACGACGCTGCGCAAAGCACTGGATCTTCTCGAACGCGACGGCGTCATCCGACGGACGAAGGGGAGAGCCGGCGGTGCGTTCCTGACCTCGGTGACACCGGGTTCGTCGTCACCGGAAAGTGCGCAGTCCCTCTGTCAGAGCCGGCGACTGCTGCGGAGCCTCAACACCGTCAAGGGCGTCCCGCAGATGCTGCACGAACAGGGATTTCGCGACGGGACCAAGGTCATCTCGGCGCGGATCGCCGAGCCGAGCCCGGAGGCGGCGCAGGTACTGGGAGACGGACCGGTGGTTTCGTTGCTGCGGCTGCGCTTCGCGGACGGGGACACGCTGTCGCTGGAGCAGATGTACCTCAGCGACAGCATCTGTGGCCGAGTTCTGGAGACCCCGTTGAACTCGGTGTACGAGGCGTTGCGTACCAGGCTCGGCGTATCGGTCTGTATGGCAGACGAATCCATCGAATTGGCGACGATCAGTGCGCCTGCGGGCACGCTGCTCCGGCAACCCGAGGGAACACCCATCCTGAAGCTCGAACGCATCGGATACGACCAGTCCGAACGACCCGTCGAATATTCGGTGGACCTGTTCCGCGCCGACCGAACGCGATTGAGTGTGCGCACCTCGTCGCTGGTGAGTGCATCGGTCACGGAGACGTCGACGTAAAAAGCGGGCCCGGAGACCGTAGTCCCCGGGCCTGGACGTGGCTGGCTACTCGGTGCAGCAGTGCCCAGCGAGCTTCGGCGTCTCCGGTGCCAGATCCAGCATCGGATTGCCGTCGAAGAATCCCGTGGGCTTGAGGTGCAGACTCACATGGCTGACCGGCATGACCGGCCAATCCTCGGGGCGCACCACGTGGTGCGCGGCGATCGTGGGCCAGATGACCAGGTCTGCGTCTTCGAGTGAGCGATCCTGCGCGGTGTATGCCACCAGGCCGTCGAAGCCGGGATTCTGGGCCACGTACTCACCTGCTGCATAGCGTTCCCGTTCTGCGTACGGCGTCGCCCACAGGTGCTTGGTGGCGAACCCGCCTCGGCGAGCCTGCTGCGAACCAGGCTGTGCCAGAGGCAGAGCGACCGCACCGGACGGCTCGATCTTGTACCCGATGTGCCCACCGAGCTTGTTCTTCCTGTCCGCGTTGGCTATCAACCAGGAACGAGCCCGGAGTGGATCGGCGACGCGCTGCGCCTGCGATTCGGTGACGAGATGACGCTTGGTCTGCCGCCACGCGTTTCCGTGAGGATTGTCCGGCCCAGCGGGAACGGCCTCGGCTTCGAGTTCGTAGAGATTGTTGCGTGGCCCGTCCACGTTCATGTCCAGGCGAACGCTGAAGAAGTGTTGGTGATGCGGCCCGTAAAGACCGGGCGCGACGAGGGTGCCGAACTCGGGAATCCTGCCCGGCTCGATCGCGCCGGTGGAGATGATGCCGGTCAGCTTGATCTCGAATTCGATGGACCCGTCGAGATACAGATGCCAGTAGAAGCCGTAGTCGTAGTTGCCCACGGTGGCGAAGAACGACACCACGAGCCGACGGTTGCGTCGGACCTGGCCAACGTTGTCGCGGAAGTCGGTATGTTTCCAACCGATGCCGAAGTCCTCCTCGTGCATGCAGATCGCATTCGGAAGTTCGATCGGCTGACCGTCCTGATCGTTGACGTACGCGTCGAAGTAGTGAATTTCACCGAGGCAATCACAGCCCAGCTGAAGCGAATTGGCGAGAACGCCCAAACCGTACTCGCCCTCGTCGAACACGTTCTTGTTCCACTGGCTGTCACCGGGATCGCCGTAGGGCACGTACATTTCCGACAGCGACGCGCGATGGATGATCGGCCGCAGAGTTCCGCGATCGACGTAACCGACGTCGTGCAGCACCAACCCCTCACGGGGCGTGAAGCCGACGCGCAAGCGCCAATTCGCCCACTCGACGTAGTGGCCGTCCACCGTGAACGACGGACCGTCGGGTTGGGTGATGTCGATCTTCTTCATCGGTGCGCGTTGGTGGGGGAACTCCGGGACATTCCCGGGGCGTTCGTAGAATCCGGGTAGGTAGTTGCCGGGAGTCTGTGGGATGGGCACCACTCCGGTGTCTGCGACGTCGACCACCTCCATCGTGTCCATATCGACTGTGACGACGAGGTTCTCGACGGGCCGCGCATATCCGTTCTCCTGCGCTTCGCTTCGTACGAACGTCAGCGGGCGGGCGAGGCGTCGACCACCGGGATTGTCACCCTCCATGGTGTGGCCGCTGGCCCACTTGTCCACCATCGCCAGCGAGAAATCGGTGACGCCGCGTGCAATCATCGCCTCCTGCCAGCGCGGGTCGGCCTTGATGACGTCCTCGCAGCGAAGGAATTCCTCCAACGTGATGGGTGGCTGGGCATCGGCGATCTCGGTGTAACTGAGCAGGGCGTCACGGGTGAGCGAGACCACTGCCTCGAAGGTGGCATGGGCGTCACGATCACGCAGGACGACGAATGCTCGACGGTCCGTATCCGATTGCTGCAGAGCGGCTTTGGTCGGCTCCAGCAGCTCGATGTAGACGAAGCGCGCAGCGGAGGTCAGACTCCGCTCGCGAACGACTATCGCCGACGTCCTCGAAATCTCCTGCGGGGTCAGCGGTTCGAGGGGGTGAACTACAACGGGCGCAAAGGTATCGGTCATCGGGGCTCCTGCAGTGGGTAGTGGAGAAGTTCTGGCGGAATGCGGCGCGTGCGAAGGAACACGACGACGGCGGCGAGCGTGAGTTCGACGACCGCGACGATCGAGGCCGCCGACACGTCGCTGACCCTGTCGGTCACGACGGCCTGATGATGTCCCGTAGGACCGGATGCGTGCGCAAGCAGCATCACGGCGCTCGCCGCCGCCATGACAACCCACGGGCGATTGTTCGTCGACCGCCACAGATCGGCAGCACACAGCAGGCACACCACGGCCATGGCGGCGACCACAACACCGATCGCGCTGCCGATCCCCATTCTCAGGTGGAGAACGGCCGAGGTCACCGCCAGTGCCGCTGCACAACGGTTGATCAACACTGTCGGTGGCTCCCTGTCGTCGCTGTCGGTTACGACGTTAGGGGTAGACCATTACTGGTATTCGTAGGTCGTGTGAGGGACGTGTAACTCGCCGACCGGATCAGACCAACTCGATGACGTTCAATGCCCCGTCGGCATGCGAGCTACGCAGTCGCTTCTTGTCGTATTTGCCGACGCTGGTTTTCGGGACCTCGTCGATGAAGGTCCATCGCTCCGGCAGCTGCCAATGCGCGACGCGGCTGTCGAGGAACTCCTTGAGTTCTTCGGCTGTCACCGATGCGCCCTCGCGGACGACTACGGCCACCAGGGGCCGCTCGTCCCACTTCGGATCGGGCACCCCGATCACCGCGGCCTCGCGAACTGCCGGATGCCCCATCACCTGGTTCTCGAGCTCCACCGACGAGATCCATTCGCCACCGGACTTGATGATGTCCTTGGAGCGATCGGTCAGCCGCAGGTAGCCGCCCTCGGAGATGGTGCCCACGTCACCGGTCCGCAGCCAGCCGTCGTCGAACTTGTCGTCTGCGTCGGCGCGGTAGTAGCTGCCGGTGATCCAGGGGCCACGGACTTCGAGTTCACCGACGGTCTTACCGTCCCACGGCAATACCTCACCGGCATCGCCGACGAGCCGGGCTCGCACTCCGGCGACGAATCTGCCCTGCGTGCAACGCAAGTCGAACTCGTCCTCGGGCGACAGTCCGGCATCGGGCTTGCCGGACGTGCCCAGAGGCGATGTCTCGGTCATGCCCCAGGCCTGCGAGATGTGCACCCCGTACTTCTCGTGGAACGCCCGCATCAAACTCGGTGGACACGCGGCACCGCCGACCACCACGTCACGCAGACTCGACAGATCGGCCGGGTGCTCGTCCAGATGAGCGAGCAGCGCCTGCCAGATGGTCGGAACGGCCGCCGCAGCCGTCGGTCGCAGTGTCGACATCATCTCCGCCAGCGGTGCCGGCTGCAGAAACCTGTCGGGCATGATCAACGATGCGCCGACCATCAGCGCTGCATAGGGCAACCCCCACGACATCGCGTGGAACATCGGCACGATGGCCAAGACCTTGTCGGACTGTGCGATCGCCATCGCGTCGGTCATACAGGCCTGCATCGAATGCAGGTAGATGGAGCGATGCGAATACACGACTCCCTTGGGGTCGCCGGTGGTGCCCGAGGTGTAACACATTGCGGCAGCTGATCGTTCGTCGAGCTCGGGCCAGTCGAACTCCTCCGGCTTGCCCGCGAGTAGGTCCTCGTAACCCACCACCTCGATACCGTCGGGTGCAGTGACCTGCGTCGGATCGACGCCGACGACGACGAGATGCCGCACGGTCTCGAACGTCGGCAACAGAGGTGTCAGCAGAGGGAGCAGACTCGCGTCGGCGATGATCACCTGGTCCTCGGCATGGTTGACGATGTAGGTGAGCTGCTCGGGAAAGAGTCGAATGTTCAGTGTGTGCAGCACCGCGCCCATCGCAGGAATCGCCATGTACGCCTCCATGTGCGGGGCGTTGTTCCACATGAACGTTCCGACGCGCTGATCGTCGTCGATGCCGATAGACCGCAGACCGTGCGCCAGTTGCGCTGCCCGCCTGCCCAACTCCCCGAAAGTCACCGTGGTGGGACCGCTGTCGGTCCAGGTTGTGATCTCGGCCGAGGAGTGAATGGACGTCCCGAATCGAACCAGCTGGCCGATGGACAGTGGGGTGTCCTGCATGGTGCTCTTCATCGATCTCGCTCCTGAAGTCTCGGCATACACGTCGTTGTGTTGCGTGTCACACCATGCACGATACGGACTTACTCGGACGCGTGGTCTCGGGTACCTCGGATTCGGGCGTCGACCTCGCGAACCATGTCCTGGTAGATCTCCGACGCGGGGTCGATGACCGCGAAGTGGCCCCCGGGCCCTTCGACCGAGACGACCGAATCCGAGCCCGCCGACGCGGCGGCGTAGTACGCCCGACTGATCTCGAGCAGGTTGGGATCGTCCGATACCGCGCACACCACCAGTTGCGGAACTCCGAGCGGAAGCCTCGAAATCGGAGACGATGCCTCGTACGTCTCCTGCGCGCCGGCGAATCGCGCACCGATCGCATTCGACACCGCACCCTCACCGAGCCAGCGCTCATCGCCGACCCGTAGATCGAGGACACCGGCCAGACTCACTGCGAGAGCCGGGATTACGGCCTTTCCAGCCGAATCGGCTGCGAGGCGCAGAGCGAGTTGACCGCCCGCCGAGTGCCCCATCACTATTGTTCGGTTCAGGTCGAGATTGCCGGGTGCGGTCTCGAGCGCCGCCAGAGCGGCTGCGACGTCGCCGGTCATCGCATCCCACCCGTGTTCGTCGGGGCGACGATATTCGACGTTCCACGTGGCGTAACCCCGCGCGGTCAGATCCACGGCCATTGCGTCCATCAGGTCGAATTCCCATCGCGAACGCCAATAGCCACCGTGGATCAGCACGGCGACGAGAAACGGGCCATCGCCCTCGGGTAACCGCTGTTCGACGCGTTGCTCGGGGTGATCCCCGTAGTGCAGGATCGTTCCGGGGTGGAAGCGGTGGAAGTACACGCTGTCGATCGCGAATCGCAGACCGTCGAGTCCGCGGCCGCGAATGTGAGTGCGGATGCCCGGTGATCTGTCCGGTGTGCTCTGGCCCAGATCGACTCGAACGACACCACCGTACGACGCCGTGTCGATCGGGATCCCGTCACCGGGAACGACGATCACCTCGTCGGAACCGGATGCGGTGTCGACGATTCCGCCCGTCAGTCCTCGGGCCGACAGCGCCCTGGCGACCAATTCCTGCGCCGTCGCGAGATCGGCGAACACACCGGGAGCGGCGACGATGTCGAGGTGCGTCGAGGGATGCGTCATGGGTTCACGCTACCCAGAACGGCGTCGACCGAACCCGAGACAGAGGTCGGAGTGGGTCAGACCTTGTAGTACACCACTTGGTGGCTCGTGGCCAGCAACGTTCCACCTTCGGTCCACAGTTCGGCCGTCTGATCGAAATAGCCCTGATGGAACCGGCGTGCTCGTGCGGTGCCGAGGACGTACCCGTCGGAGTGCTGCTCGAGATCTTCGGGCGTCGCGAAGTAGTGGGTCGTCAGCGAGATGGTGCCGGCCGGCACGTAGCGACCGAGGCGCTGAAAGATCCTGGGGTAGAACACATCGCTGAGCGAGGTCAGCGCAGCGAAGTCCACCGGACGCGGCGGCGTGTCGCGGATCCACAGTGTCTCGGTCGAGTCCGGTGATTCCTGGTCGTTCAGAGCGCCTGCAACGAAACGCATCTCGTAGTTCTGCGCCCAGGCGATCGCGTCGGGAAAGTTGCCTCGGGGCGTCTCGGCGGGGGAGGTGACGGCCGGTGCGACGGCCTCGGTGTTGTCCCACGTCTCGCGCCTGGTTCCGAACACCGCCGTAGCCGTGGTGGCGACGGCACCGTCCTGGACGAGTTCGAGGTACCAGTGCTGATTGCTCCGGTTGGTTCGCACGGCGCGCGCCGAGATCTCGAACTCGCCCTCGGCCACCGGACCGGCGAAGTTGACCGTCAGCGAGACCGGCGATCCGAGGCATTCCGGATGCCGTTCGATGGCTCGGATGAACGTCGCAGCAGTGATGCCACCGAACGGGCCGACCATGTTGTTGTACGGCGCCGATGTCCTGCCGCGATACGTGCCGTCGCCGACGGTCTCGAGGGCGACTGCTGTGTCGAACGGATGCATTGTTCTCCCGTAGGTCTCTATCGTCGTTCGTGCCGATTCAAACTATCCGGCCCACTCGGGCGGTACGCAGGGTGGCTCCCTCACGGAATGATTCGCTGGCGACGTAGCTCGGCGAACGTGGCACGGGCCGCCACGCGGTGGAAACTAGCCGGCGTGGCGACGGAGCCCGCGAGACACCAGGTTGATGACTCCGGACAGTGCGAGACTGCCGCCAGGGTAAGTGAGAAAACCGAGTGAAAAGATGACGGGCTCCGATGCGTCCTTCACCAGGTACACCGATCCGACGCCGGTGAGAACCACTCCCACAACGGTGGCAAGCGCGATGGTTCGCCGGCTCTGACGGGACAACCACGTCGAGATCAAGGCTGCGAAACCGGCGAATACGCACAGGAGAATCGACGCAATGAACAACGCATCCGACTCGACGACTGTGGCCACAAAGAACATGGATCCGCCGATGAGGAGTAGAGCCAGCTCGGGAACAGGCTGTCGTTGAGGAGCATCTGAATTCATTGTGGCCGTTCCCTCGCGAAATCCACCGCGCGAGTGAGCGATGCTGCCCCCAACAGTAAACCGTGCCTGGCCGCAACATCGGAAGCGCGCTCTCGGAGCGCTCCGGGGTCGGTCGCGCAGGCGATCGCGTGCAGGTCGATGCGTTGCAACAGCTTCTTCGTCACAGGTCGTTTGCTGTCCCAGAATGCCAGTGCAGCAATGAGATCCGTGGCCTCCTGGCCGGTCAACAGTGCATGGGCGACCGCGCACGCCGCTGGGTCCTCGAACGGCAGGAGATAGGTGGCATCGTCGAACACCGCAGGTCTGCCGTCGTAGGGGCCGACCAGCCTGAACTGCGGAACCTTGTGGAACCCGGAGATCGCGATCTTGTACGGAGAAAACGTGTACGGTCCGACACCGAAGATGCAAAACCGGGCGCGACTTCGGTAGATCGACGACTTTCGGCCGTCGAGAGCTGTCGCGTTGTCGGTCAGGTACTTCCACAGCTTCGGCGCGCTGTCCGCCAACTGCGAGGTGTCGTCACCGGTATGCGACTGCGGCACGACCATCCACCGCGACACCTCGGTGAGCTTGCCGCGGTAGACATCGGTGCACTTGAACAGCGGAAACAGGAACTCGCTCTCGACGTCCACCGAGGCTCCGAGTTTGGTTCGTGGACCGTCGTTCTCGGTCAGTTCCATGACGGCAGACGCGTCGTGTTTGATGCCCTGCCGCCACATCAGTGAACTGATGCCATCGAACTGCTTGCTTCGCTCGTAGGCGTCGACATCCGCGACGAGCTGTCCGTCTACCACTCCGATTCTGGTGCTGGGGTGCAGTGCATCCATGCTCGGATACACCTGCGCGGTGTGGTCGGTTGCGCCGGTTCCGAGTTCGACCACGAACCAACAGGCATCCACTCCGGCGTCGAACCACTTCTTGGCGTCGATGGGGCGCAGACTCGAACCGGTGATCGGAAGGCCGTGCCGAGCGCAGTGCAACAGGATGTTTCGCGCTACCTGGGTCTTGCAGATCATCGCAACGGTGACCGGGCGATCTGCGAACTCGGTGAGCAACTTGATCCAAATGAATTCTGCGATGTCGAAATTGGAGCTTCCGGTGATCGCATCGATTCCGCGCGCGTTCTCGGTGTTCGCACGAGCCGGTCTGTTGCTGGAGCCCAGAACCGAGAGCTGAGAATTGGTCACCCATGGTGGGTTGCCGATGACGAGAGTAGGGCCGGGCGCGGATGTCCATGCGATGTCGCGTGCAAGGTCGAAATCGAAAATCGAGGCAGTGATCACTCTGCCGAATGTCGATGCTGCCGTGGCGTACTCGGGTTGCACCTCGATTCCGACACGTTCTGCATCGGGATGGCGCTCCCCGATGGCAGACAGGAAGTTCCCGACACCGCACGTGGGTTCGAGGACGCGGGTCCACGCCCTTCGAGGCAGGGTGCTCACCAACGCACGTGCCAACTCGATCGGGGTCTGGAAGTCCCCGAACTCGTTGTTGGGCATCGGTGCCTCCGGCAGTGGTGCGGACAATTGCCTTCCGTAGCGCCGGAGCGGAGCGACCCGGAGCCACGGCACCACACCGATGCCGGAGGCACTAATGTGGACTTCGATGAAGCTTTCGCGTGCGGCCCTGCTGCTGTCAACTCTGGTGTTCATCGCTGCTCTGATCTGGGTCGCCGTCACCGCGGGGGATCGAGTTCCCGCGCACTTCGACGGATCCGGTCAGGTCGATCGCATGGAGTCCAAGCTGTCCTTCCTGCTCACGATGGGCGGCATCGGATTTGCGACGATCGGGCTGTTCGCGAGCATCGGTTGGTGGTTGCCCAAGGTTCCGGCGTCCATGGTGAATCTGCCGAGTCGAAGGATGCACGAGTACTGGACTGCCGCCGAGAATCGACCGGAGCTGAACCGGAAGATGGCCGAGGATCTCGACTGGATCGGCGCGGCAACGGCATTGCTCTTCGCCTGGATCACCGGCGTTGCGGGCGCGACCACAGGCGACTCCGTCAGCGTCTGGGTTCTCGCGGTACCGACGGCGCTGTTCGTGCTGGCCATTCTGGGATACGTGGTGTTCGTCGTCAAAGGTGGCCGGTACCGCGTTCCGAAGGACTGATTCAGGGGAGTGGTTGCAGCATCGCCAGTTTGGTGCCCGACTGCACCAGATAGCTGCCATCGGCGGCGTCGACCAGCATCTCGAAGCTCATCGATTCGTCGTCAGGAAACATCATCGACGTCGACGCAGTCCACCCGGTCTCACCGGTGGTCACGTCGACCGCCGACAGATCCGTGCCGGCCGAGGTCAGCACCAGATCACCGTCGCGCCCGATGATGCTGCCGTTCAGCCCGGCCTGCCACAGATGCTCGCCGTTTCGCAGATCGAGCGCTGTGGTGCCGTTGGATGCCTGCAGCAACCCGACGTGGCCGATGACGTACTTCAGAGTGGCGTACGTGCGGGGCTCGTTGAGTTCGTCTCCGGGAAAGTCATAGGACAAGGCGTCGTCGCGCCACAGTTGCTCACCTGTGGTGCGATCGAAGGCCGTATCGCCGAGAACGATCGGGATCGACGTGTCGGTGGGCTCGTCCAGCGAAGGCTGTTGTACGACAGGACTGTCCGACCGTGCGAGGACCGTGCCGTCCAGACGGAAGGCGACCGACCCTTTCGATTCGAACTCGTACCTTCGCAATCTTGCACCGCTGCAATGGCCAGGTCGCCTGCGGTGCGTCCCACGGCTCCGAGGCAATCCTCGAGGCTGTCCGTCTTCCAGAGTTGTCGGCCGGTCGCGGCGTCGAACGTGGAGAAACCGCCCCCGACGTCGAAGGTTCCGATGTCGTCACCGACCTTCAGTGCGGTGGCGTAGTCGTCTTCCCAACCGGCCCACGCGTGCAGCGGAACCGCCCACTCTGCGCTCGGATTCTCCAGCGTTCCGCGGTGCAGCAGAACATCGTTACCCTCGAGGTCGCCCGATGTCGTGTACACGCGATCGTTTGCGACGGTGACGGCGAAAAGATCGAGATCAGTAGGGTAGTTTCGCGATTCGCCGGTAGCCGGATCGAAGGTGACGTAGCCGGGAGTCTCACCCCAGGTGGGCTGGTGGCAGACCAGCTGTCCATCGAGCGGCTCGTCGGCGCACGCCGCTAGGTCCGGGGCCGGGGTCTTCCACAGAACCGTGCCGTCCGTGGTGTCGATTCCGACCATTACTGCCTCGTCGTTGCCGGATTCCGAGGACACCACGGCCAGTGTGAGAGCTGTACCGCCGATCACGATCGAACCGAGACCCCATGCATACATGGAACCGGTGCGTGGAGAGGCGAAGGTAGCTCCTTCGAGCCCCATGTCCGCCGCGTCGACGGCCCACGCCAACCCTGGCGCTTCGTCCGAGGAGTCGGTGATCTTCTTGATGGTCGTCGATCGGTCCTGCGCAACAACGGCTACCGCAGCACCGACCGACAGCGTCGTGACGACCGCCGCAACGACCAATTTCGTCGTCTCGTTCCATCGCGTCATGGAAGGTCCAATCCTGGTGTGTTCGCCAGGTTGTCGAGCAATGCTGGATCCGCCATCGGTCGGTCCGTCGACACCGCGATCTCGAGCCCTGACGGCGTGACGACGGAGACCGAGGCCCCCGTCCCGTACTCGTTCGGTGACAGAAGCTGGGGTTCCGCCATTGTCGTCGAATCGGATTCGATGTCAGGAGTGGCCCGAGTAACGCTGATCGTAAGTTTCCCGGCAGTGCTGTTCACCGTCTGACAGAGCCCGGAACCGAATTCACTGGTGTGCAGTGCGCCGAGGGGTGGAGTCGGTGCCAGTGCTGCCACGTCGGCTCGGCGTAAGGCGTCGTTGAGCGTTCGAGTCTCATCGCGGGAGAACGACGCCGTCGGTGAGTCGTCCCAGCCGCCGTAGCAGTCGGTGACATTGCCAGGTGTTCCGTCAGGGACGGGAGCAGTGATTCTGAGCGCAGGATCGGTGGCTATTCGGACCAAGTCGTCGAGCGTCAGTGTCAACGTGTCCGGGTCGTTCCCGCCCGAGACGGAGGCAGAGACGACAGTGTTGTCCGGGGTATACGCGGTGGCCGTCCGGGAGTAGGACCGCTGACCGTTGGTTTCGCGCCACGTATCGTCGGCGTCCAGCACCGTTCCGTCCGAAAGATTCAGTCGCTCGTCCACTTGTCCTGCCACACACGGTGGTGGTTCGGCCGAGTCTGCCGGGCCGACAGAAACACTGAGATAGTCGGACCCGCCACCCGCGGCCAGTGGGGCGGATGCATGCGCCGAGTCGAGGACGAAATCCTGAGATTCGTCCGACGCGGGTATCGGGCCGAAGTACAAGGACCTTGTCGATGAGATCTCGGCGGGAAGCGCTGCCATCAACGCCTCGGACATGAGGTGAGCTCTGGGTCCGTCGTACCAGGGGGCGGCTGGATTGTCGTACGACTCGTCGCCCATCGTGGTGATGCCGAAGTACGAGGGTTCGCTCGGAGGCTCGACGGTATCGCACCCCGGGATGCTCGCCGACATGTCGACTTCCGGGGTGACCACCACGTACTCAGGTTGCGGGGGCTCCGGAACGGGAGTCGCCGATGTTGTTGGAAGGGAAGTCAATTCGGGCTCTTCGGCTGGAGCGGTCAATCCCGCTGCGACCACGCCGAGTGCCACGATCGACGTCAGGACGAGTGTGGTCAGCAGCGCAGAATGATTGCGTTCGGTGGGCTGCGTGTCCTCGTCCATGGCCCTCGCTCCGTTCGTCACCATTGCGACGAACGTCGCGCAATATTCATACCATTCGTTTTGCTAATCGAGGTGGGTGTGGCAGGCAGACGAGATCCTCACTGCGCCCGACCGGTTCGCCGACGGAATCCAGCGGGACCCGATGGCACGCGGTCGATGCTCAGCGCGCAATGAGTCCGTCGAGGAGGAGTTCACCGACGAACGTCGCGTTGTCCTGCGGGCTGTTCTGTCGTCGGGTGAAACACCGCATCAGCAGCGTGTTGGTGATGCCTGCCGCGAGATCGACTGGGCTCGAGCTCTTTCGGAAGATGCCGGTGTCCTGCCCTCGTGCGATGACCGGTGCGATGATTGCCGGCAGGTTGAGCTTTTCCTTGATCGAGATCAGTCCCTCCGGTTCGCCGTAAGTGTCGTGTGCGACGGCGACGAGGAGAGCGTCCATGAATTCGAGTTCGTCGGAGGCGAGTTGCGCGCACCGCAGCATGTGATTCTGCAGAATCGTGAGCTCGTCGAGGCCGAGCAGTCGGTCGTCGGCCACCGACTCACGAAGACGATCGACCCGGCTCTGCAGTGCCGCAACGATGACGGACGGCTTGGTCGGAAACAGAGTCTTGCACGCTGCCCTCGGCACTCCGGCGATATCGGCGACGTCGTCCATACGCGTCATGAAGTACCCACGCTTACCGAACTCGTCGCGCGCCGCGGTGACGATCGCGGCACGCGGATCGCGAGGAAGCGGCCGCTCCTCGACCGGTGTTCCGACATCCCGCACGACGTCGTCGAGGTGCTGATGATGTCCGGACGTGTCGACGACGGCCCCGAGGAAGGCCAGCACCGCGTCGGGCATCACATCGGCCGATACAGAAGAGGCGTCCACCTGACTGCGGATGCGAAAGCCGTCGACGACAGCATTGACAGTCATGGCGAACGATCGGGCCGTGAAGGGACGGCGAAAGGCTCCACCGTCGGGATCGAACAGTGCCTCGAATGCCTCCAGTACGGCATCGTCTCGAACGCGGTAGCTTCCGGCGAGGGCCCCGGAAGTCGGCCCGCTGAAGACAAGATCGAGAAGAGACTCGGTGATGCTCCTCCGGTCGATGACCGCCGGGAAGTAGCGCGCAACGAGCGCAGTCACCGTCGCGCGAATCGATGCACCGCTGTCCGTCATCTGGATGCGAACAGTCTCGTGAACGTCGGTGGGTGGAGGATTTCGAGACAGATGTTCGACGACCGTGGCGAGGAAGTCGGATTTGGTGCTGAACTTGCGGAAGAACGTTGCTGTCGACGAGTCGGCCTCGTGAACGACGTCTTCGATACGTAATCCGCGTTCGAGAATCTTCTGCGGATGGGTGACCAACAATGTGACACCCGCCTCGACGAAGTGGGCGGCGGTCGCGTCGAGATCGGTCATAGTGGCGGACTTTACCGAGGTGGGGCCGACCGTGACGGCGCAGGTGACAGTGTTCACTCTCGAGTGAGAGCAACCTCGGTCATTCCTCGGAGTGACGCAGCGGAGCGAGTGCTGTGTCATTGGCCGTGTCAGCGCCACCGGGACAGCGGTGACGCCCGAAATCGAGGATCTTCATGACAGTGCTCGACATCCGCATCGGCGATGCCCCCGACCCACGGCTCAGCGCTCGTGAAATCGAGGTTCTCACCGCATGGCTCATCTCGGATTCCAAAGCGGAGGCATCGCGCTCGCTCTATCTCTCGATGGGAACCGTCAACACACACCTGACTCGCATCAGAGCGAAGTACACGGCAGTGGGACGAACGGCACCGACCAAAGCAACGTTGCTGGTGCGTGCTCTGCAGGACGGGTTCATCGATATCGACGATCTGTGAGCAGTCACTGCACCTCGACGCGGCGGGACCGCACCTTCTTGACCACGAACCAGCCGATCAGCGCGACCACGATGCCGATGACGACGTACTGGAACACCGACGCATAGTTCTCCACGTAGTGCCAGTTCTCGCCGAGGAAGTAGCCGGCGAGCACGAAGATCGAGTTCCAGATCAGGCTGCCGAGGGTGGTGTAGAGCAGAAATTGCAGAACCGGCATCCGTGAGACTCCGGCCGGGATGGATATGCCCGAACGGACCATCGGGATCATGCGGCCGAAGAACACCGCCGACCGTCCGTGGCGGGCGAACCAATCCTCGGCCTTGGTCAGATCGTCGGTTCCGACGAACGGCATCCGATCGACGATGGCGTACATCCGGTCGCGCCCGAGTTTGACGCCGAGCCAGTACAGAACCAGTGCGCCGAGTACCGATCCGGCCGTCGTCCAGAACAGCGCACTCAGCAGAGTCATACCGCCCTGGGATGCGGTGAACCCCGCCAGCGGCAGGATGATCTCGCTCGGCAGCGGCGGGAAGAAGTTCTCGGCGGCCACCGCAATTCCTGCGCCGGGGCCACCGATGGCCTCCATCAGACTCACTGCCCATCCGGCGATCCCTCCGAGGTCGCTGTCGGCTGCGGCAAGGGAGGAGGAGGCACTCATGACTACGACAGTACGAAACTGATGGGCCTGAAATCTGCTCACCAGGCGAAATGCTCGGAGATTGAGACATATGGAACACTCGATGGTGTGAACCGAGTCTCCCGAGTAGCCCCCGCTGTTGCCGTCGCCACACTGTTTCTGAGTGCCTGCGGGTCCTCGGACTCGCCCGATCCGGCACCGGCCACGACGAGCAATTCGTCCGCGCCGGCGTCGACATCACCGAGTTCGAGCTCGGCGACGGTCTACAACCTGCCCGGCAGTGGAGTGTTCCCCGAGGGCATCACGGCCGCGGACGACACGTTCTATGTGACGTCGACATCCGATGGCGCGGTGTTCCGCGGAACCGTCGGCTCCCCGGATGTCTCGGTGTTCCTGCCCGGCGGCGCGGACGGACGCACCGCGGCTGCCGGACTCGACGTGACCGACGACGACGATCGCCCCGACTACTTGGTGATCGCCGGTGGGGCCACCGGCAAGGTATGGGTGTACGACGCCGATTCCGGCGATCTGATCGGCACGTTCACCAACGGTCTCGGCACCGATGCGACATTCCTCAACGACGTCGCCATAGCCGACAACGGTGATGCCTACATCACGGACTCACGCAGCCCGGCGTTGTACCGCATTCCCGTCGAGCAGATGACGGCCGGAACGCAGGACGCTCCGTTGGAGACGTTCGTGAGCTTCGACGGCACTCCGTTCGCGTACGGGGAGGGCTTCAACGCGAACGGCATCGTCGAGAACGACGACGAATCGGCGTTGATCGTCGTGCAGTCCAGTACCGGCAACCTCTATCGGATCGACAAGACCTCGAAAGAGGTCACGCAGGTGGACCTCGGCGGCGCGACCCTGACCAACGGCGACGGCCTCGAAATGGACGACGACACCTTGTACGTCGTCCGCAATCGTGACGGGCTCATCGCCAAGGTCGACCTCGATGACGACGGCAGAACCGGCGCGGTCACCGGCGAAATCACCGACGCATCGTTCGCCTACCCGACAACCGTTGCGGCAGTGGACGATCGACTGCTCGTGGTCAACAGTCAGTTCGACAAGCGTGGGGGAGAGCCCGTCGAGCCGTTCACCGTCAGCTCCGTTCCCGAGTAGAGCGGCTGCGCCGCAGGTGCGCGGAAACTCGTAGCAGGGGTCGAGGTTCCACGCACAACGATCACTCCGCGACGATGGCGTCGATCTGACCGATCGCCGACGCCATGCCCTCCTCCATGCCCATCGCGACGAGTTCTTCGAGCTGGCTCAGGCTGTCGAATCGAGACCGGATGGTCATGCGCGTTCTGCCGTCGACGTCCTCGAGAGTTACCACGGCGTGCGTGACGGGCAGCGTCGACGACGGGTTGCCGGAGTCATCGGCGAACCCGTCGTCGAAGGACAACGTGGTCGGAGCTGAAATATCGTTGAAAAGCCACCAGCCGGCGGCCTTTTCGCCGTCGGGCCCGGACATGTAGTACGACGCCTTGCCGCCCGAAACGAAGTCGTGGGAGACGAATTTCGCAGGCCATGTCGGCGGACCCCACCACCGTTCGAGCTTGCGTGGATCCTCCCAGATCTGCCAGACGCGTTCGACTTTCGCATCGAACTCCGCGACCACGGTCATGGTCAAATTCTCTGCATCCTTGTGTGAGCTGATGAACGGCATGATTCAGCCTTTCTCGTCCTGGGAAAGAAGTTCGTCGATCCGCCCGACGCGATCTCGCCAGATCTCTTCGTATCCGTCGAGCAAGGCTCGGGCTCGGGCGATGGTGTCCAATCGAACTCGCACGATCTGCTCCCTGCCGCGCCTGTGTTTCGTGATCACCGCAGCGCGTTCGAGAACTGCGACGTGTTTCTGTACGGCGGCGAAACTCATGGCGTAGTGAGAAGCCAACTCCGAGACCGACTGCTCGCCGACAGTGACCTTCGCGACGATGTCGCGACGCGTCGTGTCGGCGAATGCCTGGAAAAGGCGATCGATGCCGGCGTCATCCAGCTGATCTACAACCATGTGGTTGTACGTTATTCGACGCTACAGCCTCGGTCAAGGGATGTAGATCGGTTCTTCGGGCAACATGGAGTGTGGACGGCGATCGACGTCGTCCCGGAGGGTGGAGACAACGTGCAGATTCGACCGGCCAGGATCGGCGCTCTGTTGATCGTGTTGGGTGCGCTGGTGGTGCTGGTTCTCGATCTGTACACCGCTTTGCAGACGCCCTCGCACTTGCGCCGCACGATCAGCGAATACGGACTCGGTGCGCAGCAATGGGTGTTCTCGATCGGGGTCGTCCTGCTCGCCTTCGGTTCGGCACTCACTCTTGCGGCCGCACTTCGGCATCGACTCACTCGGCCCACATCGGCCGCGTCGATCTGCCTGACTCTGTGGACCGTGGGACTCGTGGCCGTCGTCGCGGTGCCGAAACAGGATTGGTCCAACGACGCGTCGCTGAGCGTCGGCGGGACGATTCACCGACTCGGTGCGGCTGTGGCGTTCGTCAGCATCCCGGTAGCCGTCTTTCTCTTCTCCTGTCCTTGGATTCGTGACGCCGTGTGGGCGGCTCGGGCCCGGATCACTCTGGGACTGAGCATGCTGTCGGTCGTGACGTTGCTGCCCATCGTTTACGCACTGGTCGCCGGTGCCACCGGCCCGCGACCCTGGTACCGGGTGGTCACCCTCGGTTACGTGGAGCGAGTGCTCGTCGTCGCCGAAGTGGTCGCGCTGATATCGCTGGCCCTGTGGGTGTGGGCGGCGGAGCGTAGGAGTGTTCACGCGGTCGAGTCGCAGAAGATCAAGGCCTCGCAGCGCGTATAGGGAACCGATCGGGTGCCCCTCGCGTCCAACCTCTCAGTGACGTCTGTGTCGAGAGGTTGAACGAATGCGGGTAATGGGTGGGCGGCGGTTCGCGGCGGTGTGTGCTTCGGCCCTGGTGTTGGCGGGTTGCACGGGATCGACGCAGGGAACACCCGCCGCCAGTGAATCCTCTTCGCCGGAATCGACGACGGTGGCAGCCGGCCCGGAGCCATTCGACCCCTGCACCATCCCCAAATCTGCCGTGACCGCAAGTGGATTGGACGTCAGCACCGAGCGACCGGACTTCGCGGGCATCACGACGTACCCCGGCTGGAAGAACTGTGCGTGGGATGGGCCCTCCGATAACCCTTGGTACTTCTTCCTTGTTCAGTCCTCGATCAACTCGCTCGATCAGTACTTGAGCAGTCCTCAGAACGTAGGACAGGTTCCAGTCCAAGTGGGACCTCGCGCGGCCGTGCAGCACAACATCCCTGGGGACGGCATGCCACCGGAGGGCTGCAGTGTCGCACTCGACGCAGGCGGCAATCTGATCATTTTCATCCTCCACAAAATTGGTTCGAAAGACTTGCTGGGCGACCCCTGTTCCGAACTCGCCAAGCATGCCGAGGACCTTCAGTCTTACTTGCCGAAATGAAAGGCGTGCCGCAGTGACTGATTCGACTTTCGGTCTGACAGACAACCTCGCGTATTGGCGATCGTTGCGCGATCAGGCCAGCGCTGGCGAACTTCGCGTCGAAGTCGATGTGGCGGTGGCCTGCGATAAGGCGTGCTCTGACTATCTCGAAGAACTGGACAAAATGTTCGAGATGACCGTCGGGCTGTCGTCGCCCGAAGCATTCGGTGAGCTGCCGTCAGCCCAGATGCTCGGGGCAAAGTTTCATCGTTTGGCAGTTGGGGAGGAGGGCTCCGCCCGCTTCGCGATTACACGGCAGATCGAGATCATCAAGACTATGCGGGAGTTCTTTCAACACTATTTCGCCAGTGTCGAGGCCACGGATACCGCGACTGCCGCCACCGTAGAGGCGCTGTCCCCGCCGAGATAGACGAAAAATCCCGACGACCCAGTTGCACGGTCGTCGGGATCGATCGTTCGAAACACGCTGCTAGCGGGCCAGTTCCACTCCCGCTTCCTCGTCGACGAAGGGATCGCCGTTCCGCGGAGCGTTGTAGCGCTCGAGGTCGAGAATTCCCTCGCGCTTGGCGACGATGGTCGGCACCAATGCCTGACCGGTGACGTTGACTGCGGTGCGACCCATGTCCACGATCGGCTCTACCGCGAGCAGCAGACCCACGCCGGCCAACGGCAATCCGAGTGTCGACAACGTGAGGGTGAGCATCACCGTCGCACCTGTTGTTCCTGCCGTTGCGGCCGAACCGATCACGGAGACCACGATGATCAGCAGGTAGTCGGTGATGGTGAGATCGATGCCGTAGAACTGAGCGACGAACAGTGCCGCAATCGCGGGATAGATTGCCGCGCAACCGTCCATCTTGGTGGTTGCCCCGAGGGGAACAGCGAACGACGCGTACTCCCGCGGGACTCCGAGGTTGCGTTCGGTGACGCGTTCGGTGAGTGGCAGGGTTCCGATCGACGAACGCGAGACGAAGCCCAGCTGGGTGGCAGGCCACACTCCCGAGTAGAAGTTGCGCACCGAAAGTCCATGTGCGCGAACGATCACCGGGTACACCACGAAGAACACCACAGCCAGACCGACGTAGGTCGACACGGTGAAGACGCCGAGCGAGCCGATGGCATCCCAGCCGTAGGTCGCCACCGCGTTGCCGATGAGTGCGGCGGTGCCGATCGGCGCGAGGCGAATGATCCACCACAGAACCTTCTGCACGATGGCCAACAGCGACGCGTTGAACGCGAGGAACGGCTCGGCCTTCTTGCCGACCTTGAGCGCTGCGATACCGATGGCAGCGGCAATCACCAGCAACTGCAAGATGTTGAAGCTCAATGATGTGGTTGCGGTGCCGCTCTCGGCGACAGTGGTCTTCGCGCCGAGTGCGAGAAAGTTGTTCGGTACCAGTCCGGTGAGGAACGACCACCACGACCCGACACTCGACGGATCGCCCGCCGAATCGGCACCTGCGCTGGTACGCGAACCGGGCTGCGCGACCAATCCGATCACGATGCCGATGATGACGGCGATGAATGCCGTGATGGCGAACCACCACAGCGTCTGAATCGCCAGACGGGCAGCGTTGGTGACCTCGCGCAGGTTGGCGATCGAACTGACGATTGCGGTGAACACCAGCGGGATCACCGCGACGGTGAGCAGCTTGACGTAGCTCGAACCGATCGTCGACAGAGTGCCGACCAACCAGTTCTCGTTGCCGTCTGCAGCATCGGGCATAGACCGGGCGATGAGTCCCAATACGACACCGAGGACGAGACCGGCAACGATCTGTGGACCGAACGCGGTTGCCCAGGTAGGGACACGGCGCGTTCGGGTAGCGCTGGGCGCAGACATGGATATGCCTTTCGAAAAGGAGAGGGGTCGCCGAGGATGGACGACAGAAATGCTCGCCGGCCGATCGGCCGAGCGGAGGGGATGCGGTCTAGAGAACCGTCAACAGGTAGCGCTGGCTTGCAGACGCAAGTCGACATAGCGTCGAGAGGTCAGCAGCGGATTCACTGATCGAACGGTACTCCGTGTCCGAACAGTGCAATCAAGCAGGGGCGGGCTCTGAGGGATCACTGTGGAATCGGTATGGGTGCGCCTCGGCGACGCTCGGACTTCGTATTCGTGGGTTAGCTTGAGGTTTCTTCCCACCGACGAAACGAGATCATGAGTACCGTATCGAAGCCCCGAGGATTGGCCGGGCGACTCGTTCGTGCCTTCTGCGCATTGGTCGCAGCTCTGGTTGCCGTCGTTCTGGCATCGGCCGGTTGGGTGGCATACGCGACGGCGGGGAAGGTCTACGACGTCGAGGATGCGCCGGACGCACCGGTGGCCATCGTCCTCGGTGCGCAGGTGCGCGACGGCAAGCCGATGCGATTTCTCTCCGGACGTCTCGACACTGCGATTGCGTTGATGGCGGCCGGGAAGATCAAGGCAATTCTGGTTTCCGGTGATGCAGACGGTAACTCGGGGAACGAGATTCAAGCGATGACCGACTATCTGATCGAGCACGGAATCGATCCTGCGGTGATCATCGGAGACGATCACGGCATCGACACCTACGACACCTGCGCACGGGCGAAAGAGACCTTCGGGGTCGAACGCGGACTGATCATCAGTCAACCCCTTCATGTATCGCGAGCAGTAGCGTTGTGCGAGGACATGGACCTCGACGTCGATGGGGTCACGGCGGAGTGCATCGACTGCAATACCCTTGCGGTGGTGCGGAATTACGCGCGAGAGTTGTTGGCGCGTCCCAAGGCCGTGCTGGATTTGTGGTCCGGCCGCGATCCCGTGGTGGTCTCCCCGCCTGTCGATTCGCTCGCGAGCATCACCGACCGATGAGTGTGCCCGACGGCGAGGTGTGGATCAGCCCCTCGGTTCTGGATATGTGCCTCCGATCGGCGTCGGTCATTCGAAGCAGAGGAGCCGATCAGGCGGACGACAGGGACGGCGACGGCTCCAGCCCGGCTACAGTGAGCTGGCCCGGTTCGACGACTCAGCGGACCCGTTTTTTCAGGAGAAGTGAACGCTTGAGCTGGATCCGCTTGAACGACGTCGCCAAGGGATACGACCAGAAGGTGATGTTGCGAGAGGTGTTCTTTCGTCTCGCTGACGGCGATCGCATCGGTCTGATCGGCCGCAACGGCACAGGCAAGACCACCCTGCTGCAGCTTCTTCTCGGGCGTGAGACGCCCGATTCCGGAACCGTCGATGTCACCGAGGGTGCACGAATCGGGTACTTCTCGCAATTCTCGGAACTCGACGGCGATCGCAGCATCCAAGCGGAGCTCGAATCGCTGTTCGTCGCTGTCCACGCGATCGAGGTCGAGTTGGCCGAAGTCGAGGCAGCACTCGGCGGTGATCTCGACGAGAAGCAGATGTACAAGCTCGTCGATCGGCAAGCCGAACTGCTCGACGCCATGGAGAACAGCGGCGGTTGGACCTACCACCAGCAGATCGACACTGTGCTGTCGATGCTCGGATTCAACGCCGAACGACGTGAGCTCCCCGTCGATCGCCTGTCCGGTGGTTGGCGCAACCGCGCAGCGCTGGCCAAGATTCTGATCGAGGCCCCGGACGTTCTGCTGCTCGACGAGCCGACCAACTTCCTCGACGTTGCCGGAATCGCCTGGCTCGAACGGTGGCTACGCGACTTCCGCGGTGCGCTCCTCGTCGTCTCGCACGACCGCGCGTTTCTCGAGCAGGTCGTCACCAGCATCGTCGAAATCGAGAACCATCACCTGCAGACGTACGACGGAAGCTATTCGGAATACGTTCAGCAGAAGCAGTTCAGGCTCAAGAACCTCGAACGTGAGTTCAGCAACGAACAACAATTGCTGGCCTACGAGCAGGAAGCGATCAGCGATCGCAAGGAAGCCGTGAAGAACCCCAGCGGGGTGCTCAAGCGTCGGCTGGCGAACATCAAGAAGAGCAAGAGTCCGCGCCCCGTCGACACGGTGGTCACTGCGATCTACGGCGGACTGCACGTGCACGACAACCTGGCCGAGATCAGTGGAATCTCCAAAAGCTATGGCGAGCAACGACTTTTCGAGAACATCTCGTTCACCGTGCACCGCGGCGACCGCATTGCCATCACCGGACCCAACGGATGTGGAAAGACCACTCTGGTGGATATCCTCGTCGGTGCCGAGCAACCGGACGACGGCAAGATCAAATGGAAGACCAAGGCTCCGTCGTTCATCTACTACAACCAGGTGCTGGCCGATCTCGATCTCGACGACACCGTGTCGCATTCGGTCAACGCAATGCCGGGCAGTCTCGCACTCACGGCAACGAAGAAGGAAGTGCACCGCTTCCTGACGCTGCTGCAGTTCTCCGAGCTGGATCTCAAGTCGAAGATCGGAGTTCTGTCCGGCGGCCAGAAGGCGCGCGTTGCCCTGGCTCAGTGTCTACTGTTCGGCGCAGGCGTCATCGTGCTCGACGAGCCCACCAACCACCTCGACCTGCAGAGCACTCAGGTCCTCGAACGCGCGTTGATGGCGTTTCCCGGTGCAGTGATTCTGGTGAGTCACGACAGGTTCTTCGTCGAGAAGGTGGCCTTTCGGCAGTTGTCGTTCGATGGCAAGGGCGGCGTCACCGAAATCGCCGGTGTGCAGATGGCCTGACCTTCCGGGCTACCCGTTGATCTTCGACGTGGACGTGCCCCACTCGGCGTCGCGCAGCTCCTTCTTTCGGATCTTGCCGGTCGATGTCTTCGGCAACTCGACGATGAATTCGACTGCGCGCGGGGCTTTGTACGACGCGATAGCCGATTTCACGTGCGACACGAGGTCTGCCTCGGAGGCGTCCGCACCCGGCACCAGCACCACGAATGCCTTCGGTCGCTCTCCCCATTTGTCGTCCGGCACTCCGATGACCGCCACATCGGCGACGGCTGGGTGGCTGGCAAGTGCCTGTTCGACCTCGATCGTCGAGATGTTCTCGCCGCCGGAAATGACGACGTCCTTGGCGCGATCGAGCAGCTGAACGTAGCCGTCGGGATGCATCACCCCGAGGTCTCCGGAATGGAACCAGCCGCCCGCGAAGGCCTGCGTCGTACCGGCTGCGTCGTCGTAGTACCCCTTCATGACGTTGTTGCCGCGCATGACGATCTCACCCATTTCGACGCCGTCGGGTTCGACGTCGATCAACGTTCCGCCTGCATCCGGCTTGTCTCGCACCACGCGCAAACGGTCGGCAGTGAGCATGCCGACTCCCTGTCGAGCCAAGCGCTGAGCCTGGTCGTCGGCGTCCAATTCGAGCCATTCCTGTTTCGCCTCGCACACCGAGTACGGACCGTACGTCTCGGTGAGGCCGTACACGTGTACGAGCGTCGCTCCCAGCGCTCGGATCTTGCTGATGATCGTCGGACTCGGTGGAGCGCCCGCCGTGACGATGGTCAGGGGTCTGTCGAGCGAATGCGCCTCTGCGGCAGTGGCAAGAGTGGTCAGCACCGTAGGCGCGCCGGCAAGGTGGTCGACACCGTTGTCGATGGCCGACCAGATAGCGTCTCCGCGCACTCCGCGGAGGCACACGTGCGTGCCCGACGCGGCCGTGACCGCCCAGGTGGTGCACCATCCGTTGCAGTGGAACATCGGCAGTGTCCACAGGTATCGGGTGTTGATGCCGAATCCCTGGTGGTGCAGTTCTCCGAGCGAATTGAGATAGGCACCGCGGTGGGTGTACATCACGCCCTTGGGTCGACCGGTGGTGCCCGAGGTGTAGTTGATCGTGATGGTCGACGTCTCGTCGTCGACCTCCCACTCCAGTGGATCGTCGGAGCCTCGCTCGAGGAAGGCATCGTATCGAGTGGCGTGCGGCAGCGTTGCGTACGTGCCGTCGGGGGCGGGTGTCTCGACGATCTCACGGACCGAATCGGCGATCGGATCTGTTCCGAGCCCGGACAGCAGCTCCGAATCACCCACCAGCAGAACCGAACCGGAGTGATCGCAGATGAAGCGAACCTCGGCGGGCGACAGTCTGGTGTTGATTGCGACCAGAACGGCACCGGCCAGTGGAACCGCGTAGTGCGCGAACAACAGCTCCGCAGAGTTGGACGCGATGTAGGCCACCCGATCTCCGTGGCCGACACCCGACGCGCGCAGTGCGTGCGCGAGCCGGGTGACGCCGGCAGCGAACTGCTCGTAGGTGAAAGTCCTCGGCCCGTCCACCACGGCGGTCTTGTGAGGGTGGACCTCCGCTGCGCGTTCGAGAAAGCGAAGGGGCGTCAGCGGAGTATCCAGACCTGTCATGCCAGCCAATGTAGCGCGCACTAGGAGGCCAGATCGGATTTGTCGATACGTTCGCGCCCACCGGTAAGGTCCGCGCGTTCGGCGGCGGCACGGCCGGCATGCGATCCCGCTGCATTGTCGCTGCTGAACCTGATCGTTCTCGTCTTCGGATGCCGGGCCGCGAATGCTCGGTCGACTGCGTCGGTTCGTTCCGCCATGATGGGCACCAGCGCAGAGCCGTGTTGTCGAGTGGCGGCCGCGGTGGCGCGGTCCCGTGCTTCGGTCAGTCGTTCCCCGATACGGTGGGCGTAGGCGATCAAGAAAGCGTTGCGGAAACTTCGGGTCCGCGCTGCCGGCGAATCGGCCACCTCGTCGAGTGCGCGCGTCGATTGCACGAGTAGCGAGGTGTAGAGGAGCTCGCACAGATCGAGATCGACAGGCATGCCGATGATGCTGGCCAACAAGTACTTCTTCTTCCACAGTGTCCTGGCACCATTTGCATGGCATACGCAGTGCAGCAGAAGCAGTTTGGCTTTGGAGTACGGATTGCTCACCATGATGCGTCGCGTGACGACATCGTCGATCAGGCTGCGAGGGTTTCCCACATCGAGAAGCGCGCTGTCGATCGCGTAGCGCGTCATCAAATCCTGGGCTTTGGCCGATAACGCCTCGGCCTCAGCGGGAAATTGCGTCGACTCGGCCTTGGCCAGCAGCCCTCGGATTCTGCCGAGCATCTTCGAGTCCGTGGCTCGCCGGGGGCCGGTCGCTGCCGACTGTGAGGTCCACCGGGCCGGAGGGGGAAGGAGCTTCTCGAGGGGCAACAGCCATGTCGAACAACCGAGTACGAGCAAAAGGGTGTACCAGGACTGCGCCGACGATCGTCGGTTGTACGAACGCCACCGCTGAAGTCTCTCTGCGGTCGCGCCCCCGGCGGAGTCGACGTGCAGCTCGGAGAGCTGATCACGCCATGAATCCGGAGCGAGGCGCTCGGCCGAGCTTCGCGCCGTGTGTGCTCCGATGGCCTCGACCATGACCACTGTGCCATCGCCTCCGGCGCACTGAAGCGTGACATGGACGAGTTCGGCGGGCTGCCAACCGTTCTCGAACGCCGTGTCGAGAGCATCGTCGAGTGTTCGCGCCGCGCGATCGTGCACCGAACGACTCTGTTGCGCATCCAGAGCGGCCAAGCGTTCCGCTACCAGCCGGACCCTGTCTTTCCCCACTGATCCGAGTTGGGCGAATCCGATTCCGCTGTCGAGCAATTCGCTCGGATCGGCATCCTGCCACGCGCTGGTCGCCCGCGTGTACTTGAAAAAGCTGTCCAAATCGATACGACTCATCGTCGTCCCCTCCACGTCCCCCGGTGTGGTCACCGAACTGTTCGGTGAGACGCAGAGTAGGGGAGGGGTCCGACAAACTTTTCGAACGTGTCAGCGAGGGGCAAGCATCTGCAGCAGTTCCTCGACCGACGGCAGACCGGGGATCACGGGAAGGTTCGGAACAGAGACGGCGGCGGGCGGTGCCGTCAATTCGATTCCGCCGAGCGCGCCCAAGACGTCGTCGGTGTTGGTGCTGCTCGGTCCGTACGTGTTGGAGGCGACGACGAAATCATCGCCGATCGACGCTGACGCGACAACACTCGACCGGTCGTCGGCCCATCCCCACTTGCTCCCCGTCACGCCGGCCAACTGCTGGGTGCCCCAGTCCTGAACCATTCCGTCGCGTGCCACAGGAGCCGCGGTGTTCATCCAGGAGAGGACCGGGCTTGCGGGATCGGTGCGCTTCTTCGCCGCCAAGAATCGCACGGTGTCGGCTGTGCTCGTGGACGAGCTGCCCCAGAAACCTCCCCGCGAGGTAGAGGTGAGTCCGTACTCCGCGGCGGTCGCCGATATGGCCTGGGGGTACTTGTTGTCGAGCGTCGATGCGGCACTGTCGTCGCTGACCTGGATCATCCGCGCGGCGAGGTCGAGGTCTCTCGGCGAACCATCGCCGAAGCGGACGACGTAATCGGCCATGTAGAGCTTGACCGTCGACAGTCCCGGGCGCGCCGAATTGTCCTCAGCGCTGCCCACATAGGTCCCTGTCGGGAGATGTTCGTACGACAACGACGTCCGTGCCGAGACATCGGAGAGGTCGCCGGGTGTCGGCAAAGCCTGGGCCGGTGCCGCGCATACCAACGCCATGGCAATACCGACAATTGGGACAGCGGTTCTGGTGAAGATGCGTCGCAGGGCCGGCATCTCGTGCTCCTCGAGGTGTTGGCCCGCCGTGAGTCGGTGACCGATGACTGTAGTTACCCCGATAGTAGACGCTTCAACCTCGAGGCCGTCCGGATGAATGCGACGTTGTTGCACTCGGAGTGACCGAAAGGCACATTGATCCCAACCGGGAAGAGCGATCGGTCAGGAGCGGCGCAGCGTCGAGAGCAGTGCTTTGGAGCGTCGCAGTGGGCTTCGACTCGAGTCGGCCGGCCACGTGCTGGGCAACTCGATCGGGTCCGTCAGGCGACCGGCGTTGAAGTCGTCGACCAGGTGTCCGACGGTTTCCTGCGCGCAAGATTTGTTGGTGCCGATGAATCCCGAGGGGCCACGCTTGATCCAGCCGGTGACGTACGTGCCGATCGCCGTCGACCCACCTACTTCCTCCAGGACGCGCCCGCCGTTGTTGGGAATGATGCCGGCACGATCGTCGAACGGAACTCCGGGGAGCGCGACGCCGCGGTAGCCGATGGAGGTGAGGACAAGCCCGGCCTCGACGACGTCCACGTCGCCGGTCGGGACGCTGCGAACCACGTCCTCGCTGTCGGCGGACAGGCCCATCCGCTCGAACTCGACGCCCGTCACTCGATCGGTGCCGAGGATGCGGGTGGGGGAGAGAAGATAGCGCAGGGTGATTCGCCTGCGGCCGTCGCTGTGTTCGGGGGATTCGTCGACGTGGCGAAGCAACTGCAGCTTCTGCGCCACGGCGTGGGGAAGGTCGTCGGTGCTTGCGAGTCGGACGGTGACTGGATCGAGCGCGAGTTCGCTGCGGTCGATGGCCAGGTCGATATCGGGGACGGTCAGCAGCCCGGCAAACTCGGGAACGGTGAAGGCGGACTGCGCCACGCCGCGGCGACCGACGACGACCACCTCGCGAATGGAGCTGTGGCGCAATGCGTCCAACGCGTGCGGAGCGATGTCGGTCCGAGCGAGGGCATCCGGATTCATCGTCAGAATGCGGGCGACGTCGAGGGCAACGTTGCCGTTGCCGACGACCACCGCGCGCTCGTGCGAGAGATCGAATGTGCGATGTGCGTGGTCGGGGTGGCCGTTGTACCAGGCGACGAAGTCGGTTGCCGAACTGCGCCCGGGCAATTCGGCACCGGGAATACGGAGCTCACGATCCGATGAAGCCCCGACCGCGTAGATGACGGCGTGGTGGGTGTCCATCAACTCGTCGTGCGTGACGTCCTTGCCGACCTCCACGCCGAGGTGGTACGTGAATCCCTCTTGTGCAGAGATGGTTTCGAACAGGCGAGATACCTGACGCGTCTTCTGATGATCGGGTGCGACGCCGAGTCGAGCGAGGCCGTGTGGTTGTGGGAGTCGGTCGTAGACGTCGACGCTCACCCCCGGCTGCGTGAGCAGCTCGTCCGCGGCGTACATCGCCGATGGGCCCGATCCGACGATCGCGACTCGCAGCGGCTGACGATCCCGCGAGACCGACGCAGCAGGCGTGACCGGTGCCAGGATGGGCCGAGGCGGGCGCTCCTGTTTGTAGAAATCCGCATTGATCGTCAGGAACGGCAGTTGTGCCTCTGTCAGTTTCGCCTGCGGCACAATGGCATCGACCGGGCAGGCCGAGACGCATGCGCCGCAGTCGACACACGACTGCGGGTCGATGTGCAACATCTCCGCCGTCAGGAAGTCCGGCTCGTCGGGAGTGGGATGGATGCAGTTGACAGGACACGCGTAGACGCACGATGCGTCGCTGCAACATGACTGGGTGACGACGTGGGGCATGAGGTTTCCTGACGGCTGGGGCTGGCGCTATGCGGCGAACTGGCTGGAACTGCGGTCGGGTTCGCTGCGGAAACGGGACGCTTTGCCGTCGATTCCGCACAGCTTCCACATCAGGCGAGCGGCGCGATTCATCATTCCGGTGTCGTTGGCCAGCATGCGGACGTCTCCGAAGTAGTCCTGCAGTGCGTGCTGCGACTCCGGAGTGCCCCAGAACAGGTCCTTCTTCACCTGCTTCGGGATGTCGAACTTCGTCCAGAACTTCTTCGGCGGAATGACGATGACATCGCACAGAATGCGCATCGTGATCGGGAAGGCCAGCGAGAGCAAGAACCGTCCGGACTTGGACATCTTGGGGACGCGGCGACGCAGCAACTGGTGTGCGAACGAGATGTGCCGCGCTTCCTCGGCGACGTGAATTGCCATGACACTCTGCATGATCGGATGGATCTCTTCACCGGACCGCAGGACCGACTTCTGAATGTGGTCGATGGGCTCCTCTCCCGCGAGAACGCCGACGAAGAACAACTCGGGCAACAAAGTGGCGAACAGGGGGATGAACGGCGACAGCATCTTCATCGGGCGACTCATGCCGGGAGCATCGGAATCGACGCGGTTGACCATCTCCTGGAACATCAGGGTGTGGTTGCACTCTTCGATGGATTCGTGGGTGCAGTAGCGTGCCTCGGCCGAGCCGTTGGGCAGCGAGAACACGTACTGCATCATGCCGCGGATCAGAATGTTCTCGAACTGAAGACCGACCTTGGCGACATTGGCCTGACGCCACATGCCGATCTCGATCTGCTTCTCGAGCGGCAGTGCTCGGTACCAGGCGTGGCCACCGATCGGGTCCGTCTTCGCGGGCAGTACCCAGCGAACATCGTTCGCGGGCACCGCGAACTTCTCGGACTCCCAGTCGATATCCACGTACGGGTCGAAGTGCTTGTGAACAGAACCCTCGGACAACAGGGTGAGTGTCTCGATGTACTGCTGCTCGTCCGCGGTGTCGGTATCGACCGAAACGGACACGGTGCCTGTCGTCAGTGTCATGGCTTCTCCAAACGAGGTGCGAACATGGAGTTAATGTAACCCCAGTTAACACGAAAGGGAAGCGCGCTGGAAAACCGTGCTCGTTTTCCCTCTACTGTTCGTCCGAACGTTCGTCGGATACCTCGGCCACCTCGTCGGTCTCGAACAGTTGCAACTGGATCGCCGACGGATCGACCACCGGCGTGACCTGTTCGGGTGTGCTGCGCAGTACCTCGCGCAGCGCAGCCACGGCGCGACCCCATTTGCCGGCTTCGCGGTCTGCCTCGCCGACGTCGCAGTGCTCGTCCCCGAGATCGGCAGCGACCGCCATGCCACGCCACGACGCCTCCTGCTCGGCGCTGATGCGCAGGTAGGAGGCGACGACATCGCGATCGGAGTCACAACGTTCGAGGACGGTGTCGAGATCGAGTGGCTCCGTGGATTCGGCTATCAGATCGACCAATTCGAGCAGACCGTCCGGAAAGTCCTCGGCCTCGATCGGGGGCGGCGTCGGTTCGCCGAGCGCTCCACCGAAATCCTCGGCGAATTTCTCGTCGACCTGCTCCCATACGTGACTGAGCATCCGCACTGCCCACAGCAAGTGATCGGCGACGAAGGGGGAGCCGCTCACCCGCACCTGGGCGACGATGCAGTCCTGGACCAGGTGCAGCATCACATCGGGCAGCTGCAAATTGAGATCGACCAACAACTCGGCTGCGCGGGTTCGTCCCGACACGGCGTGCACCAGCGTCGAATTGATCTCGACCACAGGTTCGGTGGGCTTGACCGACACGTATGCGGTGCCGTTGACGAACCGCAGGGGGATGTCGCCGTCGGGGTCGTGATCCGGCGGGAAACCGAACCACGGCTCGAGCGCTCGATCGACCAGTTGCTGCAGGTGTTCCTTGCCCTTGGGCTGTACGCACATCGGAACGACAGTGATGCCGGGCTCGGGGGTGGCGACGTCGAAACTCGGTACGTCGTATCGGCCGGTGGCGCGCGAGCTCAGGAACGACGGATGCGGGAGACCCCAGATGTCACGGAACACCGCAACGGTCGTCTTGGCCAGATCGTCGGACCAGGATCGATTCCGGTCCACGTGCGGTGCGGTCGGTTCGGAATCGACCGACATGCGAAACCCCAACGCGCTGAGCGCTTCCCGCTGCTCTTCGGTGATGGCACGGCTGTGATGCAGGTGCTCGTTCGCCGGGATCTCGCAGCGGACCATATCGAGATCCCAGGCGTAGAACTGCACGCAGGCTGCGGTGTCGGGCACGCCGTCGGTGCTGTCGTATCGCGACTCGATCACCAGCGCATCGCCGTCGCGCATCGCGCTGACGTAGTCGCCGAGTCTGCGCTGGAACTGCATCCAGGCAGCGTCGACGTCGAAGTCGAACTCGAGTGAATCGCTCATGTCGGCTCCTTACCCAGATCGCGTTGGCGTAACGCACAGTCGGTGACGCTAGCGGCGACCACCGACACGGTCTCGGTGTTCGCGGGGGCCGTCACGACGACGCTGAATCCTCGACCGAGCTGTGGAGCGGGTCGTGCTGAGACTCCTCGTCGATCACACCGAACGGCAGGGCCTCGGCGACACCGTCGAGCACTGCCGGACGCAACGCGTGCGGAACGGCGAGTACTTCTTCGATCTTGACAAGGATGCCCTGCTCGATGAGGGATCGGACGCGGTGGTCGATCAACTGCGCCGTGCGCAGATCCTCACCTTCGAGTTCGGCGTAGTCCTCGCCCTCGTTGTTGATGGGGAGCTCGTCCGTCATGGCGGCGAGCAGCGTCTGTACCGCGAAAGTGTTCGCCAGCGAACGTGACACATCGGGGTCGTCGGCATCTCCCGACAGCTGGACGCGAACGTGTTCGGCGACCAGCTCGTGCACCGTCTCCGCGCCTCGGCCGGCCAGCGAATGCGCATTGTCGCCCGGCCTGGCGGTGTCACCGTCGATGCGAATCAATTCGGTCGCGATGGCCGTCGACCAGTAGTCGACCGCGGCACCCACCTCGAGCCGGGCGGGATCGAGCGGGGTGGAGCCGACCGCGCGCTGCAGGTCGGCGTCCTCGCCCACCGCCAACCCGTCGGCCACGCGCGCGACGATGTCGTCGAGGGCGGGTAGCAGCGGCAACGCGGAGATCGCGGCGAGTTCCTGGGCCAGCGAGACGTCGGGCAGATCGATGTCGTCGGCGTCGAGCATGTCCGGCTCGTCGCCTTGGAGGAAGTCCGAGAGATCTTCCATGCAGTGCGAGTAGTCCTCGGGAGTGCCGTCCCAGAGATCGGTCTCGTCGAGGAAGGTCAAGTACTGCAGTGACGTGAGTACCAGATTGACCGCGGTGTCCTCGGCCGTGTCGGACTCGTCCTGCAGGATGCGTTCCGCGGCGTCCACCAGCAGGTGTGCATCGGCGGGCAGCCAGGCACTGGGAGAGAAGCCGTTACGGGCTCCGGCCAGTTGGGTCAGTGTCGACGACACGAGTCGAGAGATCGCCTCCGATTGTTCCGACATCTCGCTCTCGTCGAGCCATTCGACGAAACCGTCGATCAGATCGGCGATGCGTTCGGTGACGGCACCGGTGGGGGCCGGTCGGGATTGCTGGTGACGCCGTTGCCGGGCCTTGGTCTTTTCTGCACGTTTCTGTCCGCGGTTGGCAGGCCGCTTCGATCCCATGACTGCCAGCTTATCGGTAGGCATGTCCGGTTTCGTCGATCCGTGCCCTCAGCGAAGTAGGAACGAGCCCACAGATGCAGGAAGAGCTGGATTCGAGGCGCGACGATACAGCTCTGCGGGGCGGCCGCCGCCTGCGGTCGAGGTTGTGCCTGTCCCTTCGAGTGACCCTATGACGTGACGTCGGAACGTGTCTTTCGGCAGAGCGCGATCGAACACGATCTCGTACAGCTCGCGGAGTTCGAGAAGGGTGAACTCCGCGTCCGTCAACAGTGCGGGATCGACCTCACGCGCGTAGCGATCACGGAGGTCGAGGACTGCCTCGGTCACCATGGTGCCGTGGTCGAAGGCCAGTGTCTCCACCGGTGCGGAGTCGTCTATCGGCATCGATTCGGTTGTGGGAGCCAATGATCGAGCCGAGATTGCTGCGCCGTGCGCCATCGACAGGACCCAGCCGCGGTCGTCGCGGTCGGGATCGTCGAACATCCTCAGCTGGTGAAAAGTGAGATCGATCAAGTCGGCCTTCGTCCTCAACGCGCGGTCTGCCGCGTCGGCGAGAGTCTCCGACGGTCGCAGAAAGGTGCCCGGTAGCGCGGGGCCGCGCTCCGACGGCACCACGACGACGTGTAACTGCTGTTCGCGGACGGTCAGTACCGCCACGTCGACTGCCACGGAGGGGCGCGGGTAGTCGGTCAGCGCGTTGCCGTCTCGGTCTCGCCAGGTCATGCGTTGCAGCTTAGCGCAGTAATGATCTATATTTAGATCAACATCGATCTAAGGGGTAGGTATGCAGTTGTCGGACATTCAGCACGACCGAGCGCGGGGCGTTCTCCTCGGAACGGCAGTGGGTGACGCCTTGGGCGCGGGCTACGAGTTCGGATACCCCTCACCCGAGACGACGATCGCCATGGTCGGCGGCGGCGCATTCGATTGGGCCCCGGGGGAATGGACCGACGACACCTCGATGGCGCTCTGCGTCGCGCGTGCTCTCGAACAGGGCGGAGACATCGACGACATCGCTGAGAATTTTCGCGCGTGGTTTGCCCAGAACCCTCCGGACGTAGGAAATCAAACGCGCTCCGTGCTCGCGCAGACCACACTCAGCGGTGCCGAGATGACCGCGGCGGCAGCGTCACTGTCGGGTAGAACCGGCGGCAACGGATCGCTCATGCGTACCGCACCCGTCGCCTTGGCCTACCTCGACGATGCGGCCGGATGTCGAGCTGCTGCTGCGCGGATCAGTGCCCTCACCCATTCCGACCCGCATGCCGGTGAGGCATGCCAATTGTGGACGTACGCAATTCGATACGCGGTTCTTCGCGGTACATACGGCGGGGTGCGTGAATTTCTGGCCGCCGCCGCCGCCGCCGTCCGCGAGTTCTGGCAGCCCCTGCTCGATCAGGCGCAGGAGGGGCAGCCGTCCGATTTCCCGAACAACGGCTGGGTCGTCCACGCTCTGCAGACGGCGTGGTGGGCGATCCATCGGTCCGCCGACTCGGACCGGCCTCTGCCTGCCGCTCTCGAACTGTGCGTCCGCGCCGGCGGCGACACCGACACCACGGCAGCCATAGCGGGAGGACTCCTCGGAGCGCGTTGGGGCGCATCGGCGGTGCCGCGCGAATGGCGCGACATCGTCCACGGTTACCCAGGGCTGCGCGCCGACGACCTCGATCGAATCACCACGAACATCATTGCAGCGAAGGAGATTTCATGACAATCATCGACGTCGTCCAGGGCGACATCACCGACGTTGCCGCAGATGCGATCGTCAATGCCGCCAACGCACGATTGCTCGGCGGCGGGGGAGTGGACGGTGCGATCCATCGAGCCGGTGGGCCGACGATCCTCGCGGAGTGCAAGGCGCTGCGGGCCACCACCCTGCCGCACGGCCTCGACGTCGGCGCAGCCGTCGCCACCACCGCGGGCAGACTCCGCGCCGGCTGCGTCATTCACACCGTCGGCCCGCGCTTCTCCCCGCACGAGGACAGATCTGAGCTGCTGCGACTCTGCTATGCCCGAAGTCTTGCTCTGGCAGCGTCGATGAACCTGAAGTCCATCGCTTTTCCCTTGATCTCCGGCGGGTCCTACGGATGGCCGATGCACGACGCAGTCACCCAACAGGTCGTGGCAGTGAAAGCTGCCCGGCCGTCGGTCGACCTCGTCATGCTGATCGCCTACTCCCGCGAAGCCGCGAACCTGACGCGGCGGTTGGTGGGTTGACTGCGGTCAGTTCTCGCAGCCGACGCCATCTTCGTCGCGGTCCAGCTTGGTGCTGTATCCCGGATCCCCGGCGTAGATCGGGGCTGCACCCGCTGCACGGACCGCATCGCAATTGGCGTACGAGACGGCAGAAGGCACTGCGGCCAACGGCGCGGGAGCGGTGTAGACGGGCTCGGGTGTGTACACCGGCTCCGGCGTGTAGACGGGCTCGGGGATGTACGCGGGCTCGGGCAGCGGGATGTATTCCGTTGTCGTCGGTATCTCGACGACGGCGGCGACTGCTTCGGTCGTCGGGGCTGCGGTGGTGGTGGTCGGGACCGGTGTGGTTGTCGACGGCGGCGCGGTGGTCTTCGTGACCGTCGGCAACGCGGGCACGGCCGCGACCGGTGCGATGGCGGTCGTGGTCTCGGGTTCGGTCGTGGTGGTCAGTCCCATCACGAACAGGGCGGGGAGGACGGCGATGGCAGGTACCGCCCAGACCTTGCGGCCCCGCGCGGGTGACGAGCGCAGGTACACGACTCCGCTGCCGACCAGCAAGGCGCCGACGAGCAGCGCGCCGAACTCGAACGAGACCACTGCCCCGATCAGAAAGAAAGCACCGAAAACAATCGCGGCCCAAGCGAATACCTTCCCGAACAGGGGGCGGCGAGGCGCTCGAGCCTCGGGTGCCGGTCGCTGAAAGGGCGGCGGGTAGGCGCTGGTCATGTCGAGGGGTCCGTTCGGATCGCGAGAGGTGTCGATGTCGCGGCCGAGATGTCACCCGCGAGACCGGAAGCAACCGTCTCGTTCTATTCGAACCGGTCGGTCGCATTTCCGTTCACCATGTCGTACCGACGGGGTACGTCGTTACATCCCGTGCGAGAACGGCAACCGCTCGATCGGTAGTGCTCGTGAAAACCGCCTATCAAAGTAATAGAACTGCCGTCGGGATCGGAGACCGATACGAGCGGCATCGACGGCTCGACTCGTCGCACAGAATCTGTCGGTGGCTCGAGTAGGGTCGTCACGAGCCCGAAATCGGGTACCGATACGAGCAGGCAGGGGACAGCGACGGTGTTGACGCTTCATCGCGCCGAACGCGCTGGAACGCTCGCGGCTGCACTGGCCGACATCCTGTCCGTGCCGTTGGACGATCCGTTCGTGCCCGAGATCGTGTCGGTCCCGGCGAAGGGCGTCGAGCGGTGGCTCACACAGCGACTGTCGAGCACACTGGGCGGTTCGGATGGCGACGGCATCGCAGCCAACATCGACTTCCCGAGCCCGACGCGGTTGGTCTCGCGCGCCATTGCTGCGGTCGACGACATCGACCCCGACGACGATCCCTGGGCTCCGGGCCGGGTTCTCTGGACCGCGCTGGAGGTGATCGACGACTGTCGCACGGAAGCCTGGGCGTCGGTGCTGTTCAAGCATCTCGGTGCAGATTCCGAGGATCATCGGGTGGGACGCCGCTGGTCGACGGCGTCGCATGTGGCAGAACTGTTCCGCACGTACGGGTCTCAGCGTCCCCAGATGCTGCGCGACTGGTTCGACGGGCGCTTCACCGACGGCCACGGTGGCGATCTCGACGAGGACCTGCTGTGGCAACCGCGAGTGTGGGCCGCGCTGCGCGAGCGAATCGGCAGCCCGAGCCCAGCCGAGCGCCTGCCGCAGACCTGCGCACGACTCCGAGATGCACCGGAGTCGGTGGACCTACCGAGCAGGTTGTCGGTGTTCGGTCCGACCCGGCTGACAACCGATCAGCTCGAGATATTGAGTGCGCTGTCGCAGGCTCGCGACGTGCACATCTGGGTTCCGCATCCCAGCCCGTCGATGTGGCACACCCTCGCCGAGATCCCGGCGGTGACGCGCCGACGAGACGACACGACAGCTCTGGCCGTCGAGCACCCGCTGCTGGCCGGCCTGTCGCGAGACGTGCGAGAACTCCAGGCCACCATCGCGTCGGTGGCGACGCACACCGTGCATCACGAGGGGCCGCAAGCAGCGAACACTCTGCTCGGTCGAATTCAGTCGGACATCACCGCGGATTCGTCTCCTACTCCCGAATTCGAGGACGGCACTACGTTCGCCGACGGATCGGTGCAGATTCACGCGTGTCATGGACCGGCTCGCCAGGTGGAAGTTCTGCGCGAATCGTTGCTGCATCTGTTCACTTCCGACCCGACGCTCGAACCACGCGACGTGCTGGTGATGTGCCCGGATGTCGAGACCTACGCGCCGCTGATCCGCGCGAACTTCGGGCAGACGGCGCTGGTTCATCCGGGGCACCGGCTACGGGTGCGGCTGGCCGATCGGGGCCTGCGTCGTACCAACCCCGTCCTCGACGTCATCGCCACGGTGCTGGATTTCTCGGAGGGGCGGGTGACGGCGAGCGAGCTGTTGGACTTCGCCGCCAGTGGTCCGGTGCGGGAGAAGTTCTCGTTCACCGACGACGATCTGGAGCGACTGCGCGAGTGGGTGACGAGCTCAGGTGCCCGCTGGGGTTTGACAGTTCGGCAGCGAGAAGCGTATGGCCTGAACGGTTTTCGCCAGAACACCTTCAAGTCGGCGCTCGATCGGATCTTGCTGGGAGTGGCCGCGGACGAGACTCGGAACGAGTACCTCGACCTGGCGCTGCCTCTCGACGATGTCGACAGCAACGACATCACCCTCGCCGGCCGCTTCGCCGAGCTGGTGGACCGGCTCGCCTCGGTGCTCCGGGCACTTTCCGGTCCGGCATCGGTGACCGAGTGGACGCGGCAGCTGGGGCGCGCCCTCGATCTCCTCGCCGACGTGCCAACGGCCGACGAATGGCAACTGGCACAAGCACATCGCGAGATCTCCGACGCCACCGAACACGGCGGCACCGCCGAGCTACGGCTCGCGGACGTGCGTGCCATGCTGGCCGGAAGACTGGCCGGCCGACCCACCCGAGCGAACTTTCGAACCGGCGAGCTGACCGTGTGCACCATGGTGCCGATGCGCTCGGTGCCGCACCGAGTGGTGGTGCTGCTCGGGCTCGACGACGAGGTGTTCCCCCGAGTGGGCAGTATCGACGGAGACGACATCCTCGCCCGCGATCCGGCCGTCGGCGAACGAGACACTCGCAGCGAGGATCGGCAACTGCTCCTGGACGCGGTGATGTCGGCCGAGGAGAAACTGCTGTTGTTCTACACCGGAGCAGACCCCGTCGACGGGTCGGCCAAGCCGCCCGCGATCCCGCTGCGTGAGTTGATGGACGTGCTCGAGGTGACCGCGGGCGGAAGCGTCGAACATCGGCATCCGCTGCAGCCCTTCGATCCACACAATTTCGAAGCCGAGCACCCGTTCAGCTTCGACACGGTGGCCCTGGCCGGAGCCGTCTCCCAGCAGCGGACGCCCGATCCAGTACCACCGTTTCTGCCCGACGCGCTTCCTCCGGCCGATCGCGGGGACGTCGAACTCGCCGAACTCATCGCCTTCGTCGAGAACCCGGTGCAGGCCTTCTTGCGGCAACGACTCGGCTTTCGCGTTCCCGAGCTAGAGGACGACCTGGCGGACAGCCTGGACATCGAGCTGGATCCGTTGTCCCGGTGGAACATCGGTGATCGGATGCTCGCTGCAGTGCTCGCAGGTGGGGACATCGGAGAATTCGCCGACGCCGAGTGGCGGCGCGGCACCCTCCCGCCGTTTCATCAGGGTCGCCGTGAGATGTCCGACATCCGGCAGATCGTCGGAATCATCGCCGACGCGGCCGCTCCCTTCCACGAGGGTCCGGCCGAGACGATCGACGTCGCGGTCGATCTCGGCGACGGCCGCCGCCTGACCGGCACCGTCACCGGAATCCACGGCCGCACGCTGGCACGTTCGTCGTACTCGCGGCTGGCCGCCAAGCACCGGCTGGCCGCGTGGGTGCGGTTGCTGGCGGTAGCGGCATCGGAGGCAGGGGACTGGAGCGCCGTCACCATCGGCCGCGCGAGCGGAATGCGCCCGCCTCGTCGCTCTCGGCTGAGCGCCCCGCGGGATCCCGTTGCCGTACTGAAAGATCTGGTGGACTTGCGTGATCGTGGAATGACGTCGCCGCTGCCGATATCGACCGGTACCGCATCGGCATACGCAGAGAAGCGGTTCGGTGGCGGGTCCATCGAGGACGGCTACGACTCGGCCACGTGGGCTTGGCGGGGCGACTTCGGCGACGGCACCGATCGATCGTTACGGTACGTCCACGGTTCGGCCTTGTCGTTCCAGGCATTGCTCGCTGCAGCCCCGCTCGCCGACGAGACCGAGCCCTCGAACGAGAAGAGCCGCTTCGGGATTCTCGCTCGAAAGCTGTGGGATCCGTTGCTGATCGCCGAGAACATGGGGAACGCATGACCGCCGCCCGCGGATTCGACCTGCTCGGTCCGATGCCGACCGGAACGACCGTCCTCGAAGCCAGCGCCGGGACCGGCAAGACGTACGCGATCGTGGGGTTGGCCGCGCGCTACATCGCCGAAGGGATCGCCGAGATCTCGGACCTGCTTCTGGTGACGTTCAGTCGAGCCGCGACCCAGGAACTCCGTGATCGCACCCGAAGCAGGTTTGCGTCGATCGCCCGGGACCTGGCCGACCCGGACACCGCTCGCGCATCTCGGGATCCACTCGTGGCATTTCTGGCCGCAGTCGACGACGCAGAAGTCGACCGGCGGCGTCGACGGTTGCGTAGGGCCTTGTCGGACTTCGACGCCGGAACCATCGTCACCACTCACAGTTTCTGTCAGCGCATGCTCGACGGACTCGGCATCGCAGGCGAGCGCGAACCGGAATCGACGTTCGTCGAATCCGTCTCGGACCTACTCGAACAGGTCGTGGACGATCTGTATCTGCAGATGTTCAGCGGTGACGACGAGGCACCGGCATTCAGCAGGCGGGATGCCCAGCAGTTGGCGTTGTCGGCCGTGGGTGACCAGCAGTCGATTCTGTATCCCGACACCGAGGACTCGGACGACGACAATCGCGAGCCGGCACTGCGTGTGCGGTTCGCCCGGGAAGCGCGCCGGGAGATCGAACGTCGCAAACGCCTACTCGGTGTGCGCGATTACAACGATCTTCTGGGACTTCTGCATTCGGTGTTGTCGGACCCCGTCCACGGTGAGGCTGCCTGTGCGCGAGTGCGAGATCGATTCCGCGTCGTGTTGATCGACGAGTTCCAGGACACCGACCCCATGCAGTGGGACATTCTGCGGCGGGCGTTTCACGGCTCCACGACGCTCATCCTCGTCGGCGATCCGAAGCAGGCCATCTACGCGTTTCGCGGAGCCGAGGTACTGAGTTACCTCGACGCCGTGCAGACCGCGGACCACCTCTACGAGCTCACCGCCAACTGGCGTAGTGATTCGGGGCTGCTCGACGCCCTGCACCATCTGTACGGCGGCGCAGCCCTCGGTCACGACGACATCGTGGTGCACCCAGTCGAAGCGCGAAACCCTCTCTCGCGCATGGTCGGACATCCTCCCCTGCGGCTGCGTTTCCTACCGCGAACCGGCGCTGGTCCACTGCGGCAGGGCTTTCCGGCAGTCGACCGACTCCGATCCAGGGTTGCGGCAGACGTTGCGGCGGACATCGTCGAGCTGTTGTCCGGACATGCCGAGCTCGAGCGACCCGACGGCCACCGGGCGATCGAACCGCGTGACATTGCGGTGTTGACCCGAACGACCAAGCAGGTGGCGTTGATTCGGGACGCACTCGACGCGGTCGGGGTGCCTTCCGTCGTGTCGAGCAGCACCAGTGTGTTCGGTACCGAGAGTGCCCGACACTGGCTGTGGTTGCTGCAGGCGATCGAGCAACCCCATCGCACCGATCGCGTACGTCTGGCCGCCCTGACTCCGCTGCTCGGGTGGACCGCTGCACAACTCGACTCCGGGGCCGAGGATGCGCTGTCCCAGGTCAGCAGCCGGCTGCGTGAGTATTCGGTGCTGTTCGACGAGGCCGGGTTCGCTGCAGTCTTCGAGCGGGTGTCGGCCCAGTCCGGACTCGACGCCCGGTTGCTCGCGGTCGAAGCCGGTGAACGCACGATGACCGACCTGCGGCACATCGCCCAATTGCTCAATCGCGCCGCGGTATCCGAGTCCTACGGAATCACCGCCCTCACTCGCTGGCTGACCGACCGAATCAAGGAACCGGCAGCGGGCGGGTCGACCGACCGCAGTCGTCGACTCGACAGTGATTCCGCCGCAGTGCAGATCATGACGACACACGGCAGCAAAGGGCTCGAATTCCCGGTCGTCTACCTGCCCTACGCGTGGGACACGTTGTACTTCAGCAAGCCGTCGACGCTGTTGCTGCACGAGAACGGCACGCGAATCCGAGACGTCGGCGGACCGTCCGGAACGGGCTACGCGGCCAGGAAGATCCTCAACGACCAGGAGGAAGCAGGCGAGGAACTGCGACTGCTCTACGTCGGTCTCACCCGCGCCGAGAGTCGGATCGTGCTGTGGTGGGCCCCGGGCCGAAACACCGCGACGTCCTCGCTGCACCGCATGCTGTTCGGACGCATCCCCGGAATTGCTCTGCCGGAGCCGTCGTACAAGGTTCTCGACGACGCGACGACGGCGAACCGGCTCCAATCCTGGGTCGGGTCGGCAGCCGACCTCATCTCGGTCGAACCGGTGGGGCCCGGCGAGCCGTCCACCGCACACTGGATTCGTCCCGAGCAACCGCAACTCGACGTCGCTGCCGCACGATTCGATCGAACCCTCGACCTGCTGTGGCGTCGAACGTCGTACTCCGCGTTGACAGCTCACGCTCACGACGCTGCGCCCGCCCAGCCCGAGGTGGGGGTGACCAGCGAGACCGAGCATCCCGAGAAGACGGACGAGCCCGCCGACACGGCCGTGGGCAGCGAATACCCGGTAAGTGAGCATCTCGACGAACAGCTGGACGGAATCGCGTCACCGATGAACGGCATGCCTGCCGGCGCGGCGTTCGGAACGCTCGTCCACGAGGCACTCGAACACGTCGACACGTCCGCACCCGATCTGCTTGCGGAACTCGAACGTCGCTGCGCTGCGGCGGTGGCGTCGCGGATGGCGGAGGTCGATCCGGCGGCGTTGGCCCAAGCCCTGCTACCGGTGATGCAGACACCGTTGGGATTCGGGACGCTGGCCGAGGTAGCGCCGTCCGACCATCTGGCCGAGCTCGACTTCGAGCTGCCTTTGGCCGGCGGAGACGATCCGGTGGCGAACACAGTCACGTTGAAGTCCGTGGCGCGCCTGTTGCGTCATCACCTCGATCCGACGGACGTGCTGGCGTCCTACGCGGATCTGCTCGACGGTCTCGAGTCGACACCACTTCGCGGCTTTCTCACCGGAAGTATCGACTCGGTTCTGCGCGTGGCAGGACCGCGGTACGTCGTGGTGGACTACAAGACGAATCGAATCGCCAGAGGCGATCTGACCACCGGCAACTTCACGCGCGAGAAGATGGCCGAGGAAATGATCCGATCGCACTATCCGCTGCAGGCCATTTTGTATGCCGTTGCGCTGCATCGATATCTGCGCTGGCGTCAATCGAATTACGACCCGCAACTGCACCTCGGCGGAATCCGATACCTGTTCGTGCGAGGCATGGTCGGACCGCAGACCCCCGCCGGGTGTGGGGTGTTCGACTGGGATCCGCCGGCCGCACTGGTGATCGAGCTGTCGGACCTGCTCGCTGGGAAGGTGACTCGATGACCGGCGTCTCGATTGCGCTGCGCGGCAGTGGAATCCTGCGCACCTTCAACGATGTGGGTGTGCTGTCGGCATCCGACGTGCACGTGGCGCTGCGCCTCGGTGCCCTGGCCGGAGAGCCGTCGGAGAACGTACTGCTCGCCACTGCTCTGACCGTGCGTTCGGTGCGATCGGGCTCTGTGTGCCTGGATCTGCGACGACTGCGGGACGTCACCGTCGACGAGGACTCGGACGTCGATCCGAGCGCGCTTCCGTGGCCGGAGCTCGACGACGTGCTGCGAGCACTGAGGGTGAGTCCACTGGTGGTCGGCAGCCCGAATGGACCGTTGCGGCCGCTGAAACTGGTCGACACCGATCAGGGTGAGCTGCTGTACCTGGACCGATATCACTTGCAGGAGAGCGCCGTTCGGGATCTGCTCGACGTGCGTTCGCAATCCCATCCCGCCGCCGATGCCGTCGAGATCGGCGACGCGCTGGCCACGCTGTTCGTGGACGAATCGGGCGCGCCGACGGCCGCTCCCGATCGACAGCGAATAGCGGCAGCTCTGGCGGCGACCCAATGGACCACGGTCATCGCCGGCGGACCTGGAACCGGAAAGACCCACACCGTAGCGAGAATTCTGGCGCTCCTCGTCCGCGAACACGGAAGCGATCTGCGCATCGGGCTCGCCGCACCCACCGGCAAGGCCGCAGCCCGGTTGCAGGAGTCCGTGTCCGAACAAGCCGGACTCCTCGGGCTTCCAGCAGATCTGAAAGCGATGACGCTGCACCGACTTCTGGGATGGAAGCCCGGCAGCAAGACGAGGTTTCGGCACGACGCCGAGAACCGGCTGCCGTACGACGTCATCGTCGTCGACGAAACCTCGATGGTGTCGCTGACGATGATGTGTCGGCTGCTCGAAGCCGTGCGTCCGGAGTCCCGGTTGATTCTCGTCGGCGACCCGGATCAGCTGACGTCGGTCGACGCGGGCGCGGTGCTGGCAGATCTGGTGGCCAGGCCGGTGACCGGAATCGAGAACCCGGTTCTTGCGCAGCTCGTCGACGCGGACTTCGCCGCCGCCGAGGACCCCGCGGAAGCCGCTCTGAGCCCGTTCGAGCGAGACCGACTGCGCGGCGGCGTCGTTCGGCTCAGTCGCGGCCGACGGTTCGGCGGAGCCATCGCTCGCTTGGCTGTGGCCGTGCGAGACGGCCGGGGCGACGATGTCATGGCGTTGCTCGACTCCGGCGCGGAGGAGATTTCGTTTCATGGCCCCGACGACGTCGACGCGCTGCGCTCCGACGTGATCGACACCGCAGCCGAGGTCACCGCCGCTGCAGTACGCGGAGATGCCACCGCAGCACTGCTCGGGCTCGAGAAACATCGCCTACTGTGCGCGCACCGCGAGGGTCGATGGGGGGTCTCGCGGTGGGACCGGCAGGCGATGGAGTGGGTAGCAGAAGGAAGCGGTACGTTTCTCGATCCCTCGCTCTGGTACCCCGGTCAGCCGTTGTTGGTGACGGCCAACGACCACGAGGCAAGGATCTACAACGGGGACACCGGCGTTGTGGTGTTGCGAGACAACGGAACTCCGATGGCAGCGTTCGCCCGAGGTCGTGGCCACGTGTTGATCCACCCGAATGTGCTCTCCTCGGTACACACCGTGTACGCAATGACGATCCACCGCAGCCAAGGCAGTCAGTACGACACGGTCTCGGTTCTGCTGCCCGCCGAGGCGTCGACACTGTTGACCCGAGAGCTGTTGTACACCGCCATCACCCGCGCTCGATCGCACGTACGGGTGATCGGTACCGAAGAGGCCATCCGAGCGGGCGTCGAACGTCACGTGCTACGAGCGAGCGGCCTGCGCCGAAACATCCTGTAGTTCGTCGTCACCGGCACGCGTGTCGGTCTGCCCTCGTCACCGCGTCCATGCTGTGTGCGACCAGGAGCCAGGTGCGGGCGAGGTTTTTCCAGACCGCGACCGAGTTCGTCCCACTCGCGTCGTCGGGGCGAGCGCGAACAGCGGCCGATCGATGCAGCGACAGTGCCCGCGCTGTCAACGCGTCGATATCGCCGTTCGCGCACACCGATCGAACGGTGTGCGCGTCGACGCGCCGACCGATCAACTGGCACAGCGTCTGAAGTGACCTCAGCTCGGCAGGAACGTCGTCGGATGTCTCCGAGAGCCTTTCGGTCGCTGCGCCGGTCGTGCGACCGACGGACCCGCGTTGCAGGTCGACCGGCCCCGACGATGCTCCGTCGGCCGCCACGCTCCATACGCTCAGGAACGACGGATGTGGGACGTTCCAGATCTCGCGGAACGCGCGCGTGATCATCTCCGCGACGAGCGCCGCATCGGCTCGTGTGTCGGTTCGCGTGAGATCGATGATCGTCCCGTCTGCGACCGGCTTGCCTCGATCCAGCCAACCGCAATCGAGGAGCTGCACATCCATTGCCGTTGCGTCCGGGGCATCCGGGTACAGCAGTGACGGCAGCGCTGCCACCGACACCAGCACGCCGCTGTCCGTCGCCGCCACGTCGATGTACGGGCGCAACCCACGCTCGCCGGGGCTCGCCTGAGCGGCGGACACCGTGATGTAGTCGCGCCGCGGCAAGGTCCGAAGACGCGCATGCAGGTTTTCGGTGAACGTGGCCCACGCGAGCGCGGTGTGGAGTCGAAATGGCCGTTCTGCAGTGCGGTCACGGTGCGAACCCTCTTCTCGGACGAGAACTGATGCCTGTACCCGAGACCGTAGCGAGGGGGTCCGACAAGAAACCGCGTCAGTACACGTCGCGCAGGTAGCGCTTCGATTGCTTGAGCTCGTTGACATAGTCCTCGGCGGCGTCGGGGGAGCGGCCACCGTGTTCGGCGACGATCTCGTGCAGTGCCTCGTCGACGCCCTTGGCCATGCGCGTCGCATCGCCGCACACATAGAGGTGCGCGCCCGCTTCGAGCCACCCGTACAGCTGCTCTCCCGCCTCACACATGCGGTGCTGTACGTAGATCTTCTCGTGCTGGTCGCGAGAGAAGGCCAGATCGAGTCGCGTCAGCAGACCGCTGCGCTCGAAATCGGTGAGTTCGTCCTCGTAGAGGAAGTCGCTCGCTCGATGCTGATCGCCGAAGAACAGCCAGTTCTCGCCTGCAGCGCCGCGGGCGCGACGTTCGTGCAGGAACGCGCGGAACGGGGCCACTCCGGTTCCCGGCCCGATCATGATGATCGGAGTGTCGTCGGACGGGAGGCGAAACGACTTGTTGGCGGACAGGAACACTCCCGCCTGATGTCCGTCCCCGATCCGATCGGCCAGATACGTCGAGCAGACGCCGCCTCGATCACGCTCGGCCGACCGGTATCGAACCGTGGACACGGTCAGATGAACGGTGCCCTCGTGCGCGATCGGCGACGAGGAAATCGAGTAGACCCGGTGTTGCAGAGGACGCAGCAGACCGAGAAATTCGGCCGGATCGAACGTCCCCGACCGATCGAGATCGAGAACGTCCACGACATCGCGACCCCAGGTCCAGGCGTCGTACGATGCGCGGTCGCCGTTCTGCAGAACGTGATCGAGCTCGGCGTCACCGGCCCGTTCGGCGACGGCCTCGATCAGATCCATGGACGGGATGCCGATTTCGTACTCCGTCGTCAGCGCCTGTGCGAGGGTGATCTCGCCGGATTTCGTGTGGACGGCCGTGTCTGCCGGCACTCCCAGGCGGTCGACGACGGCGGAGACCAGTGCTGCGTCGTTGACGGGTTTGACGCCGAAACCGTCGCCGGCCTCGTAGGTGATGCCGCTCTCGCCCAGCGCAATCTCGAAGTGTCGAACTTCTTTTGCGGATGTCGGACCGGACAGGCGATTGTTGCCCAGAACCTGCGCGCGGTAGGGATTCTTTCGATTCCACGGTGAGCGCTTCGATGCGGTCTTGGTGGCGCCGAGATCGCCGATTCGAGCGTCGATGTCCTGTACCTGCCTTGCATTTGTCGTCACGATGCGTCGAGCGAAGGGTCGACTGTTCGAAGACTAATCGTGCGCAGTCACTCGCGGTGCAGGACCTCTATTCCGTCGACGGAGAAGACGACGTCGTATCCGCTCGCCAGCGCGCGGCTGATCGCCTGACGATCACCGGTCTGGTCCGTCGGCCAACCCGGCGGCCGTTCGCGGTTCACGACGATCCAATCCGGGACGGTCGAATCGGTCGTGCGCTGCGGAAAGACCGACACGTCGTGGTCGGCGACGAGTTGGGCCACCAGATTGTTCGACGCCGCAACTCGATCATCGGCAGGAATCCACTCGGAGATTTCTCGGACGGTCTCGGCTTGCGGATCGATCGTCCATTCCTGGGCATGCACCACGCGTGACATGGGCAGGAACGGCATTGTGACGACCGCGAACGCGGCTACGAACGCGACGATGTAGTGCCGGCCGCGTTCGCTGAGCTGACCATGCCGGTGGCTGCGCGCGAACGCGTCGAGCAGGGCGACGAACACGATGACCATGAGGATCGCGTTGTAGTGATAGATCGGCTTCCAGAAGTTCGTGTTGTCACTGAGAAAACGCCATGCCACCGTCGGGACCGCGATCAGCAGTAGCGGAGAGCGCAGAGCGAAGAAGCCGGTGATCGCAAGCAGCAGAAACGCCGTGGCCGCCCGCGAATCGCCGGCAACCAGACCGTGCGCTGTATCGGCGATGCCTTCGCCCAGTGGAAGCAGTTTCGAGCCTTGGTCGTACGAGTTGTCGGAGCTCAGGGCCGGGACGATCACCTTGACCGCGAGCACCATCCAGGTCAGTCCCCAGACGGCCGTCAGCGCACCCAGGATGCGGGTTCGTCCGGTCGTCCACAGCGCCACCAAAGCCCCGATGACAATCACTGTCAGACCCATGTCCTCTTTCACGAAGACCAGCGGCAGTGCCCAAGCCAAGGCCGGCAGCCAGCGCTGCCGAACCAGCGCGACCATCGACATGGCCAGCAGCGGCATTGCGAAGGCCACCTCGTGAAAATCGAAGTTCAGCGCAGCCTGGACGCCCCAGGACAGTCCGAACGCCGCGGCGATCACGATGCCGACGATCGTGCCGAACTTCTGTACCGCCAGTCGGCTGATCGGAATCACGGCGAGTGCGAACAAGACCGCTTGCGCGATCAGCAACGTCTCCGCGTGTGGGAACAGCCGATAGACAGGCCCCAACAACGCGGTGATGGGCGAGAAGTGATCGCCGAGCGTGTTGTAGCCGGTGCCGAGCAGATCGGACGTCGGCGCGCGAAACTGCGAGTACGACGCGATCTGCTGAACGAATATGCCCAGGTCGAATCCGGAGGTGCGGAGCTGGCGATGGCCGAGGACGGACATCACCGCGTACAGGGTCGCCAGCACGGCGAACGAGACGGCAGGCACCAACGTCTCGGCGGAGCGGAGTCGTGCGCGCCGGTCCGTGGTCGCGGTTCTGTCGGTGGCTGTTCTGTCGGTCGCGGTGTCGACACTGTCGGCATCGGTGACGACCGTGGATTTCTCGGTAGTGGTCACGAGAAGGCATGTCTACCGGACCGACGTGAGATGCTCCTGAGAACCGCCGGTCAGCGCTTGCGTTTCTTCGCAGGCTTGCGTCGGGGCGGCTGCGAGGTGAGGTGATAGTAGAGCGCATCCTCGGAGTCCTCGACCACCACATCGATGAAGTCGCCCACCTCGAGGTAATCGTTGACGGCAATTCTGTCGGTCGAGCCGATGACTGCCTTCACCGATCGGGCGGGAACGAGGCCTCTACGGCCGTCCGGTCCCACGGCGAGTGCATAACGTGGGCCGGTGCGGGTGACCCTGGCACTGATGAAGTCCGGATCTTTCGGAATCGGGTCGGCCGCGAGCACGCCGCCGTCCTTGGACGCGGCCGTCAACGAGTCGAGCTGCGCGGCCAGATCGTCGGCCATCGCATCCACCTGGTCGAGCAGGTGGGCCATGTGCGCGGCGTAGTCGGTGTGCTTCTTGGTCGGCTTCAGTGCCTCACCGGGCTTGTACATGTCCTCGTGTGTCAGCTCGCCCCAGGCGTCCTGCAGGCGCGTCTTGACCTGGACTTCCACCTTCACGTCGAGATCGCCCTGGTGAGTGGCAACTCGAACGACCAGCACGGCGTGATACGCGCGGTAGCCGCTCGGCTTGGGAAAGGCGACGTAGTCGGTGGGTGGTTGCGCGAACCGTACGGAGCATTCCGGGTCGTTGCACGCACGCTCGAGCGCGGCAACGAACGTCAGCTGATCGCGCGGGGTCTTGCACAGCACCTTGACGCCGACGAGATCGGGCAACGCCTCGGCGACGGCATCGGCGTCGGTCGGTTCGGTGATGCGGCCCTCGGAGAGGTAGCGGCGCAGTTTGTCGGCCGATCTGCCCGGGTCCTTGATGCGTGCCATCTGCGCGTTCAATCGGTCTCGATCGACGTCCTCGAGAATCTCGTCGGCGATGGTCTCGAGGAAATTCTGCGCGGTGACGAGAGCGGCTTCCCACGCTCGACGACGCTGCAGGTACAGCTCTTCGACCAAGTCGTCGATATTCGTTGCCGATGTCACGATGCCGAGGTTAACGCAGAAGTGTCGCCGATCCTTTCGGCGGCGCGCATTCGAGCTGTGGTGCGATGGTGTCCGGTTTACGCTCTACCGCATGACCGTGGCCTCGGAACAGAAGGACGACTTCGTCGAGCAGTTCGATCCCTTTCGCCGTGAGTTGCTCGCACACTGCTATCGCATGACCGGGTCGATCCACGATGCCGAGGACCTGTTGCAGGAGACGTACATTCGCGCGTGGCGGGGGTACGCCAAGTACGAGGGCCGATCGTCCCTGCGCACATGGCTGTACCGAATCGCAACCAATACCTGCCTCACCGCTCTCGACGGTCGGGCGAAGCGTCCTTTGCCGACGGGTTTGGGCGCACCGAGTTCAGGTCCCACCGACGAACTGGTACAGAACAACGAGGTTCCGTGGCTCGAGCCGATCGCCGATTGCGACCTGGCGGATGCGAGCGATCCCGCCTCGATCGTGGTGGCGAAAGAATCCGTACGGCTCGCCTTCGTCGCCTCGCTGCAACATCTGTCGTCGCGGCAACGCGCGGTGCTGCTGATGCGCGAAGTGTTGCAGTGGAAAGCGTCGGAGGTTGCCGAAGCTCTCGCCACGACGACGACCGCAGTCAACAGCCTCCTGCAGCGAGCACGGGAGCGTCTCGACGAGATCGCGCCCGAGCTCGACAACGTCGAGCCCATCGAATCCGCGGAACTACAGAAACTTCTCACCCAGTACGTGGAGTGTTTCGAGAGCTACGACATCGATCGACTGGTCACGCTGTTCACCTCGGACGCAGTATGGGAAATGCCGCCGTTCGTCGGGTGGTATCAGGGTGGCGAAACGATCGGATCTCTCATCCGGAACAACTGCCCCGCAAACGGAGCAGGCGACATGCGGATGGTGGCCACCTCGGCCAACGGTCAACCTGCGTACGGGCTGTACATGCTGGCAGAGGACGGTGTGCACCGGGCCTTCCAGCTGCATGTTCTCGATGTCGATGCCAGAGGGGTCGGGCACGTGGCCTGCTTCTTCGATCTGACTCTGTTCGATCGATTCGGCTTGCCCGACCGCCTCTAGGGCGACAAGGTAGGTCAGCCCTGCGGCACGGCCGACGGATCCATCCACATCACTTCCCACACGTGGTTGTCGAGATCTCGGAACGCCCGGCCGTACATGAACCCGTGGTCCTGGGGTTCCATCCATTTCGATCCACCCGCGGCGATCGCCGCGTCGGTGAGCGAATCGACCTCCTCGCGACTGTCGGCAGAGACGCACATCAGCACCTCCCGGGCCGAGCCCGTGTTGCAGATCGAGTCCGAGATGAAGTCCTCGAATCGAGAGGTGGACAGGAACATCACGGTTGCCCGATCGCTGACGACCATCGAGGCACAGTTCTCGTCGCTGAACACATCGTTGAACTCGAATCCGAGACCCTCGAAGAATGCGCGGGTGGCGACGACGTCGCGGACGGGCATGTTGGCGAACAACAAACGGGACATGGGTACGCACCTTTTCCGGAGGAACTTGCTGCTTCGGACCGTCGAACAACGGTCTTGCTCGTACTGACAGCGATCGATCCGAAAAGTCATCGGGTTGTGGATGTGCCGACACGACGCGACCCCGCCGAGCGGGTGCTCGACGGGGTCGCGGACTGCGAAGCTGAAGGGGGCGTGTAGTTATCGCGTGATCTGCGCGAGGCGTGACAGCATGCGCGTGAAGACGTGGCCGTCGTTGCCGAGGTCTGCGTAGGGGTCGGCTGCCTGGTCCGACTCGGTGGCGCCGGACGTTGCCGCAGCAAGCGTGCGCGCCAGGCGGGTACGACGCTCGATGGCGTCGAGGATGGTGCCGTCGAGCATTGAAACTTCGTCGAAGAGCTGGTCGACGTCAGCTGTCGCGATGTCGGCACTGTCGGTGCCAATTGCGAGCGAATCGATCTGAACAGTCACATCGTCTCCTTTTGTTCGCGTCCTGAGGTGTGAGTCGTTCGGTCGGCCGGAACCGTTACAGCTCGACCCGTGTAAAAACGATGTTTCGTCGCCCAGACCAAGATGCCCACTGGACGGGCCTGGGCCAACCTCTTCGGGGTGTGATGCTGCATACAGTCCGGTCGGTTCCCCCCACCTGCGGGTTCTCGGGGGGAAAGGCTCGAAGGATTCTTCTCGCGTTGTTCGGGTACCTACGGAAGCGAACGACGGCAACTTTCGAGGAGTGAACGATGCGTTACGACTACCTGATCATCGGCGGGGGAATGGTTGCGGACAGCGCTGCTCGCGGGATCCGCGAGCAGGACGCGTCAGGCTCCATCGGCGTACTCGGCGCAGACCCCGACGCGCCGTACACCCGCCCGGCGCTGTCGAAGAAGCTGTGGACCGATCCGGATTTCGGCCGCGATCAGGTCTCGCTGGACACGGCCTCCGACACCGGTGCGGAGGTGCACACCGGAACTCGAGTCGCCTCGGTGGACCGCTCGAACTCGTCGGTCACCACCGAATCCGGAGAACGCCACGAGTACGGCAAACTCCTCCTGGCAACGGGTGCAACGCCGACCCGGATCGAACTGTCTCCCAGCCCCCGCGTGGTGTACTTCCGCACTTTCGCCGACTACCGAGCGCTGCGCGAGCTCACGAAGACCGCCGATCACATCGCTGTGGTCGGGGGCGGATACATCGGCACCGAAATTGCAGCTGCGTTGTCTCTTCAGGATGTGAAGGTCACACTGGTCACCTCGGATGCCGTACTCGGAGGACACATGTTTCCGCCGACCCTGGCTGCCGGCTTCGACAAGGGTTTCTCCGGCCACGGCGTCACTGTGCGCCGGGGAACGAAGGTCGTGTCAGGGGCCGAGGCGTCGGCGCGCGTGCAACTTCAACTCGACGACGGTTCGACCGTGGAGGCGGACGGAGTCGTGTTCGGACTCGGTGTGCGACCCGAAACAGAGCTGGCCGAATCTGCGGGGCTGGCAGTCGACGACGGAGTGATCGTCGACGAGTTCCTCCGGACCGAGGACGAACACGTCTACGCCGCAGGTGATGTGGCGAACTACCCCGACGCCGTTCTCGGTCGCCGACGCATCGAGCATGTCGACAACGCGACCGAAATGGGCAAGGCCGCAGGACGCAATATGGCCGGTGCCGCAGATCCCTACACGTACACCCCGTACTTCTATTCCGACGTGTACGACGACGGATATCAGGCGATCGGCACGGTGTCCACGACGCTGAATGTCATCGAGGACTGGAAGACGGTCGGCAAGGAAGGCGTCGTGTACTACCTCGACGACGATGCCGTCGTCCAGGGCGTCCTGATGTGGAACGTCTGGGAGGGGCTCGACGTGGCGCGCACGTTGCTGGCCGAGAAGAAGCCGCAGACCGAGCAATCGTTGAGCGGACTGATCTGAACTTCTGGAACACTCGAAAGTGAGCGGACCAGCGTCGGTTGGACGTGACCTAGGAGAGATGATGTCCGAGTTCGATGGCAGTGGGTCGGCCGAGCAGCGTGCCCGATTCGACGACGAGGTTCACAGCCGCTGCGCCCGCTGCCGGTTGCCCGGACATTCCGAACCGCTGTCCGACGCGGCGGCGGTCGCCATCGCGGCCGGGCGCGTGGACGAGGCCACCCGAGCTGTGCTCATCAATCGATGGCATGCCGGACGCTTGCTGCCGTCGATCGGGGGATTCGGCGCGCTCCGTAACTTGGTGGACGAACGCGATCGGTGGCTCGCCAAAGACACGACGAGCAAGCCCGGATCGGCTCTGGTGTACAAACTTCGAGCTGCCGAGTTGAGCAAACGCGTCAATCACCACCGCACCACCGTGGTGATGTCCAATCGGCACTACGCCACCGGAGTACGCGCGGCGCGAAAAGAGCGCCGAGAAGGTGTTCACCTCGATCTGGACCAACGGGATGCGATCTTCGATGCGTTGACGAGGACGCCTGCGCCGGAGAAGTTCGGCCCCATCGCCGAGCGAGGCCTGTCTCTGGTGGACGCGGCCACGGATCGGGTCAGCACGCTGGCGCGCAAAACCCTGGTGGCCGACAGGGTCGAGTGGGCAACAGGACTGGTAGATCAGTTCGTCGATCGAAAAGACGACCGCTTCGTCGATCGCTACGACACTCTGTTGTTCCTCGCCGGCACTTCGTTCGATCGGGTGCGGCGGTCGCCGGCATGGCAGTCGACGTATTTCGAGATCCAACGCAACCAGTTGGACCTGTTCGTCGAACTCACCGAAATCGCGGTCGATGCCGCGTCGCTGCGCACGGTAGCGACCGAGCTGAATCGGATCGGTGAGACTATGGTTGACGAGGAGACCGCAGCGCAGGTCGAATCCCGGCGTGGCGCACTGGAAGTGGTGTGGAAACAGCTGACCGGACGGGTCGCTGCGCTGGTTCGACTCGCGAATGTGGTCGAGTCCTCGGAGACCGAGGCCCGCACGTCCGACGCGATGGCCCGAGCGCACAGCTTGGACGATCGGATCGATGACCTCGTCGGGCGGTCGGGGAGCCGGGAAATGTCTGCCGAGAACACACATTTCGTCGGTGATCAAGTGCGGACGCAGTGGCGCGACTGAGTGCCGCCGAGGGCACACAGTCGCGCCACTGGCTCTAGGCGATGATTGCGAACAGGATTCCCGCGACGGCGAAGCTGACCACGGACAGAATCGTCTCGAGGACCGTCCACGTTTGCAGCGTCTGCTTGACGGTCAGGTTGAAGAATTTCGCGATGATCCAGAAGCCGCCGTCGTTGACGTGGCTGGCGATGATCGAGCCCGCCGCGATGGACATGGCGATCAGCGCGACGGCCGGAGCCGAGTAGTCCTGGGCTGCCACCAGGGGCCCGACTATGCCGCCGGTCGTCACGATGGCCACGGTTGCCGAGCCCTGAGCCACGCGCAGCGCACAGCTGATGATGTACGCCAGGACGATGATCGGAAGACCTGCGGCCGCCATGGTGTCGGCCAGGGCTGTGCCGATTCCCGTGGCGGAGATGACCTTTCCGAAGAACGCGCCTGCGCCGACCACCAGCAGCAACATGCCCACCGGACGCAGCGACTCACCGGTCAGTGTGCTCAATTGCTGGACGGTGGATCCGCGTCGGATTCCCAACACGTAGAACGCGATCAGTACTGCGATGAGCAGCGCTACGGCCGGCGTGCCGAAGAACGTGAGAACTTCGAGTAGGTTGCCGGGATCGAGCAGAATGCTGCCGAACGTGGCGCCGAGGATCAGGACCAGCGGAACGGCGATGATCGCTCCGATCGTGCCCACCGACGGTGGCGTCGTGACGACCGGGCGCTTGGTCGCGACCGTGCCTGCTCCTCCACCCTCGGTGGTGTTCGCATCGTTTCCGTCGTTGATGAAGTCCTCGGGGACGTCGACGATGATGCGTTTGCCGATCCAGTTGCCCCACACCAGGCCGGCGGCGATGAATCCTGGTATTCCGCAGATGAATCCGAACAGGATGAGCCACCCCAGGTTCACCTCGAGCAGACCACCGAGGGCGACCGGTCCCGGGTGCGGTGGCAAGAAGGCGTGCGTCATGGACAACCCTGCCAGCATCGGCAGCGCATAGAGCACCAACGACTTTCCGCCTTGGCGCGCCGCCACGTACACCAGCGGTGCCAATACGAAGATGCCGATGTCGAAGAACACCGGAATGCCGAAGATCAAGCCCAGCAGTCCCATTGCGATGGGTGCTCCGCGTTCTCCGAAGACGCCCAGTAGCTTGGCGGTCAGTGCCTGCGCGCCACCGGACTTTTCGAGAATCGCGCCGAGGACAGTGCCCAGTCCGATGATCACTGCGATGTGGCCGAGGATGCCCCCGAACCCGGTTTCGAGAAGCGATTCGTTGCTCTTGATGGCGGTGCCGACTATCTCGTTGACGGGCAAGCCGGCAGCCAGAGCCAAGCCGAGGCCGACGATGAGAAGTGCGATGAACGGTTCGAGCTTGACCTTGATGATGACGATGAGCAGTACCGCAATTGCGATGCCGCACAATACGAGTAGGCCTGGCGTTGAGGTTCGCAGCCAGTCGACGACAGAATTCATGACGAGCCTTCCTTGATGTCTGCACTGACAGCCGCCACGAACGCCTGCGCTCGCACGGTGATGTCGTCCCACTGGCCGGCCGCAACCGACGCCGGTGGAACCACATCGGTGCCTGCGGTCACTGCGACGGCACCGGATGCCAGGAACTGAGCGGCATTTCCTGCGTTGACCCCGCCGGACGGAACGAGTTTCACGTCGGGGAAGGGGCCGAGCAGATCCTTGAAATACGCGGGCCCGACGGTGCGAGCCGGAAATATCTTCACGGCATCCGCTCCGAGATCGAGGGCAGTCATCACCTCCGACGGGCTGAGCGCGCCCATCATCAGCGGGATCCCGGCGTCGGTCACGATCGTGGCAACGTCGGGCCGCAGCCCGGGGGTCACCACGAAGCATGCTCCCGCGTCGATCGCCGACCGTGCCTGATCGGCGGTCAGGACGGTGCCGGCACCGACGACCGCACCCGCGTTCGATGCCGCGCGGAGCAGTGCCAGGACGCCGGGCGTGGTGAAGGTCAATTCTAGGGCCCGAATCCCGCCGCGCGAGAGCGCATTCGCCAACGCAGCAGGATCGGAGATGTGCGGCGCACGGACCACCGACAGTGCGCGGTCCTCCAGAATGGTGGTCAGTGCATTCACGATGTCTGCTTTCCGGTGGGATTCATCCGCAGGGCACGGCCTGCCAGAGAGTGCGTGGGACGGCGATCGTCGATAGCGAAGGCACCGTTGACCATCACGTGGCTGATGCCGTCGGCCTGTTGCTTCGGATTCTCGAACGTGGCGGTATCGCGCACGGTTGCCGGGTCGAACAGGACGAGGTCGGCTGCGTGCCCTTCTGCGATCGTGCCGCGGGCGCGCAGGCGGAGGCGCGCAGCGGGACGACCGGTCAGGTGGTTAATGCAGTCCTCGAGCGAGAGCAACTGCTCGTCCCGAACGTAGTGACCCAGGTAGCGGGGGAACGTTCCCCAGGCGCGGGGGTGGGGCTTCTCGCCGACAAGGATCGCGTCGCTGCCGCCCATATGACGTGGATGCGCCATGATCTCGCGCACGTTCTCCTCGTGTCCGACATGCTGGAGGATCGTGGTGGCCAGCGCATCTCGGCGAAGGAAGTCGAAGAACACGTCCACCGGTGACCGACCCGCCTCGGCCGCGATCTCGGACATCGTGCGACCGACATAGCGATCGAGCTCCGGATTCGCCACACCGCTGAGCTGGATGGTTTCCCACTCGACGGTCACGCCATGGCAGCCGTCGGACCCGTCGACGTCGACATCCTGTGCGATGCGTCGACGCATCTCCGGATCGTCGAGGCGTTCGAGCGCGCGATCCGGGCCACCGGACATCGCCCAACTCGGTAGCAGCGCAGACAAAGTGGTGGCTCCGGGCAGATACGGATACGTGTCGAGGGTGACGTCGCATCCGTCCGCGATCGCAGAATCGACGCGGTCCAAGAACTCTCGTGCCCGGCCCCGATTGACGCCGAAGTTCATCGTCGCGTGAGTCAGATGCAGCGCACATCCCGTCTCCCTGGAGAGATCGAGCATCTCCTGGTACGCGTCGAGTGCGCCCGCGCCGTACGACCGAGTGTGCGGCGCGTAGAACCCACCGAAGTCGGCGACGACCTCGCACAGCGCGCGTAATTCGTTTGTGTCCGCGTACATTCCGGGCGTGTACGTCAAACCGCTCGACATTCCGACGGCACCCTCGTGCAAGCCCTGCGTCAACAACTCCTGCATGTGGGCGATCTCGGACGGCGTCGCCGGTCGCTGATCAGGGCCCACCGCGAGGTACCGCAGTGTTCCCTGGGGAACGAGATAGGCAGCGTTCGGGGTGATCCCCTCGTCGAGGCGAGCGAGGTACTCGGAAACCGAGCGCCACGAGAAGTCGAGGTCGACGGGATTGCCGTTCCATCCGGCGATCTGACGCCGCACCACATCGAGCGTCGCGTCGTCGATCGGAGCGTAGGCGATGCCGTCCTGGCCGATGACCTCGGTGGTGACGCCCTCACTGATCTTCGGGAAGTGGTCGGGATCGGTCAGTAGACGCAGATCGGAATGGGCGTGCATGTCGATGAACCCGGGGGACAGGACCTGCCCAGGTGTCGCATCGACGATTCTGTCGGCACCGAGAACGGTGCCGGGTTCGGCGATCGAGGCGATGATTCCGTCGCGTACGAGAACGTCACGACGCAGTCGCGGAGACCCGGTGCCGTCGATGACGTCGGCACCTCGAAAGAGGATATCGGACATGGGGTTTCGACTCTCTAGAAGAATGTGTGCACGAGATCGACGACGCGAGGATCGTCGCTGTCGGCATCGTCGACGACGGGAATGAGACGCCACTTGTCGAAAGCGGTGCACGGGTGAGACAGGCCCAAGCGCACCACCGATCCCACCGGCAGTGCCCCGCTGTCCTCGGCCGGTAGGCGAAGGAACGCATGCTGATCGTTCAGCGCAGTGATGTCGGCACCGGAGTCGAGAGTCTCGGTTCCCCGAACCGATTGGGGGACAGGCAGTCCTTCGTCGAACGGGAAGTCCCGCTTTCCTGCATCGAGCAGTGCGAGACCGGGTTCCGGCCTGGAGACCGTCCGAGCCCATCCATGCATTGCCGACATCAGCGGCGCGTCGGTGCGGGCGGGAGTGAGTGGTGAGATCTGTGAGTAGAAGCCGTCGTCGTGCACCACGTAGGCACCCGAGCGCAGCACTACGTCGGTAGGTACTCCCTCTTCGTTGGTGAGAGAGTGCAACCGCTCGACCACGAGGTCCTGGTAGGCGCTGCCGCCGGCGGTCACGATCGCGTGCTCGCCGTACAACCCCTCGGCATCGAGCGCGCGATGGAGGGCGGCCACGTTGTCCAGATAGGTCCGAACCGCCGCGAGGCCGCTGTCGGTCCGGTCGTGGCTCAGTGCGCCCTCGTAGCCGCCGACCCCGGCCAGAGTCAGCCGCGGCGACGACGCGATCGCACGTGCCACCGAGATCGCTTCTTCTGTGGTCCGCGCGCCGGTTCGGCCGTGCGGGCCACCGAGTTCGACGACGACCGCGACCGGCCGTTCTCCTTGCGTCGAGAGGATGCGGTCCATCTCGTGCACCGTTGCGACGCTGTCGGCCCAGCAGTAGAACTCGAATGTCGGGTGCGAATCCAGCTCGGCCGCAATCCACGTCAACGCAACAGGGTCGATCTCGGCATTGGCAAGAACGATGCGTTCGACCCCGAATGCGCGTGCTGCCTGAACTTGCCATCCGGTTGCGAGGGTGATGGCCCAGCTTCCTGCGTCGAGCTGCTGCTTCCACAGTTGCGGGGCCATCGACGTCTTCCCGTGGGGTGCGAGCAGCACTCCCGCGCGCGCAGTCCACTCGGCCATGACCGAGATGTTCGACGCGATGCGTGCCCGGTCGAGAGTGAGGACGGGCGTCGTGAACTCGGAGAGCCGCGGCGACGTGGCGAGAAAGCTCTCGATGGTGTGCCCCCATGACCTGGGTGGCAATGCCTTGTACTCGGGTCCGAGCACTCGTCGGCTGAGTGCCTCGACGGCATCGGTGTCGATCACGATCGTCTCCTCGGTCTCGGAAAACCCGCAACTGCGTTGCGTATTTTGCAACACTGGTTGCGCAATGTGTTTATGCTTTGTAGTCTGCAACGAAAGTCAGCGTTCCCGCAAGAGTTCGAGGAGATCGACGTGAAAGCACCACGAGCGGTGTGTGTGGGCGAAGGCCTCGTCGTTCTGGTTGCCGAGCCGGGCCCATTGGAGAATTCGAACACGTTCCACCGCACAGCCGGAGGCGCAGAAGCCAACGTGGCCAGGGTGTTCGGTCAATTGGGCGTCGATGCGTCGTGGATCTCTCGAGTGGGAGATGACGGATTCGGCCGGTATCTGGTCGGTCAATTGATCGCGGCAGGTGTCGACACCTCCGGTGTGACGCTCGACCACGAGCGACCCACTGGCATGTACGTGAAGCAACGCGGATCGGGTTCCGGCGACCGCCACGACCTCGCATGCCGAGACAGTGCGATGACCTACTTCCGTGCCGGCTCGGCTGCGAGTGCTCTGTCGCCCACAGACATCGACGGGAGTGCAGCGAACCTTGTCGCGCGTGCCGACCTGATCCACTTCACCGGAATCACCGTGGCCATCTCCGATACCGCCGCCGATCTGACGAGATACTTGATGGATCTGCCCACTCTCGTCAGCTTCGATCTGAACTATCGGCCGGCGCTGTGGAAATCTCGGCCGGACACAGCCACAGATGTTCTCGGTGAACATGTTCGAGGAAGCGATGTGGTGTTCATGGGTGCCGACGAAGCTGCGCTGGTGTTCGGCACATCCGATCCCGCCGAGCTGCGCGAAATGTTTCCGCAACCACACCACCTGGTGATCAAGAACGACGCGCACACCGTGACGGCATTCGAGGGAACCTCTCGGGTCGACGTACCGGCGCTGAAGCTCGACGTAATCGAGAAGATCGGTGCCGGAGACGCGTTCGCGGGCGGATATCTGACCGGATTGCTGTTGGGCAGGAGTTCCGTCGAGCGCGTTCGGTTCGGTCACCTGTGCGCGGCGGGTGCCTTGACCGGCCACGACGACATCGCCTCGGTGCTTCCCCTTGCGGTGCTGTCGAAACTGGCCGAACTGGCCGATGCCGATTGGGCGAGTCTGGACTACGCGGCCACAGCCGCGCGTCACTCGGAGGTGTCGAAATGAGTCAGAGTCTCGCGCGGGCGATGACACTTCTCGGCTTGCTCGGCGACGGACCGCAGTCGCTCGACGAGCTGGCGTCGGTCCTCGAGGTCCACAAGACGACCGTGCTGCGGCTGCTTCGCACGATGGAAGCCGACAGATTCGTCCAGCACGACGCGGATCACCGATATCAGCTCGGATCCAGGCTGTTCGAGCTCGCCAACCATGCGCTCGAACAGCGGGACGTTCGGAGCATCGCCCGGCCGCACTTGTCCGAACTGAACGCGATCACCGGCCAAACCGTCCACCTCGCCACCTACGAGGCCGGCGTCGTCATCTACATCGACAAGTTCGACGCCCAGCAGAGCGTGCGGATGTATTCGCGAATCGGAAAGCCTGCGCCGCTCCACTGCACAGCTGTGGGGAAGGTCCTCATCTCGGCGCGGCCGGAGGCGGAGCGTGTGCAGATTGCACGCAACATCACCTACACGCCGTTCACCGAAAGAACCATCACGACGGCCGAGCGTTACCTTCGCGAGCTCGACCTCGTGCGCGAGCAGGGGTTCGCCGAAGACCGCGAGGAGCACGAGTCCTTCGTCAACTGCATCGGATGCGCAGTGCGCAACGGAACCGGTGATGTGGTGGCAGCGGTGTCGATGTCCGTGCCCGACATGGTGCTCGATCATCAGCAAGTGCTTGCCACGCTCCCCGAAGTGCAGCACGCCGCGGCGGCGATCTCCGCAGGATTGGGATGGCACCCGCAAGAAGCCCAGGACCACAGAACACAGAACCAGAGCTCGAAGGAAGGAACACAATGAGTGAGAAGATCGAAATCCGCACCACAGGTGCGCCCGCACCTGCCCACACATTTTCCCAGGGAGTCCGGAAGGGGCCGTTCGTTCAGGTCTCGGGGCAGGGGCCGGTCGACCCGGCCACCAGTGAATACCTGTATCCAGGCGATGTAGCCGCGCAGACGACCCGCACACTCGAGAACGTCAAAGCGATCGTCGAGGCCAGCGGTGCGACATTCGACGACGTCGTCATGCTGAGGGTGTATCTGACCAAGCGTGAGGACTTCTCGACCATGAACGACGCTTACGGCCAGTTCGTGTCGGCACATACGTCGGGGGACGTTCTACCGAGTCGCACCACAGTGTTCACAGGACTGCCCAGGGAAGAGATGTTGGTCGAAATCGATGCCGTAGCGATCGTCTGATCAAGGCATGCGGCAGATGTTCACACGAAAATTACATCTGACCAGGCGATTTGCGTAAGCGTTGGTCTTCGCGTAACTTTTGTCGAGTCAGAGCGACACGGACACCGACCCGGTCTTCACGGACTGGGGCAACGAGGTTGTACGGAGTGTGCACTGAGCAACCCAGGCAAGGCTCGAAAGTAATGAGTCATGTCTGGGGTTCGAGCGTGTAAGCCCCGAAGTTACCGTGCAAACGGTAGTGACGGTGTGTGCGTGTTCTTTGAGAACTCAACAGTGTGTCGATGAATGTCAGTGCCGAAATTATTTTGTTTTGGTGAATGCATTCGATGTATCAATCATCCGCTTGTGGTGGTTGTTGTCGGGTGTTGTTTGAAATGCTAGTTGAGTTTTTCTGCTAGTGATTTGACTTGATGTCTTTGACTGATTCGCGGTTCCTTTGGGGATCGTTGTTTCGCAGGTCTTTTACGGAGAGTTTGATCCTGGCTCAGGACGAACGCTGGCGGCGTGCTTAACACATGCAAGTCGAGCGGTAAGGCCTTTCGGGGTACACGA
>NZ_JBFBLH010000009.1:0-199692 GCF_040702585.1 Rhodococcus sp. NPDC079359
CGACTACGAAAACGAGTACCGTCATCAATGCTCGACCGCCACCTCCGACCGCGAAGTGGCTTGAACCAGGTCTCCATCAGATCCAGGACGGTTCAGACTCTGCAGCGTAGAGTTCGGTCCCCTGCGTCGAACCGCTATGCGATGGCATGCTCAAATAATGAGGCATCCTGCCAGCCACCGAACCCACCTGGTGTCGCTGTCGCCGTGGCGCAACGCTCTCGACGTCTACGTCGCGGACGACGAAGCAGCTGAAGAGGCCAACAACGATCTGGTCTGGGAGTCTCCTGACACCTGGGACATCGGTGACGTCATGATCATCGTCGTCCCAGGCAGACAACGCGCCATCCTCAACGTCGAAGTCTTCTCCAGCAACTCCGAGCAGGGCACCTTCGAACACAAGACAGCGCTGATCCCTACACTCGCGGCATATCCGTGGCCGCACTCGAAGCCCGCCTACATCGGTCTATCCCTGCCGCACCGACCACTCTCGACGCAGAGTTCGCACAGCAGCTCCTGGAAGCGATCGATGAAGAAGCTCAACACCCCACGCCGTGGTACCTCACGGACACCACAGGATGCGCCGACGGATCGGTAGTAATCGAACCCGACTTGACCCGCCGCTACGGCCTGATCGATCCATGGAAGTGCTTCTGCTGCAACAAAGACTATTCAGCCCAACCGTTTTGGGCTGGCCGCGACGCGCTGCAACTCCACCAGTGTTCGTCCGAAGACATCTCGCAACTCGATGTGTTCATCTTTCCAACCGGTCCTGAGGCCGGCGTCACCGTGTGCGGTGGTTGCCATGCGATGTTGCACAACCCATTCGGGCCATCGGTTATGGACCTACTGCTCGGATGGAGACCACCCTGTCCCAAATGCCAGCGGTACCACGCGCTACGAGTACTCCACCGTATGCCAGCACAATCCCCGCCCCCCGGCACCATCCACGCCGCCGAACCCGTCGCTGACGACAACTTGGCCCCGCACTACCACTGTGGACACTGCGGACACGAATGGCCCACTCCGAGAAGCGCCGAATAAATGTTCGTGTGCGACCACCCGCAGTTTTAGGAGGAATACCGTGCTCATCGACCCGGAGTTGACTCTCCCACCGCTAGACGACGGACGACGACTGTTCATCTGCGTGGGCGACCCGTGGGACCAGGCTCTACGAGACGTGCGCGCCGGACGTGCGGATTCGACGTTTCTGTGGAACGTCGGCCGAAGTTACAAGAAGGGCGACTGGATTCTCACCTACCTCGGTACCCGCCCCCGCGTGTTCCTGTGCTGGGAGCAAGCGACCCGCGACGCGACGCCGAACGGCAAACTGTGGGTCGATCATGAGACCGCTGTGTACTTCTCGAACCTGGTCATCGTCGACGACATCGAAAAGCAGACGGGCTTGAAGATTGCACCGAAAGCCCAGTTCGGAGGTGCCGAAGCGCAAAGCATCCGGCACGAACTGATCACCAAACTGTGGTACCCCGCAACCTGGCATGGTCTCGATGGAAAGGTGACAGGTGCTGACATCGCTGACTATTGAGCGCGGCCGGTGACATGAGCGACGTGGATGTGGCGTCAAGTCGTTCCAAACCAGTGCCGAATCAGCGGCGCTGTCAGACCTGTCCACTAGCGTGGGCCGACTATCGAACTGGAGGTCCTTTACGTGCAACTCGAGAATCTGAAAACCGGGCTCCGTCTGGCCGGAGTCATCCCGGCCGACGTGGTCACTGTCATTGCAGTGCAGTGGCACGGTGCGGATGCACTCGAATTAACGTACAAAACCACGGCTGGAGCGCTCGGTCAGCAAGTCGTCTTTCGGAGGGACCAGGATCAGCTCGACGTCGCGCAGACCGGCAGTCGTCCGTTCGACGCCCCTGCGTCCGACTTCAAGTTGGCTGCGGAAGCACAGCGTATCGGTCTCGCAGGGCTGTTCGACCCCATGCTCGCCGTCGCCACCAGCGACGTCCAGCCGCTTCCCCACCAGATCAGAGCAGTTTACGGTGAGCTGCTTCCCCGCACCCCGCTCCGATTTCTCCTCGCGGACGACCCCGGGGCCGGTAAGACGATCATGGCCGGTCTTTACATCAAGGAACTGATACTGCGCGACGACGTGCGGAAGTGCCTGATCGTCGCTCCCGGCGGTCTGGTCGAACAGTGGCAAGACGAACTTTTCTTCAAGTTCGGTCTGCGATTCGACTTGCTGACGAACCAGCTGATCGATGCGAACGTCAACCTCAACGTCTTCGACTCCAACCCGCTGCTGATCGCCAGGATGGACCAACTCGCCCGAAACGAACAACTCCAAGACCAGCTCGCTGAGACCCAATGGGATCTCATCATCGTCGACGAAGCCCACCGCATGGGAGCCCACTACTTCGGTGGCAAGCTCCAGAAAACGAAGAGGTTCATGCTCGGTGAAGCGTTGGGAGAAATCACGCGGCATCTGCTGCTCATGACCGCTACCCCCCACTCCGGTAAGGAAGAGGACTTTCAGCTCTTCCTCACACTGCTCGACAAAGACCGATTCGAGGGAAAGAACAAGGTCACAGCCGACACAAGCGGTGTGATGCGCCGGATGGTCAAAGAGGACCTACTCACGTTCGAAGGCAAAAAGCTTTTTCCCGAACGCATCGCCGAAACCGTCCCGTACGAGCTCACTGCCGGTGAATACGACCTCTACGAGCGCGTGACCAGCTACGTCCGCGAAGGCATGAACCGCGCAGAACGCGTTGGCGGGAAGCGCAAAAACACTGTCGGTTTCGCCCTCACCGTGCTGCAGCGCCGACTCGCGTCAAGTCCCGAGGCGATCTACAAGAGCCTGGTTCGGCGAACCGAACGTCTCGAACGTAAGAAGCAAGACATCATCAACGGCACCTACACCGAACCGGCACCACGCCTCGACCTCGAAGACCTCGACTCCGACGACTACAACGCCGAAGAGATAGAAGAACTCGAAGAAGAACTCCTCGACGCAGCCACTGCTGCCCAAACCGTCGAAGAACTCGACACCGAACTACTCGAGCTTGCCGACCTCACCCAGATAGCGAAACGGGTCCGCGACGCTGGAACCGATCGGAAGTGGACCGAGCTATCGACCATCCTGCAAGACCATGCGCTCACTACCGATCGCAACGGCCGGCCACGTAAATTCATTATCTTCACCGAACACCGCGACACCCTCGAGTACCTGCGTGGCCGTATTGGTTCCCTCCTCGGACGACCCGACACAGTCAAAGCCATCCACGGCGGCGTTCGCCGAGGTGAACGGCGCCAGATCACTGAAGAGTTCACGAAGAATCACGCCTGCCAGATTCTGCTCGCCACCGACGCCGCCGGCGAGGGCCTGAACCTGCAGGCCGCCCACCTCATGGTCAACTACGACCTTCCCTGGAATCCCAACCGCATCGAGCAACGGTTCGGCCGCATCCACCGCATCGGGCAGGAAGAGGTCTGCCGACTCTGGAACGTTGTTGCGGCCAACACTCGGGAAGGCGAGGTCTTCACAAGACTTCTCGACAAGATCGAGGAGCAGCGAAAAGCGTACGGCGGCAAAGTATTCGATGTTCTCGGCGAAGCCTTCGCGGACACACCGCTACGCAACCTGTTGATGGACGCGATCCAATACGGCGAGCAACCGGATGTCAAAGCCAAGATGCACGAAGTGATCGACCACACCGTCGGCGACGGACTCAAAGACCTACTCGACGAACGAGCCCTGGCCTCCGAGCACCTCGTTGACTCCGACCTGGCGGCGCTCCGAGCGTCAATGGACGAAGCACGAGCCCGCCGGCTCCAACCGCACTACATCGAGCTTGCGTTCAAGGCAGCCTTCACACGGATAGGAGGGCGCATCGCTCGACGCGAAAAGGGACGCTACGAGATATCCAACGTGCCGGCCGCACTCCGCTCGAGCAAGCAGGGTCCCATCGCAAGTCGCTACGACCGGGTGACCTTCGACCTACCTCACGTCCAACCCGACGATCTCACCCGAGCAGACCTTCTCGCCCCCGGCCATCCGCTTCACGACACAGTCATGGACGAGGCCCTGCGCAAGTTCGGTGGCGCACTGACCTCGGGCACAGTGCTGGTTTCCTCCACCCTCGACGCCCCGCACCTACTTGTCGGCGTGTCGGAGGAGGTCGCGGACGCAACCGGCTCATCTGTCGCTCGACGATTCGGCTACGCGTACGTCGACCATCTCGGATCGGTCACTCCAGCGGGTCCAGCCCCATACCTCGACTGCGTCGCGGCACCGGATGTCCCTGCCGTCTCCGATGCCAGATCAATGCCTTGGCTCTCGGACGCCGAAGACAAAGCCGCGAGCTGGATCATTTCGCACCAACTTCCCGAATATCTCGCGGAGGTCCAACCGCGTAGATCGGCGGAGCTTCAAAAGACGCGCGACCTCGTTACCAATCGACTGCAGGGGGAGTCGGAGCGACTTCTCCTCGACGCAGCCGTCGCCGCGGAGAAGGAACAAGCTGGTGACAAGGCAAAAGAGTCATCCGAAGGCCTCAACAGGAAAGCCCTGGAGCTCGACTACCGGCTACAGCAGCGCCTGGAACTACTGGACCAGCAAGTACTGATGTCTACCAAGCCCCCACGAATTCTGACCGCCGCGCTGGTACTGCCGATCAACCTCGTCGATGGTGCGCTTCCGTCCAGTGCTCCGATGCACGCGAAGGAGACCAAGGAGGTCGAACGTCGAGGTATCGATTTGGTCTTGGCACACGAGCACGACGTCGGCCGCATACCTGTCGAGCAAGCGTTTAATAACAAGGGTTTCGACATCCTGTCCACTGCGCCGAACGGCGACACATACAGAATTGAGGTCAAAGCGCGAATCGAAGGCGCAGAGGACTTCTTCGTGACTCACAATGAGGTCATCATGGGCAAGAATTCCGCTCCTCGCTACCGCCTGGCCCTAGTACGAGTCGACACGCGCGGGGCTCAGTTTGACGAGGTCCGTTATCTGGACAACCCGTTCGCAACCACCGACCTCGGCGACTTCGAGGCCACTGGCATCCGCGGCAATTGGGCCAAGACCTGGGCGAAGGCCACATCACCATTCTGATGCTCTCAGACGCCACGAATTACTCACGTGCCCACGCGCTGGGGGCCGACCGGTATGTTTATGTTCAACCACGTGCCGCATCAGCGGCGAGGTCCGCCCACCCTTTCGGGCGTGGAAGGTCGAGGAAGTAGTGCAAAAGCGCAAGCTGATCGAGGTGGCTCTGCCGCTGGAGACGATCAACCGAGAATCAGCTCGGGAGAAATCGATTCGGCATGGTCATCCATCAACTCTTCACCTCTGGTGGGCACGGCGTCCTCTCGCCGCCGCACGCGCAGTTCTGTTCGCACAGTTAGTCGACGATCCCAGCAGCGATCCAACCCTTACGGAAGATCAACAAAGAGCGGAGCGAGAGCGGCTCCACAACATCATTGAGCGACTCGTGTCCTGGGACAATGCACGGGACACCGAGCTACTGGCGGAGGCTCGGGCTGAGATTGTGCGGTCAGCGGCGGGAGCACTCCCGGAGATTCTCGACCCCTTTGCAGGCGGAGGAACCATCCCGCTTGAAGCTCAGCGACTGGGACTCCGGGCTCGAGCTTCGGACCTCAACCCAGTGTCTGTGCTGATCAACAAGGCACTGATCGAGATCCCGCCGACTTTCCGCAATCAGGCCCCCGTCTTTCCCGGTCTTGCGGATTCGCAGATTCGAACGTGGGCTGGCGCGCAAGGTCTCGCGGCCGACGCGCGCGCGTACGGAAGATGGTTGCGCGACGAGGTAGCGAACCGTATCGGCCATCTGTATCCACAGGCGGAGCTTGAAGACGGCAAGAAGGCGAACGTGATCGCATGGCTTTGGGCGCGCACGGTGACGTGCCCGAATCCGGCATGCGCAATCGAGATGCCGCTTGTTCGTAGTTGGTGGCTCGGCACGAAGAAGGGGCGAGAGGCATTCATTAAGCCGACGGTCGTTGGGGATTCGACGCATCCTTCCGGTCTGCGAGTCCAATTTGATATCGGTCATGGCAGCGTGGGGCCGTCGACAGGAGGGACGATGTCCGGTCGGCAAGGTGCCGTATGCGTTTCTTGCGACGCCGCCGTGAGTAAGGACTACATCAAGGCCGAGGGGACCGGCGGGCGTATGGCGGCGCGGTTGATATCAATCGTTGCTGAGGGCAATCGACGAAGGGTCTACCTTCCGCCGACTCTCGAGCACGAGGCCGCCGCGCGGATTGATCGTCCTGACGATGTCCCCAACGAGGAGTTGGGGTTTGACCCGCGCAACTTGTGGACGCCGCATTACGGGCTCACGCGCTTCTCAGACCTTTTCACAAACCGACAGTTGGTTGCACTCACGACATTCTGTGACCTGATTCCGACGGTCAGGGAACGAATCGTCGCAGACGGAGGATCGTTGGCATACGCCAACGCCATCACGACGTACCTCGGCCTAGCCCTGTCGAAGGCGACAGACATGAACAACTCGCTTGTCAATTGGAAGCCGAGCATGGATCAAGCGATCAACCTGTTTAAGCGGCAGGCTATCCCGATGGCGTGGGATTACCCAGAGACGCCGCCGTTGTCGGAGAAGCACGGTGGCGGATACCTGACGTCGCTGAACGGTATCGCCAAAGTACTTGAGTCACTTGTTCCGTCGGCCGAAGGCCAGGTTGAGCAGGCCGATGCTTCGACCAGATCCTACGCCGGTGTAGTGATCTCGACCGATCCGCCATACTACGACAACATCGACTATTCGGACCTCTCCGACTTCTTCTATGTCTGGCTTCGAAAAGCGCTTCGTCCCGTATATCCCGATCTGCTGTCCACCTTACTGGTGCCGAAGGCGGAGGAGTTGGTTGCCAACCCCTACCGGCACAACGGAAAGGAAGGTGCCAGGACCTTCTTTGAGGATGGATTCCGGTCGGTTTTTGCTAATGCTCGGGAGTATGCATCGCTCGACTATCCGATCACCGTTTGGTACGCCTTTAAACAAAGTGAGTCCGACGCCGGCGGTGAGGCTTCGACAGGCTGGGAAACCCTTCTGGAGGGCATGATCCGCGCGGGTTGGGAGATCACGTCTACCTGGCCCACCCGGTCGGAGCTGAGCAATCGGATGATTGCCAGTGGCACGAACGCGCTTGCATCGTCAATCGTGCTGTCTCTCCGTCCACGTGCTGAAGTGGCGCCCACGACGGACCGGCGTGGGTTTATCGCAACGCTTGAGACCGAGCTGCCGGATGCACTCCGGAAGCTCCAGCAGGGACAGATTGCCCCGGTCGACCTGCCGCAGGCTGCTATCGGGCCTGGTATGGCAGTGTTCAGTCGCTACGGTGCTGTCTTGGAACCGGACGGCCGAAAGATGACGGTTCGCTCTGCGCTTGCGCGTATAAATCAAATTCTCGACGAGGTCCTTAATGAGCAGGAGGGCGATTTTGACGCGACGTCTCGGTTCGCCATCGCTTGGTACCGACAGTACGGGTATGGCGTTGGCAAGTTCGGCGACGCCGACAACTTGGCACGTGCTCGTAACACAAGCGTTGACACGATGGATCGCGACGAAATTCTGACCAGCCGTGCTGGCAACGTCCAACTCATCAAGCCAGCTGAGCTTTCGTGGGAGTACGACATTCTGAAGGACTCTCGCACCAGTAACTGGGAAGCGCTCCATCACCTAATTAAGGTGATGGAACGCGACGGCATTGCGCCAGCAGGCGACTTCTTGAGAACCGCGCTCAACAGGCCAGACGAAGGCGTGAATACAGATCTGGTGAAGGAACTTGCGCATCTACTCTTCCGAATTGCTGAAGGAAACGGCTGGACGAAGGACGCGCTCAGCTTTAACACGTTGGTGACATCGTGGCCAGACCTCGTCGAGGTGGCGCGCACGGCGGTCAACCCGACGAGCGCTCAGGGTACCTTCGAGTTTGATGAGGATGAGTAGTGGTTTCGATCGGCCCTCTCCCCCAGTCGGATTCGCGGTTTATGCGGCGCACCCGAGTGCACCAGGCTTGGTATCGGTCCGAGGTACTCGGTATCACCGGCTATGGAGTTCTGGCGGGATCGGGTGCACCATGTGGTTCGGTTTTGCCAGTTGGAGCTGTCCAGCGCAACCTCAATTTCACGGATCCAGAAGCCTTGAACCGCTACCTTGACCGCCGAACACGAGGGTGGGGAGTGGATCCGATCCGGTGCACGAGCTACATGACGTCCAGTCAAACGCTGAGTTTTAACATGTTCGCGGGTGCGCTCACGGAGCGAAGAGCATCTGCTCGCCTGTTTAACCAGCTCCTTAGACGCAGTGACCTCTTCGAGGTGGTGTCTTCAGATTTCGAGTTCGCTGCTCAGGGCACTCCGTTTGGTCTGGGCGACAAGACGCTTGTCGATGTAATGCTTCGCTTTCGGACGCGAACCGGACACATCCAGGTGGTTGCTGTTGAGACAAAACTTGCTGACAGATTCTCGACGCGAAGAACTCGCGCTACTGGCGAGCACGCGTATCAACGGCTTGCAAGGCAGAGTTCGCTCTGGCCTGACTTCGCCGCAGCTGTTGCCGATAACCGGACACGCCAGCTCACTCGCTGTCACGCGTTGGCTCAGTCTGTTCAGTTCGGGGAGCGTGATCGTCCCACTAACCATGCGGTGATGCTTGTCCTTACGCACCCTGACGATCACGTTGGAGCCGCATGTGCAAGTGCATACGCGGTGGCCACGGCGTCAAATTCTTCTGCCCACCGGACCTGGGCGGAATTTGTTGAGAGCGCCATCCTGACCAACGCAATCGACGGTCAAAGCGCGAGTCGGCTTCAGCGGCGCTACGTCGATCTTGCCTGGAGTAACGCAGTGTGGAGTGAGTTGAACGAGCTAGCCAACGGTTCTATTGAGAGGAGCGCTGGGAATGGCGCTTAGCAACCGCGACCGCATCGATCGGATGTTCCAGATCTTGGCCCCAGCGCTGGACGACTTCATCTCGACCGTCGTCGGTCAGGGTAACCCTGCCATTGGTGCTGTATGGACCAAGCTCGTCCAGGCCAAGGACGGCAAGAACGGGGCTCCGTCGACGAAGACGTACGACGCCCTGGATCCGCAGGTGCAGTTCAGAATCCTGACCGAAGGCAATATCACCACCGGGTTCAAGAAGGGTTGGTACCCGTTCAATCAGGCCATCGGTCGCACCGGAGAAACCTTTGCCAATGAACTGCGCGAGGTGCGCAACCAGTGGGCGCACAATGGCACGTTCAGTGACGACGATGCTTACCGTGCTCTTGATACCGGTGAACGACTCCTAAAGCTTGTCGGCGCTGCGAAGGAAGCCGATGAGGTCCGAGGAATCCGGCTCAACCTTCGTCGTGTCACCGCCGACAAGGATGACAAGAAGGTCCTCAAGGCCGCGGTTGACAACCCCGAGGCCGCGGGGCTTCGGCCTTGGCGAGAAGTGCTTCAACCACACGATGACGTCGCGACCGGCAACTTCCATGCATCCGAGTTCGCGGCCGATCTCTACAAAGTCGCTACGAACGGCGAAGTCGACTCTGATTACGCCGACCCAGTCGAGTTCTTCCGACGCACGTATTTGACCGAGGGCCTTCGCGACCTAATCGGTCGAGCTGTCCGGCGGCTCGCAGGCGACGAGAATTCGTCTCCAGTGATCAACCTGCAGACTAACTTCGGTGGCGGCAAGACCCACTCGATGCTCTCTCTGTGGCACGTCGCGTCGGGCTTGCCTGTCGGCGAGTTCCCCCAGGAAACTCAAGAACTCCTTACCGCTAGCGGATATTCGGCCACCAGGGTCAACCGGGTCGCCATTGTCGGCAACCATTTCAGCCCATCTGGTGAGACCAAAGAAGATGGCACCCACGTGAACACCATTTGGGGCGAGCTTGCATGGCAACTTGGTGGGCAGACGGCCTACTCGGTGGTCGCCAAGGCCGACGCCGCCCGAACCCATCCGGGTGAGGCTCTCCACGAGCTGCTGGCCCAGTACGCGCCCGCCGTCATCCTGATCGACGAATGGGTTGCCTACGCGCGATCGCTGATTGGTCGCGACGATCTTGCCGGCGGCACGTTCGACGACCAGTTCACGTTTGCCCAGTCGCTTACCGAGGCGGCTAAGGGCACCCAGGGAGTTTTGCTGGCGATCTCGATTCCGGCGTCGGAGATCGGAGACGCCGACGACAGGATTGTTACGGGTAGCGCAGAGGAGGTCGGCGGGCAGAATGGGCTGGAAGCGCTCAAGCGGCTCCAGAATGTCGTTCGACGCGTCGCGGATCAGTGGCGTCCCGCTTCCTCCGACGAGGCGTATCACATCGTCAAGCAGCGGTTGTTCAAGCAGGCGGATGCAGCGGCACTCGCGGCGATCGGCGCGACCGCCCGCACATACGTCGAGATGTATCGCAAATACTCTGACGACTTTCCTCGTGAATCACGCGACGCTGCATATGAAGACCGAATCAAGCGGACCTACCCGATCCATCCGGAGCTGTTCGATACTCTTTACGAAGAGTGGTCGTCGTTAGAACGCTTTCAGCGCACTCGTGGAGTTCTGCGCCTGATGAGTACGGTTATTCACGCACTTTGGATGGGCGAAGACCAATCGCCGCTGATTATGCCCGCATCGATACCGCTCGCCACTGCGAACGTCAATTCCGAGCTGACCCAGTACCTCCAAGACTCTTGGAAGCCGATCATCGACGCCGATGTCGACGGTTCGAATTCCGAGCCGGCGCGTATCGACAAAGAGAAGCCACTGTTTGGTCAGCGCGCTTTGACCAAACGACTTGCACGAACGGTGTTCTTCGGAGCCGCCCCAACGATCGCACCTGGGTCGGTTCACAAGGGAATTGGTGCTCAGCGGGTTTTTCTCGGAACAGCTATTCCTGGCGATATTCCCGGTAACTTTCACTCCGCACTGACCCAGCTCGGCGACCGTGCGACGTACTTTTACTCAGGCTCGGGCAAGTACTGGTACGACGTCCAGCCCAACATCACCCGCACTGCAAAGGACCAGGCGGAACGGCTACACAAAGAGGATGTGTGGGCGGAGATTGTCCGAAGACTCCAGGACCAGGGACGGAGGCGTGGCGACTTCGCGGGCGTCCACATTTGCCCGGAGTCGAACGCAGACGTCCCCGACACTGACGAGGCCCGTCTTGTCGTTCTGCACCCAAAGGTCGCCCATAAGCGAGGTGCGGATTCAGCGGCGAAGGAATTCGCGCATCAAGCCACGGAGCATCGTGGCACCTCGAACCGAACACATCGAAACGCGCTTGTCTATCTCGCCGCGGATGAAGCGCGACTGGAAGAACTCGAGAGCGCCACCCGCGACTACCTCGGTTGGACACATGTACTTGCCAGTGAGGCGGACCTCGACCTCACTCAGAATCAGAAGAATCAGGCTTCACAGCGTGCAGCTCAGGCCAATGAAACGGTGACCGCGCGGTTGCTGCAAAGCTTCACGTGGGCATTGGTTCCCGCGCAGCCGGACCCGGGAGCACCGTTCATTATCAAAGAGACCAAGGTCGACGGTCAGTCCGACTCGCTGGCCGACCGTGTCTCGCGGCGCCTGGGAAACGACGGTGCCCTTTCGACTAGGCAGGCAGCGTCAACGATCCGTCTTGCAATCGGAAAGGTCCCGCAGATCTGGAAAGTCGGACATGTTTCCTTAGGCTCGCTGTGGGGGCTGTACTCGCAGTATCCGTACATGCCCCGCTTGCGGGACCGTTCCGTTCTTGACGCCGGCATCTTCGACCTTCCGATGATCTGGCAAACAGACGCGTTCGCCCTAGCTGCAAGCTACGACGGGACCGCCGGTCGGTACGTCGGCTTGTGGACGCCAGACGATGGAACCGCCGCACCTGTTGCAACCGATTCGTTGCTGCTCGTCCAACCGGATGTCGCGACACGACAGCGAGCTGGAGAGATCGTTGTAGACGTCGACGGAGAAGGGGGCGACGACGGCGATGGTAGCGGTGGTGGGGCGATCCCACCGCCACCCAACCCTCCAGGGCCGGGCCCTGATGTTCCTGCGGTGAAGGTCAAGACGCGCTTCTATGGCACGAAGGCCCTTAATGCGGACAAGATCGCGCTCGACTTCAAAAACATCGCGGACGAGGTCCTTACGCATCTACGAGCCGACCCCGACGTCACGTTGACCGTGTCAATCGAGATCGAGGCCCGCAAAGAACAGGGCTTCGACGAAGCAAGGATCCGCACAGTGTCCGAAAACGCACGCACACTCAAGTTCGACCAGTCCGGATTCGAGGAGGAATAGCAAACCTGGAACTGACCAGTGGCGATAGGACGAATATGCCGTTCGTCGGCCGGCCACGGCGACGCGGTTTCTACACCGGACCACCGCCGTTGGGTGATCGACCAGACCGGCGGATCCGAGACGCCGCCTGACATAAGGGCTCCTTATCGGCCGCGCCCATGGATGGAGCCTGCCTGGTACTCCCCTGGTGCTGCCGTCTCGACGTGCCTAACGTTCAGGCGCGTTCAGCCTGAACGGCGCGGGTGGCGCGCAGCCACCGGCTCAGGTAGCCCGAGGACGATGCCAATCCCGGGTGCTCGGTGAGGTAGTCGGTGAACCAGCCCGACAGGCCGTCCCAGTGCTGCGCGTCGCCGGGAGGGCGCAGGGTCCAGCCCAGCTCGTGCAGTGTCCAGTGCGCTTTGGCGGAGTTGCGCAGCATCGAGGTGGTGACCCAGTTGGAGGCGTCGTCTGCGCCGCCGCGGGCGACGGGATCGACGTGGTCGATCGACGGAAACAGCTCCCAGAACGCGAAATGCGTCTCGGTCATCTTCCAATTTGGATGTGCGGGAAACTCGTTCGGCAGCACGACCGACAGCAACCTCAATGCTCCCGGGTGGATCAGTCGGTCGCCGGAGTAGCGGTCGAGGAAGCCGTCGCGGTAGAACGTGCGCAGCATCTCGGGCAGTGTGTATCGGCGTTGCGCTGCGGTGCCGACGACGTGTGGGTAGTCGGTGCCGATGATGGCCTTGGCGGCGTCCGCGTCTCCGGCGGTCAGGGCCGCGCAGGCCCGGGCGAGGACGTCCGCTTTCTGCGGCGGCCGGGCCGATTCGGAGGCCACGACGATGTCGCCGGTCATGCGGGAAGCGCGTTGATACGGGCGACCGGGTCGATGGCCGAACACGGTGCCGCTACAGCGGCCATTCCCACCCTCCCTGGCCAGGCTCCATGACCCCTGGCTGGAACACGATCGTGGTCGAATCAGTGGGAACGTCGAGCACCATGAAACCCTCGTACGTGGATGCAGGCGACAGCTGCGAAGGGATCGAATTGTTGGACTCGGCGCACACCCATGCCGCCGGCGACGTAATTTCCGGAGTTGTCACTCCCGATTCGAGAACGGCCGAAAACGAATCAGGGGTGAACATGGCCGTGTACTGCGCTACGTTCACACCAGGCAAGATCTCGACTCGAATGGGGAATGCCAGGATCGATCCGAACTCCGGCTGATACTGCGTCGTCGAACATTCCGACGCAGGTACTGGCGCTCCGACCACGAATTCGACCTCACACGGGAACCCGCCGCCGCTCTCGCAGCCAAGGCCCGCCCGTTCGTCGAACGCCTTGACCTTGTTCCCTCTCGGACTCTCGCCGGTGTTTGCAGCCGCCGAAGAAGAAGTCGACGATTCGGAAGTCGCTGCCTGCTGCGTAGGCCGATCCAGCTCTGCTGTCGTCTGTTCGCCGGACGAACATCCGACCGCGAACAGAAAACTCGCCACACCCACTGCGACGACACTTTTCTTCAAGAGACCATCCTCGTCAACAGCACTCCGGGGGCACTTCGAATTTCTCGACTCATTGAAGCACCAGAAGCTGCGGGTTGGAGGAGCATCGAACCGACCGGCGCGCCGAAACTTCCGCATAGAGAGGAACGGAGCCGCGCGCTGGTCGATCGACCGATACCAGTGCGTACGGCAGGCGAGTCGCGTGCGTCGTCGATCGCGAGTCGGTATGCCCGACCGGTAGCACCGAGTCCTTGAACTGCAGAGTTGCTCATGGAGGCAGCCACCTCTGTCACGCAGTCCAGTCCAACGACGACCGAGAACGCCACGGGTTCGTTTGCGCACGATCAGTATGGAACATTATGACCACTTATGGACAGAACACCATAAATGACTATAGTTCTCCATATGGACCCCGCCTTGAATCCCTTCAAACCAGGATCAGGGCTGCGGCCACCAGCGCTGGAGGGGCGAACCCGCCAACGCGAAGAATTCGACCTCCTCGTGGCTCGGAGCAAGAACCGCAACTACGACCGCGGCATGATCCTGTCGGGCCTGCGCGGTGTCGGCAAAACCACCCTGCTCAACAATTTGTCCGAGCACGCCGAACGACAAGGTTGGTTGACGATTGGGTTGGAGGCGCGGCCCAACGAGTCAGGCGTCAGCGCCGTGCGCGCCAAGCTCGGTTCCGAACTCGCCGCCGGCCTGCGCCGGTTCAGCCGCAAACATCAGATGCAGAAAGCGCTCGATGACCTGATCTCCCTCGCCCGCGGGTTCACCCTCGGTGTCGGCCTGGGACCGGCGAAAGTCGAAGTGTCGCTCGATCACGGTGCCGCCAGCGGGGACATCGACCTCGACCTCGAAGAACTGGTCGAGGCGATCAGTGCCGCGATGAAGAAGAAGGGCACCGCGTTCGGGCTGTTCATCGACGAGATGCAGGACCTCGATTCCGACCTTCTCGGCGCGTTGCTGTCGGTGCAGCATCGGGCCAGCCAGCGGGAGTGGCCGTTCTTCGTCATCGGCGCGGGCCTGCCCAATCTCCCGTCGGTGCTCGCCGACAACCGGTCGTACGCGGAGCGGCAGTTTGCTTACAGCACCATCGGCCCCCTGGCGCCAGCCGATGCCGCCGAAGCTCTGGAGATCCCGGTCAACCAGCACGGTGGGTCCTTCACCCCCGATGCCCTGTCCATTCTCGTCGAGGCCAGCGGCGGGTACCCGTACTTCCTGCAGGAATACGGCAAAGCCGTCTGGAACGTCGCCGCCACAGCAGTATTCGACGAAGACGACGCCCACCTCGCGGTCGAAGAAGGACGACGAGCACTGGACGAAGGCTTCTTCCCCTCCCGATGGAACCGCCCCTCCGACAGGGAGCGGCGCTATATGCGCGCAATTGCCCTCGCTGCCGACGACGCACCGCGTTCGGGAGTCGTCGCCGCCGCAATGGGACAAACGACGACCGGTGTCAGCGACGTCCGCGACTCCCTGATCCGCAAAGGCCTGATCTGGTCCCCCGAACACGGCAGGATTGCGTTCACAGTGCCGGGGATGTCGGACTTCATCCGGCGTCAGCCGATAGACTGACCCCCGCGAAGCCCCATCGATCGTCGCGGAGCGCCTGGATCCGGTAGGTAGGCTCGTCGACCAATCCCAGTCGACGAGGACTGTCCGCCTAAATCCTGCTGAGGATCTCAGCTTTCTTGGTGTGAAATTCGTGGTCGGTAAGGATGCCCGCTTGGTGCAATTCCGCCAACTGCCTCAGCGCGGCCATGTGATCAACCGGCGGTGCCGCTGGGGGTTGCCTGTGGCGTGTTGTTGGCTCGTCCATACTCGGGCGCGAAAGACGGTTGCGCGCGTTCTCGACAAACAACTTGCCCTCGGGCTTGGCGACGTTCTTGATCTCCGCCTTGTTTCCGCTCGCGAAGATGGTGATGCTTCCGAGCAACATGCCGCTGCTCCACTGGACGGACGATGTCTTCTCGAACGGAAAATCTTCGGAGGACGACGACACTATGCCTTCGAAGATGAACAGAATGCGCCGATTCGTGAGCGCCAGCAGGCCCTGCCCCTTGCCGTACTGACCGACAACCAGTGAATCGACCAGCTCGCTTTCCCAGAGAAACTCCGGCAGCTTCCGAATTTCCTTCTGAGCACCGTATTTGTTCGTCAGCCGCGCGACGGCCTTCTCGATATCAGGGCGGTTAGCCACGTTCTTACTCCTGGATGGTGCACTGGCCAGCGACTTGGGCCTTATGGGGCCAAACAAACCTGCTCGCGCGGTTGCAGTGTCATTGCTCTATTACCGACTCACGTCAGGCTAATCGTTACCGCGCGCACAACGCATCGTACGGGCGACAACCGCCGAAGGTGTCGACCCCGAGATCTGTGAGATAGCGGTTCACCACCCACCGACGCGAATGCAGGGGTCGGTCATTCGCTACCGACCGTCAGCTGCTGCATGCAGCGTAGAGGTGCCACCTTCACGTTCGCTGCTGCAGAGAATCTTAATGAGTTACAGAGACTCACTTGCACTCACTAGCATGTACGCATCAAGTAACGTACTCTTATAGAGATCACAGAGACTCTCTAAGAGGAGACAGAATGCTTGTAACAATCAGTTTCGACCCGGACGTCGACACCTCCCGCATGGTTGCACTACAACTCGCGTGGAGCTATGGATTCGTATCGGTCGACGATCTGCTCACTGCCGACGAAGACGAGGACACAGAGGAGGAAGACGACGTAGCGGCCGACCTGTCTGGGTGGACCGCTCCGAAGATGAGAAGGTACGTCACCCAGTTGAAGCCGACCGCACGAAAGGTGTTGCGGGCCATCGCGGACGAGGCACCCGAAGCCACCGTCGAGTCTGTGCAGAATTCCACGGGTCTCGAGCCGAGTTCGTTTGCTGGGTCTATGTCGTCCTTCGGGTTTGCCGTAAAAAACACGCGCGGAGTCCGTGACAAGCCGTTCAGCAAGAACGGGCATCTGTACAACATGACCCTGCCGATTGCCGACCTGGTACTCAACACTCTCGACGACGCAGGTTTCTAGCGTCCCCGAACCAGCGAATGACCTGCCAATGGCAGCTGAGCGTCGACAAGCGAAACGAACAAGCACAGTCTCGCGTCGCACACCAACGGACCGAATGAGCGTTCGCCCGACCGCCGGTCTCACACAAAGCTCGGTCACCACCGCTACAACTCTCAGGAGGGGTCGATGTCCGATCCGATCACCGTTCATCTAGGCACAGGTACGCCTCGCGAGCAGTTCCTCGCCTTCTACCGTGACGACGAACCAAACCTGGATCAGTTCAGGCTCTCCTACCCCGACTACGAACCCGGTGATCTGGTGGCGTGGATCGTCCCCGGCGACGTTCCTGCCGTGTTGAATATCGAAGAATTCGACGTCCACTCGCCTGACACCTTGGTGGTGGACTCCGCCGGTTGGAACATTCGCGGGGTGGCCGTTGCTGGGATCGAACGACGACTCGGGCACAGCCTGCCCGTTCCCCCGGCAACCTTGGACCCCGTGACAAGCCAGCTATTTCTCGACGCCGCGGCAGCCGAAGAAAGCGATCCGACACCGTGGTATCTCATCGACACCACCGGGTGCGCCGACGGTGATCAAGGCATGGCCCGCCACTCATGGGAGTGCGCGGCATGTCATCAGCGCTTCGACCATCTGCCGCTCCTGCAGGCGCGGGCAGCCCTTCAACAGCACCACGGCTCCGAATTGTTCGGTAGTTCCATGGTGCTGTGTGCGAGTTGCCATGCGATGGTGCATGACCCGTTCTCCGGGGGCCTGTCCGAGCTGATCATGGCGCATCGACCGGCGTGCACACGGTGCGAGTGCCACACGGTGATGCATCTCGAATACGGCATGCCCCCGGGTCCCGTGCCGGGCATCGCTTTCACCGGTTGCGTCGTCCTGTTGAACAACCCCAGTGACGCCGTCAACCGCCACTGCCTCACCTGCGACAACACCTGGTTCGAAGACGACACTGTCGTGGGGGCGGACGGCACGATAACCGGGAAGGTGGGGCGCCACACCGCTACTGTTTCCACGCGAGTCATGGTTCCGGCTTTGCTGTCTCAATATTTGAGAAGTCCCACGTATCAGCGGGGTTCGGCGTACGCGATCGGTCGGTGGTCGAAGTGGGTGGGGCACATTCCGGGCGTCTCCGATGTCCTTCAGTCTCTGCCGGAATCGTTGAAATGCGATGATGCAGCCCAGTTGATCGATCGCATTGCACACGACAACCCGGCTGCCGCATTCGTGGTCGCGATGATCTGGGGTCACCACGGTTCCGGCTACGGGCCGTATCGAACGGCACAGATTCTGACCGGTGAACACAAGCCGATCGGCGCGGAGCTCTCACCAAGTGTCGTGGACCGCCTCGTCCGTTCGATGTGGATCGCCAGAGACGAAGGCGCAGTGGAGGGATACCGCTACCTCAACAACGCCGGTGCAATTCCGCGGCTTGGTTCGGACTTCTTCACCACATGGCTGTTCTTCGTCACCGCACGCGGTGACTCCACCTCCGCTGACGCCGCCCCAATCCTGGACGCTCTCGTCATCCGGTGGCTACGTGAAAACATCGGAATGCGGATTCGGCCCGGACAGACCGAGGACTACAACCGCTACCTCACTCAATTGAAGAATTGGGGCGATTCCTACCACCGCACCCCCGCCGAGGTGGAGGAACGCATCTTCAGCATTATCCATGGGCACGGCTGACGTTCCGATACCGAGATTCGCTGGGATTGACCTGCCTGTCCTGCGCCCTATGCGCTAACCTGACATCGTTCGACCGTCGATGAGGGTCACGGTCGAGCGTCCATCCAGCAACAGCGCTGCACCGCACGTTTTCACGTGCCGGTGTCTTCGTGCTGTGGGCTGGCCGACGCTCCCAGTGAAGGCCCTCCATGTCGATCCCGCCCAGCACATCCGAAACCGCACACCTTCTCGACGGTGGTGACCGTCGATGACCAACGACACTGTTTCGACCGCGGAGTTGCAGCGCCGCTCAGAGATCGCTGCTGCCGCCTACGAACGCGGCCGACGCGCCGCTTTGGCTGCCGCACGCCGCCGCAGCCTGCCCGACCGGGCGCACACCCGACGCGAGGAGTTTCGCGCTCGGTCGCACTCCTACGAGCCGCGCAGTGACAATCGCGCGTCCGGTCTGCTCGATACTGACGTCTCACTTGTGCGGGCGGCGGCGTATCTCGCCGCGACCGGTGTCGCACACGAGATGATCGCCGGCCAGACCTTCACCGACCCCGTCCAACAGGACTGGGCCGATGTCACAGCCGATCGCACGGCTGTGCACGAGGATGCATGGAGGCAGCGGCTTGTCGACAACGGTGTCGATGACGCCGTACTCCGTCCGGGTCTGTCACTGGACGTCCTGGAGTTACCGGCCGAGCTCGACGGCCTCGACTTCGACGATATCGCCGAGCACACCCTTGATGTGTCCTCCACCGCAGCGGACGTCGAACCGATCCGTCTGGTCGATCTGATGCTCGAGACACCACGGCAGAATCGCTCGTCGGACTCGGTCGTCGACATCACCAACCGGGTCGCGAACGTCATCGAGATCGACCGCGGCGTCGACAAGGCCACAGAGGCTGGTGTGGACGCATGGTGACCAAGAAGCCGACCTCGAAGGGAGCCGGGACATCGTCGTCGATGTTCCCGCTGATCGCCGTCTCGGTGGTGATCGTGCTGATCGCGCTCGGTTACGGCTCACTGTGGCTCGGGCATGTATTCGTAGAAACAGGTGAAGATATCCCCGTCAACCCGTTCGGGGCGCTGTTCTCGGTCGCCGGCGGAAAGCTGACGTGGCCGAGCGTGTCGACATGGATCTTCGTGATCGCGGTGATCATCGTCTCCGGTCTCACCGGCGTCGCCGCAGCAGCCCGCGCAACGGGCAGCGGCAAGAACGACGTCGACGCCAAGGCCCGCCTGATGGGACCGACATCGAAGCTGACCGGGGTGACCGGCAAGCAGGCACGCGAACGTGCGAAGTCGCTGCGAACCGATCTTGCCGAGTTGGACACCCTCGACGACTCCGACATCGGAGTCGTCGTCGGACGCACCGTCCAGGGCAATCAGCAGGTGTTCATGTCGTGGGAGGACATGCTGTTCGCCCTCGCCGGACCTCGTATGGGCAAGACTGCGGCGTTGGCGATCGACGCACTGTGCACCGCGCCGGGCGCTGCACTGTTCACCTCCAACAAGCGCGACGGACACGATCTCACTCGCGGTGTCCGCGAGTTGCTCGGCACGGTGTGGCGCTACGACCTACAGGGGATCGCCGAAGGCCCCCGCACCGGCGATGACGGGTTTTGGTGGAACCCGCTGCGCGTGATCGAGACGATCATGGACGCCCGCAAGCTGGCCTCCTACTTCGCTGCCGCATCGAGGGACGATTCGGCCCGCGTCGATGCCTACTTCGACGGCGGAGCGCAGGAGTTGTTGGCGCAGATGATGCTCGCAGCGGCGTGTGCGGACGGGGATCTGTTGCACGTCTACGGCTGGCTCTCCGACGAGGCGAACGAACTTCCCCAGCGACTGCTCACGGTCCACGGCCACCACATCATCGCCAACCGCTTAAAGTCGACCAGCGAACTCAATCCGCGCCAGCGAGACGGTCTGTACGACATGGCTCGTCGGTTCATCGGCCTGCTCGAGGAGCAGGCCTACGCGATGTCGGTTCTCCCACCGAACCGCCGCGACATCTCCGTCGAGGGCGCACCGGACACCAAGATTGGTGGATCGGTGCGGTATCCGCACTCGATGCGTGAATTCGTCGTCGAGGACTTCGTCATCAGCACCGACACTTTGTATGCGTTGTCGAAGGAAGGACCCGATTCGTCGTCGGCGCTGACCACGGCGTTGATCGGGTCGATCATCGACGCCGCCCAGCGCGTCGCGCGCCGGAGCCCCCGCGGACGGCTTCCGGTGCCGATGCTCGGCGTCCTCGACGAGGCCGCGAACGTCTGCCGCCTCCCCGAGCTCCCTGCCTGGTACTCGCACCTCGGATCGCAGGGGATCTGTGTGATGACGATCGTGCAGAACCTTTCTCAGGCCCAGAAGGTGTGGGGGCAGGACGGGGTCAAACAGCTCCTCGACGCCGCGAACTTCCTCTGGTACGGCGGCGGTGTGAAGGACAAGAACACTCTCTCCGAGCTGTCGGCACTCGTCGGTGATCACGACGTCGAACGCTGGTCGGCCTCGCGTAGCGGCGGGGTGTTCGACAGTGGGTCGTCGTCGAAGTCGCAGTCCTGGTCAAAGGAGCCGATCCTGACAGTCGACGATCTCGCCGCGATCCCGAAAACCCGGGCACTGGTGCAGATCTCAGGCAATCGGCCGGTGTTGGTGAAGAAGATGTATTGGTCCGACGGCCCCAATGCCCACGCGATCGATGCCTCGTTCGCGATGTACGGGATCCCCGACAAAGAGCAGATCCCCGTCCCCGATCGAGTACACGCCGCCGCCACCATCGACGACGTCGACGAGGAGCCGTTCCTGTGAGCGCTGACGACGACTTCTACCCCGACGACGACTTCCCTGACGAGAACTTCCCCGACGACCATCCCGACAACTCCGATCCGGATCCCGAGAAGGCTGCGTCGACGAAGTTCTCGAGCTTCCATGCCTGGTTCGACACGTGGCTGTCGGCAATCGTGGCACGCAAACTCTCGTCGTCTGCCGGAAAGAACCGCGTGTTCTGCCCACGCTGGTTCGAGCATCCCGAGGTCGTGGTGCGTCTGCACGCACTGTGGACGGCATGGGAGGCAGCGTCCGCAGCCGAGGACGGGGCCGCGATGTCGGGGTGGTGGGTCCATCACGCGGACCCGCAACTGCGCACGATGCTCGATGCCGAGCACGGCCCGATGTACCTGTGCAGCCGTGACTCTCATCAGAAGACTCCGCCGATACGGCTGAACTTGGTGCAGGCCCCGGCCGGCTGGTTCGACGAGCTCACCGGCTGAAAAACCTGACACAACCACTGACCCGAAACAGCCAGAAGCCCTGGTGGGTCCTGCATGACCCACCAGGGCCCTTTGTGGCCGGAGTTTGCGCCTCCAGCCGACGACGACGTTAACGACCCCCACCCGGTCTCGGGTTGCGCGGGTCGCATACACCTCTCGCCCGACTTCAGGAGCGCACGCTGTGGCCAAAGATTCCGACGATTTCCAACTCGATTTGTTCGCCGAGACAGAGGACAGTGACACCCATGATCGACCCGATAACGCAGGAAGTAATGAAGCTGTATCTCGAGCACCAGGGGCTGCCGCCGGAGTTGAGCCCGTCCGATCAACAGGCGTTCCTCGAGAGCGAGAGCGAGCGGATCGCGGAGCGGATCGACAACATGAAGATCTACATGGAACAGCAAGTGCTGCAACGCTACATCCGGGAGAACGGGCAGCCGGCCCCGTACATGGAGCAGGTCGGGTTGATCAACCAGGCCTGGGCGCAGGCGACGGACTTCGTGATCAACGAGGAGATCTACAACCAGCTCCCGGAGGACATGGAGGCCTACCCGCCGGATCAGGGGAGCCCGGAAGCCGAAGCCGAGCGGGATCGGGCACGGATCCAGGTGCACCGGAGCGACCCGGAGCGGTGGCGCAACCCACTGAACTGCGCGGACCCGGACAAGGAAGCGAACCAGCTGACGGACCTGTTGTGGGCGGAGCAACCGATGAGGTTCCGGTACTACGCAGCGCATCTGATCGCGGCACGGATCGAGGACAACGAGCCCTACCCGACGTCGACCGAGCACCCACTGTTTCCCACGTTCACGAGCCAGCTCGACGAGCGGGTGGCCGAGCACACGGCAAGCGGAAAGTAACCCGCCGTAGCGAATCCGACGCCCAGCTGGACCTGTTCGCGTTCGACGCCGACGGTGCAGCGCCGATCGACCCGACTGCCGTCGATGTCGGCGGCACACCGCTGCCCACACCAGTCGATCCCGACGTTCTGATCGCCGAGGCCGACGCTTCCCCACCGGTGCCGAAGTTACAGCCCACACCAGCAGTTTCCGCGAACACCGCCGTCGACGCCGCGGCGCTCCCCCCGTCGCCGGTCGAGCTGGTGCGCGACGCCTACGGTCGGCTGGCGCGCGAGGACGAAGCCTATGTGCGGCTGGCGCGGATCCGCGCCGAACTCGACGGGACACTGACCGCCGAGCAGGTCACCGACACACTGATGGAGCTGCGCCGCGCAGGCGATGTGTCGTTGATTCCCGAAGAGAACCAGAAAACTCTCGGGCCCGACGATCACGCCGCCGCGATCAGCTACGGCAACCAGAGTCGGCACCTGATCGCCGTCGACGGTCGCCGCGTCGACCAACTCCTGGCCGCGCAAGGCACTCCCCCGCCCGGCGTCGAAACCGCCTCCCCCACAGTCGAACCGAACCCCGACCCCACGGCGACTACCGCAGTCCCTGACACCACCGAAGGGATGGTGGTCGACACTCAGACAGTCGCCGAGCGATTGTGGAATGTCGAGCCCGTCGACTTCCGGCCCGGCACCGAGATTCTGGTGCCGTCCGGAGCGAAAGCCCGTGTATCAGCGAACATCGACGCCCTGCGCACTCTCGCCGTCGTCACCGCGCAGGATCGCTACGCCACCGCCGACGAGCAAGCGGTCCTGGCTCGCTGGTCGAGTTGGGGCGCGACCCCGCAGGTCTTCGACCCGCGACGCGACGATTGGACCGCCGAACGCGAGCAACTACGCACGCTGCTCGACGACACCGGCTGGGCTCAGGCACAGCGCACCATTCTCAACGCCCACTACACCGACCCCGCTATTGCCGCCGCGATGTGGAAGGCGACGATCCGGGCCGGGTTCACCGGCGGCCGTGTCCTCGAACCGGGTTGCGGGTCAGGCACATTCATCGCCCACGCTCCCAGCTCGGCGCAGATGGTCGGGGTGGAACTCGATGCCACCACTGCCGCGATCGCTGCCGCGTTGAATCCGTCGGCGCAGATCCGCGGCGAAGGATTCGAGAAGACCACCGCGCCGGCGTCCTCGTTCACCGCGGCGATCGGCAACGTCCCGTTCGGGGACTATCGGCTCTACGACCCGGTTCACAACCAAGCCAAGCACTCGATCCACAACCATTTCATCGTCAAATCGTTGGCGATGACTGCACCCGGCGGATACGTCACCGTCCTGACCTCCCGCTACACCCTCGACGCCCAGAACCAGCGAGCCCGCCGCGACATCGCCGCCCTCGGCGACCTCGTCGGCGCAGTGAGGTTGCCGTCCACCACGTTCCGGCGGGTTGCCGGGACGGAGGTCGTCACCGACATTCTCGTGTTGCGTCGCCGCGCCGACGGGGCGAAACCCGCACCGCTCACCGAGCGGTTCTTGCAGCTCGAGAACGCGACCGCCCTCGACGATGCCGGCGAGGACAAGGGCGTACCGATCAACGCCGTCTACACCGATCACCCGGAATGGGTGCTCGGTGAGCTGCGGGTCGGGCACGGCATGTACGGCAACCAGACTCTGTCCGTCGCCGCGACCGACAGCGACGTCGACCTCGCTTACCTGGTCGAGGATCGGCTCACCGCGATCGTCGATGTCGCGAAGACCGACGGGCTCGGGCTCACCGCGTCCTGGCGCGACACCCTCGGGCCGACTCGGGAAGACTTCGAGCGCGGGCTCCTCGCGATCGGGAACGGCCCGGCCCAGGACGAGCTCGCGGTGGGAGCGCTGCGGCACGACGCGCAGATGGAGACCATCGAACGCTGGAACTCGCGGGATTGGGAGCCGGTGAACACTCGTGGAGCCAAACAGGTCGCCGAATGGGGCGAGCTGCTTGCGCTGCGCGACACCACCCACGCCCTGATCGACGCGCAACGAGGCCCCACCGACCCCAGTCAACGGCAAGCGCTGCGGGAGATCCTGGGTGAGCAGTACGACGCCTACGTTGCCCGCTACGGCCCGATCAACCGGTTCAAGATGTCTATACCCAAGGACCTCACCGAATCGCAGCACGATGCCGCTCTCGCGAAACTGATCGAGACGTGGCGTAAGGACGAAGGGGTTGCCGGCGACCCCTTTGCCGGAGAGGTTCCCGAAGACGTCTACGCCCGGCTGTCCGACGATGCCTGGATCAACCCACGACAGCCCACCAAGCTGCAGAGCCACCTCGGCCGAGCTATCCGCACCGACCCGACGTTCGCCGCAGTGCTCTCCCTCGAGCATTTCGACGAGGAGACCATGACGGCCCGCAAGGCGGCGATCTTCCACACCGACGTCCTGCACTCGCGTGAGCTGCGCAACCACGCCGATACCGTCGACGAGGCAATGGCCATCAGCCTCGACGAGCACGCGCGTCTGGACGTCGGGCGTATCGCCGAGCTGCTCGGGACCACGGTCGAGCAGGCCGAAAGTCAGATGGAGGGACGCGCCTTCCGTACGTTGACCGATCCGACCCGCTGGGTATCGGCCTCGAACTATTTGTCGGGCAATGTCCGCACCAAGCTCGCCGACGCCGAAGAGATCGCCGCGCTCGATCCCCGCTACCAAGCGAACGTCGACGCCCTGACCGCCGTCATTCCTCCGCGTAAGACCGACCCCGACGTCGCCCTCGGTGCTACGTGGGTGCCGACCCCGACCTACGTCCAGTTCGTGCGCGAGACCTTCGAGGTGCCGGGCGATGTTCCGGTGACCATCGAACGGGCATCGGGACGATGGTCGGTCACGGTCGGGCACTATGCGGACTCGGGGACGCAGAATCTCAAATGGGCACTGGTCCCCAAACGTGGGGCGTGGTCGACGAAGTACAACTTCGAGCACCGCCCGGCCGAAGACCGCGGTATCGGCAACGCCGGAATGCGCGCCGGGGACTACGACTGGAAGGAACTGCTCACCGACCTGCTCAACAGCGACCCGATCGAAATCACCACCTCCAAGGAGTTCCGCGACAGCGCGGGCGCACCGACGGTGCACGATGCCGCGACCCGCGCCGCGCAATCCAAGGCGCGACGCCTGGCACAGGAGTTCGGGCAGTGGGCGCTGCACGCCGACGAGATCCGCCGCGAGCAGCTCCTCGACATCTACAACGACACGTTCAACTCCCTTGTTGCGCCAGTGCATTCGGGCGCGTACATGTCCTTTCCCGGTCTTGGGGAGAAGTACTCGCCGTACCCGTACCAACGCGACGCCGCCGCCCGGATCGTCTCCGAGCCGACGGTGATGCTCGATCACGTCGTCGGGGCCGGCAAGACCGGCACCATCTTGATGGGGGCGATGGAGCTCAAACGCCTCGGGTTGGCGAACAAGCCGTGGGTGGTGGTGCCCAACCACATCATCGACCAGGTCGTCCGCGAAGCGGGCCAGTGGTATCCCGGCGCACGGATCCTGTCCGGATCGGCGGCCACCGACGCCGAAGGGCGCCGATTGCTCGTCGCCCAGTCCGCTTCACAGGACTGGGACATGGTGATCGTTCCGCGGTCGGCGTTCTCCTCGATCGGCGTCGATCCCGGCACGAAAGCCGAATACATCCGTACCCAGGTCGAGGCCATCGACGCCGAGCTCGACAACGTCGAGAGCATCCAGACCGGCAAACGTCTCGAGGCGATGAAAGCCAAGCTCGAGGAGAAGCTCGAAACCGCGCTGGAACAGGCCGGGAAGGATCTCGGGCTCACGTTCGAGGCATCGGGCTGTGACTACCTATTCATCGACGAAGCCCACGAGTTCAAGAACCTCGCCCGCGCCTCCGGGGTCACCGAGCTCGCCAACGAAGGCTCGCACCGCGCCACCGACCTCGATCTGAAACTGAACTATCTGCGGTCGATGCGCCGAGAGGAAGCGATCACCAAAGGCATCCCGCCGGAGGAGTACGTCGAACGCGTGGCCACGTTCGCCACCGGCACCCCGGTCGCGAACTCCCTCGCCGAGCTGTGGGTGATGCAGCACTACCTGCGTCCGGATCTGCTCGAGGACGCCGGGGTCGCCCAGATCAACGACTGGGGAGCAACATTCACCGACACAGTCGAGCGGGTCGAGCTGAATTCGTCCGGATCGAGACTGCGGGCGATCACCCGGGTCGGTGAATTCACCAACGTCGGCGATCTGATCGGCATGACCAGCGTCTACACCGACGCCGTCACCCGTGATCAGGTGCCGGCGAACCTGCCCGTCAAGGACGGTGGCCGCAACACCGACGTCACGTTCACCCCGGCGCTGGAAGTGCAGGACTTCATCGCCGACCTCGGGTATCGCGCTGATCATGCCGACGCCAAACGCCCGGATATCGACAATGCGCTCAAGGTCGCCAACGACGGCCGCAACGCCACCCTCGACCCCAGGGTCGCGCACCTCGATCCGGCACCGCCGGAGCATTCCCGGGCGCACATCGTCGCTGAGCGAATCCTGGACGTGCACAACGACTCCAGCGAGAACACCTACCTCGATGCCTCCGGTGAACCCCACCCGACGCCGGGTGCGTTGCAGATCGTGTTCTGCGACCGATCCACCCCGAAAACCGACAGGTCGTGGTCGATCTACGACGGGATCCGCGACGAGTTGCTCGCCGGCGGAATGGAGCCCGCGCAGATCGCCTACGTCCACGACTACCCGAAGCCGTCGGAGAAGGCCCGCCTGTTCGAGATGTGCCGCACCGGAAAGGTATCGGTGGTGTTCGGGTCCACCGAAAAGATGGGCACGGGCACCAACATCCAAGACCGGGCGATCGCACTGCATCACGTCGACGTGCCGTGGCGACCGGCCGACCTCGAACAGCGTGAGGGCCGAATCATCCGGCAGGGCAACCAGAACGCGCATGTGAAGGTGTTCAACTACGTCGCCGAGAAGACCTTCGACACCGTGATGTGGCAGACCGTGCACCGCAAGGCGCATTTCATCGAGCAGCTCAAGAAAGCGGACCGCTCGATGCGGCGCGTGGTCGACCTCGACAGCGACTCGCTCGCCGAGAACTCGGCCATGACCAAAGCCCTCGCCACCGGCGACGATCGGTACATTCAGCAGATCGAACTCGACTCCCAGCTCCAGGAGCTCCAGTCCGAAGCAGATTCGCATTTCGCCGAGCAACGTTCGATCGAGCGTGACCGCGACCGGCTGCGCCGCGAAGTACCCCGCGCGCGTCAGCGGGTTGCCCAATTGACCGAGGCAGCACCGATCCTCAAAGGCAGGCGCGAGGTCGACCAGTGGCCCGGCATGACCATCCGCGGGGTGTTCTACGACAACCGCAGCGATGCCGCGAATGCGATGGCCATAGCCTTGCAGGGCACTTATCACTCGCTCAAAGGCGAAGGATTGACCAAGACGGTGGTGATCGCGGAGATGAGTGGATTCCCGATCGAGGCGTCGCGTCCCGCCCAAGACAGTGCGCTGTATTTGTCGTTCTCCGGACTCGGGTCGTCGACGAAAGTGATCGAAGCCCGCGACCTGCACCCGAAGATCGGGGACAGTGACCGCAGCCAGCACGCCTTCGGGCTGCTCACGCGCGTGGAGAACATGGCGTACACCGTCGACACCGACCTGGCCAAGGCCGAACGCTCCCTTGATCGAGACGAGCAACGCCTCGACGACCTCGACCTGATCGAGCTCTCGGACTTCCCGAAAGCAGTGCAGCTCAAAGACCTCTCGAACGAAGTCGCTCGTCTGCGACGCGAGATCAAGGAAGCCGAGACCAGCCCCGAAGCCCTCGCCCGAGATGCTGCACGGGCCGAACGCGCCGCAGCGAAAGGCCGCGAGCCGAAGTGGTCGCTCATGCTCAACCCCACCCCCGCACTCGTCGAAGACCTCGGAATGGGTAGCGCCGACGATGTACGAGCGATGATGCACGACAAAGCCATTGCGGCTCAGCTTGCCGCCGCACAGAGCACGGCCGGGGACGGCCAGCTGGAATCGGGCGATAAATCGACCCGGCCCGGCAACTTCCTCCGCGCGGTGGACGACAATCCCGGAGTTGCCAAACGATGGAATGGTGCCGACAACGAAGCTCCCGAAGCCGGGACCGAACGTGGGACTGAAAAGGGCCACGACTACGGCGCTGGCGACTGAGCCACGGGTGGCGAGGATCTGGCCAACTAAGTGCTGCTGCTGCGGCAGTTGAAGCGTTGACGGTGCGGGTCAGCTCGCCGGATCCGGCCGAGCGTCGTATCGAGACCAGAACTCGCGATTGGCTTCTCGCGTGTGACCGACAACCTGGAAGTAGGAACCGCCGGGTCCCATAGTCGGCATGGTCCCCTTCCTCAGCATCCAGGAAACGAATCCGCGAAGATGGATGCGATCGGGATTGGAACGGCGCATACACAGCAGCTGAATGAAGTAGACGACGCTGAAGACGAGCACCAGGACATAGACGATGAAGACATCTGCCACGACGCAGCGAAGAATTCGGCCTCCGAAGCTGAAGGCAGTTCGGCGGTCCGTAACGAGTAGGTTGCCGAGTCGAGCGATCCGTTGGCGGGCTCTGCTGAACCGACCCAGGTGCCAGCCCACCGTCGGTGAGTGCAGTATCAGCGAGATACTCAACTGAGAAGATCGCCAGATTCTCGCGATCAACTTGCCCTCGGTGTTCTCGCGGATGATCTCGAAGTGGTCGTTCCATTCCACGGCTCGCGTCGGCCGCTGTTCGACCGGTAGAGCCCGCAGGGCGATCCGGAGTGCGAGGTTAGGGACGTTGCCAACTCTGGTGACGATCTCGTCGATGAGAATCTTCCGGATCGCGCCGCCAACGACGGTAGCGAGGAACATTCCGAAAGCGACGGCTACGACGATGATCCAGTTACCCATGACTACTCCCGTCGGCCTATCGCAAGAGTGGCAAGGTGAGACGCGGTAGGTGCACGCGCAGAGGGTTACCGGTCCGCTGCCGCTCCGAGGCTTCGGCAAGTGCTCGCCTAACCGTCGGAGCGACCTCGGGCGGCACGGTGTACGTCACGCGTGGAGGTCCACCCGATACACGCGAGTCGTGCTCTGTTCGACGAAGCCATCCGGCGGATTCCAGTCTGGCCAGGATCGTGTAGATCTTTCCGCTGCTGAAGTCGGTTTGCTCCATGAGGCTGTACCCGTATTGAGGTTCAGCGAGATCGTCGAGGAAGACGCTCAGCACCGTCTGCACGTTGGGTGTTATTCGTACTCGGTCCTGGGGCATATGAGTATCTTACAGAGTTTTTTACATAGTGGAATGGGTCGCGACCAACAATCTGATGTTCAACGCAACCGGTGCGGCCCCGGCGGCGAGTTGGAGCGCTGGGGAGCGGATCATAGATTCGTGGGCAGAGAAGCCAAGACACCTCGTTCAGACGTTGATCGACGACAAGCTGGGAGAGATACCCTCAGCCGCTTCGTGCTGCGTGCTCGGCGCGTGCAAGCACATTCTCTAGTTGCGGACTGGGACAACCTGCTTCAACAGGCGCACGGTGGCTTCGACGGCCATCTGGACATGGCAGGGAAAATGACGATGACGCGACGTCTGCCAAAAGATGAAGAAGTTTTCGAGTCTCTCGCGTCACGAGTGCGTCCGCTGACTGTCAAAAGCGAACCCGTCTATTACGTGAAGGTTTTCGATGCATTGAGCGAGCTACTCGGGGAGGTCGACGGCGGTTTGCGGTCCCGAATCGAAGCGCTCAGAGCTGCATGGGACGACGCAGAGATCCAGGGCACTCAGATTCAGGCCTACGCGTTGCAGTCTGCGCGACTCGATGGAAGCTCGGCGACCCCACGGGTCTCGGACACTCAACTTGCTGCTGCATGGCTGTATGCGGATCTAGTCCACGCTGACGCTCAAGGCGCGAAAAAAGAGGCCCTGGCCTTCTCGATGAGCGAGCGGTACGCCGCAGCTGTGCGCGTGTTCTCACACATGGCCGCTTTGACTGTCACAACCCTGGACTTGATCGCCTCACTGCGCGCCGACGGATTGCTGACGGTGGATCCGGAAGCGTGGGACGACAAGGTTGTGGTCGGTGTCACCGAACTGACCGAGGAAGGACGCATATTCGTAGCGTCCGAGGTGGAGGACCTACCCGATCTTCGTGAGTCGATCAGCTTATCGGACAATTGGAGCGCGTTCACCGTCACTGACCTGCTCCGGCAGGCACCTGCAAACCGGGTTCGTGTGGTGCTGAGAGATGAGTCCGGTGAAGCGTTGATGCCGTTCGACGCAGCTGTGGTTCGACGAAACCGAGAATCCGACTCTCTCGAATGGGACGTGCTGGTCGCCGGAAGCACGGTGTTCAAGTTTGCGTTCGAGCAGCGGGATGGCCAGTTGACGGCGGCGCGCTACATCGGCTGGGACACAATCGAGACCAGCAACGAACTCAAACTGGCTTCTACTCGGTTCATGCTCAAAGTCCACGATGCGTCCGCGCTCACATTCGAGATCGGTGAACATCGTTTGATGCAGCTCGATGCACCCTCGTTTTCCGACGATATGACGAAGGAGCTGTTGGTAATCGAGGAGACCGTGGCGGACATTGTCGCTGTTGAACACATGATCGAGCAGGTCTTCGATCCGTGCATCGGAAAGTTTTTCGATACAGATCGTGTCTTCCTACGCCGGGTCCGGTTGATGATGGAAGGGCACCTTGTGCACAGCGCACTGGGGTCAGTAAGCGTCACTGCACCTCTTGGGAAGCCCCCACAGGTCCTTATCGCGGCTCCCGACACGCGGAACGTCGGCGGTGCCGAGGTTCCGTTACCCCAATACGTCATGCGCCATCCGCACATGTCGATCGAAGAAGTTTCGTCCGACACGGCGAACAACACCTCGTCGTACAAGATCGAGCCACCTTCGGGCGATCGTTTCTCGATGTGGATTCCTGCCGTATGCCGAGTGCAAGGCGACCAGGACCTGGAGAACGTCGCGCGGTTGAATCTCAACGGTATCGACGAAGAGAAGATCGACTATTGAGCGATGCTCACTGCGTCTGTTTAGGTGGCAGGACGTCTTACTGAGCAGACCGACCCGGTGGGCATGGCCCAATACAGCAACGTCGTCCTATCCGCACCGCCGGAGCGGTGCGGTCTGCATCGCAAGATGCAGCAAACCTCGAACGCGGCAAGGCTAGCGCTGCTCACGTGGAAAACGTCAGCCCTGGGCGCGCCGTCAAGCTATCTTGACGAGCCGTAGTGATTACTTGCGTTCCGCCCAATGGACTTCCCGTGGCTTCCCTTCCTCGTCGACGGTATTAACCCATTGCAGGTCGCATCGCGCACGAGCCACCCTGTCTGTGCGTTCGATGGGCAAATCCACGATGACCGACATGTACGGCCCGTCGCAGAGCTCGGCGAACTTACCTGCGTCACCGCCCGCGGTGACAACCAGCGAATCCGACCCTGTGACGATGAGACCGACTCTGCGCACGTACACCCCGTACGGGCTCTCGGGATCGAACTCAGCTCCCTCGCCTCTCACACCTCCGTCGGCTGATATGACCTTCCGATTCGGCTTGAGCATGTGCCGATCGATAGACAGCGTCGCCAATTGGAGACTCTGCCCCTCCCACTCATCCGACTCGACACACACCGACCACGATCGCCGTGGTAGCAGCGGCGGACGGTGCGTCGGCGGTATCGCAGTGACATCCAGTGTCGCGGTGAACGTGAACGTTGTGCCGACAATTTTTAGCTTCGGTGAGAAGAGTTCGATTTCTGGAACTGACGTCGTTTCGACGAGCAAACTCAGCAACTGTTCTCGTTTGGCCGAGTTCGTTCCGTTCGCTCCGCGCCAGGGGACCTCTTTGTGCACGCTGGCCGTGCCGGGTTTCACCTTCACCACATAGGGCGAACGATCAGTGGTGAACAGCAGTGCCATCACCGAGCCGTGCTCCGTCGACACCCACAGACTCTGGATTTCTGGTGCGACGCTGTCGAATTCTGCGGACACCGACGACCACCAGTTCGACAGCTCTGTTTGTTCGACAGGTCTGATAGTGCCGGTTTTTTCGTCCAATCCGATAAGCCACAAAACATCGCGACCACGAGCTGCATTGGAAAGACCGGCGATGTGACGTGCCGACTTTGGTATGTCGGCCGGCCACTCGGACTTGCACTCGGTCTCATCGTCCTCGATGGCTCCGCCCTCTACGACCACCCTGTTGATCAGTCCCAAAACTCTGGCTTCGAGGCGGCGCTTCTCCATACTCGGAGCATGACATAAAGCGTTATGGCTACAAGCCGTGTTCGAGGTCGTTGCTTCGAGTTCTTTCAATACCAGTGTCGGGTGGCCCGATCCTATCGGCGTGGCCAGATCGGGCACTGGGCGTGACCCTGTTCGAGGGGGACACCAGGGCCCGCGGGCGCTGCTCGAGGTCCGCCGGCGGTGAACCAATACCGCTGTTGCTGTCCGTGATTCCGGCGATGGTTGGCGCATCGAGAGAGTCGGGAGCGATTGCCGCCGTACGAACACGACGTTCCGCGTCGGCTTGTCGACTGGCAATCGTCACTGCGCGAAGGCGTCGTCCTTGCTCGGTGATGGCCTTATCGAAGACCACAGCGGCGGTGAGGTCGGCTGTGCGGCGGTCAGGGTCGGCTGCGCGCTCGATAATGGCGGGCCATTCGCTGGTCTCGGCCCGGACACGGCCGGCGGCATCGCGGGCGGCGCGTTGGGTGTCTTGGACCTGGCGGGCGAGGCGTTCTTCCCGTAGTCGTGCGTCCTCGGCAGCGGGTTCGAGGGTCTTGTGGTCGCGTCGTTTCGCGGTCGACAGTTGCTCGGTGAGGGCAGCGTGTTCGCTGCGTGCGGCCTCGTACTGCGCTGCGATCCGGCGTAGTTCGGTGGCGAGTTCGCGGGCTGCTGCGATCGCTGCGGCCTGCTCGTCGAGTCGGGCGTACAGCTTCTCGGTGTCGGCGACGACGGTCGGTTCGGTGCGGTCGCGTCCGGCGCGGTCGACGAACGCGGCCAGCTCGGCGTCCGGAACGAGCCTGATCGGGTCCTTCTCCATCTTCGCCAGCAGAGCGGCATCGGCCGGCGAGAGCACCGGCTGCGGCTCGGGTGCAGCCTCGGTGGCGTCCTCTACTGCCAGCTCTGTCGGGGCCGTCCGCTCGAGCTGTTCGACTGCGTCGGCTGCTGGTGCGTCGACAGCCTCAACGGAGGGCTGCGCGTGCGGCGTCAAGGTCGGAGTGTCGGTCATCGATGCACGCAGGGCTGCTTGTTCGGAACGCCACAGCATCGCTTCGGTGCGGTCGACGTCGGTCTTGATCTCGGCGAGCGCGGCGAGGTCGATGCTCTCGGCCGCCAGGCGTGCGGTGGTGACGTCGACGGCGGTGACTTCTCCTCCGTCGGCGGCGGTGGCCCGCTCGTACTCCGCGGCGGCTTCGTGTGCGCGGGTGCGGGCGGCGGTCGCGGTGTCGTCGACGAAACCGGCACGCCAGATCTCCCAGTCGAGACCGCGCTGTGCGAGGGCGCGGGCATCATCGTCGTCCCCGGCGGCCGCGACGTCGGCGACAACGGCGGGCCGGATGACGGTGTCGATGTGATGCCAGAGCGCTTCGGCCTCGAACTCGCGGTCGGTCCACTCCTGGCGGGTGTCGAGCATGGCGATGCGGGCGGGGCGTTGCCGGTCGGCTCGCTCCTGCAGCTCGGCGAGCATCGTGCGGGCATGGAACTGCGCGGGGCTGGCGCCGTCGGAAATTCGACCTCGCAGCTCCCGATACCTGGTTTTCGCGTCGTCGAGATCTGCGGTGAGCAGTCGTACTCGTTCGTCGGTGGTGACCGTCGGGTACGGCAGCTCGATCGTCTCGATCTGCGAGCGCAACGCGTCCCACACATCGGCGTCGGCGGTGCCGGCCTCGATCGTGTCGGCGGCCTCGATGTCGAGTGGTGCGCCGGCCTCGTGTTCGAGTCCGGCGTACTCGCCGTCGTAGCCGCTGTCGTACTCCGGCGGTGGTGCCTGGTCGTACTCCGGTGGTGGTGCTTGGTCGTAGTCGACAGGGGCATCGAGTGCGTCGAGGGAGGCGAGGTAGTCGGCATCGGCGTCGATCGGGATCGCGGGGGTCGAGCCGTCCACGACGGTGTCGGTCGCAGCAGCTTGGGTGGGTAGTGCTGCCGGGATGACGAACTCGTCGGGCAGCTCACCGCCGATGGTGTCGGAGACCGCCTCGTCCACGACGGGGACGGCTTCTTCGTCCTCGATCGAGAGTGGTTCGGCGGTGGGTGGGGTGTAGGTGCGGGCGAGGTGGTTCTCGCGCACCAGCATCTCGGCCCGCCACGTCAGCGCGGTGGCGAGTTCGTGGGCGGGCAGGGTGACACCGTGATCGACCGGGTCGATGCCGCCGTGCAGGAACTCGTACGCGGTGCCGAGCAACTGTCCCGGGGTCCACAGGGTCGGGTCGGCGTCGTCGACGGTCGCCACGAGAGAGGGCCACGCCGGGTCGGACATGACGCGGACGGCGGCGGTGTAGCCGAGCAGTTCGGTCAGTACCGGCGTCCACGATGGTTCGAGGACCGCGCCGTCGGTGTTGGCGTCGAGCGCGGCGACGGAGAGTTCACCGGACAGTCGCCACCACAGTGCGGCAGCGGGCAGCTCGTCAGGTAGCGGCGACGTGGCGAGGGAGTCGCGGACGAGGGTGTGGACGTCGATTCCGGCGCGTGCGGCGGCGGAGAGTCGGTCGGCGAGGATCGGGAAGTACGGGTCGCGGGCGATGTGGGTGTCGAGTTCGTCGACGAACGGACGCCATCGGGCGACGGCATCGTTTCCGGTGTCGATCATCTCGGCGGCGCGGCGGTCGAGGCTGCGTTGCGCTTTCACCGAAGCGGCGGCGAGCTGCTCGGGTCCGGTCGGACGGCGATCGGCCGGGTCGACGTCGTGTGCGGCGCGGAACACCGCGAGATCGGTCAGCAGTTCGAGGTCGGGTTCGTCGGTGAGCAGCGGGCGCGCCCACACCGGTGCAGTCGTCGGTGTCCACGTGGCGACGTCGGCGGCGATGCGTGCGCAGTGAGCCGTCACCAGTTCCTCGCGGGCGTCGAGGTAGGCACCCCACTCGGGAAGATCATGTACCGCTGTCGGGATAGCGGGTAGCCACGGCAGCGGCCCAGAGGCTGAGGAATGCTTGCCGCTGGGGTCCATACGCCAGTCGAGAACTGCGGCCCTGTCGAGGGCGGTATCGAGTTCGCGCGAGCGGACAGCACTGCGCAGGGCCTCGACGGGATCGCGTCCATGTGCACCGAGGATCGCCAAGTGCCCGCGCAGAGTCGGCCACGCGGGCTCGTCGGTCAGACCCGGTGCTTCTTGTTCGGCGGCGACGTCGATCGCGGCCATCACCTCCGGCCCGAGGTGCACTTCGGAGCCGGTGGCCACCGAGTAGTCGTAGGCCCGCGCAGCCGGCGAGAGGTTCAGGTGCGGATCGTCGGCTTCGGCGAGAGTCGAGTGCGCCGACACCTGTGCGCCGTCGCGCCGCAGAATCTCGCGGAAGTCGTCGACAGCGGTCGGGGGAAGCATCCCGCGTTCGGTTATCGCGGTATGCAGGTCGCCGTCCGACGCGGTCGCCAGATACAGGTGGTTCGCCTGTTTGCCGCGGGTGAGTCCGACGTAGGCGAGCTGTCGGGTTTCGTCGCCGGTGGCCACGACGTGGCAAGTGTCGGCGGTCGAGCCCTGTGCGGAGTGCACGGTTCCGGCGTAGCCGAGTTCGGTGGCGGACTGGACGTAGTCGGCGTCGAGGGTGACGGTGCGGCCGAGTTCGATATGCCGGACCTGTAGCGAGCCGTCCCGTCCGACTTTCTCGACGATCCAGCGGTCACCGTTGCGGACCCAGTCGGTCTGCGAGAGCGGGTTGCGGCGGTCGTTCGAGCGGGTGCGGACGGTGTCCCCGGCGCTGGCCATGAGCCCGTCGGCGAGGACGGCTTCTCGGCCGACACGCTTGCCGGTGGCGGCGAGGCGGTCGGTGCGGGCGCGGGTGTTGAGTTCGGCGACGAGCTCGCGGGTCGGGGCGAGCATGAGCGCGTCCATGCCGGCCGCATGATCGGCCGCCCACGCGGTGTAGGCGTCGTCGGTGACCGTCGCAATCGACCCGACGTGGACTCGTCCGTGGTCGATGTAGAACCCGATCGCGGCCTCGTCGCCGTCACGCAACGCCAGCGACGCGGCACCTTCGGCCGGGTCGCGGAACCGGACGACCTGCGAGAGAGACAACGCACCGATGCGGTCGTGGATATCGCGGAGCACGCCACCGGAGGCGACGGAGGCGAGCTGTTGATCGTCACCGATCAACCGCACCGTTGCACCGCGCTCGACGAGTGCAGTGATTGCTTCGTCGAGATCGAGGGTGCCGGTCATGCCCGCTTCGTCGACGATGACGAGAGTGTCCTCGCCGATGTCGGTGTACCACTGCGGAACTTTCACCGACCGGCCCTCGCGCAAGCGTTGGGTGATGTCGACGAACTTCGCCAACGTGTCGGTAGTCGTCAAGATATCTTGACGCAGGACTGCGGCGGCGGCAGCGGTCGGCGCGAACCCGACGACGCGGCCGGCGGCGTTCTGCCACGCGGTCGTCAGTGCTTTCATCGACGCGGTCTTGCCGGTACCTGCGGGGGCGAGTGCGAGTTGCACTTTCGCGCCCGAGGTCGCCATCGCGCGCACCAGCGACCGCTGCCCGACGTTGAGGTCGAGACCGTTCGCTGCGGATTCGAGCAACGCAATCTCGACATGCTTGTCGTCGATCGCAATACCGTCGGTGCGTCCGGCGAGGGCGACGATGCGCGCTTCGGCATCGAGTACTGCTGCGGTGGTGAGCAACTGCGATTCGTGGCGGGTGTGCACATCGGCACCGTCGCGTCGGCGCATCACATCCGGGGCGATATCGGCAGCGGGGTCGGTGTCGGCGGCACCGGAGGTCGATCGACAACTCCTCCCCACACGCGAGGTCGGTGACCGCCTCGACAAGTGCGTCGATGCGCTCGGCCGGCGGGTCGAAAGTGCGTACTTGCCGCACGACTTCGGCGCGAATGTTGTGCCGCAGGAACCGTGATCGCTTCCGCGAGACGATGTCGAGTGAGCGTTCGGCGGTCTCGCGCACCCAGGCCTGATCGAAGTCCGTCGCCGCTTCGGCGGCGGTGTGCGCGGTGATCGAGGAGACCAGTTCCGACAACGCCTTCTGTGAGCCGAGGATCTCGATCGCTTCGGCTCGCCAGCCACTGCGTTGGTCGGCGTGCGAGACCGGTTCGTGTTTGGCGGCACGGGTTTCCAACGTCGCTTGCTGGGCGAGAGAGATCGCTTCGATGGCGGTCGGCTCGCGTCCGTGATCGGCCTGAAAGGCGCGCGCGAGTTCGGCGGTGCGGAGCTTGATCGCGGCGCTGCGCGAGGACCACCGCTCGGCGAGCCGAGTGTCCATGCCGTCGATCTCGCGGACCGGACGTTTGCTGCGATCGGTCGACGCTCGCTCGGTGAACCGGACGCCGATGCATTCACGCAACTGCGCTTCGAGGACGGTGTTGTAGACCTCAGAAGCGGGAACGTTGTTGCGGTACAACGCGGCCCCGTCGAGCGCGAGCCACTTGGTGGTGCCGTCGGGCATCGTGGCGGCGACCTTGTTGCTGATCGCGACGTGGGTGTGCAGGTTCGGATCACCCGCGCGTGAATCGCGGTGGGTGAACTGTGCGGCGATCAAACCGTTGCCGTCGACCTGCGCCACTCCCCCGGTCCCGACGCGAGTGAAGCACGCGTGCTTCTCGAGGTACGTCACCGCGGCGGCGATCGCGGACTCGTGTGCAGCTTCGATCTGTTCCGAGACCTCACGCGGGGCGACCGCCCACAATGCCGACACCGATTTCACCGGTGTGAACGTCAAGTCGAAACCAGCTACAGCGGTGGTCTTCTGCCGTCCGACCTTGGCCACCCACCCGGACAGTTCCCGCTCGTCCGCCGGAGCGCGTCCGTACTCCTTCGCGAACATTCTCGATCCGACATCGGTGCGGATCCGCGCGCGGTCGGCGTCGTCGATCGCCGCATTCCACTTCTGCCCGCGTGCGAGATTGTGCGCCACGAACGCCTCCGCGCACGCCACCCGATACGCGGTCGCTCCAGAGTCGATCTTGAACGCCCGGCCCAATTTCGCCGACCGGGCGGCGGCGGCCTGGGACGCGCCTCGAGCGAGCGCCAGCTCGAACATCAGGTCCGCGTTCGGGTGCAGACCTTCACCGAACAGGGCCTTCATCTGCGCCTCGGACACCTGCTGGCCCGCCGCGACCGACCCCAGACCAGCGAGGCCGGCCCCGGCCCACCGGCCCGGTGACTCGCCTTTTTCGGAGTAGTAATCGGCCAACGAGGAGGCTCCCCGCTCGGTGGAATCGGCAGCGGCAACCTGCCGGGTCAGGTACTCGTACCCGTCCCCAGCGGTCAACTTGTGCAGACCCATCACAAACGCGGACTGTACCAGCGAAAGCGCGCATAGCTCCATAGTGCATGAGGTGTGTGGGTTGGTTCTGGCTTTGGATCGGTAAATGGTGATGCGCGGGTTTGGGTCGGTGAACTGGGGTTCCGGTGGTGGTGGATCGGTGATGTGGCGGGAGGTTGTGTCAGGATCTGTGAGAATGTCGGGGTCTGGGGCTATGGTTGGCCGCATGGCGTCGACACAGGCTCGGATGACTGCGCGTGCTCGGGCGCGTGCGGCGCAACAGAAGGTGCTCGCGGATCGTCAGCGCCGGGACGCGGCGAACATGGCGTCGTTGACGGCGTTCTTCACCGCCGCCGAGCAGATCGATGCCGCGAAACTCGCGATGGCTCGGGCGCTCGACGACATCCGTTCCCGCGAAGGAACACTCGCCGCCGCCGCGACACTGACCCAGATCACGACCGGGGAAGCACGCAAACTTCTGGCCCTGCTCACCGACACCGCCGATACCGATCCCTCGGATGACTCCGACACCGCCGACACCGGTGCCGGCTCGTCGCCGGACACCGTCGCGGCACCGGCCGACGACACGAACGGAGAACACATATGAGCGTCTACACCGGCGAACTGGTGGCGGCATTGACCGACGCGGGCTACCCCGCTCCCCACACACCGGACACGGATCCGAACGGGCTCGCCTGGAGCAGCGACGGCACCGTTCCGCATATCCATGTCGCCGACACCGGCCGGGTGCGCGTGCACACCGCGGCACGCCTGGACGCCGAGTTCACACTCGGCCCGCAGCGTCAGTCCGCCGCCGACTGGGTCGCACTACTGCACCCGCACCTCGCATCACCTGTCGCCGCCGCGACCGGCATTGCGATCGCCGAACCCGCGTCGGTCGTGCAGCGCCGCGCGGCGCTGGTGTGGCTCGAACCTGACTTCGACAGTCACGGGACGTACGCGGTCTACACCGACAACGCCCGCATCCGCGTGTCGGACAAGATCGGCGTCGAGACCGCAACCGACTTGTTCGGCACCGCTCTCGGACACCAACTCGGCGTCACACCGTCGGTGCTGTCTCTGCTGCAATCGGCACACCTGGGAACGGTGATGATCAACGCCGACCTCGCCTACGCGTCGGCGGTCCAGGGGTACAGAATGTGGCTGCCCGCGATCTCCTTCCGCGACACCCGAGGGTTCATGGAGCGAGCTAACATCCGATTCGGTGGACGCGAGGCACCCGCGCAACCGTCCGTTCCCGACGCGCGTTTTCGTGACTTCCACGCCCCGACCATCGAACTCGCGGCCGGAGGATCGAATACGACATCGACCTTCGCCGACGCCTCCACCGTTGCGTTCGTTGTGCTGCGGAACGCGCGGCGTCGACACCTCGCCGACGGTCACCACTTATCGGGACGCTGACCGTGACCGCGACGACGCAACTGGCACTGTTCGGCGGGGACACCGTCGTCGAACCGGAGATGTCGGTTCGTCGGTCGTGGCGTCCGTTGCAGGCACCGTTGACCGCCAAGACCGTCAACCGGTTCTGGACGAAAGTGGTCATCACTCCGACGTGCTGGCTGTGGCGATCGGCCGTCAGTTTTCCCGACGGCTACGGCCGCTTCACTTTCACCGACGGCGACGCACCGCGAACGTTGTCGGCGCACCGGTTCGCGCTGCTGCTCGCGCACGGCGACCTCGGGGACGGGATCGTCGGCGAGCACGACTGCGACGAAACCTTGTGCGTGCGAGTCGACGACGGTCACCTCAAGCGCGGCACCCAATCGGCGAACCTTGCACACGCTGTTGCAACCGGACGCCACATCGGACCGATGCCCGCAGGCGGCGATCCGCGCGGTCGCTACGGGCGGGCCGTGGCGATCCGTGACGCACTCCGCGACGGCTACGACGCCGACCGACTGCGCGCCGCCCTCGCCGGATACAGCTTCGACGCACAAGCACCACCAACCTTGTTCTGAACCGAACGCCACCGACACATGTCGGTGGCGTTCGGTAGAGATAGATCCGTCAGGCCTGGGCCGCGCCGCCGCACCGGTGAGAGCAGTCCTCAACGAAAAGGACGCACGACATGACGCTCTCCTCGCTCTTCACCGACGACGTCGGACCGCTGCCCCTGCTCGCCGTCGCCGGTGCCGGACTCCTGATCTGGTACGTGCGATACCTCGGCGAGAACGACCCCGGATGGAAGGGTTTCGTGGCGAACATTCTCACCGTCATCGGCGTCGGCGCGTACCTCGTCGTCCTCGCGGTCGTGTTCGGCGCGTTCATCGCGGTGATCGGCGCGTTCATCGCAGTGATGCTGTTCATGCTTCCCCTGTTCGCGCTCGGTGGTGCCAGCGGAGTCGCCGACCGCCGACCCCGACGCGGGTACCACCGCGACCCCTACGGCAACGACTACTACTGACCTCTGGTCGGTCGACTGTTTGTTGTGGCACGATCTGTGTCATGGGGTGGTTGGGGATTTTCGATGCGTCGATTCCGGTGTTCCTCGGGCTGTTCTCAGGCTGGCTTGCGTGGCGTCTCGCACGCAAGACGCCACACGAAAACCTGAAGGCGCTCGTGGAGATCGAGGCCGCTTTGAACCCGAACATCCAGGACGCCGGGGCAATCAGAAACGCGATAGAGCTGGAACTGAAGCGGCTAGAAAAGTCGACAGTGGCTCATGACTCGAAGTGGCATGAAGTTCTCTGGTCACGAATTCTCGACAACCTGGCTGCTGTATGTGTCGGCGGCTTCACGGTCGTCAGTTTCGCGGTGGCGTTGGTTGTACTCAATCGCGTTGACCTCAGTGGTAAGTCGATGGGTGGAAACCCCGTGCCGCCTGAGCCGCCGAAGAGCAACAGCGACATCGTGTTGGCTGTCATAGGGGTGGCGGTTGCAGCTGCATTGGCATTGGCGGGGACGTACTGGCGCTACAAACGCGACCGCGCACTCCTCGAAGGAGGCTGACGCCGCGGCAGCCGATGCTCTAGACTCGGCTACAAGTTCGAGCGTCGATGAGGGTCACGTTCGAGCGCGCCCCACCCGTACCGATCCACCCACACTGCTTTCAACACACTGTGGGCTGCACAGCTCTTGCGAGCGGTCGGTGCCTGTCCGGTGGGGATATTCGCGCACCGAATCTGGAAGGCCCTCACCAATGTCTATCTCTGCCTCTGTTTCTCCCGCTGTCGACAAAGACACCGCACTGGCCCACGCCCGCGCCGCGATCGAGAACCGCACCAAATACATCGAGTCGCTCTTCGACGCCGCCCAGGCTTCCGCTGATGCGCGCGAGAAGGTCGCCGACGCGACCCGCGCGGCCGAACGTGCGAACGCCGAACACGCCGCCGCCTACAAAGAAGCGATCGAGGCCGGATGGACGGCCGCCGAACTCACCGCCCTGCCGCTGCCCGCACCGGCCCCGGTCGGCAAGAAATCACCCAAGACCTCCAGGCGCACGACCGGTCGCAGTACGCCGCGCCGCCGAGTCGGTGCCGAGAACACCGCCGGCCCCGACCGCCGACCCGACGACGCCTCGTCGACGACACCCGGCACGCCGTCCGAACCGCAGCCCTCGCCTGCGGACGCGCACTGACACTCTGTCGCTCTCACTCCATCTGCGACCGGTACTGGTCGCGCCACTCCCCTGCCATCCGCCCGCTCGCGACCTCTTCTCGCGGACGAGCGCACCGCGATACATATCCAGCGGTGACCCCGATGCGCCGTATCTGGCCGACTACGACATCGACTTCGGCGACGAGGTCCGGATCGGCGATCGCCACTGACACCGCTCGCCTGGCTCAGCCCGTCCGCGCACGCGAGAAAGGCACCCACACACCCGGTTGTGGGTGCCTTTGTCGTTCGGGCCGGGTTGGGCGCGCGGTCAGCGCTGCGGGTGCGGCGCGGCGCAGGGTGCACCGAAGATTCCGGACGCCAGTGCCCACGCCGTCAGAGTGCGGCGTTCGGCGTCGGTCGTCTCGTCGGAGTGGAGGTAGTCCCACTCCTGCAGCGCATCGAGGTCGTGTGCGTCGGCTCCGACGTGTCCGCACCACCACAGGTACGCCCCGATCGGGGACTCCACCTCGTGCCCGTGGGAGTCGACACCGCGGGTGTCTCGTTCGTTACGGGGTCCGGTGCGGGTGTGGGGACTGTCGAGGGTCACGGCCCTGCCCGAAACGTGTTGAGCCGCCGCCACAGTGCGCGTTGAGCACGCCCGTGCTCCACGAGGTGATCGAATAATTGCTCCTCCGGCAGCTCTTCTGCGGCGTGGACGATGGCCGCTGCAACGGTCCGGTAACTGCGCCGGTAGGACTGCGAGAGCACGATGTCGGCGTAGTGGACGGCGGTGAAGCCGTCTGCCCCGGCGGTGATGACCTCGTTCAAGCGACGACGCAGGGGCGCGTCCTTGGCTCCGCCGGATCCGGATCGCATGAAGGCTGCGGTGACACTCGCCGGGTCGTAGGGTTCGCCGGCCGCGACGAGACCGGCGATCACGACGAACATTCGCCGGTACGCGACGTCGTCGAAGTCGTCGGCGGTCACGATCGCGGTGATGCGCAGATCTTCGGCGGACACTCCCCCGGTGTGGGCACTCCACATCAGGGCGCACAGCAGCAGTGCCTCGGGGTCGGTGGACGGCTCGTGAGCTGTCTCGTTGTCGACGGCAGTGTCGTCGTCGACAGCGGCGAGGCTGCGAACGACACGCTCGGGCTCGTCGGGCGGTGGAACTGCGCTCAGTGGCGTCATCGTCGGGCTCGTTCTCGCAGGTGAATCTCGGTCAACGGAGTGGTCGGTCAGGCGGCGGCGAGCTTATCGAGGGCGTCGATCCGAAAGCCGGACCAGTGGGTGTTCTCGTCGACGACCACGACGGGCATCTGCCGGTAGCCCAGTCCGTCGGTGACGAACTCGGCTGCCGCTGCATCTTCGGTGACGTCAACGGTCTCGTATTCGATGCCGCGCTTGTCCAGCCGTCGCTTCGTTTGATCGCAGCTGTTGCATTCCGGCTTCGTGTACACGGTGATCGACATGGATAGCTCCTCGGCGGAATTATTTCGGTACCTCAATTCTATATCGATGCCCTCGAAATAGCCATAGATAAAGATGGTCGCAATTCGGTTAATTCGTTGCAGTGAAGGATTTTACAAGCTCTGACCCTGACGCCCAGTAGTGCCGAATATCGAATTGCCAATGTCGGCAAAAGGAAGCTACGCGTGACCAATTCCATTTGCACATGGGGGCATACGACCGATTTCGGAGACAGCTTCGACAAAGCAAATGTGACAGAAAGCAGAACGCCGCCGGAGCAAGGGTGCTCGACGGCGGCGTTGCGAGGAACGGCTGGCGGGGGCGTGCGGGAGCGATGGAGGATGACGCGGCTCGTCAGTGGTCGAGTTCGTAGCGTCGGTTGCGGTGCGGGATCGGGGACCAACGGATACCCAGTGGGCCTCTTACGACTATCTGCTTCCGCAAGTGCACCCAACGGCGTAGGAGCTCTGGTGTGGATTCCCGTAGTGCCGTGAGAGAGAGGTCGTACAGTGCGTCCCTCCATTCCCGGACGTGTTTGTTTCTCGTACCTGCGGGGTCCAGTTCACGACGAGAGATAGGCAGGATCGAGTGGGTGCCCTGGAGCAGGTAGTTGTCGAGCAGGCGGCGGTCTCTGTCGATGAGGTCGGCCAGTTGGATCGGGCTGACTACTTTCGGCTTCTGTTCTGGGCTGGTCATGTCAATGGTCGGACGCGCTCGCTCGGCGTTGATCGCCGATGAATTTGGCCCTGTTCGCGGTGGCGACGATCTCTTTCGTGCCTTTCGAGCCCAGGTCGTTGCCGATACGGACAAGAGCGAACACCAATGCCACTGCAAGAGCGGGAAATAAGAGTTCGATGACGCTGACGTCAGATCCGTCGAAGCCCATCTTGACGTTGTACGCGGCAGCGGCGATCCCGAGGATGCCCACCACAACAGCGGCAAATCTGTTGAGCCCGATCCGAAGCCCGTCCATCGCGTCCGCTGATTCGAAGTAGCGTTCGGCGTTGTCTGCGCTGTCGTCGAAGAGGAATTCGTGGCGGATCCGGGCGTGGTCACGGAAGGTGGTGAACGGGTTCATCGGTTGGTCCTGTCTTCTTCGACGGTGGCTTCGGCGAAGCTGTTCCGCTGGTCGGCTTCGTACTGGGCGCGGATGGTGTTCAGTACATGAATATTGAGGTAAGCGACTGCAATCGTTCCTGCGACGGTCACGACCTTCCACCCCCACGGCATTTCGGGGAAGGTGACGACGAAGACGATGGAGGCGAGTGCAGCGACGCCGTTGAGTGCGAGTGTGTTGCTGTGCAGTCTCACTCGGGAGGGCCTGCGCGCGTACGCCGAACCGACGGCAAGGGCGCCGGTTATGAGGGCTACGAACACGATCAGTGCTGTGGCGTTGACGAGATTCATGAACGTTTCTCCATTCGCGTCCTGATCGACAGGTGTGTCTGTCGTTGTGTCGTTGGTGGGTCATGCTGCCAGGTGGTGCCGACATATTGCTGGGTGTCGGCTACCGCCAGGGCTGTGGTGGGTCAGCTGGTGAGTTGTTTGCGTGTGGTGGTTTCTATGGCGATCTTGGCGCTGTCGTAGATGCGGTCGTGGATGGTGAGGACGCCGGCCGCGAGTTCCTCGACGGTGCGTAGCGCTGTCTCGCGTTCCTGCCCGGTGGCCGAGGGGTCGAGGGCGATACCGAGTGCGCTGCGGATACGCCGGACGGTGCGGTGGTCTTCGGTACTGGTCACGCCCATGCCGATGGCGCGGGCGTAGCCGTCGGCCTTCCGCCAGGCAGTGTGCGCCTTCTGAGCGGCCACGGCGAAGGCCTGGACACGCTCGAGGGTGTCGGGGCACTGCTCAGGCCGGACATCGTTCATGGCGGCGAAGGCGTCGATGAACGCTACCGTTCGGGGCTCGTCGAGGTTGTCGAGCAGGGGCCTGACGAAGATGGAGTACGGGTCGGCCAGGTAGGCGGCGTAGGAGTCCGCGACCTCGCTGTAAACGGCGTGGGCGGCGGCGTAGTCGGCTGCGAGCGCATTCTTCGCCGTGCGGCGGTCTGTGACGTGGCTGCGGGTCCTGATGATCAGGTACGCAGCCAGTGCAACCGAGACCACGACTGCGGCGATGCCGCCGAACCAGATGACCGGTGTCCAGTCCACCGGAACGTCGGGTGCGGCATCGACCACCGGTGGTGGTGCCGGGGCGTCCAGTGTTGCGGGCGGGTCGGCGGGAGGAAGGTCAGTCGTCTCCTCGGTCGACACCGGCAGGAGGAGCGCTCGGACTGCGGTGGCGGCGATGGCAACGAGGAGCCCTCCCCCGCATATCTGCGGGGCGGTCCTGGCGTCTCCACCTGACATGCGGGACCGGTAGAGCGTGGCTGCGCCGAAGATCATGCCAGCGATACCGAGCGCGGTGCATCCCCACAAGACGTACGACAGGAACACTTCCAGATCGGCGGTAGAGGTGGGCGTTGGTTGGGGTATCGGGTTGTTCACTGGTGATGGGCCTTTCCTGCTCGGGTGGGGTAGCAAGGTCACGGTTTGCGGGCGAGGTGTGCGGCTGCGGTGGTGGCGGCGACGTCGTAGCCACCCCACGGTGAGCGGTTCGGGACCGAGCGCAGGCCGATGGTGTCTCCACGTCGGGTGATGACGGGCCATCCGGCGGGGCGTTCCCCGACGATGTCGATGACCTTCGCTGTCCACACCTGGTCCTTCTGCGACGGTCTGCGTTCGGGGATCACGATCGGGAAGTCGTCGATCCAGCCGGGGTGGGCGTGATCGAGGGCGTCGCAGACCGCGTCGGCCTCGTCGGCGCGGTTCTCCCCTTCCCACGGGCAGCCGGTGCACGCGCCGCGGTAGACATCGCCACCGACGCACTGACATGGAGCGTCCCTGCTCGTGTCCGGGCACTGGCAGTCGAGGTCCGCTGCGATGCAGGTTGGTTGGCAGGTGTCGGTGGGTGTGGTGGGGTCGCAGATCCCCGGTGCGAACGCGTGGGAGGCGGCGCTCGAGCCGTGCCGTCCCCAGGTGGTCGCCCAGGTCTCGAATTCGGCAATGCGAGCTGCCACCCCTCGGGTGGGGCTGGCGAACAGGATCGGGATGCCATACCGCTGGACGCGGATGTCCTGCTCGTCGGCTTCGGCGGCGGCAAGCACCTCGAATATGTCGATCTGGCCTGCGGTCTCGGCTATCACCGCACGCCCAGCTCGGGGCGGGTGATGGACTGCACGGCGAGGGAGAGTCGTACGTCGCTGGCGTCGACGACGACGGGGTGGGTGCGGCTGTACCAGGCACCGGGTGCGTCGAGGAGGGCGGTGACCTCGACGCCGCCTGCGGGTGCGGTGCGGTAGCCGAGAATGTCGATGATCGTTCCGTCGAACTGGGTGTCGAGCGAAATCAGTTTCATTCCAACTCCTTTGAGGCGGCGGCGCGCGGGCGTGGTGGGCGCGGTGAGGGTGGCGGTCATGAGTACTCCTAAGGTCGGGCGGAGAAGGACTTCAGCGACGACGGTCGCGGGCCGTGCGCAGGCGCTCAGGACGGCAAGGTCTAGCAGTCGGCGCATTCCCAGCGCCCGGCGGTCGAGGTGCAGGTCCGTCGCTCTTCACAGAGCCAGCAGATCTGGTTGCGCTTGCGGGTCGACACCTGCTGCGCGGCAGCCACGGTGGCGGCCTGTGCGCGGTACTGGTCGCGGGTGCTCGCGTCGCGGGCAGCGAGGTCGGCGCGGACCTGCTCTGGGTCGAGGTCAGGTCCATCGGTTCGCACGGTCAGCATGTCCCCGAAAGCCACGCGACAGGACTGGCACACGTCGCCCGGCGTAACGACTGGAGCGCCACAACCCGGCAAAGCGCAGTCATCGAACAGCGTTGACTGCCAGTCACATTGGTGTGATTCGGTGCGTGTCAGGGCCATACCCTAACCTTACAGTCTCACCCTGTAAGGTGCAAGACGTGGAGTCAGAATCCTTACAGTCGGAGCCTGTAAGGTCAGGGCATCAACCACTGCAACCCCAGGAAGCACCCGATGTCCGACGAACTCACCACCGCCGACGTGCTGGCACTGATCGAAGACAAGACCGGCAAGGCCATATCGACCAAGACATGGTCCTCGTACGTCGCACGCGGACAGGCCCCCAAACCGGCCCGCCACCTCTCCCGCACCCCGCTGTACGCGCGGGGCGACATCGAGCAGTGGATCACCGACCGGCCGGGGAGCGGTGCGCGAACCGACCTCCGACCGTGACGAGCGAACCCACCGACCCCTCGATCGTCAACATCTCTTGACGAACAGGAAGGGCCCCGGCCATCGGGTGATGGTCGGGGCCCTTCCTTTTGTCGCGGTTCGATCAGGCGTCGTCGTCGACGGCTACGTAGGCGGCGTCGACGGTGATGTTGCCGATCGCGGCCTGTTCCACCGGGGTCAGGGCGTGGCCGCTGTCGGCGAGGAAGGTCAGGTAGCTGTCGATGCCGACCATGCCCCGGTAGTGCTTGACGGAGAAGCGCCAGTAGTCCTTGGCGTCCTGGGGGCCGGTGAGTCGGGCCTCGAACGCGGTGAGCACGCGGGCGAGCAGCAGCACCTCGGCGCGAGCGGGCGTGGCAGCGGTGGCCTTGCGGTCGACCTCGTGCAGCGGTGAGCCCATGATCTCGGCGTACCGCTCCGAGCACTTTGATTCGGTGAACACATCACCGTGCGTGGCCAGGGTGGTCACCATCCACTTGGTGGCGTTCTTCGGCGCGGCCTTGCCCGACAGAAGCCCGGTGAGGAACGCGCGCCGGGCTTCGGTCGCGGTCGCTCCGGCGCGGTTGAGGGCCTTGACCTTTCGGCGCTCTGCACGTTCGGTCTCGATGCGTTCGGCCTCGGCGCGGGCCGCTTTGCGCTGTGCCGGGGTCAGCCCGTCCTCGGTGTCGCCATCCTCTGCGGTGGCGATTTTCCTGGGGGCGAGTTCGAGACCGGACGCCGCGCGGTGGTCCCGGTGCAGGAAGAATTCGTATCCCCAGGTGGGTACTTTCTCGACCGTGTCGGCGTGCCGTAGCTCGCCGTAGCGTTCTACGTCGTCGTCCTCGGTGTCGAAGTCGGTGTCGTCTTCGGCGACTTCCTCACGGGTGGTCTTGTCAACCCAGATGTCGCCGGTCTCGTGGACGTAGACGTGCCACAAGTGCGGTGCCTGCTCGGGTGCATCGGCCGGGACCGCATTGCCAGCGGCGGTGCGGAGGTCAGCGAGGGAGAACCACTCCCCCCTCGCTGGTGGACGGTTCATCGTGAAGCAACGTGAAGCCGCGCGCGACATGGGCGGCGGCGGCAACTCGCGTGGCGGATCGTTCGTCGACTCGACGTTTGATGGTCGAGAGGCGGTTCTCGATGCCTAATCCGATCTCGAAGACCTTCTCGACGGCGTCGGTAACACACGGCTCTGCCTCGACTGCTTCTTCGAGGTCCGCGATCAGAGCGGCAGCATTGAGCGTCAGCTGGCTCTGGTCGAGCCGCTGGCGGGCGCGCTCCGATCGTCCTGCGCGACCGGCCTTCTCGACATACTCCTTCGGGACGTGCAGTTGCGCGCTGACCTTGCGGACACTCAGGCCCAGATCGAGCAGGCCCGTAACGGCGGCAGCGCGTTGCCCCCTGGTGAGGTCTTCGCGCTGATCGTTGGACACGACCTGCTCGGTGATGCGTTCGATCCCTGCGGCCTTCTCGTCTGCGTTCTGCTCACGCACCAGCACCGGGATGGAGGAAAGGCCGGCTTCTCGGGCCGCGAGAGTGCGGCGCTGCCCGTCGTGGACAGCGAGGGTTCCGTCGGCACGGCGGACCGCCGAGACGGCCTGCAGGACGCCGTGAGCGGCGATAGAGGCAACGAACTCCGAATCCTCGGTGATGTCGACGCAGTCGCGGACGTTGGCGGCGATGTCGAGTTCGTTCGGGTCGGCGGCGGCGAGGGTGTAGCCGGTCGAGGTCGGTGCCGATTGTGCAGCCGTGGCGGTGGTCATGATGGGCGGTCTCCCTGGTTAGTGTGTGCAGGTGAGGCACCGGGCAGATATCAGCTGCCCGATGCCCGTTCGCAGGTCAAGGGTCGAGCGAGGGTCAGCGGTCGGCCGTCTTCGCGATGGGTAGTTCCCAGATCGGGTCTTCTGCACAGGGGTCACTGATATCGACCCAGCGACCGGTGACCTCGTATCCGCGACGGCCGAGCAGCATCTGCGCCATGTCCGGTGTCCAGGCCATCGGTGCGTGCTCCTCGATGCCGGTCACGTCGATGTACTCGACCTCGATGCCGCCCCGTCGGATGGACACTCCCAGGCCGTGTTCGGGGCGTTCGCCGCCGTATTCGGAGGTGACTGCCGTGAGGTCTCGCTGCGTTTCTCCCATGCCCCTAACCTTACAGTCTCAAACTGTATAGTCAAGTCCTGCAACGTATTTCGATGCCTATGCACAGGGGAGCCGATTCGTTGCGGGTACCGAGAGGCGGTACTGCAAACACTCGGATCGCCTACAGCGCAGGATGATCGAGCCCGCGGCTCACGCTGAGTCGGTGCGCCGGGTGGGGTTCTCGATGCGGGGGCGCAGATTGTAGGTGTCATACCACTGCTGTGCGGCTTGCTTGCTCATGCCGAGGATCTCGCCGATCTTCGACCACGGCACGGGTCGCTCCTGACTGCGGAGGCGTCCGATGATGGCGTAGCGGTCGGCGATCATCGTCGAGGCGAGGAAGGCGTTGATCTCGAGTGCGTCGACATCGGAGACCGCGTCATCCATGCGTCGTTGGGCGTTCGCGGTCCACGTCCCGGCGTCCTTGCGCCCCTGCTCTCGCACCATATCGGCCAGGTCGACGTCGACGAGAGCGTCCTTGTATTGGACGTAGAGTTCGGTCAGCTCGGTCGGGGTGAGGACCTTCTCTGATTCCATAACGTCAAGATATCTTGACGCATTCCGTCCGTCAACATATCTTGACGATGAGCATGTTTCAGCTGACGGGGGTTGCAGCTTCTGCGGGGCACCACTGTTGATGGAGGCGAAGGAATCCCTTGCCGTTCCCGATCGGTATGTCGAAGCTCAGACAGCAAATCCACTGTCCGCGAGCAGTTTTCGCCCACGCATGGAGCAGCCCGGGCGATTTTGTATCCATCGCGAGCCCCTCCGAGCGGACCTTGAGAGGCGTCCCGTCGCGGAAGGATACTCCGGACGAGCCTGCCACGGTCAGCGCTATGTTGACCAGGACTCTCCGAGGTGGATCGACGATGCGGCGCGTGGGGGGATCGAAGCTCACGGGCCAGTTCTCGTACAGGTCGGGGGTCATTGTGCGACCGCCAATCGGTGCGGCCCATGTTCGGCGACTGCGTCGGTGACCGCGGGGGCCCAGCGCAAGCCGTGTTTGCCGAACATGGGTGCGGTGAGGGTGTAACGGCCTGTGCGCTGGGTGATTCCGCGTCCGTGGACGGTGGTCTCGAGTGTGATCGAGCGGATGCGGCCCCTGCCTTGCTCGATGCCGCCGTAGCCGACCGGCCGAGAGGAAATCGTCAGATCGAGACCAGGCATTCGACCGTCCGTGATTGCGAATATCCCTGCGTGAGTACGGTTTCGGGCCAGCAGGGCACGTGCGCGGGTCGGCGGTACGTCGCGACCGTGGACGGTACTGATGACCAGATCGATCCCATCGATGCAGATATTGGCGGCGTCGAGAGGGTCTGCTTGACCGGGGTCGATCAGGGCGACCTTCGACAAGTCCCCGCCGTGTTCGTGGACGGCGAGGAGCCCGAACTTGGGTTGACCGATCAGTGCGACGTGGTGGCCGGCCACGGTGGCGGTGGCGACGAGTCCGACGAGAATCGATCCGGCACCGGTGATCGACAGGGCCGTTCCACGGGCCAGTGCGCCGCGCGGGAGCAGTTCCGACAGCGGCATGGGTACCGGCAGGTTTTTGAGGGTTCGCGAGCGCACGGGGCCGCTCAGGGCCCGTTCATCGCCGTCGGTCGCGGCGGCCTGCGCGTTCGGCTGCGAGGGGGCGAATGCGGGCGAGTCGTCGGAGTCGGTGGGTGCGTGGTCGCGGCGTCCGGGGATCGCGGCCATGCTGCGGCGAAGAGCGGCGAGCTGCGCAGCCTTGTCCAGGTTGGTCAGGTCGGGGATCGTGTCGGCGGTACCGGCCATGAGTGCGACCTTTCGCCGAACGGATCAGTGCCCTCAATCTATGCGAACATACGTTCGATGTCGAACTACCTGCGTACGCCCGTAGCTGGCCCTGGTTCGCGAACCCTGGCGGCGTTCACGAGGTGGTCGAGGGAGAGTTCGGGGTCGGCTGTCAGGTGGCGATGTTCGGCGAGCAGACGCCTGACGCGATCGAGGTCCGCGCGCACGGTCGGGTCGTCGGGGTCGTAGCCCTCGTCGATGATGGCGGCGCGTTCGTCTGGGTCCATGTCTAGTTCGACGCGGCGGCGTCGGGTGCGGTTCCCGTGTCGTAGATCAGGTCGTCAGAGCCGTCGTAGCGGTAGGCGCGCTGTCCGCTCGGCAGTGTCACCCATCCGGCCTGTCCGTGATCGGGAGTCGGATCGAAACTGCGGTCGCTGGTCATGGGATTAGTATCTCGTTCGCCGCGCCTGCACGGTCGGGTGGTCAGCTGTTGACGAGTTGGCTGGCTCGCTGAAAAGTCACTCCGAGAAGCGCTCCGATGTCGCGCACGGGTACATGAGCGGTGGCGAGCTTCTTCGCGAAGGCCTCGGTGCTGGCTTTGACGCGGGCTTCGTCCTCGGCCAGACGTGCTCGCTGTGTCGCGATCTCGGCGATGCGGACTGCCAGGTCCTCTCCCCCGGGCTCGAGTTCGATGTGCTGCTCGATCTCGACATCGGCGAGGGCCACTCCGGTTTCGAGGGCGATCAGCTCTTTCGCCGCGGTGGGGACATCGTCGATGCGACGGGCCTGAGTGAGGGCGTCGAGTTCGGGGACGGCGATCATCCACCACTTGCCGTCTCGGGTCACCGACACCGTGTAGGTCTTGTTCACTGCTGCGCCTCCTTCATGGCTGCGAGGATCTTGCGGTAGACGCCGGGCGAGATCGTCCGGTGCCCATCGGGCACAGTCACTTTGACTGCGCCATCGGCCGAGACCCACGTACTGTGCGAGCCGACCGTGCGGACCGAAGTGAACCCAGCCGCCTTGAGGGCCTTGACCACTTTCCGCGTGGGCTGCTCGGTAACCATGACTTTAGTCTAGTTCATTGGACACTTTCTAGTCAAGTCGACTAGACGAAATATGGCGAGTAGCGGTGCTGTGGTCGACACGGAGGAAGTGCCTATTCCATATTTCCTCATCTGGTGTATCTGCCTGCGAATTCGGTCCGGTTAGGGTGGTCATCGACAGCAATGTGTTTCCATTCGAGAGAGGCCGCATCGAACCGTGGCGAAAAAAGTATTCACTCAATTGGTCGACGATATCGACGGCTCGGTCATCGACGACGAATCAGGCGAGACGATCGAATTCTCCGTCAGTGGTGTCGACTACCTCGTTGATCTGAAGGCGAAGAACGCCAGCGAGTTTCACCGGAAGATCGGCTACTACATCGAGCACGCAACCCGGGTCGGCGGGCGTAAGCGTCGACACTCCCCCACCGCCACGCCTCCATCTGCTGCACCCTCGAACAGCGGGGCCACACGTGATCCGGCTCAGACCAGAGCGATCCGGCAATGGGCCGCAGACAATGGTTACGAAATCAACGATCGCGGCCGCATTCCCGCTGCGATCGAAGAAGCGTTCAACGCTGCACACTGACGTATTCGGCCTCGTCGGTCGGTTTTCTCCTCTGCCCTACACCAACCGGCCTCCCGATTTGCTCACGAAACGACTGCGCGAGATCAAAGCCAGGCCGTGCGTGCGCTTCGGGCATGTGTGCCGGGATCCTGTTCTGCGCAGGCAAGACTCTCTGATCTTTGGTTCGAGTTCGAGTTAGCGGACGGCAGTGGTAACCGGATCGAGAAGGAACAGGCACTGCTGCTCCACGTAGCGGTCGACCTCCGCCGTGACGCCAAGGTTCGTCCCGACGCCAATAGTGTCTGGCACCGAGCCGACCCAGTTGAGGTCGTAGCTGGTGTTCTCATCACGGAACTGGAAACTTGGCCCGGGCTGCGAGAAGGTTTCGCTGAAGTCGCCGGCGTTGATGAGGATGTCGTATCTGGTACTCGCGCCCTCGTGAGGTCCCATCGCGACGATGCTGCCCGGGAACGAGATTGTCTGACCTCGATGAGCCGCAGCGAACGCTGCGATGTCAGGCGAGCAAGTGTCGGTCAATGCGAGCAGGGCCGCGAACTCCGGACTGTTCTCCGACGTGAGAACCACGTCGTCAGGCAACGGCGATGGTGTAGGCGTCGCCGTGGCCATCGATTCCGGGGACGGTTGCTCGTTCGGGGCCGCTACCTCACTGGGCGCAGGACTGGCAGTTTCCGCAGGGCCGGTATCTCTTTCGCCGATAATGCCGATGGTGAAGATGACCGCGAGCGCAAGCGCGAACACGCCGCCACCGACAATCAAAAGGCCCCGGCGAGACTTGGGTGCCGGGCGTCGGAACGTGATCTCCGTCCGGATCTTCGCGGGTACCTGAGAGACAACCTCCCAGCCTTCACTTTCCCACTTTTCGATGGTCCGCGACTCCATGCCGCGAACCGCGCGGACCGTCTTAGTCTCATAAGTGATTTCGGTGTCCGTTGTCATGCGTCAGCTCCAAGATCTTCGCCGGAACGTCACCGGACTCGCGAGGACCCTACCGAACGACAACGCTGAAGTGACCGGCGGCACTGAGGACTCGGTGCAACCGTGTCGAGTGGAATAGGTTTCAGCTTCGCCAGCAGAAGTGTGCGCGTCGCAGTGGCTCGATTCTCGGTCAGCGACTTGAACCTACGAAGTCACGACCGGTGTCCATCGGGGCGTACTCGTCGTCGACTCGGTCGTCCGTGCCCGCTTCATCAATGCCTGGGCTCTGGTCGTGGCCGGGGTCGGTGGTGTGCGTGTGGTTGGCGGCGAGGGGGGTTGCGGTGCTGCGTTCGCTGGCGATGTTCTGCTGGACCTGTGTCCAGGTCTTGATGTGTCGAGAGACGGTCGAGGTGTGCAGCTCGAGGTGGCGGGCGATGTCACTCAACGACCAGTCGGGGTGCGCGAGGTAGAGGTCGACGCTGGTCCACACGGCGGGCTTGAGCAGGCCGTTATCGAGGTCCTCGTCTATCCCGGCGAGCGCCGATCCTGCTGTTGCGCTGTACTGTTCGCTCTCCACGCGATCGATTGGGTATTCGATGCGAACTGTCTCGGTGGCCGTATCGAAGGATTGGGAGGTCTCGATCGTGGTTGCGGCACGGCGGCGGGGTGCGCGGAGCACGACAGCGACGATCTCGCTCATCGTGAGGACCATCGCGGGCGCTAATGCTGCTATTGCCGCTGCGACGGCGGCGTTGAGGACGGTTGCGGTCAGGACGGCGTGATAGGCGTTGCCTGCGATGGACAGGATCGCCGAGACGGTCAGCACTGCCACGACGAGTCGCCGGCCTCTTTTGGTGGCGGCGTCGGTGTGTTGAGAGAGGGCGATCCGGATGACGGCGGCGGCGAGGATCGGGCCGTCGAGAGCGACGGGGATGACCCAGGCATCGGCCGGGTGGATGCCGGCCATGACGGCGAGGTCGAGCAGGGTGGAGAAGGAGAGCTTGAAGGATGCTGCGCCGACGACGATGGCGATGGCCAGGCCGGTGATCAGGGCACCGGTCAGGACGCGGGGGTGGATGTCGAGGGTGTCCTCGCTGGTGGGGTCGTGGTCGGGGGTATTAGCGTTGTTCATTGATCGCAGGTCCGTTCTGTGATCGACCGGCCCCGGCGGTGTTGGAGCACCGTCGGGGCCTTCGCGGTCGGATGATGTAATTCGGTGTGGCCACAGGTGCGCGAGGAGATCGCAGATCTCTGCGCTTCTGTTGCGCGGTCGGGGAAATGGACGTCGCGGCCGAAGTCATTGCATTACAACCGCTTCGGCGGGTGGGGTCTACCGCCTGGGCCGAGCAGGGCCAGCAGCCTTGGCATCGGCGGCGGTCCAGCCGTGCACGCCGGCTGGGCGGCACTCGTCGTGATAGACCGGATCGGCCGGCACCGAATTCGCTGGAGTCTCGGAGTGCCACTGGTCGCACCAGGCGCACTGTGCGACCACCCGTTCGGCGGTCATGAAGTCGCCTCGGCGGCAAGGCCGAACTGAGCGCCACCGGTCGTGTCGGTGGTGTGGCGATTGGCGTGGGTGCTCATTGTGTGTCAGCTCCTGGCGGTTGTGGCGCGGGGTGTGGGTGCTCCGTCGCGTTGCTCGCGGGCCCGAATGAGGGCGGCGTAGACTGCTGATCGGCTCAGGCCGTACAGCTCCATGAGTTTCACGGCACCGAACTCGCCGGATTCGTAGTCCTTGAGGATGCGTTCGTGTTGCAGTGCAGTGAGTTTGGGCTTGCGTCCGGTCATCCGGCCCTGCTCTTTAGCGATCGCGACGCCCTCACGGGTGCGTGCGCGAGTCAGGTCGGCCTCGAACTCGGCCATCGCGCCGAGAACAGTGAAGAACATCTTGCTCGACGGATCACCTGGACTGTAGACCTGGCCACCGTAGATCAACCGTGCACCTTTGGCATCGAGCTCGGTGACGATCGCATTGAGGTCGGTCACCGACCGACCGAGTCTGTCGAGCTTGGTGACCACCAAAGTGTCCCCCTCCCCCACTGCCGCGAGAGCTTCGGTGAGACCGGGCCGCTCGCGATTGCGCCCGGTGTATCCGCGGTCGGTGTAGATGTTGCCGGTGTCGACGCCCATCTTGCGAAGGGCTGTGCGCTGCGCTCGTAGATCCTGTCCTCGTGTGGAGCACCGGGCGTACCCGATCAGGTTTTCGTCCACCTGGAGCCCTTCGTCTCGGAATCTGCGATCAAACTGGGATTACTTGCAACACTATCTATCAAGACACCGACAGGCTGGTCCGAGCGTCGACCGATTCGGCTGTCAGTTTCAGAAGACGACTGCACTGTTTCAGAAGTGGACTGCACTACTCACCTCTCGCGACTGCTAGAGCGTCTCGTTCTTCCCTGGCGAGGGTGAGGTTGCTGTAGAGGGCGGATCGTTTCAATCCGGTGTTCTTGCAGAGTGTTTCGATCTTGAACTGACGAGTTTCGTACACCTGAAGCAGGTAGGCCCGCTCTTCCTGGGTAAGCGTATGGGGCCGTCCTTTCATCTTGCCGGCGGCTGCGGCTGCGGCGATGGCGTCGCGCGTGCGGGCTCGGATCAGGTCGGACTCGAATTCGGCCATCAGACCGAGCATGCCGATGAACATTTTGCCCATGGGATCCGCTGGGTCGTAAACCTTGCCGTCGATCAATAGTGCTACTCCCCTAGCGGCGAGGCGGTTCACGGTTTCGTGGAGGTCTCCGGCTGATCGGGAGAGTCTGTCGAGTTTGGTGACGCAGAATTCGTCGCCTTCGCGGCTGGCGTTGATGGCATTTTCGAGTCCGGGGCGTTTTGCCTGACGGCCGCTGACGGCATGGTCGATATAGACCCGGTCGCGTTCGACACCGATCTTGGCGAGCAGTCCAATTTGGACGGAGGTGTCCTGTCTGGCGGTGCTGCACCGCGCGTACCCGATTTTCATTCCCCTCCGGCCTGCTGAACTCGATCTGTCCAGTAGAGACTACGGGAAGCTGGACCAATCAAGTGGACACTTCCAGTGGACGGTTTGGCCGAGAGAACGTCGTGGTCAATCACTCCCAGTGGCCCGTTCGCACTCGTCCGGTATGACGATGGTCTAAACGCACACCCAAACCCGCAGGAAGCTTCTCAACCCGGACCCGCGAGACAAATCGCGATGAGCCTGCCGAGGTGATCTCAAGAAGCCCGAGCCGTGCGAGAGACCGTGGAGTGTAATTTCCGAGGCGGACGATTGACGGCACGCCACCGACGCGGCCTGTTTATGCACAACCCGACCAGTGCCCCCCGACGTCGATGACTGCCACGCTTCTGCTGTTGGCCGCCATTGGCAGAGTTGCAGCGGTCCGCGAGTAATCTGCAACGGAAATCCCGTGAGGAGAGGAAGCCCTATAAATGGAACCGCCACCAGGGTCGGGTTCGTTAAACCCCAAAACCGGTCGATACGAATCAGGCGAATGCTACTGGGACGGTCGAACCTGGCGGCGGATAGACGACCAGAAACATAAGAAGCCGCACAAGTGGCCGTTGACGACGCCTCAGTCAGTGGTTGCAGGTGCTGCGTTGGTAAGCGTGCTCCTCCTAGGAGTCGCTCTCGGCAACGCCGACAATAATGAGAACTCTACGCGCGCCATTCAGACGACCACACGCACGCTTCCGCCTTCGCCCCCGGGAGGTTCGGCTCCGAGTGGTGCCGAACGAGCGACCACCGTCCCAACCGTATCGCCCTCACCGGCCGCTGCGGTAACGACAGATCCGAACGCGGCTGCAATCGAAGCAAATCGCGTTGCTATGGATTCTCAACAGGCAGCGGCCGACGCTCAAGCAACACGGCTGGACCGACAAACTTACCCAGCAATCGGCGAACGCGAATTCGGCGTGTTGGTCCGCGATCCAGATGCCGAACGGGGAAGAAGAGTTGTCGTGTACGGGTATGTGACCCAGTTTGACTCGGTCACCGGGACCTCTATGTTTCGGGCAGACACCTCTGCAGTGGAAGGCAACCAGTGGTACGAGTTCGACCACAACACCATAGTGAACTTCGATCCGGTCATTGGACGCGAAATCATTGATGGCGATGTGGTGACGCTCTACGCAGAGGTCGCCGGAAGTCGGAGCTATGAAACCACATTGGGCACGAGCGAAACCGCGTTAGTACTCAAGGCCAACATGATTGACATCACGGGATAGCAACGGCCTCTCCGACTGGACGATTGATTACGAAGATGAGCGGCATGTCGGGGCGTGTTGCGCAGGACTCGACCGCAAAAGTGTCGTCGAGCCGCGCGATCAGGTTGGGCGCGATGCGAGAGTGCCAATTGTTGATGGCGTTGGCGATTCGATCCCACAATCCGTTCGCCGAGGGACCGATGTGCTCTCGGTCAGAGTAGCTGTCCGATGCACCCATTCGGTCGCGTGCGGTTGTCACGATGCCGAGCTCGATATGGACGCGGTGCGCACTCGCGTTCGGCGATGGTTGTCAGGGCAACGCACACCCACCACAGTTGCCCCTGACGTGTGTCGTCGTCACTCGCAGCCGACGCCGTCTCCGTCACCGTCGAACTCGGTACTGAATCCGGGGTCTCCAACTCGGATGGGGGCTGCACCGGCGGCGCGAACTGCGGCGCAGTTCGCGTAGATCACGCTCGCCAGCGCCGGTGCCATACCCACCGGCGCTGGCGCAGCGGGTTGCTGAGCTGGTGTCAGCGCGGGCGCTGACTCGGCGGGGCGGATTGAGGCGGTAGCGCCGCACTCCCCGAGTATGCGAACGATGGCATCGTATTCGGGCGGGGTGACCCAAAGTCCGTACGCGGCTTTGACCTCGACCTGCCGTGAGACGTAGGTACACCGGTACGGCTTGTTGCTCGGCAGCCATGTCGCGGCATCGCCGTCGCCTTTCTGCTGATTCGCCGGGCCGTCCACGGCCTGCAGATTGCGCGGGTCGTTCGCCAGATTCCGCAACGTGAGCTCGTCAAGCTGCTGCGCACCTGTCTGCCAGGCGTTGCTCAGAGCAACGACGTGATCGACCTGCACGGTCATCGAGGTATCGGCACCACGGATGAAGTCGATGGTGGCCCCGGTGTATTCGTCAACCAGGGTGCCTGTTTGTATTGCGCATCCGTTGGATCCCGGTTTCACAGTGATTGCGGTGAGATCCCGTCGAAGTACGTCGTTGCGGGTGTCGCAGCCGTTGCGGCCGTACTCAACGGTTACGTTGTCGGTCCAGGCCTGCCCGAACAGGTCGCGGTCGTAGCCGGTCTTCGGGGCTCGCCCCTTGATCGGCACGGTTGCCAGCATAGTCAGGGCTGTTTGTGCGCTGTCCGCGTTGGTGACCACCGCCGCGGCAGGTACGGATGGATCCACCGGTTCGGGTATGGCCGGCGGATCGACCGGAAGCGTGGGCGTGGCCTCGGTAGTAGCCGCTTCGCGTGAGGTGTCGATTGTCGTATCGGCGGCCGACGACGCAGCATCGGTTTGCGACGTTGCGTCCCTCTCCCCCGACGGATCCACGCAACCGACGACGAGCAGACCGGACAATGCCACTCCGGCGATCCACGGCCACGTCCGCACACTCTTCGATGCGGATGACATAGGCGGCGAACAGCCGGAAAAAGACACAGTGGTGCTCCAGGATCGTTGATGAACGAGTCGGGCGACATCGTAGTTGGGCAGCTGATCAGCAACCGACGCAGTGGAAGTATTCGGCGACGGCTACCGTTTCGCAGTTTCGAGTGCGATTAGCGAAGAACATCACTGCCAAGGAGGTAGCGGTTTCACCCGGAATGAGCCCACATCAGGCGGCCGTAGTCGGCAACAGACGAAAAAGCAGGGTATAGGACCTGGTCATCGACACGTCCCGATGCAAGCCGTTGTCCCACATGCACAGGCCCGAGAGTTGACAGGTCAGATATCGCCCGAGGCTGCTGCCCTGCAGAGTACCGTTACGCGCATGGGGAACAACTTTTACGGCGGCGTTCACCACCATTACCATGGTGGGACGAGAGGTGTTGAACGTCAACCCGATCCGCCGCCCGTCGACACGCGCTCTGTGTGGCGCCAACACCCTATCGTCGGGACGCTGACCTTCGCGATCATGGCCTTCATCGCCCTCGGTGTTGTCATCAACTTCTGGTATGTGTTCGTGCCGCTCGCCGTTGTCGGTGTCGGCGGCTATTTCGGAATCCAGCGGGCCAAGGCGCAGCGCGCAGAGAACGCGGCACTGTCGGCACGGGCACAGGCCGAGCACGAGGCGTACATGCGAGGGTCAGAGGTGGGAATGTTCGGACGGTTCCCGCCGGAGGTGTAACCGATTTGAGAATTCTCGGCGTCGCCTCCGGGGGAGCGGCTGAAACTTTAGCGTAGGTTGTCGTCGGGTTTTCTGTTGATCGTTTACCCGGTCAGTTGTCTTCAGTCCACGTGGTCACCAACTGGGTGGGCAATGGGGTGCTGCTCCCCGGTCGGAGTGCGCATTGTCGCTATGAGCACCGACTGTGTCCGGAGACTTCAGACCACCGATCGAACACGCCTGAACGAAGCCGTGCCGGGAGGACGCGTGCGGTTTCTAACTGGGTGCGCTGGCAACGTAATGGGATGGCATCTCGGTAGGTTGGCGTCGCGGCGGGTCCGGCGCACTCTGTCAGCTATCTGGAGGGGTGGGAGTATCCCAGATTCCCGCATACATCTCGGCTACCAACGGCCACACCTGGCGAAGACCGTCCTCGACGGAGTCGACGACGGTGGCGAGGTCGCCGAAGATCACGAACTCGTGGGGAATCACACGGCCAGCCGAGTCTCGGCGTCCGAGCGGATCCTCGATGCGAAGCGCAACATGTCCATCCTGGCGGTGCCACGCAGTCAGCGCGTCTCCAGCGTCGTCGAAAGCACGTTCGTAGTCCGGGAGCGGGTCGCCGAGTCCGGCGTCGAGAAGAAAACGAAAACCCCAATTACGGCCCCGAGTGGACCAGATGATGTCCGAGGGTCCGGAACTGGTGCTCACTTCGGGTTCCTGATCACCTTGTCGTCGACGCCCTGCTCGAGGTCCAACTTGAACTGCGTCAGTGTCGCTCGCAGGTAGTCGTGCTGAGCGCGGGCCTGCGCGTTCATCTCCCTGAGTTTCGGTCCCACCAACCGCGCCGCGTCCGCCAGGATGGGCAGCGCGACGGCGGCGATCTTTCTTGCCTTTCCGCCCTTACCTGGGTTGACCAGTGCTAGAAGCTTTTCGATCGCCGCAAATTTTTCACCCGTCAGGCCTGCTGCCAGCAACTCTGCGCCGTCGGCGAGCGAGTCGAGCACTTTGCCAGGAATGTCGTGCTTCTCCTGCCATTGCACACGACGCTGAAGCGGAAGAATCGACGCCACCGGAAGGACGAGATCGAGACCGATACGCCGGGTCAAGTCGATGTCGAGCGTCTGTGGACCAGTGGACTCGCGCTCGAACTTGGCGGAGGACAGCAGCAAGAAGTCTTCCCCGATGGACAGGGCAGCGGGGGTGTCGATGAGTTCGGCGATGGTCGATCGGAGCTGTTCGATGTCTGCTGCTGCATTGACGATGATCAGATCGCGGAAAGTGTCGACGTCCCAGTCCGGGAACAGATCGGCTTTCGAGAGCGCCAGGATCCACACCCGAGGGAACTCGACGATAGGCCCGTCCTCGAGCAAGTCGTCCTTGATTCGTAAGAGCCCCTGACGAAAGCTGAACATCAACGACTTCAGGTACAGCTCTTCGTCGCCTCGGTGGTCGAGTAATTTCTGTCCGTCGACCAGCAGGAAAGCGACGTCGGACCGAAGTAGAGAACGGAAGGTGTCGGTGCGCCGCTCGCGCTCCGTCGCGCTGCTGGGCTCGGTTTCGAACCATTCGCCTGGATAGTCGTGCCATGCGAGTCGGAGGACGTCGAAGGGCCGCTTCTTGGCTGCGTCGGTGTCTGCGCCTTTGAGTTTCACCGAGAAGTAATGAGTCGTCGCCTTGTATCGGTCTTGTTTCGGTGCCGTCGCGAGGTCCCGCATGCGGAGGTAGTTCCTGTAGAGCCGATGCCCTTGGCCGATGTCGTCGGCAACAAGGTCCCAGAGATCGTTCGCGTATCCCCCATCCTGCGTCGGTCCGAAAAAAGACGACAACAAAACAGTCTTGCCCGAACCACTCTCGCCGAACACGGCGATGTGTTGCTCTCGAACCCTGGGAAATTTGGCCATGGCAGGGAAGGTACAACACACGGCGTGAGCGCCTCCGCTGCGACAAGAGACCGCAGGTGAAACGTGCAAGCAGTGCCGTCACCTTCGAACCCAGAGCTGCACCTCCTCGGCCGCAACCTACCGGTCTCAGGCACATCGACGACTTTGAAAATCGATGGACGCATGATCAGCCAAGAGGGTTCATCTGCTTCAATTCCGTCATGACCGATCCGGTAGACATCACAACGACAACACCCACCGTTGGTGACACAGTCCAAGTGCGACGCCTAGAAGGCGGCTTCGTTACCGGGACCGTAGTCGAGGACTTCGCCGACTACTTGCTGACCGTCCCCGTCGCCGGCCGAGACTGGGCGATGCCCCATCGATGGGCCGTCGCAACGAACAGCGGAACGCTGATCTTCGCCGACGACGCCGACATCATCGAGCACCACAAATCCGAACCGTCGACGACAACGGCGACACCGAACGACGTAAGCCACAAGACCTGACCGGTGGACATCTACCCAATTCTGGTTGCCTCGGTCATCGGGTCCGCGGCCGTACTGGGCATTGTCATACCAGTCCTGCTGGTCATGACGATCATCGACATCACGCGGGCGCTGCGAAACCGCACCGAAGGTTCCCCAAGCCAACCCCCGGCGTCAGCACGAAGAGCAGCCGACTTCTGACACTGACAAACGTCATCGACACTACTGATCCTCGCGTTGATCGCCCTCGCTGGCGGGAAGTCGATTCACGTCGCGATCACCGTAGGAATCACCCCATTCCCACACGCCACTGAGGGCATCGCGAACTTCGCTACAGCCCGGACGACGGTGTAGGCGCGTGGTAAGCGTGGGCGTACTCACGGAGTCGATCACGGACATCGTCGTCCAGGTCCGGGCCGCCCGGCAGATTCAAGGCCCACCACAACCGGCGCCGATACTCCGCACCCGAAATTCCGAACGCGACGAAGATGTCTTCATCGTCGGCACCACCGTACGGTTCCCAGCGCACCGCGAACCCCACAAAAGTCTCTGCCGACCGCTCGTCCGTCATGCCGACAATTCTCGCCGACCTATCGACCGTCCACACACTCCCACCGCAGCCCCGACAACCCGAGACCTGCGATGCCCCGATTGTGCACTCCACTTCTGCACTCAGATTGTCAGAAGACGGCTGCAATCACTGGTGAAATCCCAGCAAATCGTGCAGCCCACTTCTGAAACTGACACCTGTCAGTTTCAGGAGTCGCGTTCACTGTGTCAGAAGTCGAATGCACTGAGCGCCAGCAATTGATGTGGGTTCGGCTCCTACTCCGGCTCGTCGGCGTTAGTGTTGCCTATGGGCATGTCGAAAGTGGTACCTGCGCTGCCGGTACGAGACATCGACACCGCTGTAGAGATATACGTCCGCGCGTTCGGCTTCACGACCCGGTACACCGACCCGACTTTCGCGAGACTTACCCGCGACGACGTCGAGATCCACTTGTGGGCCGCCGACGACGACAGCTGGAATACCCGTTCAGACCCTGCGGCATGGCCGGTATGCAGCGGAGCCGAGACGTTCCTTGCCGGCACAGCCAGCTGCCGCATCGCCGTGGACGAGATCAACGACCTTTACGCCGAGATGTCCCGCGCGGGAGTGCTCCATCCCGCAGACGCGGGTCGTCCCGTCTCGACGGACTGGGGAACGACGGAGTTCGCAGCTGTCGACACCGACGGCAATCTGATCACTTTCCATACCGATGAAAAAAGCCAACACGAGCCCACCACGGCAGGCAACGGCGCACCCTGACCGCACCCTCGAGCAGAAACTCGATGACCCGGACGTCCGTCGACGCGCTACGCGTGGTCATCGTCCTGAAATAAGCGCATGCTGGACTTGTCCACCCGCGCGCAGTCAGGCGACGGTCAGATAGATCAACGCGACATTGAGTGCGACGACGATTCCCGCGATGAGCCATGCCGCGTATGCCGTGATCCGGTGATTGACATCGCCGCCCATCAGGATGCGGTCCGAGGTGAACCGCACCAAGGGAATGAGCGCGAACGGAATACCGAAGGACAGGACGACTTGTGAGACGACCAGTGCCCGACTGGGGTCGACCCCCGCGGCCAGAATTGCCAGTGCGGGAACAAGTGTCACCAGTCGTCGCACCAGAATCGGAATGCGCTGACGTAGTAGGCCGTCCATGATCATCGCGCCGGCGTATGCCCCGACCGATGTCGATGCCAGGCCCGAGGCCAGCAGGCCCACCGCGAACAGCAGCGCTACCACCGGCCCCAGAGTGTCTCCTACTGCTGTGTGAGCTCCTTCGATGGAATCGACGCCCTCTCGGCCTCCCAGCGTCGAGGCCGCCAACAGCAGCATCGACATGTTCACTGCACCGGCCAGCAGCATCGCCAACCCGACATCGATCCGGGTGATCCGCAACAACCGCTGCCGGACAGGCCCTGCCTCGGGGTGTCCGTGCCGGTCACGTGCAAGGCCGGAGTGCAGATAGACCGCGTGCGGCATGATCGTCGCACCGAGCATAGCGGCGGCTATCAATACGCTTTCCGCGCCGTCGAACCGCGGAATCAACCCGGCGGCAGCGGCGGTGAACGATGGCGGTTCCACGACGACGCTGGCAAGAAATCCGACGGCGATGACACCGAGTAGACCGAGAATCACGAACTCGAACGGGCGCTGGCCCCGGCGATCCTGGACCAGCAACAAGATCATCGATACGGCTCCGGTGATGAGGCCGCCGATCAGGAGCGGCAGGTCGAAGAGCAAGTAAAGAGCGATCGCACCGCCGACGATCTCTGCGAGGTCGGTCGCCATGGCGACCACTTCTGCTTGCCCCCAATATGCCAGTCGCACACTCTTGCTCGACTTCTCGCGGACCACTTCGGGCAGTGTCATTCCGGTGACGATGCCGAGTTTGGCGGAGAGGAACTGCACGAGGCCGGCCATCACGTTCGCGGCGACGATCACCCAGACCAGCAGGTACCCGAACTGCGCGCCGGCGCTGACGTTGGAGGCGACATTGCCGGGGTCGACGTAGGCGATCGCGGCGACGAAAGCAGGACCGAGCAGAACGAGGCCAGACCGAAACCTCGAGGGCGGCCGAGACGATCGGCGCTGCAGCACAGACATGACCACACCCTCCGGCACCAACAATATGTCAGAACCCTGAAAATATAGTTCGGCCTCCCGAACAATGCAATGCGGCGTGGCGGTTCGGCGACATCACGATCAGATGGGCAGGATCACTGCACTGACGAATTCGTTGCGGATCCAGGCGATGAACAACCCCCACACCCCGGTCAGCAGTGCGATGCCGACGGCGATCATGATGACACCGCCCGCCACCTTGATCCTCTGAGAGTTCCTCCGAAGCCACCCCACACCGCGCATCGCCGAACTCGAACCGAACGCAAGAACGACGAACGGTAGGCCGAGTCCCAGGCAGTACGCGACGATGAGAGTGACCCCGCGGGCTGCGGTTGCACCTTCGGTGCCTGCCGCCACGGACAGCACGCCGGCAAGGGTCGGACCCAGGCACGGCGTCCAGCCGAGCGCGAACACCCCACCGAGCAGCGGCGCTCCTGCAAGGGACGAGATCTGCCGGGGTGCGAATCGGGTGTCGCGTTGCAGTGCGGGTATCAACCCGATGAACGCCGCACCCATGATGATCGTGATGACCCCGCCCACGCGTTGGAGTACTTGCTCGTTGATGCGCAAGGTGCCGATGACTCCGAAGACCGAGGCTGTGGCGAGGACGAAGACGATGGTGAACCCGGCGACGAACAACGACGCTGCACCGGCCACACGCCAGCGATTCACGAGACCCGTCGACGACGTACCGGCGGTCGCGGTGCTGGGTGTCCGGGCATCGGCTGACTGAGCCTCGCAGGCCGATTGGGTGCCGCGGGCTGATTGGGCGTCGCGGGCTGATTGGGCGTCGGCGCCGGCGATGCCTGCCAGGTAGGACAGGTATCCCGGCACCAGCGGCACCACGCACGGTGAGGCGAACGAGACCAACCCGGCGAGCATGCATGCCGCGATCGCCAGCAGTAGGGGCCCACTCGATGCCGCGTTCTGGAACGTCGACCCGATGTCTTGGGCGAGAAGAGTCGTCATTCCGCGGCTATCCGTTCGACGACGGGAAGCAGGTCTTCGGTGAGCAGGGCTCGCATGAAGACCGCGGCCACCCGGTGCTGGCGATCGAGTACCAGCGTCGAGGGAATGACGCTGGTCGGATAGTTCCCGCCGAGGGCGATCAGCGTCCGCATCGAGGGGTCGTAGATCGAAGGGTAAGTGACGTTGTTGTCGACCACGAAGTCCTGCGCTTTGTCCTTCTGCGGATCTCGGACATTGATACCGAGGAACTGCACACCGCGCTCACGGGTGGCCTCGTAGACCTCTTCGAGGTCGTCGGCTTCGCCGCGGCAGGGGCCACACCATTGACCCCAGAGATTGATCACGACGACCTTTCCGTCGTAGTCCGCCAGAGCGGTCGTCTTGCCCTCCTCCATCAGATCGGGGCCGGCGAGCTCGCCTATGGTTCCGCGTGTTTCGGGAGGGTCGTAGACGATGTCGGTTCGGCCACCGGGCGCGACGAAGTCGAAGCTCCCGCCGGACGGTGCAGCGTCGGCACCAGCGGAGCATCCGGAGATCAGTAGTACGACGGCAAGAATCGATCCGATTGCCGCGGTGGGCGTGCCGCCTTGTCGTCGAGTACCGACCCACACGGGTAGGAAACGTGTCATGAGGTGAAGTCCTTTATTGCAGTGCGGATCTGGTCTGTCGTCTCGAACACTGTCGGGTCGGTGATGCGCTCGATCGTTCCGTCCGGGCGGACGAGAAAACTCAGGGGAAGGACCGGCGGTGCCGAGAGCGCGTCCTGGACGCTGCCGCCGTCGATGTAGTTCGGATAGCGGATGCCCAGTTGCGTGAGCAGCGCGGCCGCGTCCGCGGGTCGGTCCTCGACGTTGATTCCGATGACTGGGATCGCGTCGGGTTCTGCGGCGTAGGCATCGACTACGGGCATCTCGGTGCGGCACGGGCCGCACCAGGATGCCCACAGGTTGATCAGCGTCACCTCGCTGCCGAGAACGTCGACGAGATCGACATCGTCGGCACTGCCGATGCAGCGCGCCATCACTCCCGCCAGCGGCCCACCTTCGTGTGGCACCGGCTGCGGACACAGCGGTAGCGCTGTTGCTCGTGCCGCGTCATCCGGCGGGCGGGACAGTGTGGGTTCGGGTCCGACCGGCGCGACATTGTTGGCGATGACGTCGGATGGGCCGCCCTCGACGCCACCGGAGCGGGGCCACAGTGCGACGATCGATGCAACGACAACGACGAGCATGACGATCGACCAGCCGCGCGTCATCGCCGTGACCTTCTTTCTCGAGAGATCGGCAGAGGGGCGAACGGTACGTCGCGGATCATAGGAGCGTGGACCAGTACGACCAGAAACGCTGCGCGATCAGGGCGATGAGGACGAGAAACCACACGGTCAGCGCAATCGAGTGATTGCGCATCAACACTCCCGCCCACTGCCGCCGGCCCGCACTCGGAGCCCCGCGGTCGAGGTTGCGCAGCGTGACGTACCAGAAGATCGGTACGGTGACCGCCCACACCGCCATGCAGTACGGGCACAGCGCGCCGATGTCGTAGAGGCTCTGCACGATCAGCCAGTGCACGAAGACCGCAGCAGCAGTGACACCGACCTGCAGTGCACTCCAGAACCACTGCGCGAACACGGCTCCGGCGAGCAGGGCGGCACCCACTGCCGCCACGACGGCGAAGCCCGCGATCCCGAGAAGGGAATTGGGAAATCCGAACGCAGACGCCTGCGGGGTGTCCATCACCGATCCGCAGTTGAGTACCGGATTGATACTGCAGGTCGGGGCGTAGGCGGGATCGAGCGCAAGGGCGAACTTCTCTACCGTGAGTACGAACGCGGCGGCCAGTCCGATCACGCCTCCTACCAGCAGCAGCCAGGGCAGGCTTCGGGCGAACGGTCCGCTGCGTCGGGTGAGAGCGGCTGCGCGGTCAGCCGAGTGCAGCGTCGAGGGCATCGGTGAGGTCTCCGTAGGTGGTGGGTTCGATCTTGGTGCCGTTGAGGAAGAACGTCGGGGTGCCCTGGACGCCGAGCGCGATCCCGTCGGCGACGTCGGCCTCGATGCGTTCGAGCGTCGCAGGGTCGGTGTAAGCGGCATCGAAGGCGCTCATGTCGAGTCCTTGCTCGACGGCGAAGCTCCGAAACAACTCGTCCTGCGGAACCTGCTGTTCGCCCCACTGCGCCTGCGTCTCGTACATGCGCTGATACATGTCCTCGAAGCCGCCCTGCTGTGCTGCGGCTTCGACAGCGCGTGCGGCGCGTTCGGCATTGAAGTGCGAGGCGATGGGAAAGTAGCGGGCCACGAAGCTCACCCGGTCGCCGTACTCCTCACGCAATTGTTCGATCGCTGGGTAGACAGACCGGCAGGCCTCGCACTCGAAGTCGAGGAACTCCACGAACGTGACCCGGCCGTCGGGCACCGAGTTCAACCGATGACTGTTCTCGCGCACCGCGATCGAGGCAGGGTCGGCGGCGGCCTGCTCGGCGGCGGCAGCATCCGGCGTGCCCGATCGGTCCACCACCAGAAATACAGCCAACGCGGCGGCGAACACGACCACCAGGGACAGGGAAATCTTCAACGCTCGGCTCATACAACTACCTTCTCGACTCGTTCGGACTGATCAACGGGCCCGATATGGGCGTTTCGACCCGTTGTGAGACTAACAATCGTACGAACGTCGACCGAAAGGTCTTCCCTGACGATCGCATGATTGTTAGATTGTGCCCATGGCCTTGGAACCTTTGGACTCGTGCGATCTGTTGTGTATGGACCTCCCTCACGCCGAGAGGGTGCGCGCAGCCTTGCCTGCTCTCGGCGATATCGAACCGGTCGCCGACGCTGCCCGAGCTTTCGGTGACCCCACCCGACTGACCATCGCGCTCGCGTTGAACGCCGGCGGGCAGATGTGCGGCTGCGATGTTGCGTGGATCGTGGGACAGAGCCAGAAGCTGGTCTCCCACCATCTCCGCAAACTCAAAGCCGCGGACGCCGTCACATCGAACAGAGAGGGAAAGTTGGTCATGTATTCGCTCACCGATCGCGGCGCCCGACTGCTCTCGATACTGACCGAGCCACTGGCCACCGCCTCGGCCACCGCTGATCTCACCGGGGTCGATCATGGCTGACGCGTGCTGCGGACCGACCCCCGCTGCGCCGACCACCGAACCGGCCGCCGACGGTACGGGCACGGCAGGTCCGGCTCCGACCGACGTACCCCAGAGGTTGTGGCAGGTCCGCGAGCTGCAACTCGCATCGGTAGCCGCGATCATCCTCGCCGCATCGTGGTTGCTCGGTCGAACGGGTGCCGATGCGGTCGCGACCGTCGGCGGTCTGATCGCTGCCGCGATCGCGGCCGTCACCTTCGTTCCCGCGACGGTGAGAAATCTGCGACACGGCCGCATCGGTGTCGGCACGCTGATGACGATCGCGCTCCTCGGTGCCATCGCATTGGGCCAGATCCCCGAGGCCGCGATGCTCGGCATCCTGTTTTCCGTCGCCGAGGGACTCGAGGAGTACGCGGTCACCAAGACCCGCCGCGGACTACGCGCACTTCTGTCCTTGGTGCCGCCGACAGTGTCGGTCCTGCGCGGTGGAACCGAGCAGGCCCTGCCCCCCGACGATGTCGTGATCGGGGACACCATGGTGCTGCGACCGGGCGAGCGAGCTGCCACGGACGGCACCATCGCACGCGGTTCGACGAATCTGGACGTGTCCGCGATCACCGGCGAGTCCGTGCCCATCGAAGCCGGTGTCGGCGACGAGGTGCATGCCGGTGCCATCAACGGCGGCGGAGCCATCGAGATCACCGTCACCGCGCCGGCATCGGAGAGTTCGCTTGCGCGCATCGTCCGCATCGTCGAACAGGCCCAGGACCGCAAAGGGGCCGGCCAGCGGCTCGCGGACCGGATCGCACGTCCCCTCGTGCCTTCGATCATGATTCTCGCCGCCCTCGTCGCCGGCGTCGGTGCGGTGCTCGGTGACCCCATGTTGTGGCTCGAACGCGCACTGGTGGTCCTGGTCGCGGCATCACCGTGCGCGTTGGCCATCTCGGTGCCGCTGTCGGTGGTGGCGGCGATCGGGGCTGCGAGCCGCAACGGGGCATTGATCAAAGGCGGTGCAGCAGTAGAAGAGCTGGGCCGCATCCGCGTCGTCGCCGTGGACAAGACCGGCACCCTCACCGCAGGACGACCGGAGGTCGTCGACGTCGTCACCGCTGCGGGAATCGGCCGCGACGCCGCGCTGGCCGTTGCTGCTGCGCTCGAAGCGCGCAGCGAGCATCCACTCGCCCGCGCCATCCTCGCTTCCGTATCGACCGTCGCGGCAGCCGATGATGTCACTGCCATCGCCGGACACGGCCTGACCGGCACCCTCGACGGAGCCGCGATCAGGCTCGGGAAACCGAGCTGGTTCGACACCCACCCCAGCTCCGAGGAGTTCCGCGCCGACGTCGCTCGTCTCCAAAGCAGCGGTGCCACAGTCGTTCTCGTCGAACGCGCCGGAGTCCTGATCGCTGCGATCGCCGTCCGCGACGAACTGCGGCCCGAGGCCGCCGAGGCTGTCCGCCAACTCACCGCGCTCGGTATCGACACTGCGATGCTCACCGGCGACAACGCACTCACTGCGCAGGCCCTGGCGACCCAGGCGGGTATCACCGCCGTCCACGCCGAACTACTGCCCGAGGACAAAGCGGCCCTGCTCGCCGACATCGCGGCCGGACGCAAGATTGCCATGGTCGGCGACGGCATCAACGACGCTCCCGCCTTGGCGACCGCAGATGTCGGTATCGCCATGGGCGCAATGGGAACCGACGTTGCCATCGAGACCGCCGATGTTGCCCTCATGGGGGAAGACCTCCGGCATCTACCGCAGGTGCTGGCCCACGCTCGGCATGCCCGCGGCATCATGGTCCAGAACATCGCCCTGTCGATCGCGATCATCGGCGTGCTCGTCCCACTGGCTGCCACCGGCGTCCTCGGTTTGGCGACTGTGGTGCTCGTCCACGAACTCGCCGAAGTCCTGGTGATCGCCAATGCGATTCGTGCCGCCCGCACCACACCGTTGGACGGGTTCGTCCCACCGCCTACGGCATCCGGTGCCCTCAATGTCACGATCGCACCCGCAGCGGCCTTCGAGGATGCCTGCTGCGCTCCGGCCCCGACGCCGAGGAACGCTGCGCCTCTCGCATCTGGGAACCTACTGGCCGCCACCACCGCACCGTCACCCTCGGCGATCGGAGCAGACGACGGCAGCAGCTCCGGGTGCTCGGATGGATGTACCTGCTGCACATCGACTCCCGCGCGAAGCGAACTCGGTCAGGGAAGGTAGAGACCTGCGGGCGGTGATCGGACTGCATGCAGGCTCTACGGGATCGACATGACCCCAGCAGCAGCGGCATCGACAACAGAGGTGCGCTGGCACCACCTCGAACGAACACACATCCTCTCGCAGCACTATCCGTGATTGCATGCTCTCAACCACGCCGCGATGGTGAAAGCTGCGGCGGTAGAACATGATCGGCGCGAATCCTGGGGTCAGGTGATCCGGATCGTGATCGCTGCTCCAGGATCGTGGTCGGGGCGATACCCGGCCGGTAACACCGGCCGGGTCGAGGCGGGACCGATGTCGCCGATGCCCATTCCGCAGGACCGTACGGACGCGCTGAGAGGCAGATAGCGGTCATCAGTTCAGGCCTGCGTAGGAGTGCAGGCCGGAGACGACCATGTTGATGATGAACAGATTGAACAGCATCGCCACGAATCCGGCGATGTTGATCCATGCTGCGCGGGTGTTGCGCCACCCGCTGGTGGCGCGGGCGTGCAGGTAGGAGGCGTAGACGATCCAGGTGATGAAGGAGACCGTTTCTTTCGGATCCCAGCCCCAGAACCGGCCCCACGCGGCTTCGGCCCAGATAGCGCCGAGGATGACGCCGACGCCGAAGAGCGGGAAGGCGAAGATCGTGGTCTTGTAGGCCACGATGTCCAGTGTCTGCGCGGAGGGCAGGCGGGCTGCGATCCGGCTCACGCGGCTGCCCGAGTCCTCGGGATGCTTCATGCGGATCAGGAACAGTATGCTCGCAACCCCGGAGATCAGGAACACCCCGCTGCCGAGCGAGACGATGGAGACGTGCACCGGCAGCCAGTACGACTGCAGTGCCGGTACCACCGGTGCTGCGTCGGCGTACAGCACGGTGCCGGCGACGAACAGCAGGATCAACGTCGGCACCAGAACGAACAACCACAGGGTGCGTAGCTGCGTCGAGCGCAGCACCACCAGTGCAGCGACTACACCTGCTGCGCAGGTGACCGAGACGAATTCGTACATGTTGCCCCACGGCGGCCTGCCGGTGGCGATCCCGCGAAGGATGATCGACCCGATATGCAGGGTCAGTGCCACCATCACCAGCCCGAGTCCGCTACGCCCGAAACGTTCGGATGGAACTCGCCGGGGTGCGTCGGGAATGCGTCCGGGCGTCGTCGACGTGGCAGCAATGATCCGAGCACGAAGTCGCTCCGTATTGTGCAGTTCCGCGCTACGGGTCGTTGCGAGCTGTGCGAGGAATGCGATCGCGGCGAGGAGATAGACCACGAAGGCGGTCTCGAAGCTGATGTCGCTCCACCGGGCGAGGGTGTCGTCGATCGGCATGGTGCTACACCGTTTCTCTGTCGTGGTTCTCGGACGGGCTCTGCGTGTGCGGCCAGATCTTCAACCGAAGGGTCTGGAATTCCGGTCCCCAGCCGGCGTGATCGGTGCGAGCCAGGCCACCCATGTCCACTGGCGAGAGACCGCGCTCGCCGGGGTGGACCCGGAACCAGACACGGCGACGTGTGATGACCAGGGACACCAGTAGTCCGGTCATCATCGTGACCGCGAACACGAGCACCCACCGCTGCGCGGGGTCGTATCCGACCTGGAGGTTCGCGAATTCCTTGGCACCGTCGAACCGGACGACGGTGCCGTCGGAGAGGGTCGTCGATTCTCCGGGCCGCAGGTTGACCCGGTCCTGCTTGACCAGCCGGCCCTGGTTGATCATCTCCTGGTCCAGGGAGAAGATCGACTGCGGGATGCCGGTGTCGAGACCGGTGTCGCCTTTGTAGATGTCCACTGCCACCGCGGGATCGACCAGTTCCGGGAAGCGGGAGGAGAGCAGGTTGCCGTTGAATTGCGCGGTGGGCGCGAAGAGTCCTTCGATGGCGATCTGCCCTCGGCGGCGCTCCTCGGCGGTGGCGTAGGTCCCCCCGGGTGGGTCGAATCGCAGCGCGCCGCTGCTGAGGAACGTGGTGGCGTCGTCGGGGCGGAACTGCAGCGCTTCGGTGCGGGTCTGGCCGTCGGGGAAGGTGACGGTGAACTCGGGGGCGTAGCCGTGTCCGGTGAGGTAGATGCGTTCGTCGCCGAGCCGGAGGGGTTCGTTGACTTTGAGTTGATAGTCGCGCCAGGTGTCGGCGGCGATGTCGTCGGCGCTCTGGTAGGAGATGTTCGAGGTGAACATCTCGGCCTGACCGTTCTCGAGGTAGTCGGCGGTGAAATCTCTGACCCGGATACAGAACGGCTCGAGTCCGGTGCCGTCGGTGCTGTTGCCGGCGCGAAAGGAGTCGTAGATCGCGGGCGAGGTGTTGCAGAAACCGGGCCCGTTGTCGGCGATGACGATGACCGAGCCTTCGTAGCCGAACAGTTTGCCGATCGCGATGGCCGCGAGCAGACCGATCAGCGAGAAGTGAAACAGCAGGTTCCCGGCCTCGCGGGTGTAGCCCTTCTCCGCCGAGAGAGTCAGTGCCCCATCGGGCTCGGGTCGAACGGCGGTACGCCACCCTTTCAAGTGCCGCGCGATGTCGGCGATCACCTTCTCGGGGTCACCGGCGAGGGTGCCCGAATGATGCAACGGTAGTCGAGTGAGGTTTCGCGGTACTCGAACAGGTTGTGCGCGAAGAGCTTTGCCGTGCTCGATCAACCGGGGAGTCAGACAGCCGATCAGCGACACGAACAACAGGACGTAGATCGCGGTGAACCAGGAACTCGCGAACACGTCGAACAATTCCAGCGTGTCCATCACCGGCCCGAGAACCGGACGCGCGGCAATGAAAGAATCGACGGCCTGGGTATTGAGATTGCGCTGCGGCAGCAAAGCGCCGGGGACAGCTGCGGCGGCGAGGAGGAACAGCAGCACCAACGCTGTCCGCATCGACGTCAGTTGTCGCCACCGGTTGCGCAGCATCGCCACTGTTCTGCGCACCAGTCCCGGCGAGTGCGCACGGGGGTGTTCGTCGATCGTCATCTCCGCACGCCCTTCACCGACCACCATCTAAATACTACGCGACATAGTAGTTTGCGGGGTTCGGTGTGATGGAGCGTGGTCGGCGCAGCAGCGAGAACGCCAGTGCTGCACCAGCGCCGGTGGCGGCAATCCATTCCGGAACGCTGCCGGTGATCGTCGCCGGGGTGAGGGTGGTGCTCAGTGACACCTCGGTGACGACAGCTGCGGGGGTGAACAGCTCCGTGCGCTCGACGACCTCCCCGCGTGCATCGATGACGGCGCTGACGCCGCTGGTGGCCGACACGACGACGCTGCGCCCGTGTTCGACCGCTCGTACCCGCGACATGGCGAGTTGTTGATAGGTCATGTTCGTCCGACCGAAAGTGGCGTTGTTGGTGGGCACTGCGATCAGCTGGGCACCGGCGCGCACGGAGTCGGTGAGCAACGAGTCGAAGGCGACCTCGTAGCAGGTGGCCACCGCGACGTGCACTCCGGCGAGGTCGAGGACGCCGTTGCCCTGGCCCGGGGTGAAGTTTCCTGCCTGGGCGGCATAGGGAGAGAGTGCGGTGACGATCGTGCGCATCGGCAGGTACTCCCCGAACGGCACCAGTTGCCGCTTGTCGTGCCTCTGCCCGGGCCCGGTGACGGGATCCCACACGATCGAGGTGTTGCTCGTGGTGCCGTCGTCTCGGCGGAGAACCGTGCCGACGAGTACGGGGACTCCGACGGCGCGGGCCGCGGCGTCGATACGTGCGGCGGCGTCGGGGTTGCGCAGGGGATCGATGTCGGAGGAGTTCTCCGGCCAGATGACCAGGTCGGGTGCGCGTACGCGGCCGGAGTCGATGTCGGCGGCGAGCTCGATGGTGCGCTGAACATGGTTGTCGAGAACCGCGCGTCGTTGGGCGTTGAAGTCGAGACCGAGACGCGGGACGTTGCCTTGCACCAAGGCGACGGTGACCGTGTCCTGCTGCGGCGGAGCGAACAGTGGAGCCACCATCGTGAGCGCCCCTACAGCAGTGGCCACACCGATGCACGACGCTGCTGCAGTTCTGCGGGTGATGCGACCGGAGGCAACGACGCCGGCCAGAGCGGACCCGATCAGCACCACGACGAACGACAACCCCGGCGCGCCGATCACCGCAGCCAGAGGCAGCAGCGGCCCGTCGGATTGACCGAATGCGATGCGGCCCCAAGGGAAGCCGCCGAACGGGACCCGAGATCGTGCCGCTTCCATCGCCACCCAGGCGCTCGCCACCCAGACCGGCGCCCACGGCAGTCGGGACATCCGATCCGCTACCGCACCGAACAGTGCCACGAAGAGTGCTTGAACGACGGACAGCGCCAGCCACGGCACCGATCCGACGTACTCCCCCACCCACGGCAGCAGAGGCACGAAGAACGCCGAGCCGGCGACGAAGCCGTAGCCGGCCCCCGCACGCGCCCCTCGCCCGCGCACAGCCAACAGCAGCATTGCAAGTGCTACCGGAGCGAGAAACCACAGATCGATGGGCGGGAATGTGGCATACAACATCAGCCCGGATGAGGCGGCGGCGAGGAGCCGGATCCACGCGCGGACTCCGTTGCTGCCGGTCACCCACCGCGCCCGGCTCGGGTCGTAGACGAGAGGTCGAGGCCCGGGCTCGATGCCGGGAGCCGATCTCATGACGGCACGCGCGTGCAGCCGGTACCGGAGGAGCCTCTGCCGTTCATCAACTACTATGGTGCATAGTATTTTATGTGATGGCAACTCTGCGGCGGTGACCGATCCCCTTCCGTCGACACCCAGCACCTGTCCGAGATACACACCCGAGAACGAGGATCCGTGAACCGCTCGCCCACCACGTCTCCCACGCGGCTGCGTGCTTACGCAGTGACTCTCGTGCTGACATTGGTCGCTACCGCGCTGACCGTCGACTACTGGGCGCAAGAAGCATTGGTCGGCTCTCCGATCCCACTACCGATCCTCGAATTGCGGCTCGCCTTCAACCGCGGAATGGCCTTCAGTCTGGGCAATTCGCTGCCCCTATGGGTGATCGTGTCGGTCACGGCGACGATCACCGCCGGGGTCGCGGCCTACGGATGGCACAGCGCTCGGCACGGGGAGCAGTGGACCACGGTGGCGCTGGCGTTGATCCTCGCCGGCGCGCTGTCCAACGTTCTGGACCGGCTTGTCGACGGTGCGGTCACGGACTACTTTCACACCGGTTGGTGGCCGACATTCAACCTCGCCGACATCTACATCACCTGCGGGGTGGTGCTGATGATCGGGGCGGCACTGGCACGCGAGAGGGCACAAGGGTTGCCCCTCTGCCCGCAGTGCCCGACAGCGCCGGATCGTGAACGTGCATGAGATATCTCGGCGTTCGAATCGAATGCCCTGCAGTGCACATACATTCGCGACAGGACAATCATGCTGATCCGCTCGAACAGTGAGGGTGATCGACACCGGAACTGCTCGAAACATAGTCGACTACAACCACCGACACGCGATCGTCGCCTCTCGCTCACCGAGGCGTACCGAGGGGAGCCTGCTGTATGAGCGAGGACATCCCGGCGCTACCGCGCCGTATTTTTCTCGCTACGAGCTGCGCTACAGCGTGCCTGACTGCCGCCGGATGCAGCGTCGGCGAAGCCCCGTCCGGTGAGGACACCGCTTCCGACGGTCCCGTCACCTTGTCGGTGAACGATGTTCCTGTCGGCGGTGGAATCGTGCTCGCCGACCGGCAGGTCGTCGTCACCCAACCGGAACCCGGTATCTTCCGGGCCTTCTCGGCTATCTGTTCTCACCGAGGGTGCACAGTGAACCGAGTTCGCAACGGCACGATCGAGTGCCCCTGCCACAACAGTGCGTTCTCGATCACCGACGGGGCGGTCATGCGCAGCCCCGCCACCGAGCCACTGCCGAACCGTGCCGTGACCAGAACCGTCGATACCCTCACCGTCGACTGATCCATCACCGGGCGCGAACATGCGAGGTGGACGGGTTCGGGGTGAACGGTCTCGACCGGGCCGATGTGCGGCACTCGAGGACCCACTCTGTGCCCCCACCCGACGGGTGCCGGTTCGGTACATCGCTGCCGTGTCGACGACAGCACAGCGTGCCGATCGCGCACCGGGTCGAGACCTGCCTACCAATTGACCTCTCGGCACCGGCCTTCGCCTTCCCGGGGTTCGACCTGCACAGTGGCGTGTTCGAGACCGAACTCGTTGCGGAGAACCTGCTGCGCTGCAGCGAGCACCCGCGGTGTCTCGGCCTCCGGGGCGACCGTCAGATGCGCCGACGCGACCTCCATCCCCGACGTCAGTGTCCATATGTGCAGATCGTGCACCTCTTCGACATCGTCGACATCGGTCAGGGCCCTTTCCACGGCGGCGACATCGATGCCCGCCGGAGCATGTTGCAGCAGAATTCGTACGGCGTGACGGCCCAGGTTGAACGCGCGTGGCAGGACGAACACGCCGATGGCGACCGCGATGACCGGGTCGGCGTACCGCCACCCGAACAGGACGGTGACCAGTCCGCTGACCAGTACGCCGATCGAGCCGAGCATGTCCGCCATCACCTCGAGATACGCACCCCGAACATTGAGGCTGTCCTTGGCGCCGCTGCGCAGCAGGACGAACGCGATGAGGTTCATCACGAGCCCGAGGGTGGCCACCGCCATCACCGGGACGCCGGGGACCTCGGGCGGATTCGTGATGCGTTGCGCGGCTTCGTAGAGAATCCAACCGGCCACACCGAACAGCAGAAGTGCATTGAACAATGCGGCGAACACCTCGGCTCGGTAGAGCCCGAACGTGCGGGCAGCCTTGGTCGATCGTCGCTGTGCGAGTGTGATCGCCACGATCGCCATCAGCACCCCGAACACGTCGGTGAACACGTGTGCGGAATCGGAGAGCAACGCCAGCGACGAGGTGGACAGGCCGACGACGACCTGCGTCACCAGGGTGACCGCCCCCAGACCGACAGCGATCCACAGTCGCCCGAGGTGCTTACCGGACGCGCTGGCCGGTGAACCCGGCTCTATCCCGTGGCCATGTCCGTGCCCCATCGTTGCTCCTTCGTCGTGTCAGATCCGCAGAACGACAACATATTGCGATATGCGCATACATGCAAGTGTTGAAGGATCATCCGGCGGTGGCTGCCCGGACTCGTACAACTATCATTCGTAGTAGTTCATTGTCGGCGCAGGTCGGACTGCCTCGCGCCCATGCCGGAAACACGATCCACCGGGAAGAGGCGCACACCATGGCCACCGAAGCGGCCCATTCGACCCGCGGCGCAGTGGATCGACGCTCCGGATCGCAGGTGATGGTGCTGTGCGCAGCGATTGCCGCGGTGGTCGCTGCACTGCTCGCAGCGATGTCGACGTCGCAAGCGCTCGTGCTGTTGGGTCTGCCCGATCCGGGCCCGATCACCACGTACGGGATCCCGGCACTGACCGCGATCGGCGAGGTGGCTGCCGTCGTGGCGGCGGGGTCGCTGCTCCTCGCGGCATTTCTCGTTCCGCCTCAGAGGTCGGGTGTGCTCGACATCGACGGGTACATCGCCGTCCGCACCGCGGCGAAGGCCTCCGCAGTGTGGGCGGTGTGCGCGGCGGCGTTGGTGCCGCTGACACTCTCGGACGCCTCGGGTCAACCTGTCGGATCCGTTGCAGCGCAACCGGTGCAGTTCCTCGGTGCGATCGGCGATGTCGAGGCCTCCACTGCATGGGCCATCACCTCTGCGGTCGCGGCGATCACCGCCGCAGCATGCGCGGCGGTGTTGCGGCATCGATGGACCCCCGCCTTGTTCGCCCTGTCGATGCTCGCGTTGATCCCGCGCGCGGTCACCGGCCACTCCTCGACCGGCGGCAATCACGACATCGCGACGAACTCGTTGATCCTGCACATCCTCGCTGCCGCTCTGTGGGTGGGCGGACTCCTCGCACTTCTCGCTCATGCGCTGCGCGGAGGTGGACACCTTGCCGTCGCGACCCGCCGCTACTCGACGCTCGCTCTGGTCGCGTTCGTGATCATGGCGGTCTCCGGAGTGGTCAACGCTGCCGTGCGAGTGCCCGTGACGTCGCTGTGGGATTCGACGTACGGCGCTCTGATACTGGCGAAGATCGCAGCCCTGGCGATCGTGGGGACCCTCGGGTGGATACAGCGACGACGAACGGTCCGCGCTCTGGCTCACGACCCCGCGAGGCGCAGATCCCTGATCACGTTGTCGATGATCGAGACCCTCGTTCTCGTCACCACAGTGGGCCTGGCGGTCGCACTGGGCCGCACTCCCCCGCCCCCGCCGCAGGACACCTCGCTGCCCCAGGCGCACGAAGAGGCCTTGGGCTACGTGTTGGACGGCCCGCCCACCGCTGCGCGGTTGGCGTTCGAGTGGCGTTTCGACCTGGTGTTCGGCTCCGCTGCGGTGATCGCGGCCGTCCTGTACCTGGTGGCCGTGCGGCGCCGCCGGCGGGTAGGCCTGCCATGGCAGAGGCGGTGGACAGCGAGCTGGTTGATGGGCACTGCGGTGCTGCTCGTGGCGACCTCGTCCGGGGTCGGGCTCTACAGCCCGGCGATGTTCAGCGTGCACATGGCGGGACTGACCGCGGTCGCCATCGCCGTGCCGTTGCTGTTGGTCCTCGGCCGACCGGCAACCTTGTTCGCCTCGGTCCTGCCGACCGCGCCGGCAGCCGAAGCACCGGGCTCGCGCGAATGGCTCCGGGCTGCATGGCAGAGCCGAGCAGCCCGGATCGCGATACACCCGTGGGTCAGCACCACGGTGTTCCTGAGCAGCTTCTACCTGCTCTACCCCGGCGGACTGTTCGACACCGTCGCCGACTCGCATGTGGCACACATGGTGATGAAGGGCTGGTTCCTGACCGTCGGGATGGTGATGTTCTGGGGCACGGTCGGCGAAGACCCGGTACCGAGACCGATCGCGGGACTGACGAAGTTGCTCGCGAGTATCACCGCATTGGCCGGGTTCGCATTCTTCCTCGTCGTGACGATCGATCTCGAGACCGCGCTCGGAGCGAGCTTCTACAGCGGACTGCGTCTGGACTGGAACGCAGACCTGCTGGCCGACCAGCGGCGCGGCGGCACTCTGGCGTGGGGCATCGGGGAGTTGCCGTTGCTCGCTGCCGCGGTTCTCGCCGCGGTCCGGTGGTCGGCGGCCGACGAGAGCGCGGCACGGCAACGAGACCGCCGAGTCGACGATCAAGGTGATACCGAACTCGAGGCGTACAACACCATGCTCGGTGGCCTGTCCTCTCGGCGCGATCACCCCTGATACCCGAAACGCCCAGCCCTGTTCCGGTGCGGATGTCGTAGCCCGGCGGGATGTCGTAGCCCGGCGGGATGTCGTAGCCCGGCGGGATGTCCTCCGAGGACCGTGACCAGCGGTACGGACGAATCCGGGTCGAGTGGGATGGAAAAACTATGCTCGATAGTAGTAACCTGTGGCCTGACCGTCACCATTTCGTTATCTCGAGCGAGGCCACGGCCTCGTAGCCACCAAGGATTGTGATCTTGGCCCGACACCGCACACCCGATCCGATCGACGACGACTACGCAGCGCCGGCACCCGGCGTCGCGGTCTCGATGCCCGTCGGCAACAGGCCGACGGCGCTCATCGATCACCCCCGTCATCGACACGCCGGGTTCGCACCCTCGCGTTTCGTGACCGAGTCGCCCGCCGAGACCGTGTACTCCGACAATCGGTCGCAGGACGAGCACACGCCTTCGGCGCAGACGCCCGCACCGGATGTACCCGCTCACGCGGTCAGCGCCGCCTGGGACACCGCGGCCGCGGACACTGCCGCGTCGATGTGGGTGCACGTGGCCGGTCCGGACGAGACGACACACGGCGACGGTGGCCGCGATGTAGTGCAGGCCGTGTCGCGACGTGCTCGCCGCGGACTTCATCGCCGCCGGGTGCCGAAGCCGGGTGGCCGCGCCATCGCTGCGTCGGTCGCGGTCGGTGCCTTTCTGTCCGCGGCAGCGACGTCTCCGAACACCGGGTCGCAGGACAGTGTGGCGCTCAGCGCTGCGAGTATCGATAGCCCTCCCGCCGGCGTCCTGCCGCCGAGCCCGGTCGTCGCCTCACCCCCGCAGGTGTTGCAAATGCCCGATCTCGATGTCGGCCGGCTCGCGCAGCGCATGACCGAGCAACTCGCCGAGGGGGGAGTTCGGGCGGCGGAGCGCGCCGCACGCGATGCCGAGGCGCGGCGCCCGCTCTCGGTGGTGCCGGTGTCGGGCACATTGACCTCCAGTTCTGGGCCGCGTTGGGGGACAACGCATTACGGACTCGACATCGCCAATACGATCGGGACGCCGATCGTATCGGTGACCGACGGTGAGGTCATCGAAGCAGGGCCGGCGCAAGGGTTCGGCCTGTGGGTGCGTATTCGTCAGGACGACGGCACGATCGGGGTGTACGGCCACATAGACCAGGCGCTCGTCACCGCCGGTCAACGCGTGAAAGCCGGCGAGCTCATTGCTACGGTAGGCAACCGAGGCCAATCCACCGGACCCCACCTGCATTACGAAGTGTGGCAACCCGACGGTGCCAAGTCCGACCCGACGGCGTGGCTGTCGGCACGCGGAGTCGATATCAGCTGACACGACGAGGAAAGAAGATCTGGCGATGAAAAGGCTCGGTGATCTCGAAGCGGAGGTGATGAACGTGCTCTGGGAATGTGACCGACCACAGTCGGTCCACGACCTGCGTGAACTCATGGCCGACAGAAACCCCGCCTACACCACGATCCTGACCGTCGTGACCCATCTCCACGAGAAAGGGTGGGTCGAGCGGACCAAGCAGTCACGCGCCTATCTCTACTCGCCCGTGCAGTCGCGCGCGGAGGCCACCTCGCAAGCGCTGCGCGAAATCCTCGACACCAGTACCGACTCGGCCGCGGTGCTGATGCATTTCGCGAAAACCGTCACCGACGACGAGCTCGACGCTCTGCGGGGGAACCTGCCGGACGTGAACCGGTGATCGTCGCGCTGGTGTTGCTCCTCGCGGCGATCATCGCGGCCGTCGCCCTGCCGCAGCCGCTGACCTCGCTCACCCGCACCGTGAGCCCCACTCTCGCCTTGACCGCATGGATCGGCAGCATCGCCGGGGTGCTGTTTCTCGTGGGATCCGCGGTGGCCGTGTTGCTCTGGCCCGGTCATGCGCCCGCCGAGGGCATGGTCGAACTCGCCGTCCGCTGTCTGGGGTCACTGCAACACGCGGCGCAGCCGTGGATCGGGGAAGCGGTCGCCGGGGCATCGGTCGTCCTCGCGGTATCGGCGTCGGCGCGCGTCCTGCGCTCGACTCGCCGTCAGCTTCGAGCCCGGTCCAAAGTCCGCGACTATCACCGCGATGTCATCGCCGTCGTCGCGCGCACGGACCCCGGACCCGAACCGATCATGTGGCTCGACCACCCGCTCCCGCTGGCCTACAGCATCGACGGTCGCCCCGGCTACGTCGTGGCCACCGAAGGCCTGCTTGCCCATCTCGATCCCGATCAACAGCGGGCAGTGATCGCACACGAACGTGCCCACCTGCGCGGGCGCCACCACCGCATCGTCAACATCTGCGAGATCCTGGCCAAAGCACTTCCTCGCGTTCCCCTCTTCGCCGCGGCACCTGCAGCGGTGCGGGTTCTGGTCGAGGTCGCAGCCGACCGGTCCGCGGCCGCGGTCACCAGCGCCGACACTGTGCGTTCGGCCTTGTCGACGGTCTCGCAGGCGCATTCGGCGCGTCCACTGTGGGCGTTGGGCCTGATCGGGGAATCGACCGCCGAGCGGTTGCATCACCTCGACACGAGCGCGCACACGCCGACCCGAACCGGAGCAGGCGCGTACGCTGCCGCCGCCGTGCTGCCGCTCGTGGTGCCGGCCGCCATGGCAATCCTCACCCTCAGTGCGGTCTCCGCCGCAGCGTGCGCGGTTCTGCTGACTTGAACCACCCCCAAAATACTATGCTGCATAGTATTTGGGCTAGGCTGTCGGACGCGTCCTGTAATTCGCGTGCGATTCGAAGGTGGTTCCATGACGGCGCTGACATCTCCTCCGGCTGCGCCGGCGGTCCGCCCCTATCCTCCCCGCGGGGCACGCAAGGGGTCGTTCCTGCACACGATGGTCACCACCACCGATCCGAAGGTCATCGGGCTGATGTACTTGGTGACCTCGTTCGGGTTCTTCCTCGTCGGTGGCCTGATGGCGTTGATCATGCGCTCCGAACTCGCGGTCCCGGGAATGCAGTTCCTCTCCAACGAGCAGTACAACCAGCTCTTCACCATGCACGGCACGATCATGCTGCTGCTCTACGCCACCCCGATCGTCTTCGGCTTCGGCAACTACATCCTGCCGCTGCAGATCGGCGCACCCGATGTCGCCTTCCCCCGGCTCAATGCCTTCTCCTACTGGCTGTACCTGTTCGGCGCACTGGTCACCACCGCAGGTTTCATCAGCCCCGGCGGTGCCGCAGACTTCGGCTGGACCGCGTACACCCCGTTGAGCAGCGCCGTCTACTCCCCCGGTATCGGATCCGACCTGTGGATCGTGGGCCTGCTCGTCGCCGGCCTGGGCACCATCCTGGGCGGGGTCAACATGGTCACCACCGTGGTGTGCCTGCGCGCACCGGGAATGACGATGTTCCGGCTACCGATCTTCACCTGGAACATCCTGGTGACCTCGATCTTGATCCTGCTGGCGTTCCCACTGCTGACCGCAGCACTGATGGGCCTGCTCGCCGACCGGAAACTCGGCACCCACATCTTCGATCCCGCCAACGGCGGAGCGTTGCTCTGGCAGCACCTGTTCTGGTTCTTCGGACACCCCGAGGTCTACATCATCGCGCTACCGTTCTTCGGAATCGTCTCGGAGATCTTCCCGGTCTTCTCCCGCAAACCCATCTTCGGGTACAAGGGGTTGATCTACGCCACCGTCGGCATCGCCGCCCTGTCCATCGCGGTGTGGGCGCACCACATGTACGCCACCGGTGCCGTGCTGCTGCCGTTCTTCTCGTTCATGACCTTCCTCATCGCCGTGCCGACCGGGGTGAAGATCTTCAACTGGATCGGCACCATGTGGCGCGGCCAGGTCACCCTCGAATCCCCCATGCTCTTCTCCATCGGATTCCTGATCACGTTCGTCTTCGGTGGACTGTCCGGAGTGCTCCTGGCGAGCCCGCCCATCGACTTCAACGTCACCGACACCTACTTCGTCGTCGCGCACTTCCACTACGTCGTGTTCGGAACGGTCGTGTTCGCGACCTACGCCGGCATCTACTTCTGGTTCCCCAAGATGACCGGCCGCATGCTCGACGAACGACTGGGCAAGTGGCACTTCTGGCTGACGTTCCTCGGCTTCCACGCCACCTTCCTCGTCCAGCACTGGCTCGGCGCCCAAGGAATGCCGCGCCGCTACGCCGACTACCTCCCGTCCGACGGATTCACCACCCTCAACCAGATCTCGACCGTGGGATCGTTCGTCCTCGGGGCCTCGACGCTGCCGTTCATCTGGAACGTGTTCAAGAGCTACCGCTACGGCGAAGTGGTCACCGTCGACGACCCCTGGGGCTTCGGTAACTCCCTCGAGTGGGCGACCAGTTGCCCACCCCCGCGGCACAATTTCATCGAGATGCCCCGGATCCGCTCCGAGCGGCCGGCGTTCGAGCTGCACTATCCGCACATGGTCGAACGCATCCGCGCCGAGCAGCACGTCGGTGGCCCGCACTCGGATTCGATCGCGCCCTCGGAAGTGATCACCGAAGCGATTGCCGGACCGGACGTATCGAAACGGCCGGACGTCGACAAGTAACACGGTCGACCGACCCCCGTAGGCTCACACCCCCTTACTACTAGTGCGCATAGTAGTAAGGAGAATCAGTACGACCAGAGGAGAACCGAACGTGAAACGATGGATGCTGGTCGCCGTGCTCATGTGCGGCACAGCACTGTTCTCCGCGGCCCCGGCATCGGCGCACAGTGAACTCGTCAGCTCCGACCCCCCGGCCGATGTGACGCTCGAGTTCGCACCGATCGGCGTCGGCCTCAAGTTCAATCAGGACATCAACGAATCGTTCGCGACCATCAGCGTGGTAGGTCCTGGCGATACTCAGTGGACGCAGGGTACGGCCACGGTCGAGGGCCCCGACGTATCGGTCCTGCTCGAGGACGGCCTACCCAACGGGCAGTACACCGTCGGCTACCGCGTCACCTCCGCGGACGGGCACCCGATCACCGGGTCGTACGGCTTTTCGGTCGACGTCGCGGAGACCGCCACCCGCCCGGACGCTGCTGCACAGCAATCGCAGGGCGGTGCGACCTCGCCGGCTCCCTCGACCACGCCGACGCAGGCCTACGATCCGAACAACCCGTCCGCCAGCGAGGACCGGCCACCGAAACAGAACACCATGATGCTGCTCTCCATCGTGGGCCTGACTGTCCTCGGTCTCGCTGCCATCGCCCTGACGTTGGTGATCCGAGGCAAGGACAAGCAATGACAGGGGCCCGATGAACATCGCCGCCGTAACTCCCCCGGAAGGCCCGCCGACCCTGGCAGCGTTGCTGAGCTTCGATCTTCCGCCGCTCCCGATCCTGCCGATCGCCGGCATCGTCATGGCCGGACTGTACTGCTGGGGGCTCTACCGGATCCGCGGCCGGGGTATCGCATGGTCACGGTGGCGGAGTGCGAGTTTTCTGCTCGGCTGCGCGGCGCTGGTCCTGGTGACCGGACTGCAGGTCGAACGCTACGGATACAGCCTGTTCAGCGTCTTCATGTTCCAGCATCTGACGTTGTCGATGACCATCCCACCGTTGTTGGTGGTGGGTTCGCCCGGACGACTTCTGTTGCGTGCCACCGCTCATCACGGAGCCGGGCGGTGGGTACTGATCGCGGCGCTGACGGGGTTGCGTAGCCGCGCCGGGCGCATCGCACTACATCCAGGTCTGACGATCCCGTTGTTCCTCTTCAGCTATTACGGGCTGTATCTGTCGTCGATCTTCGATGTTCTCGCCATCACAGTCATCGGGCACGTATCGATGGAGATCTTCTTCTTCGCCAGCGGGCTGCTGTTCATCATCCCTGTGCTCGCCGTCGGCCCCCTCCCCGTTCGGCAGAGCAATCTGGGCCGGTTGTTCGACCTGTTCGTCGAGATGCCGTTGCATGTGTTCTTCGGTGTCATCCTGATGATGTCGAGCACCCCCATGCTCGCCACGTTCGCCTCCCCTCCCCCGCAGTGGGGTGTCGATCCGGTATCCGATCAGAAGCTCGCCGGGGCGCTTGCGTGGTCCTACGGTGAGCCGGTGGCCCTGCTGGTGGTGCTCATCTTCTGCATTCGGTGGAACCGGGACGAAAAGGAGGAATCGGCTGCCGCGGACCGGCACGCCGAAGAAGACGGGTACAGCGAACTCAACGCCTACAACGACTTTCTGAAAAAGATCGGTAGCGAGACCAGTCAACGGACCTGAGCTGTCGCGGCCGTCCCGCGCTCGGGGACTGCCGCGAGCTCATCGCCTGATCGCGCTTACTGGCAAGGGCCTGATCGGGCGCATTCATCGCGCACGTGTGCCCACCCCGATTCTGGCTCCACGCTCACCGAGCCAGGCTTGCGGATCGACCTTCTGTCCCGCGGGAGAAGTCGCCTCGAAATGCAGATGCGGACCCGTCGAGTTACCGCGGTTCCCGACCTCTGCAATCCGATCGCCCTTACGGACGCGCTGACCCACCGTGACCGAATTTCCGTTGTTGTGCCCGTAGGTGGTGATCGATCCATCGTCGTGTCTGATCCGAACCCACAGCCCGAAGCCCTGTGCGGGCCCGGCGCTGATGACCGTTCCATCGGCCGCGGCGACGATCGGTGAGCCCAGTGAGTCGGCGATGTCGACACCGCCGTGTTGTGTCCCGCTTCGGGTGCCGAAATTCGAGGTGACCAGTCCGCTGCTGGGTGCGACAGCAGACGCAGTACCTCGGGAGGTGGCCGAGCCACCGGACGTGGAACCGCGCTGCTGTGCTGCATCAGGAACAGAATCTTCGGGCGCGGTCGTCTCGGATGCGGGAGGGGTGTCGGTGGTGCCGGGCACGGGCGAATCGCGGCCGGTGTTGCCCGTCACCGGATCCTGTTCCCCACCTCGGTCGCCGTCGTGCGGGACTGCGGGGTCGAGGGCGTCGACCTGGAGCGATGCGGCGATACGAAGGGCCAGGAGTGGGTCGAGAGTCGCCAACGGGGCCAGGCAGGACAGGGACTGCGCCGGGGCATTCGACACTCCTCGGGCGATGGCGTCGACGATGCATCCTGCCGACGCGGACACCGGGCCGGCGGTGTCCGCGATGACGCCGCCGGCCTGGGCGGCGGCCCACGTCGAGGATGCGAAGGCTGCGAGGTCTGCCACCGCGATCGGATCGGTACCGATTGTCGCGGCCCGATCGGCCAGGCGGATCAACCGGCTGACGGCGTCGGCGGTCTGCTGACCTTCGACCTCGTCCCCGGACTCCACGGCCGGTTGACCCGGATTCGCTTCGGCTACCGGGGCGTGCAGGAACACCGCACCGAGTGCGGCACCGACGATCACGTATGTCCGCGCACCTCGGCATGCGCGACGTCGCCCGCCGCTCGGCGTCGTCTTTCCCGCGTTGTTCACGTGGTCACCCCACCCTTCTCGTTGAATGCCGGTCACGATCGCAGTGGATGCCGTGTCGGCCGTGGGTCAGTGTTGCGTGATCCCATCGACACCACAAGCCCCTTCTGTCACACTCTCGACTGCATTCGTCGCTGTTTCGCCTATCGATTCGGCGTCGAAAGTGAGTGCTTTGCACAGTAACTCGACGATTCGACGCCTTTTCATGCGTGCCGATGCCGGTCATGGGGGTCATCCCAATCGTTATTACTATGCAACATAGTATTTAGATATCGGCGTCAGCTCTCCGGCAACGGTGAGACCCCGTGTGCGCTCAGCAGGACATCGATCTGACCGACCTCGGCGGTTTGCGCGGAGGCGATCGAGCCCGCGAGCGCGGCGACAGCGGGAACTGTCGCGTTCGCTGCTCCCTGCTCTGCCATCGGGATTCCCCCACGATGGTGGCGGCGGAGCAGTTGTAGATACCGGCCGTCGAATTCTTCGGCGTTCATCCGGCGAAGTGCCGTCAGCTCGGCGGTACTGGCCATGCCGGGCATCGACGTCGCGTCCTGTCCGCTGTCGTTCGCGGACGCGCTCATGTCCATCGGGTGACCCCCTGTCGAGCTGGCCCCGGTCATCCACGTCATCGTCGGGCCGTCGGGCAGATATGGCCTGTCCCACAGTGTCAACCAGCCTTGCATCGTGCCGACTTGGCTCTGCTGCGAGGTCAACACGTCGAAGGCGAGGGTCCGGATGACCGGATCCGTCGAGCGTCCCAACGCCATCGCCGACATCTCGATCGCCTGGTTGTGATGGACCGACATGTCCTGCGCGAAACCCACATCCACCGAATTCGATGCCGGTACGGCCACTCGTGCGCTGTCCGGTGTGAGCAGTACGCCGATGAGGACGCCGGACAGGACGAGAGCTGTCACCGCCAAGCCGATGAGCAGTGCCCTGGGCCTGGATCTGGGTCCCGTTTCCGCGGCGTCATTCTGTGCACTGTCGTTCTGTGCATCGTCGATCTGGGCATCGTCGGCCTGGCCGTGCACGGTCATCGACTCCCCTCCCCCATCGGCGCTGGCGCACTGTCGAGGGCCGGGTCTTCCTCGAGGGGCACCGCGTCCGGTCCTGGCTCGCTGGCGTCGAACGGCGGCGGGTTGTCGGGATCGAACGCGCCGGGAATGGTCGAGCAACTGGCTCCGCTCTCGGGGTGGGTCGAGGGGTTCTGTCGCAGAGCAGCGACGAACTGAGTGATGCGCCGGTCGGAGGCATTGTCGAGCTCGAGTCGATGGCCCCACGACTGCAGCGTGATCGGTGCCGTCAGGCCCGGGTAGGGCGACATCATCGTGTAGGGCTCGCCCTCGACCCGCCCGGCGAGTGAACCGACCTCGTCGGAGGAGACCCGGTTCGGGTCGTACGTCACCCACACCGCCCCGTGTTCGAGCGAATGAACCGCGTTCTCGCTGCGTAGCGGGACGGGGTACACCACTCCGGTACACGTCGCCCAGGTCTGGTCGTGAGGGCCGCCGAACGGCGGACTCTGATCGTAGGCAACTCTCTGAGCTGGTTCGACGTGCCGCGCGGCCGGATACTCGACCTCGACGACGCCGTCGATGCCGCGGGAGGGGTCCGGGTCGTCGGCGGTCGGCGCGAACCGCTCGGCCTGATTGCGTTCGAGGACGCGGGGGGCCAGGTTGTATCCGATCGCACCGACGAGCACGACGATGACGACACCCGCGCCTATCACCGCCCAGGGAGCGCGCACGCCCCCGGGCACTCCGGCTGGGCGTGATCGCCGAGTCGAGCTCCGTCGGCCTCGGGCGGGGTTTCTGCTGCTGTTCATATTGCTCCTCCATCAAATACTATGCACCATAGTATTTGAATCAAGGTCCCAGGAAGCCCCTACGCACGACAGGACGGCCGATGCCGGTGTTCCGCGCACCCTCAACTGCTCGCGGGCAGCTTGCCCTTCATGTGCTGGCCTACAACGGTGCACGCCTGCTCTTCGTGTGTGTCGCCGCAGGAGTGCTTTTGGCCGTCGACGCACTGACGAGCCTTGACATTTCCTTCGTGTTGGTACTGCTTGGCGCACTTGCAGCAAGCCTGCCGCTGTCGGCACTGACCCTGAGGAAGCTCCGCCGAACCATCAATGCGGACATCGAAGCAGTCGATCGCACGCGCTCGATCAAGAAGCGAGGCCCCGCGGCGGGACGACCCGGCACCGACAAACCGTGACGTCGGCGCACGGACTTCGGCGTTGGCGTTGGCGTTGGCGTTGGCGGATCGTCCGTGTCGGTCACTGTTCGCCGACCCATTCGACGGACGCTTCGGCGTCCGGCTCGATGTCTAGTAGTTCCAGGGTGCGGTGCATCAGAGTCTCGATCCGATACTCGAGATCATCGACGAGGTCAGGCACATCGGCCAGAGCGGCGTGGGCACGGCGGCGGGCATCGACACCGATTAGCTAGTAGTCCGAGCCTGGTGCAGCTGACACCGGGTGCGGTGGTGTGCCGGTGACGTCAGTTTCCCGCTCGCCACGACCGCGTCGCCACGACAGGGGCGGGCGTGGATCGCGCCGGGGCAGTCGCCCGGAGCGGTGAGCAGCGATGACCGCCCCGACCGCTACCTGGGGCATCGGGTCGGCGGGAAACGGCACGACCCCACCGGTCGATCGGAACGGCGACGGGGCCTGGACGCACCGGCCACCTGCACATACCGGGAAAAGTCTCCCCCGGTACGTGCTCGGTGAGTAGTAGCGTCGAGGGGTAGCGATAGAACCGCAGGACAGTACGCCAGCGTTCCCACATCTCGGCGGGACGGAAGCCTTCCGACTCATCGGCTGATATCCGGACACTGTGCCGCCCACCGATCCACAGGGATGGAACTGACCACGCGCGGATGGGCCGCGAGTTCGTGCTACTTGAGCACGCAAATTACACCGCTGGGTGGGCTTGTCACCGAGGTCGGCAGACGAGGTGCAGGTGGGAGTTCGATTGCTTCCGAAGGGAATACGAACACCGAAGAACCGCCGAGTGAGCTGCACCTCATCGACTTGCGGCTCCGTACACGGCCGGGAGACTTGGTTGCATGACATCTTCTGTGGCACTCAGCCGCGAAACAGCCGTCGGCGCGGAGGCGCGACTGTCGTGGATACTGTCCGCGCTGGCCGGAATGGTGGGTGCTGTCGCATTTCTGCATTCGGCGGGGTATTTCGTGACGTTCATGACCGGCAACACCGAACGCGCCGTCATCGGGCATTTCGGCAGTCCGGAAGGTAAGCCCGTTGCACCCGGCGCATCGCCGTGGGCGGCGCTGGCTTTGATGGGTGCCTTTCTGGCGGGAGTGGTGATCGCGTCGATCTGCCGCCGCCGATACTGGTCCAATCACCCACACGGAGCAACAGTTGTCACGACCATCGCCCTCGCCGCGGCAGGGCTCATCGATATCGGGATATCCGGCTGGGCGTCCGACGACGTAAATTTCTATCCCATTCTGTTGGTTGCGTTCGCTCTCGGCGCGCTCAACACAGCATTCACGAAACGAGAAGAAACCTACATCCCCCTGAGCTACGTCACCGGCACCGTCGTCAAACTGGGCCAAGGGATCGAAAGACACCTACTGGGCGGCGGTACTTACCTCGACTGGCTTTGCTATGCAATGCTTCTCGGGTCCTTCGCAGCCGGAGGCGCAGCCGGGGCTCTGATCGGTGCCGCGATCACCGGACCTCAAGTACTCCTGGTTACCGCAGCCATCAGCCTGCTTGCAAGCATCTTCACCTTCACTCACACCGAGCGACGATCCCTATGGGGATAGGTCTATTCCCGGCCAGCGAAAACCTACGGGTCCGCGCTCCCGAGATCGTTCTGCTCCACCGGCGGACTCGACCAACAGAAACACTGTCGCAACGTGAATCAATCGGTTTGAGCGTGTGGAGAGGATGTTCGATACACACCATCTCTCGCTTGGCCCTGATCTCTTCGCCAAGGCGTCAGCGATGCCGGTAGTTGCTAGGTGGGTTGGGAGGTCGGTGCCGAAACCGTCAATAGTCGGCGACGCCGACGAGCGAGCTCGGTTTCGCAGCTACGTCGTGCACGGCCGCATCGGTCCCCGTGTGCGATCCGGATCGGAGCCATTGCCGACGACGGATACGGCAGATTCTGGGTCTCCCGCTGTGGACAACCGCGGGTGGTTCGCCCGCATCGCTACGCGTTGGCCATCGCGCTCGGTGGGTCGATCGACGAGTCGGTGAACGCATTGCACATGTCCGACAACCCGATCTGTGTACGAGTGACGCTGGACGAGGCGCAGCAACAGCCTCTTCACGTGGTCGACGGGAACCAATCGCAGAATCTGCGCGACATGGCCGCGAAAGGTCGCGGCGGTGGACGCCGCCGACCCGGGCTTTGGTACGGGCCGGATCGAGCCGCACGGGCGACGCGCGCCGGTTGCGTACGGCGGTACGCCATGGCCGAGACGACGTATCGGTGCAGGCAGCCTACTGAAGAGCGGTACACCCACGCTGTTCTCTCTAGCGTCGACGGATCGCAACCCACAGTCCGCAACGTCGGCAGATATAGGCAGCTCCCCCTGCCAGGGAGTGCAACTTCACGGTCGGGAAATCGCGACCACAGCAGGAACAGGCCGAGGTGCCGTCACTCTCACTGGACAGATTCATGAGCAAGCCCTTTCCGTCGAGAGTGACGGGAGAAGTTCGGCACTCCGTCTCCTTCCGCGTAATCGAATTCTACGACCTGTGCGCTGCCAACTTCAGCACGGATATACCGTGGGTGGATGGAGATCACCCTGCAGTATTTCGACGGTTGCCCGAACTGGACGGTCACTGCTGAACGGTTGCAGCTCCTCGCCGCGGAACACTCGGACGCCGTGCTCGTCTATCAACGCGTGGACACGGTGGACATGGCCGAACAGGTGCGTTTTCGTGGCTCTCCGACCGTTCTCGTCGACGGCGTCGACGTCATGGGCGACACATCCGCCGCAGTCGGTCTGGCCTGCCGTGTGTACATGACAGGTGACGGGCCGGCGGGTGCGCCGAGCATGGCTCAGCTCCGGGAAGCCATCCTCGGCTGACACCCGAATCGGGATACCCCAGGGGGTACTCATTGGTATCGTCGGTGACATACGGCGTCGTACAGAACGAATCGACAGGGCGAGCGCAGTCTTTGACGATTGCGTACGGACGAAGACCAGGCTTGCCGAAGCCCTGCTGATCTGATCTCGTAACTCTCCTCGGCGACGGGGTGCCGGCGACGACGCTGCGCTTCCACGAAAGCGAGGGGCTGCTGCCGGCGGACCGAGCCCCGAACGGGTACCGCGTCTACGACAAACGAGCACAGCAACGGTTGGCGTTCATCACCGCCGCGAAAAGCTCGAAACTGACGCTGCCACAGATCAAGACGATGCTGCGCGCATGGGAGAACGACTCCTGCGCCGCTGTGAAGACCGGGCTGCGGCCAACACTGCGCGAGCACATCACCCGGGAGGAGGAGTCGATCGCGCAGCTCACCGAGCTGCATGCCGCAATGACCGGTGCGTTCGATCGTCTCGACGACACTCCCGACGCGTCGGCGCGCCGTTCGACCCGCAATGCAGCTGGTTGACCTCGGCCTCCTCGCCGTCTCGGACGGATTCGGCGAGTAGGGAATCGAAAGCGCCTTCGTAGCAGGTGCCACCGCGATCGGGAAGTCGGCGATCTCGACCGCGCCGTACGGAGCAACTGCGGTTTGTCGCGTGCGTCCGCAGGTCCGGTGACCGGGTCCCACACCACGGAGGTGTTCTTCGTCGTGCCGTCGTCCTGTCTCAGTACGGCACGACGAGGATCGGACTCGTGCCGACGAGACCGGGGCCGAGCATTCACGCATAGCGATCATACCGGGCTTAGATGCTATCATCGTTGCATGACGATCAATAAGGATGGCCGCCTGCCCGGCGGTTCCACGTCGACTTTCGATGCGGCAGTGTCGTTGTTCCACAGCCTTTCCGATGCGACACGGTTGGCTATCGTTCGCCGTCTCGCCAGCAGGGAGGTGCGTGTAGCGGACCTGGTGAGCGAGCTGGGGCTGGCACAGTCGACGGTATCGGCGCACATGGCGTGCCTGCGGGACTGCGGATTGGTCGTCGGTCGCCCCCAGGGCCGGCAGGTGTTCTACTCCCTCGTCCGGCCGGAACTGTTGGACCTGCTCGCTTCGGCCGAGACCCTCCTCGCCGTCACGGGGAACGCGGTGGCACTCTGCCCGGTTTACGGCACCGCGCCCGCCGGGTCGGCGGTGACCGGATGAGCGACGCATGCGGCTGCGACCACGACGAGCCCCGCCCGGGCGGCGACGACGAGCAGGAACCCGACAGGTTGTGGCAGATCACCGAGATCCGAGCCGCGGCTGTCGCTGGCGCTCTGCTGGCGGCCGGACTGACCATTGGCTGGACCGGCGGTCCCGATGGTCTCACTCTGGTACTCGAATCGGTCGCGTTGATCGTCGCCGGCTACACCTTCGTACCGTCGACCCTGAAGCGGCTCGCCCGCGGCAAGATCGGCGTCGGCACCCTCATGACCATCGCGGCGGTCGGCGCCGTGATCCTCGGTGAGGTCGGCGAGGCTGCGATGCTCGCGTTCCTGTTCGCCATCAGCGAAGGCCTCGAGGAGTACGCGGTCGCCCGCACCCGGCGAGGTCTGCGGGCGCTGCTGTCGTTGGTTCCCGACACCGCCACCGTCCGACGAGATGGTCGAGAACAGGTGGTGTCGCCGACCGAGTTGACGGTCGGCGAGATCATGATCGTCAAGCCCGGCGAGCGCATCGCCACCGACGGCACGATCCGCAGTGGCAACACCGCGCTCGATACCTCGGCGATCACCGGCGAATCGGTGCCCGTCGAGGCAGGGCCCGGCGATGAGGTGTACGCCGGGTCCATCAACGGAACCGGGGTTTTCGAGGTCGAGGTGTCCGCGCGCGCCGAGGACAACTCGCTGGCCAAGATCGTCCGGATCGTCGAGGCCGAGCAGTCCCGCAAGGGCGAGGCGCAGCGACTGGCCGATACGATCGCCAAACCCTTGGTGCCCGCGATCATGGTCGCCGCGGCCCTCATCGCCGCTGTAGGCAGCCTCCTCGGCGACCCACGGATATGGATCGAACGCGCACTGGTCGTCCTCGTCGCTGCCTCACCGTGCGCCTTGGCCATCGCCGTCCCGGTCACCGTCGTCGCTGCGATCGGCGCTGCCAGCAAACTCGGTGTCCTGGTCAAGGGCGGCGCAGCACTGGAAGCCCTCGGCCGCATCCGCGGAATCGCACTGGACAAGACCGGCACCCTGACCCGCAACAAGCCGGTCGTCATCGACGTCGCCACCGTGAACGGCGCGACCCGCGAACAGGTCCTCGCGGTGGCCGCGGCGCTCGAGGTGCGCAGCGAGCACCCCCTGGCCGCGGCGATCCTCGCCGCCGTCGACGACCACACCCCCGCCGAGGACGTCGAGTCCGTCACCGGTGCCGGCCTCACCGGCCGCCTGCGCGGTTCCGACGTCCGGCTCGGACGGCCGGGCTGGATCGAGCCCGGCCCGCTGGCGGCGGAGGTGGAACGGATGCAGCGCGCCGGAGCCACCGCCGTGCTCATCGAGCAGGACGGCCGAACACTCGGCGCGATCGCGGTCCGCGACGAACTGCGACCCGAAGCCGCGGAGGTCGTCGCCGGTCTCCGCCGTGACGGATACCACGTCGCGATGCTGACCGGGGACAACGAACGCACCGCCCGAGCGTTGGCCGCCGATGTCGGCATCGAGGAGGTCCATGCGGACCTGCGACCGGAGGACAAGGCAGCCATCATCAGCGACCTGAAGGTCCGACGGTCGACCGCGATGGTCGGCGACGGTGTCAACGACGCCCCCGCACTGGCCACCGCCGACCTCGGTATCGCCATGGGAGCCATGGGAACCGACGTGGCCATCGAAACCGCCGACGTCGCCCTGATGGGCGAGGACCTCCGGCATCTGCCACACGCCTTGGCCCACGCACGCCGATCTCGGCGCATCATGCTGCAGAACGTCGGGCTGTCTCTGGCGATCATCACCGTTCTGATGCCGCTCGCCCTGTTCGGGATTCTGGGCCTGGCAGCAGTGGTTCTGGTGCACGAACTCGCCGAGATCGTGGTCATCGCCAACGGAGTCCGGGCAGGCCGCGCCCACCCCCTGACCACCGGACCGGCACCCGCATCGGCCCCGACGGCAGCCGAGGCCCGCATATGAGCGCCGACGCAGCCCCGGGCATCTCGGCGCCACGGTCCCGGCGGACCCTGACGATCGTCGCCGTCGTACTCATCGGCGTCGCACTCGCGGGCGACCCCGTCGCCCGCCGCGCACTCTCCGACGGCCGCATCGTCGAGCTAGGCGTGCTGCAACTGAAGTTGGCCTACAACAGTGGTGTCGCCTTCAGCGTCGGGAACCAACTGCCGCCGTGGGTCATCATCGCGGTCACCGCCATCATCACCGTCGGCATCGGTGTGTACGCGTGGCGCACTGTCCCCACCGGCTCACCGTTGGGGACTGTGGGACTGTCGGCGATCGTCGCCGGCGCCGCCGCCAACGTGATCGACCGCACCGTCGACGGTCGCGTCACGGACTACTTCCACACCGGCTGGTGGCCCACCTTCAATCTCGCCGACACCTACCTCACCTGTGGTGTCGTACTGGTCATCGGCTCCATACTCTGGGAGGAAGCGGCCCTTACTCGTACCGCGCACGCGCAGGAAAAATCCGGATGACCGCCTCGCGGCCTCGCAGCCGATCCACCTCTACCGCGGTCCAGCCCTCCGGACACGACGTTCAGCCGCCCCGCCGTGGCCGCTCGGTGCGGGAGTGATCACCACCATCGCCGCGGCGGTCGCGATGTTCGCCGGCACCAACATCGACGACATCGTCGTGCTGACCGTGCTGTTCGTCGCCTCCGCCAGCCAGGGGCGGCCGCGGGCATGGCAGATCGTTGCCGGCCAGTACGCCGGCCTGATCACCCTCGTCGCGATCAGTGTCGTCGCTGCCCTGGGATTGGTGATCGTCCCGGAGGACTGGGTCGGGTTACTGGGGTTGCTGCCCCTGTCGTTGGGTGTCTGGGGCCTGATCCGCGGCCTGCGCAGCGGCGACGAGGACGAGGCCCCGGTGGTGGCAACAGGGATGGTCGGTGTCGCCGCCATCACCATCGCCAACGGAGCCGACAACATCGCCGTCTACACCCCGGTCTTCCGCACGCTCGGTGCGCCACAGACCGCGGTCACCATCGCCGTGTTCCTGATCTGCGTGGGAATCTGGTGCTACGCAGGCAGACTGTTGGGCACTCGCAGAAAGGTCGTCGACACTCTCGAACGGGTCGAGCACTGGCTCGTACCCGTGGTGTTCATCGTCCTGGGTGCGATCATCCTGCTCGAATCCGGTGTCCTCGGCCGGCTCATCGTCGCCGCGTCATGACCGACGTCTGTTCGCCCGGCAACTCCAGCGGCAGCGGCATCGATCGCCGCAATCACACCGTCCCAGGCGCTGCGGGCGGGTACCGGACTGCGAGACCGCGTCGGAGCGGTCCCCGGATCAACCGGCTCGTACGAGCGTGGGCGCAGTAGAGCCGCATCAGCACCACCCGCGAAAATCTCATCGTTCTCGACCGCGATGATCGCGGTCGCGGCGGCGGTCAGTACTGCTGCTTGTTCTTCCCAGCGCAGGTCCTCGAACGGAACCCACGATGTTCGGAGCGGGCGAGAACGGCCGGTGGATTTCCAGATCGCGCTGAGTGGCTTTGCCCACCATCCGGTGCGGACCAGAGGTGTTGATACTTCGTCGACGACGGTGCGCAGCAGCCTGAACCACACTGCTGCATGAACACGGCCCGCGCCGAGCTCGACCGACCCGCACGTCAACGCGGTGACGCTGCGTCTGTCGATTTCTGCGACGGCCGCCGCGACCGGTATCGGTGGTGCGTGCTCGTCCGAGCCTGCTGGTGTCCTGTCCCAGAAGACAAGTCTGCCGGGTACGACGCTGCAGAATTCGAGCCGGCAGAGATGCTTGGTGCAGCTGGTCAGCATCGGGTATTGCTGAGCCATCATGACCGCGATGTCGGCGTGTGTGTCGAGGGTGTCGATGCACAGAGGGCATGCCCGTGTAGTCAGCGTGCTTACCCAGGGAAGCCATGTGCCGGCGGGCGGTGCGCGTCGACGTCGATCGGCCATCGCCAGACCCGCCGGTAGTAGGACAGAGAACTGGTGGACGTAGGTGTCGAAGTCGCACTCGGTGGGGTCGGTGCTGTCGAGCAGCCAGGGCGTGCAGCCCGCCAACGTCATTTCCCGCAGCCGTTCCGCCGTACAGGTGCTCCTCTGGGCAAGCGCCGATAGCACCGGCTCGGGTGTGTGCCGGTCCAGGTCCACGCTCGAGGTGTCGACACCGAGCCCGTCGAGAAGGTCCGCTGTATTGATCAACGAATACAGTGCGCTGGTCCGGGCCAGCCACGACATCAGAGTCTCGCCAGGTAGTGGTTGCGGGCGCAGCGGCCACGGCGGATGCGCACTGTGGTCGAGCGCTGTGTGCGCTGCAGGGGCATCGGCTGGTGTCATGCCAGGTGCCGTTCGAAGTGGCGGCGGCGTTCGGTGGGCCCGAAGTAGGCGGTTTGGGTCAACACCTGTGAGGTGATCGCTTCCTCTCCGGCTTCTATTGCGGTCACTGCGGCCGCGGTCAACAGCGTGGCCAGTTCGCCGATGGTGCCCTCACACCGGGTGAGGAGGTAATCGGTCATCTCCGCCGATGTCAGGTACGAGGGCGCACGCAACGGGAAGCTGGCGGTGAAGCTCGCCAGCAGGGAGCGGGTGTCGGTGTCGTTGGTCCAGATCGGCAGCGTCATGGGGTGAAAACGGTTTTCCAACTGTGCATCACTGCGGATCGCGAGGTACGCCTCTCGGGTACCGACTCCGACGAGAGGGATCCGCAGCTCGTTGCCCAGAAACCGCAACAGGTTCAGAAATTCTCGGCGCACGTTGTCGCGACCGGCGAGAACATTATGGAGCTCGTCGATGATCAGCATCCGAACCCCGGTTGCTCGCAACAGCGTCACCGCTTGCTGTTCTAGTTCGTGAACGCGGCTTCGCGGGCGCATCGGCGTTCCGAGGGCAGCGAGCATCGCCAGGTAGAACCGTCCGGGTGCCGGGTCCGGGGGCATCTGCATACACAACACCGGTATCTGCTCACGGTCGGGCAAGCTGACAGCGGGGTGCGCACGCCGGAACTTCTCGATGATCATCGACTTGCCGTTGTTCGTCGGCCCGATCAGAAGCAGGTTCGGCATTCGTTGCCGATCCGGCCACACCAGCAACGTCTCGAGGTGCACGATCACCGACCGTGCACGCGGATACCCGATCCACCGTTCCGTACGAATGTGCCTGATGCGTTGTGCAGCAGGAAGACCCGCTATCGATCTGACCGAACTTCGCAGGTGGATCAGATCCGCACTACCGGGGTCGATGTCTTCGCCGCTACCGTCGCCTGCAGGAGTGATTCGGGGGTCGTCGTTCATCGATTCACCATTCTTCGATGTCGTCGAAGATCGGAACCGGTACTTGGTCGGTACCGGGGCGACTCTCGGGCGGGCCCATCGCGTTCGGTGGTGTGGTGACGCTGCTCAGGTGGGCACGGCGAGTGCGATTACGTCGGGCTCGTTTGGTGTCCCGCTCTGCCGACGTGGCTACCTGACGCATCTTCTCGATCATCGCGAACAGAGCGTGTTCGTCGATAGTTGCTCGGCCGTGCTCTCGAAGACGCACCACCGCTGCCCGGTGTTCCCACGATGTCACCGCCGGATGTGACATCGTCCGGTACGGCACCTCGACATACCCGCCGCCGCTGTCGGGGTCCAGGACCCACACCCTGCTCAGATCTCGTGGATCACGCCGGATCACGAACTGACCCAACTTCTCTCGCCTAGCGATCCACGGTTTCAGAGCGTTCGAGAAGTACTGGATGTGGTCGATGACGAACCCTGTCCGGGTCAGGCGACGCCGGATGACGGGAAGGAAGTCCACCAGGAATGCGGTCTCGCCCACCACTGTCGACGTCGATCGAGCAGTATCGGCGTCGGTGCTGCTGATCCACTGCGCAGCGGGGCTCCGGCTCAGGCCGGTGTGCACGTCCGCGTGGTACGCCGCGACCGCGAGGATCAGCCAGCGTTCCAATTCTCGTAGCGTCAGGGCTGCCGTGCCCTCTGAGTCGTATCTGCCCCGCTGCGTTGGGTTCGAGAACGTGGTGCCGGGGAGTTCGTGGACCTGGGTCATGACGGTGCCAATGATGCGTTCGACGATCCCGCCGTAATGCGGCCGGCCGGGTGGTCGGTAGCCGAGGTCGATGCCGTGCTGCTCGCAACCACGCTGGAGCGCTTCACTTTTGAACTCGGCGGCGTTGTCGACATACAAGGCGCGCGGCTTTCCGACCATCGGCCACCGCACATCCGCGCCAAGGCCCAAAGCGTCGATCCATACGCTCTTGTCCGAGCACACCCTGCCCAGACACAACCCGACGGACACTGCGGACGGCGGATCGAGTGTGACGACGAACCCTGGCACACAGCGGCTGAAGACATCGATGGCAATCGTGAGATACGGACGTCCGATCGGTGCCCGGTCGTATTCGTCGACGATCATCAGATCGACCACGGTGTGATCGATCTGGACTTGTTGCAGAACGGCCGTCACCGGCGGCGGGACGTCGCCAGCGGATTGCCGCGATCGGGCCGCGTCCGGTCCGCCACGTGAGCGTGCGACGCGGCCCGGGTGCATTGCTGCGATCCGCGCGTTGACTGTGTTGCGGGCTGGGATCGGGAGTCCGGCGCGGCGGCAGGCGAGCGCGATACGACGATGCAGCGCAGCCACACTGAGCTTCTGGCGAGCCAGAAAGTCACGGTTGATGTGCTCGGCGATTACCACTTCCACCTCGGTCGGCACGCGGGAGCGTCCGCGCCCGCCTGAAGGTGCGGAGACCAACAGATCGGTGACCGCCCCTCCCCCATTCCGGAGCCTGGACAGCAGCACGTACACACGCCGCGGCGAGACCCCCAACTGCTGCGCTGCATCCTCGACCACTGCGGTACCAATCGAGGATAGATCCGCTAGTTCGCTGAGCACTGCAAACCGCGTCCGCGCCTGCTCCCACTGCTCGGCCGACGCGGTCAGCACACCGGTCTCGGCGACGTCGAACTTGTCCGCGTCCATCGCAGCCTCCGAACGCCCAGCCTGGGTGACCGATTGTGCAGTGCACTTCTGCACTCAGAATGTCAGAAGACGACTGCAATCGGAGGTGAAACCCCAGGAAAGCATGACGCGCACTCCTGAAACTGACAGGGCTACGCGAGGGTGTCGACGACCGATCAGAGCGCCGACGCGCAGAGCGAGGCCTTGAGCGCTGCCGGGTGTTCGAGAGTGTGGACGGAGACAGCGTCGGGTGCGACGACGTCTCGGCCGCAGCTGTCGGATCTGTTCTCGCATCTGCGGCGCGGCGACACGTTGGTCGTGTGGCGACTCGACCGTCTCGGGCGATCACTCCCCCATCTCCTCGAAACGGTCGAGCAGCTCGACGTCGATGGCGTCGGATTCCGCTCGCTGACCGAAGCGATCGACACCACCACCTCCGGCGGAAAGCTGATCTACTCCATCTTCGGAGCATTGGCGGAATTCGAACGCAACCTCATCCGCGAACGCACCAACCTCGGACTGGCAGTGGCACGCGCCCAAGGGCGACTCGGTGGCCGACCACCGGCGATGTCCGGGACGCAAATCAAACAAGCGAAGCGAATGCGCACCGGCGGAATGTCACTCACCGACATCCGAGAAGTGCTCGGAGTGTCGCGATCGACGCTGTACCGGCACTTGAAATAGCCCACCGCCAATCGCCGTTTCTCGCACATGGCCCGCCGGGCCGATGCGAGTCAACTTCCGAAGCTGCCACCGTGGGGGTCTCGGGCACATCGACGACTTTGAAAATCGATGGACGCATGATCAGCCACGAGAATTCGTCTGCTTCAATTCCGTCATGACCGAACCGGTAGAGATCACAACGACACCACCCACCATTGGTGACACACTCCAAGTGCGACGCCTAGAGGGCGGCACCGCTACCGGGACCGTAGTCGAGGACTTCGCCGACTACTTGCTGACCGTCCCCGCCGCCGGCCGAGACTGGGCCATGCCCCATCGATGGGCCATCGCGTCGGAAGACGGAACGCTGATCTTCGCCGACGACGCCGACATCATCGAGCACCACAAATCCGAACCGTCGACGACAGCACCGACAACACCGAACGACATCAGCGACAAGACCTGACCGGTGGACATCTACTCAATTCTGGTTGCCTCGGTCATCGGGTCCGCGGCCGTACTGAGCATTGCCAAACCAGTCCTGCTGGCCATGACGATCATCGACATCACGCGGGCGCTGCGAAACCGCACCAAAGGTTCCCCAGGCCAACACCCGGCGTCAGCACGAAGTGCAGCCAACTTCTGACACTGACAAACGTCATCGACACTACTGATCCTCGCGTTGATCGCCCTCGCTGGTGGGAAGTCGATTCACGTCGCGATCACCGTAGGAATCACCCCATTTCCACACGCCACTGAGTGCATCGCGAACTTCGCTACCGCCCCGACGACGGCGTAGGCGCGTGGTACGCATGGCGTACTCACGGAGTCGATCACGGACATCGTCGTCCAGGTCTGGGCCACTGGGCAGATTCAAGGCCCACCACAACCGGCGCCGATACTCCGCACCCGAAATCCCGAACGCCACGAAGATGTCTTCGTCATCGGCACCTCCATAGGGTTCCCAGCGCACCGCGAACCCCACAAAAGTCTCTGCCGACCGCTCTTCCGTCATACCGATGATTCTGGTCGACGTATCGACCCGTCCGCACATCGGCCGCCCACCCCCACCACAGCCTTGAACACCCCGACCTGTGGTGCCGATTGTGCAGTTCACTTCTGCACTCAGAATGTCAGAAGACGACTGCAATCACGGGTAAAACCCCAGCAAATCGTGCAGCCTACTTCTGAAACTGACAGCAGCGATTCACGTTTGCCGGTCAACCTCTCCCGTGGCTACCGAATCACACCGGAGCCGAGCGGGCCGACCTGGCCCCATCCCTGAGTGCATCGCCGTTCCGACAACTCGTAGTCGTTTTCTATCGACGTTTCGGCATCGTCGAACGGGAAGCCGCACCAGACCGCCGATCGAGTGCGGACGCCTGTGTAAGGCTCTCGTGATCAGCTGGGGTCTTCGTGGGCGAGAGCGCGGTAGCCTTTCGCTCCGGCACGGTCGACGGCGGCTTTGACGACCCCGAACACCGCGCCATGAATGGCGGCCGCGATCAGCACCTCCTGGACGGTGCGGCTCAGGTCTTTCGGGTCGGGAGTCGAGGTGTCGTTGTCGCCGATACGTTTCCACACCTGCTTGAACACCACCCCGGCAAGTACCCCGCCGAGCACGCTGGTAGCCAGCGACAGCGGTTTGTACACCGCTTTCGACACCGCACTCATCGCAGCAACCGCCGCGCACGGCGACGACGCGAGAACACCACCAGCACTACCGCCGCGACCAGGGTCCCGACAGCGGCCGCGGCGACCTGCGGATTGTCCTGAGCCAACGTCTTGGCCTTCTCCGCCTGAACGGTTGCTTCACTGCGCACCCGCGCAGGCACATCGACTTTGTCGGCGAGCGCCGCCACCGTCTCGGCGAGTTCGGCGCGCTGCTGTTCGATATCCGGCACCGGCGCTACTGGCGGGTCTGTCACGTGCGCCTCCTCGCCTGTCTCGTTACCGCGTGCAACGTGCTTGTTCTCGGTCATCGGATTCCCTTCTTGATGGCGGTGATGTCGTCGTTGACACTGGCGACGGTCTCTGCCGGTACCGGAGGTACCGCATTCTTCGCGCGTGAGGTCCCCACCGCAGCCAAAACCCCTCCCACCACCAGGACTGCGGCGGCGACGATCAGCGCTGCCAGCCACGCCGACAGCACTGTCGCCAACCCCAGCACTGCAGTTGCTATCAGAGTGGCGAGACCGAAGAACAGCAGCAGTGCGCCCGCACCGGTGATACCGATACCGATGCCGAGCCGGGTGCCTTTGCTTTTCACTTCCTCGAGGCCTGAGCGGATCTCGCTGCGCACCAGCGTCGACACCTGATCGGTCAAGCGTTCGACGAGCTGCACTGTCGACAGATCCGCAGCCGAAGTGCGGGCTTCCTCCGACGGTGGCCCGGAATGAGCGTTCATTGTTTCTCCCTGCATATGTTGATTCGAAGTGATGTCTCCGCCAGTGCTGGAGCCGGAAACAGGTACAGGCAACGGCTTTTCGTCGCCGTGTGTCGTGCGATTGTGTCTGTCATCGCGCTGCCCAGCACCGCTGGAATGTGCCGTGGCATGTTGGTGGCGAAGCCGAAGCCGTCGTCCGTCGTCGACGGCGGCGGCATCTTTCTCCTCGTTCTTCTCCGACACCCGAGTATCTCGGGGTGGGAGCTGCAAACGTTCCTCGGCGACCATCCCTGCCTGCAGTTGTCGGCCACGTTCGAGTTCGGAATCGAGTTCGGCACCGAACAGCAACGCAAGGTTGGTGATCCACAACCACAGCAGGAACACGATCGCCCCGGCCAACGATCCGTAGGTCTTGTTGTAGCTGCCGAAATTGGCGACGTAGAACCCGAACAGGATCGTCGCGGCGACCCACACCACGATCGCCACCACTGCTCCGCTGCTGATCCACCGAAACTTCGGCTGCTGAATATTCGGAGTCGCGTAATACAACAACGCGACCGCGAGAACGACGATGACCAGCACGACCGGCCACCGTGCGATGTTCCACACCGTCAACGCGGTATCGCCGAGACCGACCGCATCCCCCACCGCGGCTGCTACCGGTCCGCTGACCGCGAGCATCACCGCCGCGAGAGCAATCAGCACCAGCGCCGCCACCGTCACCAGCAACAGCACCGGCCGCAATTTCCAGACCGGACGCCCTTCCTCGACCTCGTACATTCGGTTCATCGCCCGCCCGAACGCCCCCACATACCCCGACGCCGACCACAACGCACCCGCAACACCAGTAACCAGAGCGAACCCTGCGGCCGGAGCGGACACCAACTGCGTGATCGGCTCCCGCAGCGTCTCCACCGCCGAGGAGGGTCCCAGATCGGACACGATCTGCAACACACCATCGACGGTGGCTTGTCCTTGCCCGAACACACCGAGCAGCGACACGATCGCCAACACAGCGGGAAACAGCGACAACACTGCGTAGTACGTCAACGCTGCCGCGAGATCGGTGCACTGATCACGCGAGAACTCACGCGCAGTCTTGCGAAGCACGAACAGCCACGACGTTTTCGTCAGCTCCGTCGGCGAGTCGGCCTTGCGCGGATCATCCGGGTCGGCATCCACCGGTGCGGACGGGACATCATCGTTCTCACTCACCTGACGCTAGTACCCGCAGCACACCGACGAAAACATTGCCCGAGAGTCAGCAGCAGATGAATCGGCGGCACAGAAAACGCAGTAACAGTCTGGTCTTGCGCCGCAAAATGGACCGAGCTTGGTACGCAGAGCACCGCTACCACCGGCGCGGTCTGTCTCTCGATGAGTGAACAACCCGTCAACCGAACAGGGTTTCATCGGAAATAGAACGGGGACGGTTTTCGCCCGGTGGCGGTGACAGATCACCATCACTCTTCCGTTGTTGTACACGGCCCCATACCCACGACGTTATCGGCGTTGTCCGCAGGCGAGGCGTCGAGACCACCGCGAATCAGCGGCTGACCGGCCTGCTTCAATGCTCAACTATGACCGATCCCAAACAAACCACCACCGGAGCCCTCTCGGTTGGTGACATCGTCGAAGTGCACCGCCCCGACGGGACCACCTCTGCAGGGACACTCGTCGAGGACTTCGGGGACTACCTCCTGCCCGCAGACACCCTCGGTCGCACCTGGGCGCCCCCACACCGCTGGGCGATCGCCCTGGACGCCGGGGCCCTCGTCTTCGCCGACGACCAGGACGTCACCGCACTACCTGCTTCCCCACCCACCAACACCGCAGCCAACAGTCCCGCAGCTGACAGCACCGCCGGCACGCCGTGACGGAACACCCTCGATCTGTCCCCCGCCGCACCTATCTGTTTTGGAGCGGCGTAGCGCTCGTGCTGATCACCTGCGCGGCGTGGGCACTCGACCCCGAACGCGGGTTCCTCGGCGCCGCGATTCTCGGCGCCACCGGGACCGCCGTATTCCTGGCACTCGTAGCAGTCATCAGCCGAACAGGATGAGCGGACAACCGGCCCGGGCAGGCTGGTGGGTGAGTCTGCATGCGCCAACCGCCGCGATGGGCTGAACCTCGGCACGCGGAAACCCCCGTAATTCCGACACAATGGACTCGAAGTCACACGGCACATCGTGTGAACCCATCCTGCATCCGCCCTGCACACCGAGCACTGACCCCCGTTCCCGACACCACCAGGGGTGGATTCCTTTGAACGACAACACTGTCGACCCGGCATTGATCGACTTCGCACTGCGTTGGCACCACTACGACAACGACGTCGGTGACGAAGACATCTATCCCACCTTCGGTATTACCCCGGGCGAATACCGACGCAGACTCTGGTATGCCCTCAACCTGCCCGACACCCCTGCCCTCGACGAAGACACCCGCACTCGCCTACTCGACTATGCCCGTCGCTACACCACCGACACCATGCCCACACCGTCCACCACATCACTGCGGCGCCCGGTCAGGTGAGCACCGCCGCCTGCTCTCTCTACCCGCCAACAGCGGGATCGGTGTTTGCAGCAGTGGCGGCCCAGATGCGGATGAGGTCGGGTCGTACTCGTATCGTCCACTCGGTTGAAGTCAGGACGCACGGTCGCCGAGGTCGCCGCAGGTCTCGATGTCACCGAACAATCCATCTACAACTGGCGTAACCAGGAGCTCATCGATACCGGACAGAAGCCGGGGCTGAGCTCGATCGAGAGCGCCGAACTCGCTGCCGCCCGTCGTCGTATCGCCGAGTTGGAGACCGAGCTTGCCATCGCCGAACGCTCCACGGAACTGCTGAAGTCGGTGGCGGCCGCAAAGGCGGTTCGAAGCGATCGAAGTGATGGCCAAGGAAGGACTACCGGTACAGACTTCGTGTCGGATTCTGGAGGTGCCCGAGTCCGGCTTCTACGAGTGGCGCAATCGCCCGCCCTCGGAACGCTCACTGCGACATGCCTGGTTGACGCAGCCGATCACCTAGGTTCACACCGCCTCGCATGGCACCTACGGTGCCCGCCGAGTTCACGGAAGAACTCACCCTTAGTCACGACATTGCCGTGGGACACGGCTGCATCGAACTACTGATGAGAACTGCTGGTGTGAAAGGACTTCCGGGAAACAAACGTGCCCGTTCCAAGCATCAGACTCCCACCGCGAGCGATCTCGTGGACCGTACGTTCACCCGCGACGAGCCTAACAAGCTGTGGGTCACGGACATCACGGAACATCCCACCCGTGAAGGTAAAATTTACTGCGCCGCTGTCCTGGATACGTTTTCGAGGCGAGTCGTCGGTTGGTCGATCGACAGCTCGCAGACAGCGACGTTGGGACTGCCCCAGCTTTGGTTGACATCTGATCTGTGAGGATCGCTCCTCACGGTGGAAGGATGTTCACCATGCCGAAAGCATTTCCCGAGGAGTTCCGCCGCGACGTCATCGCCGTCGCACGCAAGGGCGAGGCCCCGTTGCGTCAGATCGCGAAGGACTTCGGAATCTCCGAAGGTTGCCTGCACCGCTGGCTCAAGATTGCCGATCGTGAAGACGGCGTCGTCCGTGACGGCCGGCAGAACCCTGGTGACGAGTCCGCTGAGCTGCGGGAGCTAAAGAAGCGCAACCGGCTGCTCGAGCAGGAAAACGACGTTCTGCGGCGAGCCGCCGCCTATCTGAGTCGAGACATACTCCCAAAATGATCTACCCGCTGGTCCTCGACCTTGCTGGCGACGGAGTACCCGTCACAGTGACCTGCCGGGTTCTCGGTTTCTCAACCCAAGCGTTCTACAAATGGAAGAAAAAGCCAGTCACGCAACGAGATTGGGATGATGCGCATCTGATCAACATTGCTCGTGAGATCCACGACGACGACCCCGCATTCGGCTACCGCTTCATCGCAGTCGAACTACCCGACCGCGGAATCACCGCCAGCGAGAACAGGGTCGCGCGGTTGTGCTCACAAGAACGCATCTGGTCGGTGTTCTCGAAGAAGCGAGGCCTGAACAGGAAGGCCGGCCCGCCGGTTCACGACGACCTCGTCGACCGTCAGTTCACCGCACGGGCCGCGGACGAGCTGTGGCTGACCGACATCACCGAACACCGCACCGACGAGGGCAAACTGTATCTCTGCGCGATCAAGGACGTCTGGTCGAACAGGATCGTCGGCTACTCGATCGACTCCAGGATGAAGGCCTCGTTAGCGGTGTCAGCATTGGATAATGCTGTGGCGCAAAGAGGCTCGGTGGGGACTATCGTGCATTCGGATCGCGGTAGCCAATTCCGATCCAGGAAGTTCGTACATGTCCTGTCGCGCAACGGGTTACGAGGCTCTATGGGGCGGGTCGGGGCGTGCGGTGACAACGCCGCGATGGAGTCGTTCTTCGCACTCGTGCAGAAGAACGTCCTCGACCGCCAGCGGTGGTCGACCCGCGAGCAACTACGGCTGGCGATCGTGACCTGGATCGAAAAGACCTATCACCGCAAACGCCGTCAACGGCGCCTCGGCAAGCTCACCCCTATCGAGTTTGAGACAATCAACCGGACCGCACACGCGGCCTGAATCGCTCAACCCCACTAGTCAACTGAAGTCGGGGCAGTCCCCTCACCGGTTTCGTCACACCCGACTTACCCGCCTGGCCGAACTCGGTTTACCGGTTCACGTGCTCCAACGCTATGCCGGCCATGCCACCCCGACAATGACCATGCACTACATCGCGGCCCGCGACGAACACGCCGAACAAGCATTTCTCGCGACCACGAAACTCCGCGCCGACGGCACGCGCATCGCATTGTCCAGCGACGACCACGACAGCCTGCATCTGTTCCGCAGTGCCGACCGAATCCTCCCGAACGGCTGGTGCATGCTTCCTCCACTGCAGACATGCGGAAAAGGCAACGCATGCCTGACATGCTCGGTCTTCGTCACAGACATCACTCACAGCAGCGTCCTCAAACGTCAGCTTCACGAGACCACAGAGATCATCGACAGAGCCACAACAGAATTCGAACAGAAACACGGCCAACCTATGCCCTCGGACAACGTCTGGCTCAACCTCCGCCGCGCCGAACACACCGCTCTGACAGACCTCATAGATACCCTCGAACGCACACCCGAGAATCCACTCGACGACATCACCCCGCCGTGCAACCGCTCCACTGCCGGGCCGATCGCACTAACTCTCGAGCCGATCAAAGACCGCAGAGGCACACCATGACCGACACCCGAGAACGCCGCATCGCCGTCCTCACTGCCGCCGCGAAGGCCAAATCTCAGCGCGCCGCACACGCTGCCGATCAGGCAATCAGATCCCTGGTCAAACGCGGTGAACCCATCACATTTCAGTCCGTGCAACGAGAGGCCGGCGTCTCGCACGCCTTCCTTTACAAGCACTCCGAGCTTCGCCGACGCATCGACTACCTACGCGGGAAGCACCTCTCAACGACAACCGCACGCCCCATCGCCACCGACGAGAACCCGCTGGTCATCACGCTGACACAACAGATAACTGAACTCAAGAGACGTCACCGACAGCAAACCCAAGCTCTGCGCGACGCGCTCGAACAAGCCCACGGCGAAAACCTCGACCTACGACGCGAAATGGCCCGCCGCGGCAACACCCAAAACACTGCTGAATCAATCGAAACGACAACCTGACCCGCACACGAACCACCGTTCTGACCCAACCCATAGATAACGACCGGAGTCGGCAAAACACATCTGGCAACAGCGTTGGGGCACATGGCAATCCGCCGACGCCACAGTGTCCTGTTCGCACGGTCGGACAAATTGTTCACGCGACTGCGAGCAGCGCGACTCGACAACACCGTCGACGCCGAGATCCGGCGGTTGACCGCCATCGAGATCCTGATCATCGACGACTTCGCCCTGCGCCCACTCGATGCCACCGAAACCAGCGACTTCTACGAACTCATCGTCGAACGCCACCGAAAGAAAACCACCATCGTCACCTCTGCGGGCGACCTCGGCGATGGTGCGGCCGGAATCGATCACCCTACGGGCGGCCTCGACCTTGTATTCGGTCGTGAACGACCTGCGTTTGCGGGACATGCGGACATCCTTCCAGCGGAACCATCGGTCCCGCTATCTCGGTGTCCACCATCCGGGGTGAACCTCAAACGCACCCGACCCGGAACAGTTGACGACACCACCAACAACGAGCATCCTCAATAACGCGCCACGGTGGTCCCTACCCTCTGGCAATCAGGTGGTCCCATCACCCTGGCAAGCGACAGCCAGCGCTATGACCGTCGTGGCGACAATCGCCCCGTCAAGAACGACGGGCAAGACCCACGCTCGTCCTGGATCGGTCCCGGCCATAATCGCCAGCTCTCGGAGCGCGGCGAAAGACAGCCAAAACGATGATGCTGCGATGCCAACGGTTAAGGCGATACCGGTCATCAACGCGGCGAACAGCACCTGCGGATGAACTGCAAGCACAGGTGGCGAACCGACTGTACGGCTCTGATCGGTGCGCATGTCCGTTGAGACTCCTTTAGAGGTGGACTGTGTCTGCTGCAGCTACGTCGGACTGCGCGTGGGAGGCGGAATGGCGTACGTGAGCGGGAGATCGGCCTGGGCTATACGTCTTCATCAACGCGGAAGCTCCACGGCTTGACGAAAGCGGAGCGCACCTGTTCAACGCCAGGAGTCAGGTGACCCGTAGGTACAGACGCAGAGCTTGTTCGACTAGGGCGCTTCGACTGCCCGCGCCCCAGTCACTAGCTAGCTGATCGAGAAGCGCCGCGTCAGAGTTAATGACTCCAGCGAGCGGAACACGAGACAGGGGTGCATTGTGTCGCCTACGTGTGGGCCTTCCGTCCGCCCTTTTGAACAAACCTGTACTTGCGCTCGCGACTGCACCCGCCCAATGTGTCTTCAGATCGTCCGCGTGCTCTTCAACCGCGTCGAGTACGACTTGACCGTATGTACGTGCCGTTACTGCATTCGCAGTCCGCTCCTCCAGCGTAAGTGACCGCAAGGCGCCGTAGACCTCATAGGGCAAAGCTACCTCGGGTGGTGCGACACGGTTTGTGCTGGTTGTCGCCGAGTCTTTTCTTACGTTCTTTCGTCGCGCGTCCGCCCGGCGTGGCGAGTTCTGCTTGTCGTCGGTCCCGGTTTGCGTAGTGACTGCCGGGGTGTGTTCTTCGAATTCTGCAGGCTCATCTGCTACCGAGCCTCGGTCGGAGTCGTCGTACGTTTCTGGCTGGTCGTCCGCTACTACTGCGAGTGCGTGAGCGCGCCCTGCTCGGTCGCCGTTCGAATCGATGACCTCCTGGACGGCCGTCGCAACACCATTTTGGTCAGCGTTGTCGCGTTCGGTGTTAACCGCTGTAGCGCTGCCCGCGGCTGCAGCGTCGCGGACGAGATTGAGCGGTGGGAGCAGTTCGTCTAGATCGTTGAGTGCATTCGGATCAAATGCGGCCCGGCGCTTTCGTGTGGTCACGCGACACCGCCGGCAACCTGCTTGCGTTCTGCGTTCGCGACACGGCTGAGTATTTCGCGAGTCAAGCCTTGGTAGTCCGATGCCAGCCCGGATGGATCGCGGGACCACAGGCGGTCGCTGGACTTGCCCTTCTGACGCAGTCTCTGCAGACGGCTTTTCTGGTCAGACTCAGCTGCTTCGACCAGTTCTAATGGAGTGAGATGGCGTGTTCGAAGATCCACTGCTGCAGCACGATCCGATCGTATAAATGATTCGAACGGGTCAGCGCCGCTGCCTTCGAGAAGTTCGTTGACTTGGTCGAAGACTTCGCGATTGCGTGCCGTCGCGCGGGGATTTGTGTCAAAAAGGACAACACCCAGCAGTTGAATCTTGGATCCAGCTCGCCGCGCCCGTAGGTATCGCATCGCGAGTAGTTCGACACCAGACAAGCTGGCGTCGTCATCCTTGGTGGGTACGACAAGGTATCGAGCCGTCCCGAGTAGGGCCTCAAGAAGGGGGGCATCGCCGGGGCCGGAGTCGATTAGAACCAAGTCGTAGTTCTCGGTTTCATCCAAGTCGTTCAGCGTCTTCGATAGGTTGCCGCGCAGATCGATTCCAGTCTGCGACGCGGTTGCTGCTACAGACGCAACAACGGCGAGCGCCGGGCCACCCGGGACGACATCGAGGTTTGGGCGAACATTCCGGACAGGAGTCAATGCTTGCGAGAACTGCAACGCCATACTCAAGCCACGGCCGCCGTCGCCTTCAACCCCGAGGTCAGACGAGGAGACGTTGGCTTGCTGGTCGGCGTCGACGACAAGCACGCGCCGCCCCGCTGCGGCGACCATGCCCGCCACGGCTGACACGATCGAGCTTTTGCCGACGCCACCCTTCTGGTTAGCGACCAGCACTGTCCGTGAAGCTGCGGTTGTCGTCACCCGCATGAAGGTACTGGACTAGCGACGCTCCTGCGGTCTGCGACACGCGCGGCCGCACAACTTTCTGCAGAGCTCTGGGCGCGGCCCTGCGTCAGCGCTTAGGTCTGGCCAGGTATCAGGATGTGCAGCAGGGTCTACTGCTGGCTTTGGTGGCGGCTTTCGAAACGACCCGACATGAAGCCGAGTGCAGGCGCTCATGCACGGCTGGCTCTAAAGCTGCCTTTACAACCGTTGCAGTTGTCATGCAGCTAGACGCACAGACCGCTCTCGCACAAGCGGTTGCCACCGCACGATAAAAGGCTTGTCGTGCGGTGCTTCGTGTGGGCGCTGATGTAGTTCTACAGACAGCAAGTAGAGCGGTTACATAAGAGGCGTGGCTTGCGTACGGGTGGCAGACCGACTGCACGGACGTACGCACCGCCGCGTGGACGGCCGGTTGTAAGGCCAGTTGCCTGAACCGTTGTACGCACCCGACACGGTGCTTCTACATGTACACCCATGCGACCGTTGTAGCCCCCTTTGTCCTGAGCACTTTAACGATCGCTCTTACGGCCACCGCATAAGCCACCCTTGGGCCCGTATGTATGGCCATATGTATGGGCTTACATACGGACTTACCGACGATGTAGATAAATCGGCAGGTCACACCCCAAGTAAGTGTAGTCCACTCGAAACGCTTGCGAGTCATTCGGCCGTCGGTCGCCACCCAGATTCGCTCGAAGAGAAGTTCCATTTCAGATTGCCAAACTTGGCAGGAGGCAGCCGCCTCCGAGGTGCTGAGGAGTGTAGATCAGTCGATGGCGCGGCCGCGGACCGCGCAGAAAGCTGTGCGTTGAATGGAACGGGCGTCTGACGGCATCCCCGAATGGGGAAGCGAGGCTCTGGTAAACGTGCGCCATTTCGGGCAGACCGCCAGTATTGGATCGGGCGCACCCGCATCAGTGACGGGATGCGCCGCACGTTGGCAAGCCGCACATATTCCGGGCGTGCGCGCGGTTCGAAGCGATCTCGGCACACGACTGTTGCGCATCGTTAGGTGCGGCTAGTCACCACGCGAGGAACAACTCCGCCGTAACCGCCTACAGGCGGTCGACTAGCGCACTTATGGATCAATCCGAGGCGCCCGCGACTCGTTCGGCTCAATCGGCCGCCCAAGATTGGGGTACGTCCGGCGACAGCCTAACGCCGGTCAGTGAGTGCAGCCTCACGTACGGGCATGCATATGGGTCTCTCGTGTGGGGCCGGATTGGTTAGGCGGCTGGTGCAGCAAAGACGGGCGTGGAAAATTTGCATCTACGTCTGAGCCCTTCGACCGGTTGGGCTTACAGCCGTTCATATGGCCGTCTGTATGGGCTTACGTGTGGGCGTATGCGCTTGCCGACCAAAAGTGCTCGAAAGACGGGACGCCGCACAGATGGCGGGTCCTGTTGCGTCACCCCGCTACCGAGGCGAACAAGAGCCTTCGTCACAGTGACAAATCTTGTTCAGACTCGGGCATTGCGACCAAATGCACCCGCATACCTGCATACTGCCGCCCGGAACATCGGCAGTGTCACGGTACCGACGCCATAAATCGGCATCTCCTCAGACGAGGATTGGGCGCGAGTCCGCCCGCCATTACACCCAAAGGTCGAATTCCACCGAACCCGCCCCGTTAACGGTGACCCGGCGCGAAGGATCGAAACGTTCGCCTCCCTGCGCGCAAATTTGGCGAACGGTGCTCGGCGAAGAACGCTGCTGTCGAGCGAGGTGCATCTGCCGGCTCGACCAGGGGCCGCCATCACGACAAGCAACGCGTACTCGGCGAGGACCGCCAGACCGCTTACCGGACGCTCGCGACCCTGGGGATAGGTGCGGGGCGAAGCCGTACATCAGCCTCGGATTGGACGACGCGAACAGCCGCAGCCGAAGTGAGTGTCGGTCACTACCTACGAGATATGCCAACTGATCCATCAGCCAGACACAGTTCGAGAACTCCGCAGGTCAGACTGTTGCGCGGTGAAAGCCCTGGTGACTCGTAAGCACGCTCCAGCAGTATCGAGCACCCCATAACGAGGTTGCCTACCGCTGCCAATCTCGGCGTCTAATGAACATGCAATTTGCCCGAGTTGGACCCTGTGCACGGTCGGCCCCAATTTTGTAGATGTGGGCTACGTAAATTGCATTTTCCGCACCGTATCCCACAAAACGCCTGTTCAGCACATTTTTGCCACGCAAGAGTGTCGGTGAACTGCGCTAGGCTGCGCGTGTGGACTTTCGACCAGGCCGAATACCTGCCGTGACCACCGTTGCGGGAACGGCCGAGGCTGGCAGGTCGGTCGCTGTCGAGCCGGAGATCCCCTCGGCCGTCGCGAAGCGTATCGCCAGCGCTGTGCAATCCTCCCGATCCGAGGGGACGCGCAAGACCTACGCGGCCGCGTGGAGACGCTTCACCAGGTGGTGCGAGTCGAATGGTCACGTGACGCTACCGGCGCACCCGATCACCGTTGCCGCATACCTCGTCGACGCGGCCGACACGAGAACCGGAACGGGGGAGCGGGCCTACGCCATCGCCACTTTCGGTACCTGGATCGCGGCAATCAACCATCAGCACCGCACCACCGGGCACCTGTCTCCGTCCGCACACGAACTGGTCACCGCAACCTTGTCCGGAATCCGACGCGAGTACGCCGCCGCGGGGGACCGGCCCCGCACCCCGCGGGACCCGCTGTTGGTCGAGGACATCAAACTCCTCGTCAGGACCGCCCGGGCTCGGTGCCGCGGGTGGGCCGACGAGGTCCTCGAACGCCGCGATTCGGCCATCCTGCTCCTCGGGTTCGCCGGCGCGTGCCGCCGCAGCGAGTTGTCAGACCTAGTGTGCGGGGACGTCACCATGCACCGGCACGACGGCCTCCACATCCGGCTACGGAAGTCGAAGACCGACCAGGAGGGCAGGGGAGCGGTGAAAGCCTTGCCGTACACGAATTCTCACGAGACCTGCCCGCCGTGTGCGTACGTCCGCTGGGCGCAGGTGGTCGCTGCGTTCGACGTAGGTGGACGCCCGTCGGTTATTCGACTTCTCCGCAAACAAGAACCGTTCGACCAGCATGTGTGCCGTGAGGGAGTGCCCCGCACCGCCGCCCGCTCACCCTTGCTCCGTGCGATCGCGAAGAACGGGAACCTCGGCACAACCGCACTGTCCGGGGCCGCTATCCACAAGACCATCCGCCGCCGCGCCGCACACGCCGGTTACGACTTCACCGCCCTGAATAAGCTCGGTGGCCACTCGCTCCGCGCAGGTTTCGTCACTCAGGGCACACGCAACGGCACCGACGGATCCGCCATCGCTCGCCAAACCGGCCACGCCAGCCTCGACTCCGTAGAGGTCTACCGACGCGAGCACGCCCCGCTTGTAGGTAACGCCGTCACCGACATTGGCCTATAGCTGGTCAAGTAGGCGGAATTGCGTCCGATGCAACTGCGTTACACCGCATAAGCTGATGCGACCTGGACGTTGACCGCGGTGTCATCCTATCCGTTGCCGGCCCTCCGTCTCGCCTGACCTGCGGCGACGGCAGTCAGACTAGACTTGATTCAACATTGTTGTGTTTAATGCAACGCATGGGCGAGACTGAGATTCCGGGTGCGGCGCATCTGGTGTTGACCGACGGGGTAGTGCATCTCGAGCCCGAACAGGCAGTGTTCGAAGCGATGCTGGCGGGGTGGGAACGTCAGCAACGAACGCGGTTTCTCAGTGACGAGGGGACGATCGCGCCGCGTTTGTCGCTGGTGCGTCGGATGGCCGAGTTCACCAATTCGTATCCGTGGCAATGGGAACCGGCGGACGGTGAAGATTTCATCGTGCATCTGCGGTCCTCGGTCCGGCGTAAGCCGATCGTGGTGTCGACCGCCCGGTCGTACGAGATGTCGATTTGCTTGTTCATGGAGTACGTCACCGACAGCCGCTACGGTTGGCCTGCGCAGTGCTGGGATCGGTTTTCGGTTGTGCCGCAACAGGTTTTTCACGAGGGAAACACGATCGCGCATGCTGCAGATTTCGAGGGCGGACCGGGGAGGCGGCCGCTGACCTACGACGAAGTGCAGACCTTGTTCGATGCCGCGGACGGCCGCGTCGAGCAGATCCGCAAGCTGGGCCGCAAAGGTTCGTTGACAGCGTTACGCGACGCCGCCCTGCTCAAGACCGTCTACGCCTACGGACTGCGCCGTCGAGAGGCCCGCGGGTTAGATCTCTCCGACCGACGCCGCGCACCGAAAGCAGCGCAGTACGGCCAGTACGGTGCTTGGTTCGTGCGGTGGGGGAAGGCATCGAAGGGAAGCCCGCCGAAGCGGCGCACCGTGTTGACGGTTCCGGAGATGGATTGGATCGTCGATGTGCTCGACCACTGGGTCGAGGAGGTTCGGCCATTGATGAAGCCGGGCGCGCTGACCGCGCTCTGGGTCAGCGAGCGCGCCGGTCGAATGTCACTGCGCAGCATCAACGATGCCTTCGAGCAAGTGCGTCAGGCGGCGGGGTTGCCGGTCGAACTCGACCTGCACTGTCTGCGGCATTCGTACGTCACGCATCTGGTGGAGTTCGACTACCCAGAACGGTTCGTCTCCGAACAGGTCGGTCACCGATACGCCTCGACGACCGCGATCTATACCGGTGTATCCGACGAGTACCGAACCCGACTAATACGCCGAGCGCTGCAGAGCCGCGACACTTTATGGAAGGGAGCGCCATGATCAAGAAGATGGGCTACCGCTGGAACCTGCGACGCCTGATGGCCGACCATGAGATGTTCCAGACCACCGAGCTGGGCCCGCTGCTCGCCGAGCGCGGGATTCACCTCTCCCGCGAACAGGTCTACCGGCTCGTCACCGCACCGCCGCAACGGTTATCGATGGACACCCTCGCCGCGTTGTGCGACATCCTCGGGTGCACACCGAACGACCTCATCGAGATCGACGTCGTCAACACTGCTATCAAGAAGACGAGCAACGGCAGTACGGGTGAGCACCCAGCCCCGCCACGGGCACGACGCACCACCATCCGCCGACCAGAGACGACATGAGCCGACGGCCGGGAGTCGAGCCACGCCAGATCGTGCTCGAGCGAGCCGCCCATCACGTCAGAGACAGTGTTCCTGACCTCAGTCTCTGCGCCGCAATGGAATTCGTTGCCGAAGCGGTAGTCGACTCAACACTGAGACCGTTGGAAGCGCACCTTGCGCGGCATCCCGATGCGCTGACGTCGGGATCATCGAACACCCCAGTGGCAGTGCAGCGACTGGCCGCGCTACTCGTCGCGGCCGGACACACCACGGTCACGATTCCCAGTTGCCTACGATGCAAGGCCCCAAAGATCCTGCACCACATAGTCGACGGAGGTCGTGTCTGCGACAACTGCCGACGATATTTCCACTGCGCGCCGTGCAGTCGCTGCGGCAAGGATCGGTCGATCGCCAAACGCGACGACCACGGCAGACCACTGTGCAGCTCATGCGTCCCCCGCAAGAGGGGGCCATGCGGACAATGTGGGCGAGTGTTGGCGATCAAGGCGCGGCGGAGCGACGGCGCCGCATTGTGTCCGAATTGCTACCGCACTCCGCACTGCACCTGCATCCGGTGCGGGGAGGACGCGCCCACATACGCCCACACCGACGACGGCCCGATCTGCAAAAGCTGCTACACCCGGCCCAAGCGCCGCTGCGGTGGGTGCGGCGAAGTCAGGGGAATCGACCGCACCGCCCGAGGCACCGAACCTGATCTCTGCAACCGCTGCCTCACCCGACCACGACACCCATGCGTGATCTGCGGTGCGGCGCATCCAGCACATCCGGATGCCCAACAACCGGTATGTCTTCGCTGCCGCGACGACGGCCATGTCCTCGAACCCCAGCTCACCGAATCCCCGACACGAGTACGCCGGCGACAACACGAAACCGCCCACGACGCACTCGAGGCAAAGCTCCGCATCGTCCTCAGTCACCCGGAACACGGCATTGCCGAGCAACTCGTTCCGTTAGTTGCCGTCTTCGCCCACGTCCCCAATCCGTCTTCGACGATGCGCTGGCTTCATCGACGCGCCGGCGGTGCGAAGTTGCTTCACGAGCTCGCTCAACGAGCCCACCACGAGTCCCTGAGCCATGAACTGCTCGACCAGTGCCCGCCGAGCTATGCTTTGCACCGACTGCGTGATCTGCTCGTCCACGCGGGAATTCTCGCGGAGCGCGACGAGTTGCTCGAGCGAATCGAACAGTGGCTCGAGCATGCCCTCGGTGAACGGCCCGCTCATCACATCGCACTCGTGCGACCATTCGCCACCTGGCACGTTCTGCGGCGTGCTCGCCGACGATCCAACCGACGGCCCGTCACGGTCAGCGCTGCCACTTACGTTCGGAGCCAAATCGCAATCAGTCTCGAATTCCTGACCTGGCTCGATGAACGCGGCAAGACACTGCCCACGACCGATCAAGCCGACATCGATGTTTGGCTCGACGGTGGCAGCGAATACCGTTACTTCGTAACCACATTCATAGAATGGTCGAAAGGAAGGAAGCTATGCTCCGACCTGACGGTGCCCCAAAGGCCGAGCGCCGGCCCGTCGAACTTGCTCACCGAAGAAGACCGGTGGGACATGCTCGACAGGTGTCTTCACGACGACGAACTGCCTCTCGACGTCCGAGTCACGGGTGCGCTCGTCCTGCTTTACGGCCGCACAACCACCAGCATCGCTACGCTGACCTGTGGCCGCATCGACGTCGTCGACCAGGAGACCTACCTGCGTTTCGACGAAGGCCCCGCCTTGGTGCCACCTGCACTGGCCGCACTCCTGACCACCCTGCGAGACAACAGAGTCGGTCGCGAAACCTTCTACCAGACCGAACTCGCAACCCGATTTCTGTTTCCGGGAAGGTCCCCGGGCAGGCCAATGGCGTCTGCTGTCCTCGCACGCAAACTCCGCCACCACGGGATCGAACCGCTTCCTGCCCGCCACTCGGCTCGCTCGGCCTGGGCCCGCGACATCCCTGCCCCGATCGCCGCTGACCTACTCGGCGTCAACATATCTACAGCCACCAAATGGTCCAGTCGAACACGACGAGACTGGGCCGACTACCTGCTCGCTCGTTCCGAAGAGCAACAAGACGAATCATGAACGCCAAGCTGAAACAGTGAATGTGCACTTACACAACACATTCAAGGTCCTACCATCGAGCATTTCGACCAGGTTCGATCCGGGCATCGGGTCTCGACTACCTGTCCCAGTTTTCGGATACACCGACGAGTGGGCAGGTTACGTCGCCGGTGGCCCCCAAATGGGGTTGCGTCTACGATTCGGCGCTTGGGTAGGAAGCGACTGCTTCGACCTCGAACAGGATGTCGGGCATGGCCAAACCCGACACACCGATTACGGTCTGTGTCGGTGGCAGCTCCCCGCAGCTGTCATGGACAACACTTCCGATGATTCCGAGCTTCTCGAAATCCGGGCCGACGACGTAGGTTCTGAGTTGGACGATGTTGCTGTGGTCGAGCCCGTGCGAAGCCAGGGCCACGCCGAGGTTGGCGAATGCTTGTTTCACTTGGCCGGCGAAGTCGGCAGAGACGACCATGCCGTCCTTTCCGGATCCGTACTGACCGGAGACGAACACTAGGCCAGTACCGGCTGGCACTGCCGCAGTGTGACTGTAGCCGTAGGGAATTGGGTCGTGGAGCTCACTGGGGTTGATGACTGAGTGGGACATGGGTGTCACCCTTCTTGTTCGCCGAGCGCCGGCGGGTTGCCGGAAGTTTCGTGGGTATCGACTTGGAGGACGTACGCCAACTGGGAGATGACTACGTCGCGGTAATTCGTTGCAGGAAGAGGCAGGTGGCCGAGTACCGTTGGGTACAGCACGCCGACGATGTTTGCCACTGCGACTTCGACGATGGACTCGACATCGAAGCGCGGGTCGAATTGACCGCTCTCCACTCCTCGACGAACAGCGTCCGCGAAGGGTTCTCGGTACTGGGTCGCCAATGCTGTGGCGTGCTGCCGGAGTTCGGTGTCGTGGGCGGCTGCCGTCCAGAATTCCATGAGCATCCGCCAGGTCGGAACATCCGTTGCAAGGCCACGGTCCACCATCGCCACCAGTTGTTTCCATGGGTCATCGAATTGCGCCGTGAATTCGCGCATGGCTTCAACGGCAACGGAAGTGGCGCGTTGGAAAGCTTCGATCAACATGTCCTCGCGAGATCCGAAGTAGCCCTGCAAGGTGCTTACTGCGATACCGGAGGCCTCGGAGATATCTGCGTACCTGGTGCCGCCGTATCCGCGGACCGCCATAGTCGATATCACCTGATCGAGCACGAGGAGACGCTTGGGGCCACCTGCTCGTCGGTTGCGCACTGCGGCCTCGCTCATAGCCATACCGTATCACAATACGGTATGGCTAACCGGTTCAACATCCGCCTTCGATCACGTCCACCGCCGCAAACGAGCCTCCGATTGACGTGACGGTGCGAATGGACGGGCTCGTACGGAACGGTTTCGCGCCCGCTGGCAGACGGCGGGCAGATCTGAAGATGCTTGGGCTACGGGGGCGTCCACCTCGGCTCGACGTCACCAAGGCTGGGCGAGCGGTGCCTAAACTGTTGTAACAGCCAAACCGGGGAGGAAGTGTCACCGTTTCCGAACACTGCAACTTTGAATATCGACACTCCGCCAGTCAAACACGTCGGTACATGACAGTACCGGCGAAGCGTGCCGACAGACCTTCCTGAACCAGAGGTCGAAGAGTAATCGCCAGCGGTTTAAGTCCGCGTATTCGGGTAGCCCAACGGATGGCTCAAGACCGCCTGCGCGGGTCGCCCGAGACCAGGAGCAGTGCTGCACGGAGCACTATCCGCTTGATCGATAGGTGCCTTGGCGCGACACGTAGCCGGTCCCTCGAAAAGTCAGCACAGACCAGGCTCCCTCACAAGACGAGTAGCTCGTCTTCGGCGATCCAGCTCTTTATCGCCTTCCATCCATGTGTAGCGCCGCCACCGGCGCGTAGGACAGCGGCGACCATGACCGCTCCGGCGACTCCGACTTTGCAGGCACCGGCCTTGACGGCGCGTTTGGCGTGGTCCTCGATGCAGAACCGGCACTGGTCACTGCGACGCTCACCGCGATCAGCTCCCACGGCTCGTCAAGCGGTGGTGGTACGCCCTTCGGGCTGCTCAACGGTGCTGCTTCAACCATGCCCTCAGAGTGTGCACTCTGTTCACTGAAAGTCGGGCCTTGCGGGCCGACACCATTCCGACGCCCGACGCCAGCAGCTGAGCTTCCGTGTCTCACTTGAGCCTGACCGGGAAGAGGAGGGTGTCGTTTGCCGCAATGTGAACTGCTTCCCCTGAGTACTCTGCGGTTACCGGATTCGCAACAACAGACGCAATTGGGGCTGAGGCCTGCTTCAACCAGGTTCGCGTCACAAGTTGAGTCTTACGTTCGAGTGAGACGCGACTACCCATCTCAGAGGTCTGTCCAGTGAAGTCGCTGAAGCGATCAGTCGCTTAGAATTCAGCCGTCTCAAGTCTTCTACAAGCCTGTGAAATGGTCTTTCTCGACTTGGTGTTGACGTAAGTCACAAACGGCTGCAAAGTGTGACATGTATCCAATCGGAAGTAGATGCGCCGAACACGACGAAGTCGCCAACTCCAAATGCTCCACACCCCCAGGCCCATCGGCGTGAATATCAGCACGCACCGCACAAGCAAGGACGCCGACTATGCCTCATCTCAATGTCCCGCAGAAACAAAAGGTCCATAGGCGAATGCCCAAATGGTCCGAGTTGAGATCACAATTGCAGTTCGCGCCCTTCGAACGGGATGCAACCACGAGGCGTCTCGGCCGTGCGCATACCATTTCCGACCTACGCGATGTGGCACGCAAACGAGTACCACGGTCTGTCTTCGAGTTCGTCGACGGTGGTGCCGAGGATGAATTGACCATGTCACGCTCGCGGGCGGCGTTCGACCGCGTCGAATTCAGGCCCAGCGCTCTGAGTGGGGCATTAGCAGTGGACACCAGCACAACTCTGTTCGGCCGCTCGTTGGATCAACCAATCATTCTGGCTCCCACAGGATTCTGCCGTCTATCACACCACGAGGGCGAGCGGGCGGCGGCACGAGCGGCGGCACGAGCCGGGATTCCCTTCGCGCTGACAACCATGGGCACGGTGTCCATAGAAGATGTCGCCACCGTCGGAGGTCCTGAGGCGGACCAGTGGTTTCAGCTGTATGTCATGCGAGACCGTGGACTGACCACCGACCTGATAGCTCGGGCAAAGGCCGCTGGATTCTCGACCCTCGCCATTACCGTAGATACACCGGTGACCGGCCAGCGCCGCAAAGACCTGCGCAATGGATTTTCGGTCCCTCCTCAGCTGACCGTCCGAACGCTGCTGGACATCGCTCGGCGTCCGTCCTGGTGGATCAATCTGCTCACCACTGATCCTCTTGTTTTCGCGACGATTCCTGCCGGTGAACCGGAGGCGCACGCCAAGTTTATCGACAGCGTCTTCGACCCCGGTGTGTCCTTCGAGGACCTCAAACTCGTGCGGGAGGCCTGGGACGGTCCTTTGGTTCTCAAGGGTATTCAGAGCGTCGAAGACGCCCGCAAGGCTATCGATTACGGTGCCGACGGAGTAATAGTGTCGAGCCACGGTGGACGTCAACTCGACCGTTCGCCTGTCTCGTTGGAATTGCTGCCACAAGTCGCCGACGCCGTAGGCGATCAGATCGAAGTGCTGCTGGATTCTGGCGTTCGTACCGGCGCAGACGTTGCGGCCGCCGTCGCTCTCGGCGCGAAGGCGTGCTTGGTCGGTCGGCCATACATGTATGGCTTGATGGCCGGCGGCGAAGCTGGCGTCGACAAAGCGATCGAGATATACGCATCCGAGCTGCGGCGAACCATGCACTTGCTGGGACTCGCGTCGATCGACGATCTCGATACCAGCCGTGTTCGGTTGCGACCGTCAAACTAATACATAGTTCGCCAGGACAAGCTTTGTTCGCCAATCTTCTATCACTGGGCTGTGCGCTCCGAATGTCCGGTCCTTCTGGACAACAGCGATCTTCTGGTGGTCAAAATGCGCCAGGACCGAAGCCGTCTTTGACCAGTCACGGGAGTTCATGGACCGATGGCGGGAATGCGGGTGACAACGAGTCGGTAAGCAAAGTCAGCGTATGCCGTTGCAGCACAACGGCGGTGTCGGTAGCGTTGGCGCACCGTAAGGAGATCGAAGCGCGAGGTTTTTTCAATGTTGGCGCGCAACGGCGTGACTGCTTCACGCTATCGCGCGTGATATGACGACGCGCATGATCTCGTTGGTACCTTCCAGAATCTGGTGGACCCGAAGGTCGCGAACGATTTTCTCGACACCGTACTCGGCGAGATAACCGTATCCGCCGAGCAACTGCAGCGCCCCGTTGGCGACCTCGAAGCCGGTATCGGTACCGAAACGCTTGGCCATCGCGCACATCTCGACCTTGTCGGCTGCATTGTTCTGCAACCCGTCCGCTGCTCGCCACAGCAGAGTTCGCGCAGCTTCGAGCTCGGTCTTGAAATCCGCCAGTCGAAACTGCAGGGCCTGCGAGTCGAGCAACCTGGCGCCGAAGGCGTTGCGGTCGGCGAGGTAGGACACGGCCTTGTCGAGAGCGGACTGTGCGCCGCCGATCGAGCACGCGGCGATGTTGATGCGTCCGCCGTTGAGCCCGTTCATCGCGATCCGAAATCCGTCGCCCTCGCCGCCGAGCAGGTTGGCAGCCGGAACGCGGGCACCTTCGAAGATCACCTGGCGGGTGGGTTGAGCGTTCCATCCCATCTTTTTCTCGTTCGCTCCGAACGACAGTCCCGCGGTGTCCTTCGGCACGATGAACGCCGAGATGCCGCGGGGACCCGGCGCTCCGGTGCGGGCCATGACGACGTACACCTCGGAAGTGCCTGCGCCGGAGATGAACTGCTTGACGCCGTCCAGCACGTACTCGTCACCGTCGCGGACGGCCTTGGTACCGAGCTTTGCCGCATCGGATCCAGCGCCGGGTTCGGTGAGGCAGTAGCTACCGAGCTGGTCCATCGAGCACAGCCCCGGAAGCCAGCGCTGCCGTTGCTCGTCGTCGCCGTACGTGTCGATCATCCAGGCGACCATGTTGTGGATGGAAATGTAGGCCGCGATGGACGGGTCACCGGTGGCGAGTTGCTCGAAGATGCGCACCGCGTCGACGCGGGTCAGGCCCGATCCACCGACGTCTTCACGAATGTAGATGCCGCCCATCCCGAGAGCAGCAGCCTTGCGCAGCACGTCCACCGGAAAGTGCTTCTGCTGATCCCATTCGACGGCGTTCGGTGCGAGGAACTCGTCCGCGAAATCACGAGCAGTGTCGTTGATGGCACGCTCGTCCTCGTTCAACGTGAACATCGTCGATCAGTCCATGTTCGGAATGACGAAGTGATTCTGCGCAGCTGCTTCCTTGGTGCCCGACGGCCAACGCTGAGTGACGGTCTTGGTCTTGGTGTAGAAGCGGATGGAATCCGGTCCGTGCTGATTGAGATCGCCGAATCCCGAACGCTTCCAACCACCGAACGTGTGGTACGCGATCGGCACCGGAATCGGCACGTTGACGCCCACCATGCCCACCTGGACGCGGGAGCAGAAGTCGCGAGCGGTGTCGCCGTCGCGGGTGAAGATCGAGACGCCATTGCCGTACTCGTGTTCGGACGGCAGACGCAGTGCGTCCTCGTAGTCCTTCGCGCGCACGACGATCAGCACCGGTCCGAAGATCTCTTCCTTGTAGATGCGCATGTCGGTGGTCACCTTGTCGAACAGCGTTGCGCCGGCGAAGAATCCGCCCTCGTGGCCCTCGAGACTGAATCCGCGTCCATCGACGACCAACTCGGCACCCTCGTCCACACCGATCTGGGTGTAGTCGTTGACGCGCTTCAACGCATCGCTACCGACGAGCGGGCCGAAGTCCGCGTTCTCGTCGTCGCTGCGGCCGATCTTCAGTTTCGCCACTCGCTCGGTCAGTTTGGCGACCAACGCGTCGGCGGTCTCCTCACCGACGGGAACCGCGACGGAAATCGCCATGCATCGCTCGCCGGCCGAACCGTATGCGGCTCCGAGCAGAGCGTCGGCGACCTCGTCGAGGTCGGCATCGGGCATCACCAGAGCGTGGTTCTTCGCTCCACCGAAGCACTGTGCGCGCTTGCCGTGCTGCGCCGCCGTCTCGTAGATGTACTGCGCGATCGGCGTCGATCCGACGAAGCCGATCGCCTTGACGCGATCGTCGGTGAGCAGCACGTCGACGGCATCCTTGCCGCCGTTGACGACGTTGAACACGCCCGGCGGTAGACCTGCCTCGAGGAACAGCTCGGCGAGCTTGAGGGGCACGGACGGATCCCGCTCGGACGGCTTGAGAATGAAGGCGTTACCGCAGGCGATGGCCGGGCCGGCCTTCCACAGCGGAATCATGGCCGGGAAGTTGAACGGGGTGATGCCGGCAACGACACCGAGCGGCTGACGCATCGAGTAGACGTCGATACCGCCACCCGCACCCTCGGTGTACTCACCCTTGAGCAGGTGCGGCACACCGACGGCGAACTCGACGACCTCGACGCCACGCTGGATGTCGCCCTTGGCGTCGGCGATGGTCTTGCCGTGCTCCGACGAGAGCAGCCGCGCGAGTTCTTCGGTGTCGCGGGTGACGAGCGCGAGGAACTTCATCAGCACCCGAGCGCGCCGCTGCGGGTTCCACTTCGCCCACTCACGCTGCGCCTGCTCGGCGTCGGCGATCGCGGCCTCGACCTCGGACACATCGGCCAGGGGCACCCGGGCCTGCACCTCACCGGTATTCGGATCGAAGACGTCCCCGAACTGTCCGGACGTTCCGGCTACATGCTTGCCGCCAATGAAGTGTGTGAGTTCGCGAACCATGGGAGACTTTCCTTTCATTGAACTGGACGTCCAGGTAATCGATTGCGACCAATGGTTTACTGCCTGCGAGGTGACCGCGCGGGGCCATGCCACCACCACCGTGCACGACGGCTTTATATCGCTGATCGGTGATGGCAGACATCTAGCTACCCCACTGCGGAGCCCGAACTACTACAGAGCTGCAGCCTTCAGTATCTGTCGCGCTCGGTCGACGATGGGATAGTCGACAAGCCGCCCATCGACGACGATTGCCGCAGCTCCCTGTGCCTCTGCTTCCGCGAATTTTTCGATTATCGTTCGTGCTGTGTCGACCTCGGCGCTGGTCGGAGCAAAGCCGATGTGACTCAGTGCCACTTGATTTGGATGGATGAGCATCTTGCCCCTGAATCCGATTCGGCGGGCTTGGCGGCACATAGCTACGAACTCTTCGTCTCGTTTGAACGCGACGAAGGGTCCATCCAGGGGCGCCGACACTCGTGCGGCACGTGCCGCGATGACCAATGCCGATCGAGCGTAGAGCAATTCTTCTGCTCCGTCTGAATGGTCCAGACCGTTGATGCCGAGGTCGAGCATGAAGTCGTGCGCACCGAACACAGCGGTCTCGATCCGCGAGCTCGCCTGCAGAATCTGGCGGGCATAATCTATTCCCTGTGCGGACTCGATCAGGACGAGGAGCTTGGTCGATCCATGTTCGACTCCGTGCAGCTTCTCGGCCTCACTGATCCACTCGTCTGTCGCACGTATGGTCTCGACGTCCTCAACCTTCGGGATGACAATTCCGTTGAGGTCCGGCTGGACTACGGCCTCGATGTCACCTTGGGTTCGCCCCGTCGACGGATGGTTGACTCGCACATAGCTACGGACGGCAGCGATATCGGCGACACCTTCCCGCGCTTGCGCCCGCGCAGCGGTTTTGTTGTCATCCGTCACAGCATCTTCCAAGTCCAGTGCGGCCGCATCAGGGGCCAGTTCGAGCATTTTGCGCACTCGCCGGGGTGAGGTCGCAGGGCAGAACAAAAGCGACCTCAAAGGCGTTAGGGCAGTGGAGATTTCGACAGTATCAGTCATGTCGCTCTTTCTTGTTTGTTGTCGGAAAGCTTGGTCCGATGGCGATGCTTTTAGGAATTTCATGCGGATAGGAAATGACGCAGTTGCATAGATGAAGTCCTGAACGAAACACTGCGGAACCTTCGGGCCTCTTCGTCAGACCAGCTTTGCGGCCGATGCAGGACTCTGTTCGTCGCGGAGATCCTGTCGTCCAACTACTGCGCCGGTGTCCGCCGTTGCATCTCCCATCGTTTTTCGGATACAATCGACCATATTCGATGACGCAGGTCACGTCAAGAAATGATTGTGATGCGCACTTCGTCTTACCAATCCCCTGCTGAGAGAGTGAGCATTTGCATGGACATATCGTCACGCCCCCGCCGATCTGCGCTGTATCTGCCGGGTAACAACGTTCGAGCGCTCGAGAAGGGCAAGATTCTGCCGGCCGATGTCCTGATCCTTGACCTCGAAGACGCGGTAGGTATCGACGATAAAGTCGTGTCGCGTGAGCGGGTTTGTAACGCAGTCGCATCGGGCGTCTACGCTCCTCGTGAGGTCGTTGTCCGTGTCAATGGCTTGGGGTCGGCGTGGCACGATGACGACATAGCGGCTGTCGCTCTTTCCGGAGCTGATGGCGTTCTGGTGCCCAAGGTAGAGTCTCCCGAGCAGGTGTACGAGCTATCCGATGCCCTGGATGACGCGGGCGCTCCGTCCAATTTGAAATTGTGGGTCATGGTGGAGACACCGGGCGCATTCTTGCGGGCCGAGAATATCGCTTCTGCCAGTGAGCGGTTGGCTGTGCTGGTGATCGGTACGAACGACCTCGTCAACGATCTGCATGCTCTGCACCGGCCTGGACGGGCACCGATTCTTACCGCGCTCTCACTAGCGGTTCTCGGGGCGCGTGCAGCTGGCAAGGTCATCCTCGACGGGGTATTCAATTCGATCAAGGACGACGCCGGTTTCGTCGCCGAAGCCTTTCAGGGCCGAGAGATGGGCTTCGACGGCAAAACGGTCATACATCCAACTCAGATCTCCGGCGCGAACGATGTATTCGGACCATCTCAGGACGAAGTCGTATACGCACGGAAGGTCGTCGCGGCCTTCCGCCAGGCGGAGGACGCCGGTGAAAGCGTCATTGCCCTCGACGGCACGATGATCGAGAGCATGCACGTGCGCGATGCACACCGAATTCTGGGCCTCGACTCGAGGATTGCCGAGCTGTCGGCCGCTGCACCCGTGCAATAGACCGCGGTGTTCGCTATTTCAGGCCCGTCCTCAGTTTTGTCTTTTCCGCAAAGGAGGCTTTTTCCTGTGTTCTCAACCGAACCTCACGTGCCCGAATCCGCACCCGACCACCATCGGCCAGGGGGACCGTTTTTCGACGACCTCGAGGTAGACCAAAGGATTGTTTCTCCGGGAGTTACGCTGACCAGCGGGCTAGCAGCTGCGCATCAGTGCATTCTCGGTGACCGAGCCGCGCTTTTTCTTGACACCGAGCTCGCATCGAAGGTAACGGGCACTTCAGCACAGCTCGCCCACCCGGGGTTGGTGTGGGATGTCGCCATCGGCCAATCGACACACTTCAGTCAACGTGCTAAGGCCAACTTGTTCTACCGCGGACTTGCACTGCATCGTTTCCCGGACATCGGTGACACCCTCACAACCGAAACCCAAGTCATTGGACTACGGGAGAACACACGGCGAGAGGGCCGCTTTCCGACGGGAATGGTGGCACTGCGAATCAAGACCGTCGACCAGCAGGAACGTACCGTACTCGATTTCGCCCGGTGCGCCATGATACCGATGAGCGTTGCCGACACGACGACCGCTCACCGCCAGGATCTTTCCGCTATCGGATCAGCGCTTGACCGAGATCAACTTCGGGCGTTGACAGCGCAGTGGGATCTGTTCGGGCACCCGACCGGCAATCCGGTCGCTGCGGGTGACACATTCGATTCGGCCTTCGGCGATGTGGTGACCTCGGCACCGGAGTTGGCGCGGTTGACACTCAATTTAGCTGCTGTTCATCATGATTATCGATCTGCTGGTTCTCAGAGACTGGTCTACGGAGGTCATACGATAGGGCTGGCCAACGCGCAGCTCAGTAAACTGTTTCCGCAATTGGTATCGGTCGTCGGCTGGAATAGTTGTGACCATCTCGGCCCGGTTCACGAAGGTGACACAGTGTTCAGCTCTGTCACCATCGAGCAGGCCGAGCTGCTTCCGAACGGGAGTCAGTTGGTAGACCTACGTACAACGGTTCGCAAGGTCAGCCCCGAGGTCAATACTCCGGTCGACGTTCTGGATTGGCGCGTTGTAGGAGTATTCGCGTGATTGCGCAGGCGGGGATTCTCACCGGTATGCGAGTAATCGAAGGATCCGCTTTCGTCGCGGCACCTCTGGGGGGAATGACTCTGGCGCAGCTCGGCGCGGACGTTATTCGCTTCGACCAGATCGGCGGCGGGCTCGATTACCGCCGATGGCCTGTGTCTGCGACTGGCCACAGCATGTTCTGGGCCGGTATGAACAAGGGGAAGCGATCGGTTCAGATCGACTTGCGCCACCCTGAGGGCCGCGAACTCATCACCGCACTGATTACGGACCCAGGTGACGACGGTGGAATGTTCCTCACGAACTTTCCAGCGACAGGGTGGCTGGACTACGAGCGCCTGCGTCTCGGCCGGGCCGACTTGATCATGGTTGCCTTGAGCGGGAACTATGACGGGACGAGCGAGGTCGATTACACGGTTAATCCAGCAACGGGTTTCCCCATGGTGACCGGTCCGCGAGGGCAGCACGAACCCGTCAACAGTGTGCTCCCGGCTTGGGACATCGCCCTGGGCGGCATAGCAGCGACAGGACTCCTCGCCGCCGATCGGCATAGACACCGTACCGGTGCGGGCCAACTCGTTCGGGCCTCTCTGTCCGATGTCGCTTTCTCCATGGTGGCCAATCTCGGTCGCGTCGCGCAGGCTCACACAACTCCGGATAGTTCTGTGGAGAAAGACGGAAACTTCTTGTACGGCTCTTTCGGCGCGCCATTCGTCACCAAAGATCAGCGGTTCGTGATGGTCGTCGGCCTCACTCCACGCCAGTGGAAAGCTTTAGAATCAACCACTGGGCTCGACCGATACCGCACCCAGATCGAGCGAGTAGCGGGTGTGGACCTCGAGACCGAAACTGGGCGTTTCAACGCCCGAGACCATATTGCGCAGCATCTTCGATTGTGGTTCGAGCATCGTAGCTTCGATGATGCCGCAGCAGCACTCGATGCCGGCGGCGTCGCCTGGGGGCCTTACCAGAGTTTTCTCCAGCTACTCGACGATCCCAGACTGTCTGCGGCTAATCCATTGTTCACGTCGGTGGAACAACCAGGAATCGGAACCTACCCGATGCCCGGCTCGCCGCTCTACTTCAGCGCTGTCGATCGCGCCGACACGCGCCGAGCGCCGCAGCTGGGTGAGCACACAGACGAGGTTCTGAGCACTGTTCTCGGGCTCGACGACCACGAGCTGGGGCGTCTTCATGATCGGCACATCATCGCCGGCCCCGTTTCGCATCCGAACGCCCTTGCCGAGCCGTGACGCGAACACATCATGGCACTAAGCGATTGTCAGCTGCTCGGAGGTGAGGCTTCAAATCGAACTGCCTCCTATCACTGTCGCTGAGACAATTGGGTTCGCCTCTACAACGAAGTTCTCATTGAGGTGCACGGCTTGCAGGCGTCACGAAGTGGTCGAGTTCCGGGCGGGCTGTTGACTTATGAGTCGCTGCAGCTGCCTGTTAATGTCGTTGACAATCGATTGAATACGAGGAGCCGCTCATGTCGTTGTCGCTGAGCCTCGATTCACGCACCCTTGTCACACAGATCACCGACAAACTGAGGGAACAGATAATCACAGGCAAGCTGGCACCGGGTGATCGCATTCGTCAGGATGCCTACGCCGAAGCTTTCGGAGTCAGCAGAACGCCATTGCGTGAAGCCTTTCGTCTGCTGGAGTCGGAGGGGTGGATACAGCTGCGTGCGAGGTCGGGGGTCGAGGTCAGTCGGTTCTCGCCCGTCGAAGTACAAGAAATCCTGTCGATGCGATTGTTGCTTGAGCCCCTCGCAATCCGTGTCAGCGCCGTGGGTCACGCCGACGACAGCGTGCCTGCTCTGACATCACTGCTCGAACAGTTACCGTCGGGTCCGAGTCGAAGTGTGGAGGAGGTCGAGGTTTACGAAGCTGCAAACCAGAAATTCCACTATGCACTGTATGGATTGACCGACGCGTCAACCGATGAACCCCTGCATACGAGCCTACGGAGTCACTGGGAGCGTTACTCACGCTATCGACGTGTGTACTACCGCAGCGACTCGGAGTCGACGTCACACTCCAACGAGGAGCATGTGCAGATTCTCGAAGCCTGGCAGTCGCGCGATGCCGATCGTGCCGAAGCGGAGCTGGCGCGTCACATCCTCAGTGCAGGTCGGTCTCTGGTCCGTGCTTTGGGTGACAACGACCGGCCGAGCTTTCTTCCTACGCTGACAGCCCTCGCCGGACGTTACGACTTCGACCTGGCATGACTCTCCCGTCGATTCGACGCACGCCGCAGCGCATACACGAGCAAGAGATTCAACTCTCGGTGGAGGCCAGACCTGTGGATGGGGAGGAAATCGTGGTTCACTGGATCCCGCGTAGTGATGCCGTAGGGGCTTCACCGACCAAGCAGAACTGCGAATGATTCCGCTCTGAGATATCGCTACGCCCGATTACTCTGCCTCCGAACACTATCGGTGAAAGGCCACCACATGGACCTCGTCCAATCCAGCCGCGACGTCGGCATCATTGTCCCGCTGGTAGACGAGATCACGGCCATCTTGCGTGAGCGTATCTATTCGCAGGTCTATGGCCCTGGATACAGGCTCAAGCAGGAGGCTTTGTGTAGCGAGCTCGGAATCAGCCGGACTCCGTTGCGCGAAGCGATGCAACGGTTAGAGCAGGAGGGGTTGATTCGATCCGAACCGGGCCGCGGCGCGCGCGTGGTATCGGGTGACGTACAAACCCTGCTCGCTGCATACCAGGTAAGAGCAGTAATCGATGGTCTCGCTGCGCGTTTGGTGGCCGCTGGCCCGACGCACGAACATGTCGGCGAGCTACGTAAATCGATCGAACGCCAAAAGGCGGCGATGAACCCGTGGGATGCCCGGCAGTACTCCAATTGCAACGTCGATTTTCACGAGCGTATCTGCCGCATGACCGAAAACGAGTTCGTTATAGGGCAGGTGTCCCTGATACATATGACAGCAAAAGTCTTCACGCCGGTAGCTCTCATCGATCGTGACAACGCCGAGCGGGCGATTGGCGAGCACTCGGCAATTTGCTCGGCAATAGCCGCGGGAGATGAGCGGGCAGCGGAGCACCTTGCGCGCGCACACATCGAACAGACGATAACGGAGTTGACTGAGCGCGACTCGGGCCGGCTCTTCAGGTAGAGACTTCACCTGAAGAGCCGGCATCGCGTCTAAGGCAGTCCATACCTCGACCGACGGTGTAACCCGTTGTCAGATAGTGCCATCCGCGCGGAGCGCTCCGATGGCATCGTCGTCGAGATCGAGCCATGTCCGCAACACATCGTCATTGTCTGCACCCAGAGGTCGGCCGAGATGCTCCACTCGTCCCGGCGTGGCAGACAATCTCGGCACCGGTGCCTGCACCACCATGCTCCCGAGGTCAGCGTCCTCGACACGCACGAAGGTCTCGCGTGCGCTGTGGTGGGGGTCGCTGAGTAGTTGTTCTGCATTGTAAACCGGAGCTACTGCAACCTGCTCGCGATCGAACCTGTCCATGACCTCGTCGAACGAGCGTTGGCGAATCCAATTCGCCACCATTTCGTCAATTTCGTCGGCTCGTTGCAATCGCTTCTGCGGATCGGCGTACTCGGGGTCGGCGGCGAGCTCAGGGCGATCGATTGCCTTGTAGACCCTCAACGCGATCGAGGGCGCGCTACCGGACATGACGATCCAGCGGTCATCTTTGGTCTTGTACGTGTTACGCGGGACGGTGATCGCCCAACGATTACCGTTTCGCTCGGTGTTTCGTCCGAGCTGATCGAATGTGAGGACTGACTGTTCCAGCAGTCTGGCAAGTGGTTCGACCAAATTGATGTCGACCTTCTGGCCACTGCCTCCACCGACGTCTCGGTGGTAGAGCGCGATCATCACAGCGTAGGCGGCGTTGAGAGAGGCCACTCCGTCGGCGAGCATGAACGACGGCAGCGTCGGGGGCCCCGACGCCTCGCCGGTCGTATGAGCGAAACCACTCATTGCTTCGCCCAAAGTTCCGAATCCCGGCTTGTCGCTATCGGGGCCACCTTCACCGAAAGCGGTGATATGCACATAGACGAGCTTCGGGTGAGTGAGTCTGAGAGAGTCGTAGTCCAAACCCCATTTTTTCAGAGTGCTAGGACGCGTATTGAAGATGATCACGTCGGCGTGCGCAGCAAGTTCTTTGAGGTGCTGCTGTCCGGCCGCTGTTCGAAGATTTGCAGTCACCGGCTTTTTGTTGCGACCGACGCTTTTCCACATCAGGCCGGTGTCGTTCTTCCGAACACCCCAGGCTCGCAGCGCGTCACCACCGCGAGGTTCCTCCACCTTGACTACGTCTGCTCCGAACTCGGCAAGATAGGTAGCAACCAGAGGTGCGGCCGCGAGAGAGGCGGCATCGATTACACGCAGCCCCTCGAGAGCGCCCCGTGGTGTCGATTCGTCAGTCATCGTTCTCCCTTGTGTCGCCGCGCTGCGCGGACGCGATTGAGGTGTTGTCTGTGTCGGCATCGGAGAAGTCGAGACGACCGCCAATGAATGTCCGCCGTCTTTTTGTCGAAGCATGGACTTCAGCCGGAAGTGCCCTACATCACTGACTATAGCGGCTTTTGTATCCAAAAAGAAGACGAATCGGTAGGCTTACTCATTGAAAGCGCTTTGGCCCATCGGGCCAGTACACGCGTGTTTCACCTGCCGGGCTGAGTATCTGAAACCTAGGATTTTACAGTCACTAGTCCAGCAGGCCACTTAGTGGTCATACCTGTAGGAGATCCCAAGGCGTTCCACCGCAGGTTGTCGAAGTATGTAAAAGCCGTACGATCAGAGGAGCCGTGATGGCGAAAGTTGCAATAGTTGGATGTGGTGCAATGGGGTCGGTGTATGCCGGGCTCATGCAAGAGGCGGGTCACGAGGTTCACGGTGTGACGTTGTGGACAGATCATGTCCAGGCAGTCAACGACCGTGGTCTCCGCGTCTATGGCGATTCCGGCGATCGAACGCTTCGCTTGGCCTCGATGTCGACCGAACCCGCCGGGATTGGCACCTGTGACCTGGTCATCATCGCGACCAAGGCGTATGACGTCGAGGACGCCGCGAAGACGGTCGGCCCTCTCGTCGGGCAGGAAACACTAGTTCAAACGATCCAGAACGGACTTGGATCGCCCGAGCTTGCGGCTCGATACATCGATCCAGACAAAATCGCGGTGGGTGTCGTCGGAGGCTTCGGGGCTTCTGTTCCGAAGCCGGGCGAAGCTCATCACAACGGTCGTGAGATAACTCGTTTCGGTGCATTCCGTGGTTTGTCGAGGGCATCACTGGAAACGGGGGCCGCGATCTGGGAGTCCGCGGGCTTCAAAGTCGCACTCTTCGATGATCTCGACCAGATGGTATGGGAGAAGTTGATCATGAATGTCACGTTCTCAGGAACTTCGTTTCTCACAGGTCTGACGATTGCTCAGATAATCAACACGCCAGCCGCGTGGACCGTTGCCTCGGCCTGTGCGCAGGAGGCCATCGACGTTGCGAGAGCGCAGAACATTGTTCTCGACGTCGGGGATCCTATTGGCCACATTCGGCACCTGGGCCTACGCATCGGTGATGCGATACCTTCCATGCGGCTCGACGCGGCGCTACGCCGTCGCGCGGAGGTGGACGCAATCAATGGATCCATCGTCCGGGTGGGTGCCGACGTAGGCGTGCCGACCCCGGTCAATTCTGTAGTGGTCGATCTTGCCCACGCCGCTGAGTCTGCATACATCCACTCGGCGGATGTCACCCGCATCAACTGACCACCGGAGCGCACACCACCGCATCGTGCGATATCAGGCGGTAGGTTTCCTACAGGGAGGGAAACCTACCGCATTTTCGTTGTCGCACCGAGATGTCGATGCGGCTCGAAACAACTCGAAGCTTCGAGGGGTGTCGTGGCCGGCAGGCATTTCCACCCTTAGATACGGGACGGACAGCGGCCCGGCACCTGAAGTGGTTTCGGCGAACGGGTTATGTCGGTTCGGAGCCTCGCTGCCCATAGGCTGGGCGGATAGAACGATGAAGGACATGGCTGGGACGGTTGCAGATCAAGACCGTTATCCCGAAATGTGGTGCACAGGTGTGTTCGAGTTACGCTCGCCCCTCGACGGGGAAGCGATCAAGGTCGCGTCGATGGTCGACGAGCTGGAGTTCATTTCGTATGTGTCGCAGAGGGTTTGCGCCGATTGCGTCGGAACTTCGTTCATTCCGCCGAGCGCACTGCGGAACAACGAGCACACCCGATCTTGAGGGGTACCTCTCGCATACTGCCCAATGCACCGACAACCGCTAACCGGTGGACGGCTGCGAGATCGGAAGACCAGCGGGTAGTCGGCATGATCGTCTCTCGCAAGAGATCGAAAACTGGACTGCGCCCCGGATGATCATTTGGGGCGCAGTCCAGTTCCCTTGAGGGGCCGTGGTTTAACGATCCGCCGTTACGTCCGAAGATTCGTTTGTGGACATGTTCGTCCTCTTACGCAACGACCGGCCCACCAAGAACATGGATATCGCAGCGGCAACCAGGAAGAGCGCGTTGACGGCGATGGCGGCCGAGCTGGTCCCGAGGGTCGCATTGTCACCCCGAATGAGAGCTACCAGGTAGGGCGAGACGAAGCCGCCGATGTTTCCGATGGCGGTGATGAATGCAATGCCACCGGCCGCCGCCACGCCGCTCAACATGAACGGTACAACGGACCACAGAACGGGCAGCGTCGAGATACATCCGACTGCACCTATCGAGAACCCGACCAGCGCGACCGCAGGATAGGACCCCAGGGTGAACGCGGCCAGAAGAAGGCCGCCGGCACCTGCAAGCGCTGGAACCACGTAGTACTGAAATCTTTTGCCGGACTTGTCCGACCGCCGCGAGAGCAAGACCATCATCATCGATGCAACGACGTACGGCACAGCCGTGATGAACCCAACCTGGGTGTTGGTGAAGGTGCCGGCTTGACGAACAATCGTCGGCAAGAAGAAGCCCAGTGCGTAAAGCGGAACGATCATAGCGAAGAAGGCAAAGGCGACACCGATGACTCGTGGGTCCTTGACCGCGGCTTTCAAAGAGTGCGGATGCCCGGCGCCGTGCTCGCTCGTTTCTCGTCGTAACGAATCGGTCAGCCATGTGCGTTGCTTGTTACTGAGCCAGGTGGCCTGCGCGGGGCTGTCGGTGAGGAAGAAGAACACCAACGCCGCAACGAACAAGCATGGCAGACCTTCGATGAAGAACATGAAACGCCATCCCTCGAAACCGAAGGGGGAGAAGCCCATCAACCAGCCGGAGAGAGGAGCTCCTACGACCGTCGATACCGGGACTGCGAGGTAGAAGAGCGCGATTATTCGAGCTCGACGGAGGGATGGCACCCATCCTGTCAGGTACAGAAGGACCCCCGGGACCAGGCCTGCTTCAGCCACACCGAGCAGGAACCTGAGTACGAAGAAGCTGACGGGCCCTTGGACCAAGGACATAGCCATCGCAACCAGGCCCCAGGTCACCATGATGCGAGTAATCCATAGGCGGGCACCGACGCGGTACAAGACGAGGTTGCTGGGAACCTCGAACAGCACATAGCCGATGAAGAATACTCCTGCACCGAGGCCATATGCCAGCTCGGTCAGGCCGATCGCGGGTGCCATCTCAGCCTTCGCAATGGCAATGTTGGTTCGGTCGAGGTAGTTCAAGATGTAGACGAAGAACAGAAGAACGACCAGGCGCCGAACGACCCGGCGCATTGTCTGCTTCTCCAGCACATCCGCCTCGGACTTCTCATACGAGACCGGTCCGGGTGCACTTGTGCTTTCCATGGCAGTTTGCCCTTTCTTTTCATGTGCCACATCTCGTGAAGCACATGCCGCGCCCTGGTGAAGTCTTCTGGACTACGACCGCGCCGGATGCTGAATGGTTTGAATGTGCCGGATCTCGACGACTAGCCGCTGGCCGGGTTTCGTGGCCCTCAGCCCACTCAGAGGGGAGTGACGGCGCGCCCAGTGCTTTGGATCCAAAAATAGTATGGGCTAAATATGTGATGTAGTCAACACTTCGGCACAGCTAGGTTGAGTTTCACAGTGACAAGCAGCCGTCTTAGCAGGCTTTTGATGGATGCTGCGAGCTCTTCGCAGCAAACTCGGCCTTGACGTGACGGTAGTCACGGGTGCATTGTGATTCCACTGGTCTTACCACCCAAAACTCCTATATCTGGATTGGAGCTTGCAATGGGCCTCTTCGAGCCCCCGTACCCCGAAGGCCTCCCGATCGCCGGAGACTGGATCACCGAGAACGTTCAACGTTCCACCGTCTACTTTCCTTACGACGGTTCGGTGGTCGCGCCCGCCCCGGTAGGGATAGTGGAACACGCGAACAGGGCGCTAGAAGCTGGAGTCCGAATACAACCGACAGTTGCACGGCTACCAGCATCGGCACGGCGCCGCTTACTACTCGACGTCGGAGTGGCACTCGCCGAAAACCGGCACGACATCGAACAACTCCTGGTTGCCGAAACCGGCAAACCTCTAATCGACTGCCAGACTGAGGTATCGCGCACGCTGTTCACGTGGGATGCTGCGGCCGAAGCTATTACTTCCCTGCATGGCGAGACGGTGCCGCTGGACCTGCAACCTGGCGGTGAAGGGATGATCGGGTTTTGGAGTCGGAAGCCCATCGGCCTTGTAATCGGGATAGCAGGCTTCAATTACCCGCTACTTCTGGCTACCCACAAGATCGCACCGAGTATCGCCGCCGGGTGTGCAGTCATCTGTAAACCCGCACCCAACACGCCGTTGACCACTCTTTGGCTCGTCCATCTCATCCGCCAGGCCGCGCAAAACCTAGAAATTCCAGCCGACATCGTGCAGTTGGTGACCGGTGGACCCGAGGTCGGCAAAGCTCTGACAACCGACCCCCGCATCGGAGCGGTGAGCTTTACCGGATCAGCTGCCGTGGGGCACCAGATCGCCCGCGACTGCGCACCGAAAAAGACACTACTGGAATTGGGGTCCAACGCCGCGCTGATCGTGGCCGATGACGCCGATCTGGATGCTGCGGCGGACGCCGTAGTCCGAGGCGCGTTCTACGGCAACGGACAAGCCTGCATTTCCATTCAGCGAGTCATTGTCGACGGGAAGGTTCACGAAGAGCTCGTCAAGCGTGTAGTGGAGAGGATCGGCGAAGTCAAAATTGGTGACCCTCGCGAGCCGGACACTCGCGTCGCTGCCTTGATAGACGCGCGGTCGACGGAACGAGTATTGGCCTGGATCGGCGAAGCAACAGGGCAGGGTGCCCGGATTGCTTTCGGAGGCAAAGTCATCGGTACCGTGCTCGAGCCGACCGTGCTGGTCGATGTACCCAACCGTGTTCAGGTGTGGGACGAAGAGATTTTCGGCCCTGTCGTATGCATACGTACCGCCGCTGATGTCGGCGATGCGATCGCTTTGGTAAACGAGTCGCGCTACGGACTACAAGCGAGTGTCTACACCACCTCGCTCACGACTGCTTTCCGTGCAATCGAGGAACTCGAAGTAGGCGGAGTTGTAGTGAATCAGGTACCTGGCTACCGAAACGACATCATGCCGTACGGGGGCGTCAAGGATTCTGGCATCGGACGTGAGGGACCGCGCTTCGCGATGGAAGAACTGACAGTGACCCGCATGGCAATCATCAAGCCTTAGAAACGATTACAGGAGACAGTCCGACATGAACTATTCAGACCTTTTCAGACTCGACGGCCGCAAGAACATGGTCATCGGCTCGGCCAGCGGCATCGGACGTGAATCAGCCCTGGCGCTGGCCGCACAGGGTGCACACGTCATCTGCGCCGACCGTAATGTCGACGGCGCGAGAGAAACTCAGGCTTTGATCGAGTCGGCCGGGGGTGTGGCGGATGTCGTCGAACTCGATGTACTCGATTCGGACGCAATTTACGCCACGGCAGCGAACCACCCGGACCTGGACACAGTGGTGTTCACAGCCGCAACAAACGTACGTAAGCGACTCTTGGACTATTCGGCGGGTGAGTACGATCGCGTCGTCAATCTGAACATGCGCTCCAGTTTCGACCTGATTCGCGCCTTCGGAGCCAACATGGTTGCCCAACAGCGCGGCAGTCTCATCGGATTCTCGTCTGTTCGGCATCTTGTAACCGAACCGGGTCAGGGTGTCTACGGTGCTACGAAAGCAGCAACAGTACAACTCCTACGCACCGCTGCGGCGGAATTCGGACCCGCCGGTGTCCGAGCAAACGCGATCGCTCCCGGCTGCGTCGAGACCCCTCTTACTGACGCCATCAAAGCTCGTCCGGACTGGTACGACGCCTACTCGGCAAAAAGCGTGTTCGGGCGCTGGGCACGACCATCCGAACTAGCTGGTGCTGTGGTCTATCTCGCCTCCGACGCAGCGACGTTCGTGACGGGAACTGTGATGTACGTTGATGGTGGCTGGACTGCGGTCGACGGACGGTTCGACCCGCCGACGTCATAGGATTGAATGGGGTGCAAGGAGTGAGTGAGCCCGCCGCGGGGTCTGAGCAGCCGGCCCGAATCTACCAGCTGATCGCTGACCGAATCGAGGATTCGATACTGGCGGGCCACCTCCAGCCGGGTGACCGACTACCCAGTGAGCGAGAGCTGGTCATCGAGTATGGTGTCAGTCGGCCAACTGTGCGTGAGGCGCTCCGAGTGCTCGAGAGCGGATACTTGGTGAAATCGCGACACGGCGATCGTCGCGGGCCGGTTGTGCTTCCATTGAGCTCACATTCTTTGCAGAAGGCCCTGACCCGTCTGACGATGGGAAGTGCACTCAGTTTTGAGGCCCTACTGCAGTTTCGAATGGTTATCGATAGTGCCGCAGCTAATTTAGCTGCGCACAATCGCACAGCTGCGGAACTATTGGAGCTCGAACGTGCGAACGCTCGCATGCGTGTCAGTCTCGATTCTCAACCCGCGACGTTCAGCGAAGCGGACTTTGCTTTCCACAGCGTGATTGCCAAGGCCAGTCGCAACCCGCTGTTCGAGCTCGCAGGACGTGCCGTACGCGACTCAGTGTTGGTGCAAATGCGAAGGCGAATAGAGGATGCGCCGAACAGTCAAGTGCAGATGCAGAACTCCATCCGGCACCATGACGAGGTCCTCAAAGCTATCCGCGACGCGGATGGAACACGCGCGTCGTGGCTGACGCGGGATGCAATATACTGGTACTACCACGATTATGTCGATTCTGCCCATCGTTCAGCACTTCGATCTTTGGTGGACGAAGTCAACAAATAGGCATCGCAATGTTGCGGCGCACCGCATTTTCCCTGCTGCAGTTGCTCGCTGGCAACGGATCGCAATTGCTAGAAAGAACCAGTGAGTTTCGAACTCGGTAGCAGCGAGGCCATCGTCGACATGATCGATCGACCGGATGCGCAATCTTCGAGGTTCACTCTGTCGATTTTCTCGACGATAAGACGACCTATTTCCGATGTCGTGGCCATAACAGGGTTCCGACCGTTGCCGATCTGCGCCAACACCGAGGCGGCTGCTGCCTCGATCGCCCTGGCCGCGGCGGGTTCGGACAGATTTGCCAGACACATGGCGACCGACAACACTGCGGCGACTGGATTGGCCGCCCCTGTACCGGCGATATCGGGTGCCGAACCGTGCACTGGCTCGTACATACTCGGTGCGGATCCGGACGGGTTGAAGTTCGCACTCGCCGCAACACCGAGACCTCCCTGAATTGCCGCACCCAGGTCACTGATGATGTCGCCGATGAGGTTGGGAGCGACGACGACATCGAAGCGACCCGGATCCAACAGCAAGTGCTGGCACATCGCGTCGGCGTGGACGTAGTCGTGTTCGACGTCTGGGTATCGGGTCCCGACCTCGGTCACTATGTCTTGCCACATGGCGCCGGTATGAATCAAAACATTCTTCTTGTGACACAGAGTGAGCCGCTTGGTGCGCAACAAAGCCATTCGGAAGGCAAAGTCTACTATTCGAGTAGTGGCGGGGACCGAGGTAAACGAATGCTGGATCGCGAGTGCACGTGGGGTGCCCGCCTCCCAGGTCATCCCACCCCCTGTGTAGATCCCCTCGGTGTTCTCTCGCAGGATTACCAGATCGCACGTTTCGGCATTAGCCGCCTTGACGGGGCTGGCGACACCCGGATACAACTTGACCGGACGGATGTTGATGGACTGCTCGAAAGCGGTACGCAACTTGATGACCAAACCACGTTCGAGGATTCCCGGCGTCACTCGTGGATCGCCGACTGCACCCAGCACGATCGCGTCGTAGGTTCGAAGATCCTCTATGGTCCTGTCGTCGAGTACCGTTCCATCGCGTAGATACGACTCAGCCCCACAGTCGAATCGCTTCAGCGCCAACTCGAACCCGTACCGTTTGCCAGCAGCTTGCATGGCGTCTATCGCCACACCGATGACTTCAGGACCTATTCCGTCTCCCGCGATAATTGCAATTCTGTGCTTGCGCATACTGACCCGGTTCCTTAGAAGTCTGATGGTGCCCACACATGAAATACGTTGCCTCACGTGGGAGTAGACAATCGCAGTAAGTCCGCTTCGCACTCCGCCTGCAGAGCATCCTGCGAGTTGCACCGAGGCGACCGACGAGACACGCGCGTTGGCTGTGTCCTGCACGTCTGACTGGCACCCGAAGCAACAACGCGAAACGTCCAGCCGATGGGCGATCGATCCGCGAGCTCACGCCGCAGGCCTGTTGTACAGAACCTGACCGCGATCGATGCATCACCTCAATTGGATATCAGCACCGGATGCTGACCATAGCATGAAAAAGTTGGATCCATTCGGGCGAAACGTTCACGAATGCATACGTTGCCTCATTGAATTCCCGTAAAATGTTCTTTTGCAGCATGTTACGAGCGTAAAATGATAAAGTTGATGCCGGACTGGACAGGAGATGAGGCGCGACACAGACGTTCTACCTCTAGTGGTATTACCAGTGAGTGTCACTGTCGACCTTGGAGCGCGGCGAAGCGGGCGGGCATGCTCCAGCTTCCGCCGCTACCTATTTGTTGTGCAAAGCGAAAGGAACGGATGCATGGAGCGTCAACCCTCAGGAGTTGGACTGATCGGAGCTGGCAAGGTGGGGCTCGTGCTCGCCAGCGGACTTCAGCGCAGCGGACATCCCCTTGTCTCGGTGTGGGACCCTTTCGAGGGCGCTCGAGAGCGGGCAGTGCACACACTTGGTGACGTGCCCATGCCATCGTCCCCTATCGATGTCGTGGAATGTGCCGCATTAATTGTCATCGCCGTTCCCGACGACTCATTGGCCGCGGTAGTGGACGACCTCGCCGGTGCAGGTATGGAGTTGGGGGGCAAAACGGTACTTCATGTCAGTGGGCGGTATGGCGCTGCTGTGCTCGAGCCGTTGAGAACTCAGGGTGCGAGCACCGCAGCAATGCACCCAGCGATGGCTTTCACCGGCGATGTGAAGACGGAGGTGGCAAGGCTGGCAGGTGCCAGGTTCGCCGTCACCACTGGCGCAGAGGACGCTTTGGTGACGGTTCGTTGCCTCGTCGACGACCTCGGCGGCGTAGTTGTCGAGGTCCCGGAGTCGAAACGCATCCTCTATCACGCTGCACTCGCTCACGGAAGTAACCACTTGGTGACACTCGTGGTCCAGGCAGCGAAAATGCTTGAGCTGGCCGGTGTTTCGGATTCGTCTGCCGTGCTGGGGCCGGCGATGCGGGCGGCACTGGACAACGCCCTTGAGCATGGCGCGTTAGGCGCGACGGGTCCAGTTATCCGCGGTGACACGGGTACGATCCGAGAGCACCTCGTAGCGTTGTTCCGCACGGTCCCTGAGACTCTCGATACGTATCGCGAAGTCACTCTTGCTAGTACAGACATCGCACACGCCGGCGGCAGGATCGACACTTCCCAGCGGAACGAACTCCGAGCAGTGTTACGAAACGCTGAATTTCATCGGTCCGAGTAAGAAAATCAGGCAGATGTGCTGGTAGGCAGAGAAAATTACGGCCGCGCGGTTCATCGGAACACTCGCTGCTCCTACTCGCTCTCGATCGCCGCCGCTGTGTGCGCGACGTTGCCGATCGTCCTATGAAGAACTTCACCAGCGATGCGTGCGGAGACTCAGCACTAGTATTGCGTGTCGACGACCCCACTGTCGCAGCCTGGCCAAGAGTCCTGAAGTCACTGCGCCCAGCGCACTGAAAGTAGCCGCGCAATATTTGCTACCAGCCAACGTCGACAACGTCCTGGCCGGCAGCAGCGAGCCGGCAGGAATGTAAGGGTCGCCGCGCAGCGGTGTAGCGCGGCCCCGCCACTGGGTTCGTTTTACCGACCGCCGGGTTTGATGGAGGGCCTGCTCGGCGAACGCGGCGACGGAAGCTGTGTGATGGTCGAGCCAGATCAGAGACGACGTGACGGGAGGCGCGCCGCGCAGCGTGAGGTAGGCCAGGGCGGGGTGCCGGTAGAAGTCGGCCGGCGAGGATGGCGTGAGGCCGAACACTCCGCGTGCCGTGGCTCTGGTGGTGAACCAGTCTTCGACATCGGTCGTGGTTCTGTCACGGGCCAGGCCGGTCATGGGAATGGCCCCATAGGTCGTCCGGAGTTGGTTCCGCTGTTGGTGTTCAGGACGAGATGGTACGCAGCGAAATCGGTGAAAGTGACGGATGTCGTAACGGCGAGCGGATCCTCACTCGAGACAACGACCACTCGAGGCTCTACGTCGAGGACGGTGTGACGGTAGCCGGGTTGAACCGTCCATTCGCGCATCAGCGCAAGATCCCGCCGATGTATCCAGAGCCGACACCGGGGAATCGAACCGTACCAATTCCGCACTCGGTTAACCTGATTCACTTTCCCAGGCCAGTGCAGGAGTGCGGGCAGCCCACGAGTACGCGACGCAGAGGGTCGGCGGCTGGAACGGGCTGCTCATGGCACAGTCGAAATCGGCGACTAACCCGACGTGCGGTTGCCGTGAATCGACGTTCGGCTGCAGTCGAGGTCGCTCTCCAGCCCGCCCGATCAAACAGCTCGGCACCGACCTGCCGCAGTTCCCACCATGACCAGACCTCAGGTGTCGAGAGCGATCAGCAAACGACATACGGGTGACACAGGCCCCGAATCTTTGATCGGCGCATCGAGCTCGGAGGCATACTGATGCGAGGTGCCGTGGAAGCCGTAGCCGAAGGTGCCGCACGTGGCTGTGTTCACTACCGCGTCCGCCGGCCCGGTAGCGTCGCTCATGTGACACCGAGACTGGCAGCGCGGTGAGCGGTTACAGCTACCAGTGGTCACTGTTCGCCGATTGGTGCGCTGCGGCCGACGTCGCCGCCCTACCTGCGTCGCCGATCACCCTGGCGAAGTTCCTCGCCGAAAATCCTGCCAGCGATGCGGCACAGCTGCGCCGGGTTTCTGCGATCAACCGCGCTCACCTCGATGCCGGCCAGCCCGCTCCCGGACGAGTGACGTCGATTCGGATCGCACTGGACTCGGCACGTAGCGAGCGAACGATCCGGCGTGCCGCGCAGGACCAGATCATCGCGGCCGGACTCCCGACTTCCGGATCAACGGCCGCACTGTTCGGTCGCCGCGACGCCATCCTTCTCGTTCTCGCCGGAGCAGGCCTGTCCCACAAAGCCATTGCGGAACTCGACCGCACCGACATCACCACCGACGGCGAAACTGTGCGGATCGGCGGCCGCCACCGAATCCGCATCGCCCCCCACGACGCCATTAATGTCGAGCCGGCCACGATATGGCACCGGTGGCACACCGTCCTGCAGTTCTCTGAGCGCTACCCGTCGACGACGTTGCTGTCAGAACATCTACAACGCAACACTTTTCCCGACATGACGGGGTTGGCGCATCGCAGTGGTCCGGTCGCGGTGCCGATCGACCGGTGGGGCCACCTACCCTTGCCTGTCGCTGCGATGACCGCCACCGAGATCGGAGCGGTGATCGGCAGGCACCGCACCGGCGCTTCTCCACTGCACACCCCACGTCGCCCCATCATCAGACCCGCCGACGGTGGCACCGATCAGAGTCACCCGATCGCCGCGCCGGAGCCGGTATCTGCAGACCTCGACTCCAGGTACTACCACTCGGGTGTCGAGGCACGTCGCCGTGCCCACACGGCGTTGGCCGATGTACCGGACATGGTCGACGACGTCGAGGACCGCATCGAGCGCCTCCTCGAACGCACCCTGCAGCTCCTCGACTCATCCACCAGCGGCGACAGCACCTGATGCGGCGCGCTCACGATCCGGCACACCGACACCTAGGTCGTCGTCCAAACTCGTCGAGCACAGAGATCGGACACCACCTTCGCTGTCGCAACGTGGGTTGGCACCTGAATTCATGACGGCGACGTGTGGCCTGCAGGCCCAGCTCTGGCATCCCCGCACACTGTCAACATTTCTTGACGGTGCGGTAGACACTTCCCGCCCATCCGCCGACAGCGACACCGCAAAGGCGTCGCAGTACTTGCTTCCGCGCCGGGTGCGGCTTGTCGACGTAGTGCGCCTGGATTTGCGCCGAGCCGTTCGCCCTATCAGGTTGTATACGTAAATATAAGATTCAATCTAATACATCTGCATACGATCCGATAGTCTGGGTGCATGGAGTACGGACTGAATCCCTTCACACCTGGCTCTGGCACCCGCCCGCCCGAGCTCGTCGGACGTACCGCCGAGCTCGAACGGTTCGACCTGTTGATCGCGCGGGCCAAACAACGGCGCTACGACCGCGGATTGATGCTGCAGGGACTCCGAGGGGTAGGCAAGACCACGCTCCTGGCGACCATGGCGGACCAAGCTCGCCGCCACAACTGGGTGGTGGTCGAGGTCGAAGCCCAGACCAGCGTGGAAGGTGCCGAAGCCCTGAGACGGCGTATCGCCAAAGATATCTCTCGCGCTGTACGTCGTCGTCAGTTCGCCGGCCCGGTAGCGAACAAGATCCGGCAGCTGACCGAAGAGTTCTCGGTGTCCGCCACTGCGTTTGGGGTAGGCGTCGAACTTGCTCGCTCATCCGGTACCGAGAAGCCGACCCTGGGGGTCGAATTCGAGGACCTCGTCGAAGATCTCACCGAGGAACTCCGCAAGGACGGCACCGCGCTGGGGCTGTTCATCGACGAGATGCAAGAACTCGAGCCGGCGCTACTGCAAGTGATCCTGGCAACCCAGCACCGTGCAGCCCAGCGTGAATGGCCATTTTTCGTGTGTGGTGCAGGCCTGCCGAACCTCGCGCAAGCATTGGCCGACGCACGGTCGTACGCCGAGCGCCAGTTCGACTACAGGACCATCGGTCCGCTCGCCGACGATCAGGCCCGCGATGCGATCGTCACCCCCATCACCAGGTTGAACCAGGACATCGCCACTGAGGCAACGGACTACATCGTCGCGGCGAGCGATGGATACCCGTACTTCCTTCAGGTGTTCGGTCACGAGCTCTGGCAGGCAGCCCAGCAATCGCCGTTCACCCTGGCTGACGCTGAGGACGCTGTCGACACCGGCCACGCCTCGCTCGATTCCGGCTTCTACAGCTCGAGGTGGCTACGGGCCACCGAGGCAGAGAAGCGCTATCTGGTTGCCATCGCACGCAGCGGAACCGACACTCCGAGGACGGCCGCCCTCGCCGAGGCCCTCGGATCGAACCCGCAATCGATGGCACCGCACCGAGACTCCTGCATACGCAAAGGACTGATCTGGTCTCCCGCCCGCGGCCTAGTTGCTTTCACCGTCCCCGGGATGGCGGACTTCATCCGCCGTCAACCCAACGCACCAGTCATCTGAGCTCGACCCCGAACGTCGACTGGGTCGAAATCGAGCACGTCGACAGATCGTGCAGCACCGGCATCACACAGCGACGTCGGTGTACGAATCCAGGTCGGTCCGCGCTTGCAGCGTCCAGCCGCGCGGCGGCCGGGCGCGCGGCGGCCGGGCGAGAGCAAGCAATGCGAACAAGACCGGCGCGCCCGCGTCTGCCCCAGGTTGGTGGCCGGTACACAGTGCGTCAGAACGGGTCTGGTGGGCCGGTGTTCATCACCGCCAGGATGTAGTCGCGGTCGGGTGGGTCTGCGGGGTGATCGTCAGCAATTGCGAACACTGACCGATCCGGTTCCTTCGGGGTACGTGCCTCGTCGCGGGCTGCGAGCCATTCTCGCCAGACGATGCGTTCGGCGCGGTGGCGCACGATGCGGGCACGAACGGCCGACGTGAGGCCGTGGCGATTGCCGATGTCGTCGAGTTCGACGGACCCGACGCCGATGTGTGCGTTCTCGACCGTGAGGAGACCGGCGACGCGCAGATCCAACAGGGCCTCGTACCCGCTGGTGCGTCCGACCCCGATGGCTGTGAACAACTCGTCCGGGGTGAGGGGTTCTGCTGCGGCGACTACCGCGTCGTAGAGGATGCGGTGACGCCATCCGATGACACTCCATGCCGGGTGTACCGACTCCACCTCTGCTGGCCCTGCAGAGGTGTCGAGTGCCGCTGCTCGTCCCGCGTGTGTGGGCACCAGCGCATACCGGTCGGGGTTCTGGCCCACTCCGCGTTCGATGAGCAACAACGGCGACCCTTCCATGTCCCGCAACCGCTCCAGAACAGACCACACCGTCGATTCCGGGAGCATGCCCGCCGCAATGGACAGTGACCGCCCACCGACACCGACAGTAGGAACACCTTCCACTATCTCCCCTGAGACTGCCGCAGCCCACGCCAAGGCTTGAACGACTGCATGGGTAGTCCAGCGATCTCTCCGATGAACAAACTCCGAAGCGACCCAGGTTTGAGCGTGGGTAAGCCATGAACGAAGTACCGGATCGTAGGTACCCCCTGTGTGCTTTTGCTTGTGCCCGATATCCCGGACTGGGTCGGGGATAGTCGATGCGGCCCAGTCGAGGGCGCGGGCAGTGTCGCGGCGGATGGCGCGTTCGGGTTCGGCGTAGCGGGCGTACGCGGCGCGCACACCCGCCCAGCCGGGTTCGGTGACGCGGGTGAGGATGTCGGCGGTGCTGGCGCCGGTAAGGACGGCGTGGGTGATGACGGACTGGCGTGCTTCCGAGCGTGAGGGCCAGCGGCGGGTGTCGATGCGGCCGGTGCGGGCGAAGTCGAGGACGCAGCGCGGCGGCGGGGTGGAGCGGCAGAAACGCGGATGCAATCGTGCGTCATCGCGGGTGCCGAGGACGCGTTCAGCTGACGTCTCGGCGCGGATGTGGGCGTCGATCGGGCTGGTGATTGCTCGGCCCGTTCCTCCGAGCAGGGCTTCGAGGCGTTGGAGTGTGCCGGCATCGGATCCGATGGTCAGGATGTCGGACGCTGCGTCGGGGTCGAGGTCGACGAGGGTGCGGTAGCCACCTTCTTTGCACTGTGAGCCCGGCACGGTGATGCAGCCGGTGGCGTCGTTGGTCATCGGTGTGATGTCCAACGTGGGAAGTCGTGCTGCGAGAAGGCGCAGCAACGGCCGGATCTCCTCGGCGGTGACCGTTCTTCCCGGTGCCAGCGGTATCAGCACGTGTCGGCCGCCGCTGGTCGATTCGTCGACGACTGCGCGGCCACCGCATTCGGTCAACCAGGCCAATAGACGCTGGGTGTCGGCGACAACGGTCGCGTGGCCGTGATGTTTGGTGTCGAAGTCCAAGGCAACGACGCCGGCGCGCCCGCGTGAGAACAGCGGCACCGCAGATGGCAGTGCCGGCCTTTTGGCCGTCAACGGCCCCGCGGAGACGTATTTACGCGTCGTCGGGTCGTAGAGACGCATCGATCGGCGCGCAGCAATAGCCGGTGCGAATCGATGCCACAGCCGGTCCGCAGTCGCATCCGGATGGGCGACACGAGCATTCAATCTTGTACCTACTTCAGGGCACGATGTACCCTGAGACATGTCCGCCAAGACAGTCCCTTCGGGGAGAGCACCACAGAACGAGTTGCGAGCTAGTCACTCGCTTCTCTGACTTCAGAAGCCCTCGGCCCGCACGCCGGGGGTTTTTGTCATTTCAAGGTGCTGCGTAGATTTAGTTGGACATAAGACCCAAATGTCGATTCAGGTCGAGACGGCTACGCAGTCAAGGGCAGTACCCCCTGTTCATGCGCGCGATTCAATTCGCGCGCAAGATCTTCGCGGTCGCTCGCAATCGCGATCAGATCAGCGACGTATTGACTCAGAGATGTCGCGCCAGCCGAGCTTCGCTGCGCCTTGAGCGTGTCAATCAGCTCCGACGGCAGTCGGACAGTCAGCGACGTCCGGTCACCCTTACTGGGCATCGGCATGGCACGGCCTCCTTCGTCTACTTCCGCGGTCCCAACCGGTGTCCATCCTGAACCAGAATCATTTTCGAAGCATCGAGACACGCCGAGAAAGTCATCAGGAATTACACCTCTGTCATTCAAACGTCTTCATGCGTTGCCCGGTCCGCACTCGCAGCATGCGTCACATAATGGCCCTCGAACAGTGTCTGTCGACGTGGGGGACACTATCTGGCATGGAGATCGCCCAACCCATCTCGAAGACTCTGCCTCACCCGCGCTACCGACTGCCGTTTGCCGGCGACATCGTTGGCCTCGATACTGCCAAGCCTGTTCAAAAAGAGATGGCAATGGCCTCTGAGCTCGGGGGGATCTACGAACGCAAGATTTTTGGTCACCGACTCGTGGTGGTCTCGGAACCGGAGCTTGTCGCAGAAGTGAACGACGAGAAGTACTGGGCAAAATTTCTTGCCCTGCCACATCGAAAGCTACGCGCCATTGGCGAAGACGGTCTGTTCACTGCGTTCAACTCGGAGCCGAACTGGCATCGCGCGCATGCTGTGCTGGGGCCGGCGTTCAGCAAAGGGGCCATGCGCGGTTACCACGAGGCCATGCAGGAATCAGTCAACGAACTTCTGACCTCATGGGATAGCGGATCGGGTCCGGTAGACGCCTACGACGAGTGCTCCAAACTGACCTTCGACGTGATTGGGCGTTGCGCCCTGTCGCATGATTTCGGCTCGTTTCGCCAGCCCGTACCCTTTGCGGACGCCATCGCTCGCGTCCTTCACTATGTGAACAAGTCATCGAACGATGTGCCGATCATCCGCTCTGTCTTAGGACGGAGGGCGACGAGGCAGCACGATGAGGACCTCCAGTTCATACGCCACACTGTGGACTCCCTGATCGAACAGCGAATGGCCCAGCCTGATTCCAACAAAACTTCTCCGGACCTGCTCGAACATATGCTCAATACGTCAGACCCCGATACAGGCGAGAGACTGACACTGGAGAACATCCGCAATCAGATCATCACTTTTTTAATCGCGGGGAACGAGACAACAGCATCGACCATCGCCTTTGCGTTGCATTTCCTGAGCACCCGACCCGATGAGATGCAGCGGATACGGGCCGAAGTCGATGCCGTCGCTCCTGATGGCACGGACATCGAGTTCGAGAATGTGCCCAAGCTGCGCCGGACACGACATGTCGTCGACGAAACTCTCCGCCTGTGGCCCGCTGCACCCGGTTACTTCCGCAAGGCACGTGAGCGCGGAGCAACTTCGCTGGGCGGGTATGAGGTGCCCGAGGGATGGGTTTTTGTTCTCCTTCCACAGCTGCACCGCTCACCGGAGTGGGGGCCAGAGGCACACACCTTCGACCCCGACCGGTTCGCCACAGGGCAGGCCAGCGACACCAACGGCCGTATATACAAGCCCTGGGGTACTGGTCTGCGAGCGTGCATCGGCCGCCAATTCGCCTTACACGAGGCGGTGCTCGCGTTGGCGTCCATCGCTCGTCGGTACGAGATTCGGGCAGACCCTGATTACCAGCTCGACGTGCGAGAAGCCGTGACAATGAGGCCACACGGCGTCAGACTTTCTGTTTCGCGGCGGCCGTGACTGTACCGTCGTCGGTCTAGGTCGATCAGGAAGGGGAACCTGTGGACATCGTGAACAGCTGGCACCTGGTGGAAACCCTGGTACCAGGACAGATGACAGTCATCAGTACTGGGGGTAAGGTCCGAGATTGGACCAAAATCGATCGCTTGTCACCTGGGCCTGAGTTCGATCTGCATGGTTTTCTGGAACTCACACGCAGTTCTTGCGCCGAGCAAGATGTGCTCTTCAAAGGCCGTCGGCGTGAAGCTCGCATTCGCGCAGTACCCGTTCTGGGGCCGTCAGGGGAAACCCACGGCATACAGGTCTGGGTGGGGGACCCGGAGGTCGAACCCGATCCTGTGCGCATTGTTTCCGGAATAGCCTGGCTACTCGAACGCACCGTCATCGAGCAGACGGTCGAGGCTTCCGCGATGTCCGGCGTCTCTGCTGCTGATCACGTACCAGAACGAACCCCGGCTGAGTACAACGCCAAGGCCGTCAAATTCGATGGGTCCGAGGAGTTGTTCGCCCAGGCGCTGGTCCCTACACACGGTCAGAAGTGGGAGGGCCCGATGTCCGTTCTCCACGCAGATGGCCGAATCATGCGTTGGCACTGCTGGGGGAGGGGGAGAACTGACCCTCCCAACGTCGGCCTCAGGCTGCTATGGCACGACGTGACAGACACAACGGAACCCGACAAGCCGACATTGGCTGAGCTGGGAATGCCGAGCGGCCTAGAGAGCGGTGGAACACGCATCGCGGTATTCGACGGCCGAACCGGGATTTTGACGATGTGGTTACCGGAAGCTCCAACCTGGGTGAAATGGCGTGACCTCACAAGCGGCTGCGGCGTGTTGCACGACGACGACCGAGCGACACTTTCAGATGCCCTAGAAAAGTGGACTCACGATGCGTCACCTGTGTCAGCTGATGTACGCGTCCGTGCAATCGACGGCGGCGACGCGACCGGCTGGAAGTGGCAGCAAACCCGACTCGAACTACGGCCCTACCCTGGACAGCTTGGTGACCGGCTGGTCCTTGCGGTGCTCCCCGCGCTACACCCTTCCGAGCAGGTGCTTGAGGTTCCCACTACGTAACAGATCGTGATAGCTTCGCCCACGGCACCTTCCGCTCTCCCGAAGAGTTGAAGATTTCCTGTCGGCCGCATGGCCCTCAGACGCAGCCTTTGAGCACCACGTGGAACACATTTCACGTGGCTAACAAGCACGCGTCTTGGAGCCAGAATGTCGATCCAGGGTCAGGTCCCCAGTCAGGCCGGTTCGCCCCGTGGCCGCTTCCGCACACGCTCGTATGCCTCGCTGACCCGTTGCGCCGGGTACCCCAACGCTTCCGCTATCTGGCGGGCGGCCGGCGCGCTCAGCTTGCTCTGCCCGCGCTCGAGCGCCCCGATGTACTGGCTACTGACGCCGATTTCGCTCGCGAGCATCCCTTGGGTCAGCCCTCTGGATATTCGCAGATCACCGAGGTATTCCTCGTCCTCCGGCACTGAGACGAAATCGCTGATCTCGCTGCCGAATTCCTTAGCGCATCGAGCAAGAGTGTCTATGCGGGGATGGGACTGGCCTCGCTCCCACTGTGAGTACGTCGTCAAAGCCACTCCGAGAACGCGCGCAACCTCGGCACCACTCAGCTTGAGTTCAATTCGTCGTGCACGCAGCTTGTCAGGTGCGAAACCACGCAACCGACGCCTCACCGATGGAACCTCACGAGAGGACACGATGCCACTTGTCCCAATTCGGTAGCACATAAAGCATGTTTTGATGCTAGTGTATAGAAACAGTTGTTTAGACGATGCGATCAAGGTTCGCCCCTGGGCGTCGGCAGAGCGAGATTCGGCTTACAGACGCACACCGCATCAACCGCAGCGTCTGCGCATCACTGATACGCCAAAGAAAGCGAGAAGCCAACTGGCACAGAGTAACTCGAATTAGCAGACTCCAGATGCGCCGTGATTGGTCGTCCCGAAACGCATCCGGAGTCCCCTCCACCTACAGAACAAAGCCCCCAATATCGGGCCCAACTTGTATCCGCAGGGGCTCTCCCAGCCTATGCGGATCTAGCAAAACCGCAATCGGATCGGAGACACCTATGACATCCGTCGCGCAACCGCGAACGTTACATCCGGGCTCCACCTGCAATCCCGGCACCGCCCTCTGCCCCTCGGTCAACGACCGTGTTGCGGGCCTGGCCGTGTGTTCGCTCCCAGCCGTGCCCCACCACAGCCACCACAGGCTGATCTGTGAAGAGACCGGCGCGGTGATCGGTGAATGGACTGACGCCAATGCGACGTTCCTGGAACCACTCCCACGATCTCCGCTCTTCAGCCACGTGGCCTAGTACCCCCAATCTCGACTGACGCCTGAAAGGCGATCAGTCGCAAGGGTCTACGCGGCGAACTCACCGCACTGAGGCTCCCGTGTAGCCCCTCAGTTGGTGGACCGGCGTGAGGGTCGCGTGGTGACGCTTCGACCTCATCGTGTGCCGAACTGCGCGACCCCGCCGGGACATCGACCACATTCCCGCATATCAACTGACAGAAAGGAATACGACCGATGCCTTGGATCTTCTCGCAGCTCTGGTTCTGGCTCGGCCTGCTGGGCTGAGTGCTCGTGGATGCCGGCGCGCAACGGACGCGCGCCGGCATCCACTCCCAAGGCATCACCCATCGTCCGCGCTGAGGGATCACCCGAAGGCTGACCCTCGTTTTCGGTCGTTTCCCAGCGCGGGCGGTGGTGGTTCCACCATCAACCACTCCTGTCATGTCCGCCCAATACCGCTGCATCGCAGCGACTTACGAAAGGCACCACCACACATGTCTCCCCAGCAAGGAATTGGCGGACGTCACCGCCGCCGCAGAGAACGAGCACTCGTTCTCACTGCCGTGCCCGTCGCCGTCGCACTGGCATGGGGCACCGCCACCGCACACGCGGCACCGCAGGACTTCGTGACCGCACCCGACACCGCCCAGTCCGGAACCACCGACACCACCCCCGTCGCGCCGCCGCCGGCCCCGGCCCAGGAACGCCAGTTCCTTCCCGGCTACCAGGCCTCACCCCAGGTGCAGCAGTCCCAGTGGCGTAGCTACGACGACTACCGGTCCGGCAGCCAGCAGTCCTCGTACCAGAACACCTACTACGAGCCTTCCCCCACGACGCAGCCCACACCCACCGAGGCACCTCCCGCCCTGCAAGCGGCCCCGCCGCCCCCGCCGCCGGTTCCGACCGTGCAGCGCAAGGTCATCGCACCGATCGACGCACCCGACGGCTACGTCCTCGTCGGCGGCGAGCTCGTGCCCTACGACCCGAACCTGCTCGACCCGAACCTGGTGGAACAGTTCAACAACACCGGAGCCGCAATCCAGGCAGACGGCGGAAACTGGCTCGTGGACAACGGATTCGCCGATGCATCCCGCGCCGACCGCATCGCCGCGGGCACCATCACCGGCGTCGTTGCCGGCGGCGCAGTCGGCCTCGCAGCATCCGTGGCCCCGGCCGCAGTCATCACCGGCACCGCAGCTGCCATCGGCGGTGGACTCGGCGTCGCCGCCACGACCGGCACCGGTGTAGTCGTCTGGGGCGGACCGGTCGGCTGGGTCTTCATCCCCGGCGCAGCCGCACTGGCAGGCGCAGGAGTCGGTGCGGCCCTCTCGGCTCCGATCGTGCTGGGCCTGACCGGCACGGGCGCGGTCATCGGCGGCGTCCTCGGAGCCACCGTCCTCGGCGGCGAGCAGCAGATCATCGAAGAGCCCGCACCGCTCCCGGCACCTGACAGCGTCCCGGCACCACCGGCTGCAGCTCCGCTGGCGCTGGACGCACCCAGCGTCCAGAACGCCATCGACGCCACCGTCGACCAGATCCAGGGCAGCCTCGACCTGGCCCCGGCCGACGTCGACCAGGCCGCCGCCGCTGTTCAGGGATGGACCGAACCCGCCTACCCGCAGGTTCAGCAGTTCACCTCCACCGTGCTCGAGCAGCCCGAAGTGGCGGACACCGTCGCTGCAGTCAACACCGCCGCCGCACCCGTTCTCGACCAGGCCAAAGCGGCACTGGCAGGTCTGAACCTCGCGATCTGACCTCCTGGGTGCAGCCCGACCACCCCCGGTGGCCGGGCTGTATCCGAAGGTTCGACCCCGTTCCTCAACCCGACCCTCGGAAAGGCCTGCTGTGGCACCTCGAGATCGCACCACCGACGACGGCATCGACGATTGGTTCTCTGAGCCCGTCGTCGCCGAGACCGACACCGCTGCAGCAGCTTCCGAGCATCCGACCGAACGCAGACTGACCGTCCTGACCGAGCATCAGGCCGATGAGGTCGATCCGGACGACGACTGGTTCGTCGGCCCTGCCGACGACATCGACATGGACCGGCCGGACCCAGGCCACGCAGCCCTGCCGTCGGACGAATACAGCTCGTTCGACGCACGGACATCTCTTCTTCGCGCTGGAGGCCCCTACGCCGCACCCGCACCGGCCCCACAGTCGTGGTGGCGACGCCATCGCTCCACGGTCGCCGTCACGACCGCACTGGCGGTCCTGGTCGGGGGAGGAGTGGGGGCAATGGCGGTGCTCACTGGATTCGGTGAGGAACCGCAACCACCGGCCGCACTGCTTCCCGATGAGATCGTCACCACCACAACGGCTCCGACTTCCGCAGCTCCGGCTGCCGCCGGTGCCGCCGCAGCCGATGTCACCTGGTGCCGAGGCCAAGCCGACGGTGACCCGGTCACCGAAGACAGTGACGACCCCGGCGCGGTGGCGATCTGGCGGTTCGAGAGGGCCTTCTACTTCGACCGCGACGGCGTCGCCGCCCGCGCCGCAGGTGCACCCGATGCCGTGATGGCCTCCGCACAGCGCCTGCAAGCGGGGATCGACCAGCTCGAGGCCGATATCGAGTTCTGTGTCCTGGCCGACCCGATCGACGCCGGGATCTACGACGTCACCGTCGTCGAGCGCGGCCCCGGCATCGACGGCCGCACGAGCCGCCAACGGATCACCACCACCAAGGCGCAGGACAGCACGACGCTCATCTCCGCCATCGTCTCGCGCTGACCCACATGACCAGGCACATCCGCTGGACCCCATCGAAGAAGAGAGAAGCCGTGCACACACCCATCGACCAGGTTCGTCGCCTGACCCCACGCCTGCTCGCCGCTACCGCCGCAGTGACCGTCGTGGTCTCCGCGAGCGGCGTCGCGGCCGCGCAGCCCTCCGCCACACCCACCCCGTCCGGCTCGACGACCACGAGCCGATCCAGCACCGACGGCAACTGCCCGGCACTGCATCTCGTCGTCGTCCCCGGCACCACCGAGATCGACGAGAACTCCTCACCCGACGCAGATTCCGGCTTCTTCTCCCGCCTGACCGTCCCCGCGATGCGTGATGCGAACTCCGGCGACGGGCCCGCTCTCGAACGCAGCTACGTCCCGTACCCGGCGAGTTTCGGCGGCAAGCCAGGCGATCGCAGCGCCGTCCCGTACGCCCAGTCGGTCGACATCGGCGTCGAGAACACCACCAAGATGATCTCCGACATCGCCGACCGCTGCCCCGGCACCAAGGTCTTCCTCTCCGGCTACTCCCAGGGCGGCGAGGTCGCCTCCCAGGTCACCCGCGAAATCGGGGCAGGAACCGGACCCGTCGACGCCGACCACTTCGCCGGCGCAGCACTGTTCTCCGACCCCACCCGCGCCGAAGGCGAGGACGTCATCGCCAGCGGGGGATCGACCCCCGCTCCGGCACCGGGCACCGACGGCGCAGCCGTGGACACCGTCCAACTCGCCCCGGCCGTCGCCGTAGCCGCCCCCGCAGGTGGCGGTATCGCACCGACACCGAAAATTGCCGGATTCGGAGCCGTCTCCGACCGGGTCGCCTCGTACTGCACCGCAGGCGATCTCGCGTGCGACACCCCTACCGATGCCCCGGCCGCGAAACTCGTAGCGTCCATCGCCGGGCAGTCCTCGATGGACACCCGAGACCCCGTCCGGATTCTCACCGACGTCTCCACCGCCGTCGGACGCACCGCACTGATGACCGGTGCGTCGGTGATCAACGACAACATCGACTTCGACTCCAAGGCAGGACGATTCGAGGTCAACTCCTCGTCGGAGACGGTGCTGTCGAAGATGGCCAAGTACTCCGATCCCTCCGCCACCTCGACCGACGAGATGATCGACGAAGCGGTCGGTGCGGTCACCAAGATCGCCGGCATGGCCATCGGCGCGGCGATCACCGTCGCCAAGGACGTCATCACCCCTGAGACGATCGGCCAGCTCGCCACCGTCGGCCTGACCAACCCACCCGCAGCCCTCGGCATACTCGCCACCAAGGTCCTCTCGTCCGCGGTCAAGCTCGTGCCCCCGGCGACGATCGATTCGGCCGTCGACGTCGCGTTCAAGGAAGTGTCGAACACCATCGACGAGAACGCCGGCCTCGCGCAGCTCGTCACCGACACCTCGTACTGGAACACCGCCACCAAACACGGCTCCTACGACAGTGTTCCGGTCGGATCCAAAGGTGAGACCCCCGTCGAGCTGACCGTCCGGTGGATCGTCGCACTCGCCGCCGACCTGACCGGCGATCAGAGCCTCGCCGACAAGGTCGGGGCAGTGATCAAACAAGGCGCGTCACTGTTCGCCACCACCGACACCGTCCGCAGCGCCGGGAGCATTCTCGCCGCCCACGCCACCGCCGGGGCCACCGGCACCGCCACACCGAGCTCGGCGGCCACCACCACCTCGGACGTTCCCGCCGCAGCACCTACGACCGTCTCGCCGACCACCACTCGGTGACCGAGAACGCCGGAGAAGGAGGTGCGCCCGACATGGCCGCACAACCAGCAGAGCACCGTGACTACCACCGAGACGACGAACCGTCGGTCACCCCGGCCGGGCTGCGGATACCGCCGCTCGAACGCCGGGCACCGATTCACGACGTCCCGGTCGCGGTCCCCGGTCGCCCGCCCGTGATGTGGCTGCTCGCCGCTCACGGCCGCTCCGGCGCAGGCACACTCGCCCAGATCTGGGCCCCGGCGGGCGATGCTCGCCGGGGTTGGCCCGCCGCCGACCGGCACCGCAACGTCGTGGTCGTGTGCCGCACGGACCGCGCTGGCCTCGACGCTGCCCACGATCTGCTTCTGCAATCGGCCGCAGGTCTGACCGGCGGCTGCACACTCCTCGGACTCGCTCTGGTTCCCGATGCACCCGGCCCACTCCCGAAGACGCTCAGTAGATGGGCGACTGTCGTCGCCGCAGCAGCTCCAGCGGTCTGGCGGATCCCGTACGTCGAGGATCTGCGCATCCACAGACAGCGCGAGCTCGCGATCTGGACTCCCACCGAGCCCGACCCACCTCCACCGGGGCGGATGCGATCGCCCGCCCCCTCGACGACCACCCCACACCCCGACATTGCCGTAATCGGGCGGGAGATCTTCACCGCCGCCCGCATCGCGGCAGGCCGCTGAACCACAACCACCTCTTAACCAAAACCCCAGGAGAGCAACATGATCACCACCCTTACCGCGTCGACGACCGCATTCCTCGCGCAGAACATCGGCGACGTTAGCCCCACCGCACCCGACGGTGAAACCGGCAACAAAATCAACATGCTGCTGTCCTGGCTGATGTGGGGATGCATCATCGCCGCCGTCGCCGGGATCATGCTATGCGGTGCGATGCTCGCCTTCGAGAAGATCACCGGGGGACAGGGCAACGCCACCGGAAAACTCGTCGGCGGCTTGTTCGGGTCCATCATCATCGGTGGTGCCGCAGGCCTGGTCAACATGCTCGTCCTATGACCGCCCTCAATGCGGCCCTGTGGGGACTGACCATCGCTTCGCTCGTCGGAGTCATGGTCGGTGGCGGTGAGCTTGGCTATCAGAAGTGCACGGGTTGCGGTTGTGCGCCCAACCGCCGCGCGATCGGACTGCTGTACGGGTCGATCCTGCTCGGCTTCGTTGCCGGAGCGGCGAACACAGTGTTCACAGTGGCGGTGACGTGAACGCCGTGACCGTGCTCGCTCAACCGCCGACTTCACCGGTGGAGTGGCCCGACGAGGTGTGGCAACCGATCATGACCGGCCTGTCGTGGCTGCTCTGGTTCGCCATCATCACCTGCATCGCAGCACTGTTCGTATGCGGGGCCGTGTTCGTCAACCAGCGCAAGTCCACCGGCACACAGATGGTCGAGGACGCGACCCTGGCCCGGATCCTGATCTGCGCGGCCGTCATCGGATCTGCATCCGGCATCTCCCAGGCCGTCCTCGCCTGACTTCCCACATCTGCTGCGCCCGAACTGTATTCGACCCGAAAGGCCTCACCTGATGACCGTCTCCCGCACACTCCGGATCGCCGCGACAGCGGCGACCGTCCTCGCACTCGCTGCGTGCGGATCCGGCAAAGACGACACACCGACCTCCGCCCCGGACGCAGCACCCGATCTGCGGTCCGCCCCGGCCGAGCTGACCTGGCGCGAGGTCGCAGGAGTATCGGTGCCGACCTCACGGGTCGACGGCCCCCATACCGGAACGTCGGTGAACCGCAGCGGATACTCCCAGACCCCACAGGGCGCTGTCCTGGCGGCCATCGTCGGCCAGACAGCACTCGCCGTCGCCGACGACCGCTCGTGGCCAGAGGTGGTCAACACCGTCACCGCACCCGGGCCCGGACGAGACGAGTTCGCAGCCGCACGCACCGCCGTGACCGTCTCGGGATCGGTTCCGGCCGACGCCGCACCGAAGTTCGTCGGGTTCGAGATCACCGACTATCGCCAAGACCCGCTCACCGCGGCGGTGTCGGTGGCACAAACCATCGGCACCGGCGACCAGCTCTATGCCTACCCCGTTGCGCTGCAATGGATATCCGATGATTGGCGCATCGTCCTGCCGACCGCCGAGGAGAACATCGACGCGGTCGAACTGGATTCCCTCGACGGCTACACCACCTTGGAGCGCACCTCATGAGCCGCCGTATCCGCAACATCCTGATCGCCGTCGCGGCCCTCGTCGTCGTCATCGCGGTCGGTGCGATCTTCTTCATCGTCCCCAACATGAACGACGACGACCCATCGGACACGGCGATACCACCGACCACCGCGACGCCGCCCGCATCGGGGGAGGCGAACCCGAACACCGGGGCAGAAGGATTCGGCACCCCTGACGCCGATCTGTCCGGACGCACCGTGATGGTCCCGAACAACCCTGCAGGGCAGCCGCTTCCGCAGCGCGCTGCGACCGGACCTCGTGTCGAATGCACGAACGACGGCCGCCCGGTCACGTCTCCGGAGTCGATGATGATCCAACGCAACTTCGGTGTCTCTACCCTGTACTCCGAAACAGACGGGCCCTCGTACATCGACGGCCTGGTGCTCGCCGGATACACCCGCACCCCGCAAGGTGCAGCCCTGGCCGCCGCCAACTTCCTTCCCCGCGGACTTGCGGGCGGCGAAGTCGCCATCGAGGCCAGCGAGAAGCTGCTCTTGAACGGCAGCGAGGCCGTCGGTCCGGACGCGCGGGCGGTCGAGGCGGACAAGCCTGTCAACACCGAGACTGTCGCGCTTCGAGCTCCCATGGGATTCAAAATCCTCTCCTGCACAGACAGTTTCGCGGTCGTCGAACTCGCCCTCATTCGCGACGTCGATGACACCGGGGTGCGGATGCCCAATCCGACATACACCGGCCTGCGAATGAACATGGTCTGGGACGAGGGCACCTGGAAGGCCCGCGAAGCCACCGGACCGGCACAATTCGGCCCGTACACCTCGCTCGACGGCTTCACCCGGTGGGCACTGTGACCCGCACAGCAGCGCGTGCCGCTCGCGCTGTCGTAGTCGTACTGCTCTCGCTGATCGCGATCGTCGGTGCCAGTGGCCTGGCCCACGCTCAAGATCCCACCCCTGCTCCTACGCCGAATCTAACCGAGCAGATCAACCCCGACGCCGACGGCAACGACTTCCAGCAACAACGCCGAGAATGCCTGGCCGACGGTTCCGACGTGATCGAAGACGGTGGGATCGCAGACAAGCTCCTGGACGCAATCGGAGGCCGAGGAGCAGCCGACCAATTCTTCTGCCTGGATTCGGCGTTCAGTGATCACCCCGGAGACGCGTTCTCCACGGCCGTGTCGTCGGCGTCATCAGCGTTCTGGGGCGACCCGGTCGGCGACTTCACCAAATCGGTGATGGAAGGCAACACACAGGCCTTCCGATCGGTGATGACGTTCTGGATGTCCTCCGGTATCCCAGGTCTGGCGGCCGAGAACGCCATGTCGGGCCTGCGCAACATCATCTCCGGATTCACCGTCGTCGCCCTGTTCGGCTCGATCGTCATCGCGATGACCAGACTCGCCATCGCCCGCAAACAAGCGGTGATGGAAGGAGCCACCGAAACGGCCAACATGCTGGTACGCACCGTCGTCACCGTCTCGCTCCTGCCGATCCTGGTGCTGATGTTCCACCAGGTCGGAGACGTCGCCTCGTCGTATGCGCTGGAGAAGTTCGTCGGTGGCAACCTCGACGAGAAGATCACCGCCATCACCGCGTTCGACGACAAGACCGGCCTCGGCCCGATACTCGCTCTGGCCTGCGCCGGATTCGCCTTCCTCGGCTCCGTCGCCCAGCTGATCGCTCTGCTGATCCGCGAAGCCGTGCTGTGCGTCGTCGTCGCCGTCATCCCACTCGCCGCAGCAGCATCGGCCACCGGCACCGGGCGTAGCTCCTACAAGTCGATGATCGCCTTCACCCTCGGCGCGCTGCTGTTCAAGCCCGTCGCGACGCTGCTGTACCTGTTCGCGTTCTGGGCATCCTCGGCGTCGAGCTCCGACCAGATCGCGACGGTCATCATCGGCTCGATCCTGCTCGCTGTCGTCGGTTTCGCCCTACCCACATTGATCAAGATCGTGGCTCCCGCAGCGGAATCCATCTCAGCCGGTGGCCGCGAAGTAGGAGCGCTCGGCGCAGCAGGTGGGGCAGTCATGGGGGCCGGCGGAATGGCGGCATCGCGCACCCTCGGTGCAGCGGCGAACACCGTCGCCGGATCCTCGGGCGGCGGAGGCAAGGGTGGCTCCGCGGGTGGGAACGGCACCGGAGCACGGTCCACCCCGGGTTTTCAAGGCCTCTACAACGGGGGATCGAGCCGCTCGCACGCGGGCGCGTCGTCCGGACCGATGGGCGCAGCACGCAGGGTCGGATCGGCCGTCGGTTCGGCGGGGCGCACAGCATCCTCCGCGGGCCTGCGTGGGGCAGCAGGGGCGCTCAAGGCCGCAGGCAGCGCCGGACGCACCGCCGGGTCTGTCTCCAATGTTCTTGGCTCGGCTGCAGAAGGTGCAGTCGGCAACTATCACGGACGGATCCAACGATGACGCAACACAATTCACCTCACGCACCCAAGCGCACTGTCTTCATCTTCGACCCGCACGCACACAAACGCGGTGACCTCCGATGACCGCGCAGCTCGAAGCCCCGTACGAACCGCCGATCTACTCGGCAGGTAACCGGCCGCAGAGCACGTTCGCATTCGGACTGCCGACGAAGGTCATCGCCTACGGTGCAGGATTTTTCGCAATCTCGTTCGCCGTTCTGATCTTCGTCCACGTCGTGGCCGGACTCGCGCTGATGGGCGTCGGCGCACTCATCCTCACCCCTCTGGTCATAGCCCCGAACGGCCGAACCCTCTACGAGACAGGACAACTGAGAATGCAATGGCTGCGGCGCAAGCACATCGACAAGTCCACCGAGTACCACGCCGGACCGCACTCGAGGATCCCCGGTGGCCGATACAAACTCCCCGGCCTACTCGCCCGCACCAAGGTCTACATGGGAATCGACCGACACGGCAACGAATTCGGCATGATCCACAACCCCGACGATCACCGCTACACCGTCGTCTTCGACGCCCTGCCCGGCGGTGACGAAGCGATCGTCCAGCGCGACAAGGACCTCTACACCGCCGACTGGGGTGTCTACCTCGCCGACCTCGGTCTACCCGGCGACATCGTCGGTGCTGTGGTGGTGGTGGAGAACATCCCCGCCACCGGGCTGCGGCTGGCACGGCGTGCCGAACACGAACTCGTCTCCACCGCACCGCCCTTGGCGGCGTCGTTCGTCGAGCAATCGGCCGTTCGGATGCCCTCGGGTCGCCACCGCACCCTGGCACGACTGTCGATCACCTTCCGCGCTACCACCCGCGAGCGACAGAAGGACCCCGAAGAGATGGCCACCGAACTGGCCCGCCGTCTGCCGGATCTGTACGAATCGCTCTCCGGTGCCGGGATCGACGCACAACCGATGACCGCCGCCGAAATCACCGCGGCCGTGCACCGCTCCTACAACCCCTCGACCGAGAACGACTTCGAGGAACTCGAGATCTCCGGCGAAGAGCACGGCGTCGACTGGGACGACGCCGGACCCGGACGCGCGAAGACCGAGTGGGGTCACTACCGCCACGACGGCGGAGTCTCGGTCGTCTGGGAAATGGCCGCACCACCGGAATCGGTGTTCACCGACACCGTCCTCAAACCGCTGCTGCAGCCGCACGACGACCTCCCGCGCAAGCGCCTCACTCTCGTCTACCGCCCCTACACCGCCGGGGACGCAGCGAAGAAGGTCGACAAGCAGCACCGAGATGCCCTGCACGCAATTAACTCTCGCGGAAACAAGATCACCTCCGCCGGGTCGGAGAAGCGGCACGAGATCGCCGAGCAGGCCCGCCGCGAAATGGTCTCCGGAGCCGGATACGAACGCTATTCGGCACTGCTGACCATCACCGTCGGATCGGTCGAGGAGATCGCCAACGCCGCCGCCGTCACCGAATCCCTCGCCGCACGCTCCCGGCTGCGACTGCGCCGAGCGTTCGCCTTCCAGGACGCCGCGTTCGCCGCCGGTCTCGGCGTCGGAGTGCTCCTGCCCGATCAGATCTCCACCTCGATCCTGGTGCGCCGCAGCTAAATGCTGCTCGCCCCACCGGCCCACACTCTGCGTGAGAAAGAGACTCCCGATGACCATGACCGACGACCGCCCCGACCTGAGATACGCAGATGACCTGTATGTCGAGACCGACGCTGCACGGCCGTCGGCATTTGTGCGGTGGATCATCGGCGACACCGACTACGCCGAGCTCGCCGCAGCCGTCGCGACCGGCGACGCCGAAGAGCCCAACCCGTACTCCCGACGCGGCATCGGCATGGCGCGGTGGCGCAACGACCACCCTCACGTCGATCGGGCCGTCCACGACGCCGCTGGGGATCCGTGGTGGCGGGCAGCACTGTCGTCGAGCGCTCGTGGCCTCAAAGGTGCGGGCGGTGGTCGGATGTCGACCGTCCCGGCACCGATCGAGTACGAAGCGACCTCGGTGCAGATGTGCGGGCTCAACCCGTGGGCGATCGGCGCGGCCGCGCCCTCGTCCGGGACCATCGTCGGTCAGCACGCCATCACCGGCAACGCGGTCTCGTGCGATCCGTTCGCGTACTTCCGCGACAAGCTCATCGGCAACCCCTCGATGTTTGTCCTGTCCCTGCCGGGCCTGGGGAAGTCGACGCTGATCCGCAAGATCCTCCTCGGGGCGTGCGGCTGGGGACAGACCCCGATCGTGGCCGGCGACATCAAAGGCGAATACGTCAAGCTCACACACCTGGTCGGTGGGCAGGTGATCACCCTCGGGCACGGCGGCGGACATCTCAACCCCCTCGCCGCCGGGGCCCTCGGGCAGGCCGTCGTCCGCGCGATCGCCGCCCGCGACGAGGCCACCGACCCCGCCCGGATCGCCGAGCTCGACGAGCTGATCGACGTCGCCACCATCACCATCTCCACCCGCCAGATCAACGCCGTCTGCGCCCTGGTCGAGCTGATCCGCTACGACACGCACTCGGTGAAGGCCTTCGAGAATTCCCTGATCGGTATCGCGCTGCGCGAGCTGTACGCCGACGGCGGATTCTCCTACGAGTACCCGCCGCTGCTCAAAGACCTCTTCACCCGCATCGACGCTGGCTCGGCGGACATGCTCCAAGCGGCCTACAAGACCGATCGGGGCGGCTACCGCGAGGCGATCACCGAGCTGATGCAGGCCCTCGGTGCACTGACCTCCGGCCCACTCGGAGACATCTTCGCCGACCACACCACCGAACCGATCGACCTCGACGCACCGATGATCTGCATCGATGTCTCGTCCCTCGACCGGGGAGACACCACCCTCAAAGCGGCCGTGATGCTCTCCTGCTGGGCCGACGCCTACGGCACCGTCGAAGCTGCACACCTGCTCGCCGACGCAGGCCTGGATCGCCAGCGCCTGTTCCTGATGGCCCTCGACGAGCTGTGGCAGGTCATCGGCGCCGGACCGGGCATGGTCGCCCGCGTCAACGAGATCACCCGCCTCAACCGCACCGACGCGACCGGGCTGCTGATGATCACCCACACCGGCCGCGACCTCGAAACCCTGCCCACCGAAGCCGACATCAAGACCGCCAAGGGCTTCATCGACCGCGCCGGCATGGTCGTCTGCGGGGGCCTGCCCATCGGTGAAGTCGAACGCCTCTCCGGTGAGCTGAAGTTCACCGCCGCCGAAGCGGGCATGGTCACCTCCTGGTCGCGCGGCGCTGCGCTACGCGGGTCCGAACGGCGCACCATCCGCAATCCGATCGGGCGCGGGAAGTTTCTGATCAAGGTCGCCAAGGACAACACCCCCGGCATCCCCATCCAGACGGTGCTCACCGACGTCGAATACGACACCGGCGTCCACGACACCAACGCCCGCTTCGCCGAGTACTTCGCCGGCGGCCAGCACCACGCCGCTGATACCGACGACGCCCACTACGCGCCCGACACGGCACCGGTCGGAGCGCAGTGATGACCGCCGAGTACCCCCGCGCCGAATACCCGGCGCAGACCCGATCGTGGGCGCTCGATCAATACGAGAAGTCGCGACACAACTACTCCTCCCGCGCCGAATGCGTTGCAGCCTTGGCTGTCTCGATCGGGGCACACGAGAACACCGTGGCCCGGTGGATCAAGGACAAGTACGGGCCCTCGCGTCGACCCGCGGCGGACGAGGTGACCGCACGACTGCGGGCCGCCGAGGAGGAGATCACCCGACTGCGGTCGGAAAACCGGACCCTCAGCGAGCGTTTGGCCGCCCACGCCCCGCGATCGATCGGCGCGGAGTCGATACGGACGGCCGCGTTGTGAAGAAAGGCGGCGCGATCGCGCTGGCCGTCGTCCTCGCACTGTCACTGTTCGTGGTCCTGTTCGTCACCACCGGTGTGCGCGAGGAAGTGCCCACCGATTGTCTTCCCGGGAAGAGCATTTCCTCTGCTGCAGGCGGGGTTCCGGCCGGGTCGTTCTCCAAGCCGATGAAGACATCCGAAGGCCAGTTGACGAGCCCGTTCGGGTCGCGGTGGGGAACGATGCACAAGGGCATCGACCTCGCCGGTCCCGTCGGTACACCGATCTACGCCTACGCCGACGGCATCGTCACCAAAGCCGAACCCGCGACCGGATTCGGGATGTGGATCGTCCTCGAGCACAACATCGACGGACAGACCGTCTCCACGGTGTACGGGCACATGTTCCCGGACGGTGTCCTGGTCAAGCCGGGCGAGCACGTCACCGCCGGTCAGCACATCGCCGACGAAGGCAACAACGGCGACACCACCGGCGCGCACCTGCACTTCGAGTACCACACCGGCCCATGGTCACCCGACAACGCGATCGACCCGCAGCCGTTCTACGAAGCCGCCGCCGAACCCGGCAGCGGACAGACCGGCCAGAGTCCACTACCATCACCGTCGCCGCCCGCCTCGACCGGCGGAAGTACAGCGGAAATGGCCGCGCTGCCCGCCGGCGTCGGCTCCGAAGAGCACTTCCAGGTCGACACGGTCCGCGTCGCCCGCGCCGTCCGCGCGAAGTTCCCGCAGATCACCACGATCGGCGGGTGGCGAGCCGACGGTGGGGGATTCGACGACCACCCCTCCGGCCGGGCCGCGGACATCATGATCGACAACTGGTCCTCCGAGGAAGGCAAAGCACTCGGCGACCAGGTCAAGGACTACCTGTGGAGCAACCGCGACTACCTCCAGATCGAATACATGATCTGGCGACAGGAATACATCCCCGCCCAAGGTGAGCCGAACACCATGGAGGACAGGGGATCTTCCACACAGAACCACTTCGACCACGTCCACGTCACCACCGTCGGCCACGGCGCACCGGCACCCGGCCAGACCTACGGGCCCGTCCCCGGCGGCGGCGGATCCGCACCGAAGGCGACCGGGAACTGCACCACCGCACCCGGTGCCGGTCTCGGTGATCACGCGAACCTCGCCGCCGGCCAGATCCCTCCCGAGTTCGAGCCGTGGCTCGCCCTCTCGGCCGCTCAGTGCCGCGAGCTCTCACCCGCGATCCTCGCCGCTCAGCTCGAACAGGAATCCGGCTTCACACCGGGCCTGACCAGTCCGGCTGGGGCCGAAGGGTATGCGCAATTCCTCCCCGGAACGTGGGCGTCGTTCGGTTTCCCCGTCGACGATCAGGGCGTCGTCACCGGAGCTGCGGGGGAGGGGGATCCCAACGACATCGGCGACGCCGTCATGGCGCAGGGCCGCTACAACTGCTCGGTCGCCGACACCCTACGACCGGGCATCGAATCCGGGGCCATCACCGGCGATCCCGTCGAGCTGATGCTCGCCGGATACAACGCCGGCCCCGGAGCGGTCCAACAGTTCGGCGGCGTCCCGCCCTACTCGGAGACCCAGAACTACGTCACCACCATCACCGCCACCGCATCCGACTACGACCTGGCCCGATAGCCGCCACCGACCAATACTCGACGGAAAGGCCCACTCATGAGCACCGCACCGACACGCAACAACCACCTGACGTCCCACGACCGGCATCGAGCACTGACAGCCCTTGCTCTGACCTCGGTCATCGTATGGACGGTATGGGCTGTTCCCGTCGCCCGATTGATCCTGGAGTCGATGATCACCACCATCGACGACAGCGGCCGCGCCGCGGCGACCCGCGACGTTCTCGCGCATGGTTGGTGGGCCGCCATCGTCGTCACCGCGGCGATGACCATAGGCAGCGTCGTCGCTGTCGCCGACGCCTCTGCGCGAGCGCAGAACTGGACTGTCACTGCGCTCCGCAAAGCCATCCACTTGGCGGCGACCGCGCTCGTCATGTGGGCGATCTGGACGGTCAGCGTGATCGCCGCAGCAGGAGTCCCCACCGTCGGTTAGCGCTGCACACACCCCCACATTTGTTGTCGGGGGCCACCAGGACACTGGCACCATCACAGACCAAGGAGCACAGACATGGCACAGATCCTCCACAGCCGCCGAGCGGACGCACCGATCGTCGACTGGCTCGAAGTCATCGCCAAAGCCGCTGCACTGGGCCAGATCTGCGACACCGACGCTGAATCAGCGAACGACTCCGACTCGCAGGAGACCACGAGATGAGCCGAAGAGCAGGCATCGTGTTCGCGTGTCTCGGCATCGTCGGTGTGGTCGCCATTGCCGCTGTGATCGTGTTCGTCTTCCGCGGCTCGGACACACCGCCGCCACCGGGTACCGACGCCGGGATCGCCATCGACCCGTCCGCCACCGACCCCGTGGGTGTCGCGACGGCGGTGATGTCCGCTGTGTACACCTGGCAACCCGCAGTGCAGGATTCGCCCTGGGATGCCATGCACGGGCAACGCCAACATCTGACCGGATTGATGGCCACCGCCGCCGCCACACCACCCGATCCAGCGCCGCAGCCGATCCCGGAATGGTCGGCGTGGGCACGCAGCGGAGACGTCGTCACCGCCGTCGCTCGACCGGACACCAGCGTCTACGCCGACGGCACAGCCGCCGAGATGGACGGTGACAATCAGGCCACCGTGGCTGTCGTCATAGACCGCGTCGTCCAACACCGCAGCGGTGAGATCACCCCGTTCACCGGCTACACCGGGGCCGTCGACCTCGAACGCACCGACGACGGCTGGAAAGTCTCGACCTACCGCCTCACCGCCACCGACCGCTGAACTGCACCAGCGCAAAACCGAGAGTAAGCATGGACAATGTGCAGCTGGACAAACTTCGTCGTCACGAAGCCGAAAGGCATTGTTCCCGTGGTCCAGCCGTGGTCTTGGTTTGGCGACTGGGGTGTTTCGCGGACAATCAGACAGTATTGATAACTACGACCACCGGCTACCGCGCGGATAGATCGAAACATATGTTGAGTTGGGCTGACTCGATGTGCTGTGCGGGGTCATTCCGGTGACCGAGCGTCGGGTGCTAGGTCATAGGTCAGCCAGTGGGTTCTGTGGGCTGCGGATTCGTAAAGTTCACGAGCGCGTGTGTTGCCTTCCGCTGTTATCCATCGCACTACGCTGAGTCCGTTCGCGCCGGCCATGATTGCTAACTCGCCGAGTAGCTTTCGGCCTATGCCTTCGCCTCTATGGTGCGGATCGACGAAGAGATCGTCCAAGTACAGTCCTACGGTGCCTGTCGAGGGCCTTGCGAAACGTCTGTGGTGTGCAATCCCGACCATTGTTGTGTCATCCACTGTTGCTGCAAGAGCTGCGGATTCGTGGGATGGGTCGGTGATCCAGCCCCACACGCGGTCAACGACGGTTTCATCGCTCTGCAACGCGTAAAAGCTTCTGTATTGCCGAAACAACTGTGCCCACTGCTCACGGTCGTCCTGTTGGACCTTACGGATCTCGATCACGGTAGCTGCCGTCTGTTCGCCTCATCGGCTAAAGGGGTGGCGGTGTAGGCATGGAATCCTCGCTCTGTTTTCCTGCCGAGACGTCCTGCTTCGACCATTCTTCGTAGTGTGGGTGGTGGCAGATGGCTGGTGGTGCCGAGCTCTCGATATAACGATTCTGCGATGGCAGTGACCGTATCGAGTCCTATAAGATCTGCCAATGCCAGCGGACCCATGGGGTGTGAACAGCCCAGCCGCATCGCATTGTCAATATCGTTCGCAGTTGCCAGCCCTGATTCCACCATTCGGATCGCGTCGAGGATGTAGGGAATGAGTAGGGCGTTGACGATGAATCCCGCTCTGTCTGGGGCCGATACCGGGGTCTTGTCGAGTGTGGCACTGACGAACCTGCTGATTCGTGCAGTGACGTCACTGCTAGTGACCAGAGACGGAATAACTTCCACCAGTTGCATGATGGGAACAGGATTGAAGAAGTGCATCCCCACGACATTCTGCGGCTTCGATGTGGACACGGCCACGCGAATCACGGGTATCGATGACGTGTTGGTGGCCATGACGACATCTCGGGAAAACGTCACTAAGTCGAGCTTGCGAAACAGATCAATTTTCACCGATTCGGATTCGGTCACGGCTTCGATCAGGAGGTCACAGTCAGCGAGATCGTCGAGATTGGTGGTCCACTCGACTAACTGGCGTACGGCGTCCCTTTCGCAGCCGGATCGGCCGCTTTTAGTGAAGCTGCGATCAAGTGCAGCCGCGACCCGCGATTTTCCTCGGCGCAAGGCGACGGGATCGACTTCCCACGCCGTTACACGAACGCCCGCTGAGACGAGAACTTCGATGATTCCCGATCCCATGATTCCGCATCCGAGGACTGCAACATGGTTGAACAGCGCTTCTTCGTGGACAGTCGTTCCCGAGCGGCCACCTTCTGTGGTCGTCATCATCGGCCCCCTTCCTAATCTAGGATGTATGGTTTGTTGTGAAGCGCGCCTGCGGTGAAGTACCGAGATCGCGGTAGCTACCTCGCGCCTGTGGCGATGTGTACTTCGACTTTTTTCGAGAAGTCGTTGGTCGAGGACGTGCCGCCCAGATCGGCGGTCCGAATACCCTGATAGATGGTCGCTTCCAACTTTGAGTCGATGCTAAGTGCAGCCCTGCGTCCGCGTGGTGTGTCCAGCCATCTGAGCAGCATCGCTGCGGACAGTGCCATTGCCATCCGTCCCCGTGCAGCAGACCGATTCGCAGCTGCTTTGGGCTACTCATTCGAACCGATCCACAGGTCCGCGGGCGACGGTGTTTCGTACGAGTAGTTTCAGTTCCGCGCTCGCGGTGCACGCGCGAGAGACATCGACGACCCCGTCGCGGCGTAGCTCCGCTGTTATCCGAGTGAATCGGTTGATTGCGTCCTTCGAGCGGCGCTGCCACGTCTCCATGGGATCGCTGTCGGGGTCGTCGAGTGCATGACGCTCGAGCACAGCAGCGACCAAAGAGTGGTGGCGCTCGGCCAGGTCGTCGCGGACGGTCGCGGCCGCCATCGCATCCCACCAGTTGGTTGTGATGTGGTTGTCGAGTTGACTGGTGAGCCAAGTGAGACCGAGGACGGCACCCATACGGTGGTGGATATCGGCGACAACGTCCACGGTGTGCTTGTGCAGGTGCGCTGTTTCGATCAGTTCGAGGGCTTCACTGAGGAAGCGAAGTTCGCCGACAGTGTCGGTGCTCGGGGTACGTTGCATCATCAGCTTTTCGACGTCGTCGCGGTAGAAGTCAATCTCACCTGCCACATCGAGGGGGGCAGGACGACGGCGAAGGATCCATGATGCGGTGTGTTCGATGAAGTGCTGGACTGCGCGCAGCTGGTTCCAGCGCTGGTCATCGGCGGAGACGGTTCGTGCTTTCGCCCACAGTTCGTCGACGTCGAAGACTGCTCTGACGATCGCATATGCGCGTGCCACATCGGGGGTCTTCACGCCGAGGCGTTCGTCGAGTTGGTAGATAAGTCCTGGCCCGACGTGATTGATGAGGTCGTCGGCGACTTTGGTAGCGATGATTTCCCGCGCCAGGTGATGATTGGTTATCTCACTTGCTAGTTCGTTACGAATTCGCAGGGGAAAATAGGTAGGAAGTGCCGAGGCGAAGGTCGATTCTTCGGGGACGGTTGAGGCGAGAAGGTCTTGTTGAACGACGTTTTTGGATTGTGCGAGAAGGACGGCAATCTCTGGGCGTGTCAGACCTAGTCCTGCTTGGGTCCGTATGTCCAGTTCCTTCTTGGTCGGAAGGACTTCGGTGATGCGGTTGATGCCGTTATTCTGTTCTAGGTTGTCGATCAGTCTTTCGTGTCGATTGAGCAGCTGGGGGGCTTGCGATTCAGCGAGACTGATGGCCAAGACTTGGCTTTCACTGTTCTTCAGTACTGCATCCGCGACGTCACCGAGAGAGTCCGACAGCAGCAGGTTGCGTTGGTTGTGCTCGAGGTGCCCTGCGTCGACGGCCACGTCCAGTGCGATCTTGAGGTTGACTTCCAGGTCTGACGTTGCGACACCGGCGGCGTTGTCGATGAAGTCCGCGTTGAGCCGGCCTCCGCCGAGAGCGTATTCGATGCGGGCGCGCTGTGTCAGGCCCAGATTTCCGCCTTCGCCGATGACCGCAGCGCGCAGCTCGCTGGCGTCCACCCGCACGGAATCGTTGACCGGATCTGCGGCGTCGGAATGCATTTCGGCGCTGGCCTTGACGTAGGTTCCGATTCCCCCGTTCCACAAGAGGTCGACCGGTGCGCGCAGGATCGTTCTGATGAGCTCGTTGGGTGCGATGTGGACGCTCTGCAACCCCAGTACCTGCTGGGCCTGCGGCGACAAGGTTATGCTCTTGGCCGTGCGTGACCAGACCCCGGCGCCGTGGGAGAGGACTTCACGGTCGTAGTCGTTCCAGCTGGTTCCGGCGATGCCGAACAGTCGTTGCCGCTCGGTGTACGACGAGACCGGATCCGGGGTCGGGTCGATGAAGATGTGTCTATGGTCAAATGCTGCAACAAGTTTGATCGATTTGGACAGCAGCATGCCGTTGCCGAAGACATCTCCGGACATGTCACCGATCCCGACAACGGTGAACGGGTCGATCTCGATGTCGCGGCCCAGATCCTCGAAGTGGCGTCGCACAGATACCCACGCTCCGCGTGCAGTGATACCCATGGTTTTGTGGTCGTAGCCGCTCGAACCACCGGATGCGAAGGCATCGCCGAGCCAGTAGTCGGCTTCGAGGGCGAGGGAATTTGCCAGATCGGAATACGAGGCTGTCCCCTTGTCCGCGGCGACGACGAGATACGTGTCGGCTACATCCCACGTGATGGTCCGATCCGGGGATTGCGGTGCTCCGTCCACAAGGTTGTCGGTGACATCGAGTAGGCCTCTGATAAACGTCGAGTAGGCCTCGGCGGGGGTGATCTCGGGGTTCTTCCGTATAAATGCACCTTTAGCTCCGACCGGGACGATGGGGGAGTTCTTCACCGTCTGTGTCTTCATCAGACCGAGCACCTCGGTTCGATAGTCCTCCGGGCGGTCGGAGAAACGCAGTCCGCCTCGCGCCACTGCTCCCGAACGCAGGTGTATCCCTTCGACAGCGTTGGCATAGACGAAGACTTCGCGGTAGGGAACGACCGGCCCGATCAGGCTCAGTTTGCTTGAGTCGAGCTTGAAAGACGCGTACGACTTCGTCGCGCCTGTCGAATCGAGTTGATACCAGTTGGTGCGGACGCAGGCGGCAACGAACGATTTGAGAGAGCGCAGGATGCGATCCTCGTCCAGTGTTGCGGCAGCGTCGAGATGTAGGGTGACTTCGGCCAGGGCATTGTCGACTGCAGACGTGCGGTCGGCGATATCAGGATCGAATCGTGCCTCGAAGTAGCGTACGACAGCGACTGCGAATCGTGGGTTCCCGAGCAGGGTATCGATGACGTAGTTCTCCGACAGCCCCAATCCTGCTTGCCGGACGAACCGGCTCGCCGCGCGCATCAGAACGACCTCTCGCCACGAGAAGCCCGCGGTAACTACAAGTTTGGCGTGATCATCGATCTCGAAGCCATGCAGTGCTTGGGCTGCGAATGCATCCGAGACTCGGTTCAGTGACTCCTGTTGCCGGATGCGAGGTGCTTCGAAGCTGAACTTGTAGAGCATGCCGGTCGCTTGCAAGCAGGTTGGGAGTGTGAGGGCTTCGCGATCTGCCACGCGCAGCCCGAAGTGCTCGAAGGCTGTGGCGACATCCGCCAGCAGTGGAGCGCCGTGCGGCCAGAGTACGACACATTCGATCCGGTCTTCGTCGGATCTATCCGAAAGAAAGACCATCCTCGGCGTACCGGTACGATCGGTGCGGGCCCGCAATACGCGTCCCACGGCATCGTTGACATCGGTTGCCAGAGCTGAAATGTGTACATCTGTTGTTGCGGCGTCAATGCCCATCGTGCAGCGTTCCTTCCACTTTTCGATACGTGTGAGTCTGCGCTCGGAACTCGACGATTCCGCTCGCCGGTGCGTACAGAAATCGACCCTAACTTGTACAGACGGGCCATGTGTGGGTGGTGGTCTCACTTCTACAGTCGACTCATACGAATGGAGGTCACTTCAATGACTGCTGTACACACGCCCATCGGCGGCCCACACATCGAGCAAGTTCGACGCATCGTCACCGAACTACCCGGACCGCGCTCGGTGGAGCTCGCGGCGCGCCGGGCCGCTGCGCTACCAGCTGGACTGACCAGCGCATCGGGAATTTACACCGCTGCGGCAGGCGGAGGTGTCCTGGTCGATGTCGACGGTAACTCGTTCATCGATTTCGCAAGTGGCATCGCGGTGACCACGGTAGGAAACTCGGCGCCGCGTGTTGTCGAGCGCGCATCGCGTCAACTCGAAAAGTACACACACACATGCTTTTTGGCGACACCGTACGAGCCGTACATCGAGGTCGCCGAAGCGCTCAATCGACTGACCCCCGGCTCGCACGACAAGCGCACCGCATTGTTCAATACCGGTAGCGAGGCTGTGGAGAACGCGGTGAAGTACGCGCGCGCTGCCACTGGACGTCCTGCCATCATCACCTTCGATCACGCGTTTCACGGTCGAACCTTGATGACGATGACGATGACGGCCAAGAACCAGCCCTACAAGAGCACCTTCGGACCTTTCGCTCCTGAGGTGTACCGAGCACCGATGGCCTATCCCTACCGCTGGCCCAGTGGTGCCGAGAACGCCTCGGACGAGGCCTTTGCTCAGTTCGCCATGCTCGTCGACTCGCAAATCGGCGCGGACATGGTGGCAGCGGTCGTCGTGGAGCCTATCCAGGGAGAGGGTGGGTTCATCGTGCCCGCCGATGGATTCCTACGCCGCGTAGCCGATTTCTGTCGCGACCGCGGGATCCTGCTGGTCGCCGACGAGATTCAAGCTGGTATCGCGCGAACTGGAACGTGGTTCGCCTCCGAGTACGAGGGAATCGTGCCGGATCTCATCACGACCGCGAAGGGTCTGGCTGGCGGACTGCCGTTGGCGGCGGTGACCGGGCGCGCCGAGATCATGGATGTGGCGCACGCCGGCGGAATCGGCGGAACGTACGCAGGGAATCCCGCTGCATGCGAGGCAGCGCTCGGAGTGTTCGAGACCATCGAAACGGAAGGACTCCTCGAACGCGCCCGGGAGATCGGGGACATCATGTTCCGTGAATTGCGTTCCATTGCAGCGGATGACGACACCGTCGGCGAGATCCGTGGCCGTGGAGCAATGGTGGCGATCGAGCTCATCCAACCGGGCACCAAGGATCCGAACAGCAAAGCGGTGGCCGAGATCAACAGGTACTGCCACGGTCATGGACTGCTCACCCTCACCGCCGGGACATACGGCAACGTTCTGCGCTTTCTGCCGCCACTGACCATATCGGACGAGCTACTCGTAGAGGGATTTTCGGTACTCCGCGACGCCTTCAGCGCTCTCTGACCTCTTCACCTGCAAAAGGACAATCTGCATGAGCACCTCGACCGCACCACGAACGACCGGCCCACTACAGCCTCTGGAACTGTTCAACACCAGAGTCCTTCTCGACGACGACGAACGCGACATCGCCGCTACCGTCCGTAAATTTGTCGACACCCGCCTCAAGCCGAATGTCGAGGACTGGTTCGAGTCGGCCACATTGCCACGCGAACTCGCCAAAGAGTTCGGACAGCTCGGTGTCCTCGGAATGCACCTCGACGGGTACGGATGCGCCGGCACCAATGCCGTCAGCTACGGCCTCGCCTGTCTCGAACTCGAAGCTGGCGACTCAGGCTTCCGTAGCTTCGTCTCGGTCCAGGGATCGCTGTCGATGTTCTCGATCCACCGCTACGGTTCGGAGGAACAGAAGCAGGAATGGCTGCCACGCCTAGCAGCAGGTGAGGCCATCGGCTGCTTCGGATTGACCGAGCCGGACTTCGGATCCAACCCTGCAGGCATGCGCACTCGTGCACGACGCGACGGAGCCGACTGGGTTCTCACCGGAACCAAGATGTGGATCACCAACGGCGGTTTGGCTGATGTCGCCACGATCTGGGCGCAAACTGACGACGGAGTACGCGGATTCTTGGTACCGACCGACACGAAGGGTTTCACCGCCAACAACATTCACAAGAAGTTGTCTCTTCGTGCGTCAGTGACCTCCGAGCTCGTTCTCGACAACGTGCGGCTGCCTGACTCGGCTCGACTACCCGAAGCCCACAGCCTCGGAGCACCGTTGTCGTGCTTGAACGAAGCACGTTTCGGAATCGTATTCGGGGCGCTCGGCGCTGCCCGTGACAGCCTCGAATCCGCTATCGCGTACGCGAACTCACGCGAAGTATTCGATCGCCCCTTGTCGAGCTTCCAGCTGACCCAAGAGAAGTTTGCCAACATGACCCTCGAACTCGGCAAGGGGATGTTGCTGGCTCTGCATTTGGGCCGAATGAAAGACGACGGCGGACTTTCACCGGACCAGATCAGTCTCGGCAAACTCAACAATGTACGCGAATCGCTGGCAATCGCGCGCGAATGCCGCACCATTCTCGGTGGCAGCGGGATCACTCTCGAGTACCCGCCGCTGCGCCATGCGAACAACCTCGAATCGGTACTCACCTACGAGGGAACCAGCGAGATGCACATGCTCTCGATCGGGAAGGCACTGACCGGTCACGCTGCATTTCGCTGACCATGCGTGTACCCACTTTTCGAATCCGTCCGAATCAGAGGTGACCGTCACATGAGCGTTTCTGTGCCCTTGCACAACTTAATCGGTGGACAATGGCGAGCAGGATCAGGCGAAGCCCTCACCAGCATCAGTCCCGCCGATCCGGCAGTAGTCGTGGCCGTCGGAACTTTGGTAGGCCAGGCAGAACTCGACAAGGCAGTCGCCGCTGCCCAAGGTGCCAAGAAAGCCTGGGCGCGCACTCCAGCACACGAGCGCGGCGCGGTACTCGTAAGTGCCGCTGCAATTGTCGAAGACTCCGCACGGGAGTGGGGTGCCGAATTAGCGCTGGAGGAAGGGAAGACAAAGGCCGAAGGTGTCGGAGAAGTGCTGCGCGCTGCCCAGATTTTGAGGTACTACGGCAACGACGCCGACCGTACCGCGGGTGAAGTCTTCTCCTCACCACGGCGTGGCGAACGCATCCTCGTCACCCGCAAGCCGATCGGCGTGGTCGGAGTGATCACTCCGTTCAACTTTCCCATCGCCATCCCGACGTGGAAGATCGCTCCGGCTCTGACCTATGGCAATACCGTGGTCTGGAAGCCCGCCAGTACGGTCCCGCTGCTGGCGATGCGCCTAGCTCAAGCATTGCATCGCGCTGGGCTGCCGGCCGGGGTGCTGAACTTGCTGCTCGGCGACGGGCGGTTGGGTGGTGCGATAGTCGACCACGCCGGGATCGACGCTGTGACTTTCACCGGCTCCACCGGTGTGGGCCGCGCGATCTCCACCGCGGCCGCTGCCCGGGGAACAGCGGTGCAGGCGGAGATGGGCGGCAAGAATGCCGCGATCGTCCTCGCCGACGCAGACCTGGAACTGGCCGCCGAGCAAGTGATGTTCGGTGCATTCCGGTCGACCGGCCAAAAATGCACTGCTACATCACGATTGGTTGTCGCGCAGGAAGTCGCCGACGAGTTCGTCGCGGTGTTGGGAAAGCGCGCAGATGCACTGGCCGTGGGCGATCCTCTCGACGACGCCGTCGAGATGGGACCGGTGGTCAACGCCGCGGCCCGCTCGTCGATTCAGGCCGGTATCGACCGTGCTGTCGAGCAAGGCGCACGCCACGTCACCGGTGCCTGGCAGTACGGCGAGGGAACTCTCGCATCGGGGTACTTCGTCCCTCCCACCATTCTCGAACTCGCTTCGCACACAACCGATATCTGGCGTGAGGAACTGTTCGGGCCGGTGCTGGCCGTGCGACGAGCAACCTCGGTCGAGAATGCATTCGAACTCGCAAACGAGGGTGAATTGGGACTCTCAGCTGCCGTGTTCACCCAAGATCTGACACGCGCTCTCGACGCCGTCGACGAGATCGATGTGGGAATCCTGCACATCAACTCCGAATCGGCGGGGGCTGACCCCCATGTACCCTTCGGTGGCGCGAAGAAGAGTGGTTACGGTCCGAAGGAACAGGGCCAGTCTGCACGCGAATTCTTCACTCACACAACGACGGTGTACCTCCGTGGCGGACAGGGTCGGATATGAGTACGGGCGCACTCGACGGAATCGTCGTTGCCGACTTCAGCCGTGTTCTTGCAGGTCCCTACACGACGATGATGCTCGGCGATCTCGGTGCCGAAGTGATCAAGGTCGAAAGGCCAGGCACCGGTGATGACACCAGGGCGTGGGGTCCACCTTTCGATGGCGCAGGTAATGCCACGTACTTCAATTCGGTCAACCGCAACAAGACGTCGCTCACGTTGGATTTGACCAGTGAATCCGGGCGGGCGCATGCGCTCCAACTCGTGAGCCGAGCCGACGTGGTGGTGGAGAACTTCCGATCCGGGACGATGGAAAGACTCGGGCTCGGATACGACGATCTTCGCCACGTCAAACCAGACGTGATCTATTGCTCGATCACCGGCTTCGGACATGACGATGGTGCGGCGTTGCCTGGTTACGACCTCCTTGTGCAGGCGGTAGGAGGGCTGATGAGTATCACGGGCCCGCGGCCGGGAGAGCCGACCAAGGTGGGTGTCGCACTGGTCGACGTACTCACCGGATTGCATGCTCTGGCAGGAATACTCGCGGCCCTGAACTACCGCACTCGCACGGGCGAAGGGCAGCGTGTCGACACCAACCTGCTTACATGCCTGCTCTCGTCGCTGGTCAATCAGGCATCGGGGTATCTCGGAGCGGACGTGGTACCCGCGATCATGGGTAACCGGCACCCGAGCATCGCGCCGTACGAGGTGTTCGACACCGGTGATCGACCGATCGCGTTGACAGTGGGAACTGACAGACAGTTTCAGCAACTGTGTGCGGTGCTCGGGCTGCCGAATACCGCCGCCGACGAACGCTTCCGCACGAACACCTCCAGGGTGGCGAACCGAGAGGTCTTGACCGAACAGTTGGCTGCCGGTCTCTCGACAGCGGGGGCCGACGTATGGTTCGAGAGATTATCGGCAGTCGGTGTGCCAGTCGGGCCGATCAACGACATTGCCGAGGCCGTGAAGTTCGCGTCTCGGCTCGGGTTGGACCCCGTCGTGAACGTACCGGGTAGCGCGGTGCCTCAGGTCGCGAACCCGGTGTCGTTGTCCGCCAGCCCCGTCACCTACCGGTCCGGCCCACCTGGGCTTGCGCGGGACGAAGTCACCGCGGCTCCGTAGCTGACGGCGGGGGGTCCGAGAAGCGCGATTTCGCGGGCGGTGACGGCGATCCACAGTTCGGCGCGAACGTGCGCCGAGTCCAGATCTCGTCCGGTCAACTCCGAAATTTTGTTCAAACGTTTGCGGATCGTGTGGCGGTGAATCCCCAGCGCCGCGGACGTGGCTTCGATATGGCCGTTGTGGCGTAGGAACACCGCCAAAGTGTCGACCAGGCCACCGGTCACGTTGGGCTCATCGTCATGAGCATCGAGAACGGCAAGCATCGACTCGGACAGCGACCGCACATCCGCGGGATTGAGAGAGCTCAGCAGAAGCGAGAACGTATCGAGGTCCGCGAACTGGACACATCTGATCGTCGCCAGTGTTGCGGAGCGGGCCGCAATCAATGCCTGGTGCGTGCTGCGGGCCACCTCGAAGATCCTGGTAGGCAGACCCGAGCCGCAGGCTACGGGAACGTGCAGCTGTGCCTCGAGATCTCGATACAGAAGCGCGCTCAGTTCCGAATCCCGTTCCGCAGGAACGACGACGACGAGATCGTTACCTCTCGAGGTCATCAGATACGCAGCGGACGCCCCCGCCAACACCGAGGCCGCCTGACGTTCGGCGGCGAGCAGCGGACCGGTGTTGGTCAATACAACGGCCGTGATCTCCGACTCGGCATCGAAACCGAAATAATGAAGCAGACCGATATCGAAGTCCTCGCTCTGCGACAACAACGAACGAGTGACCGCGGAGCGCAGCCTGCTCTCGGCGTCGACCAATTTTGCCGGCTTCGCCAGCTCGATGGAAATCAGCGAAACAGCATGAGCGACCAGAAGGCGCTCGGGAGCTGACAAGGGGACACCAGATTCGACCCCGAGGTATCCCCGTAGCTGCGTCGAGGTAGCAACACTCTGAACCAAGAAGTGTCCGGTGTCATCGGCGACTACCTTGCTGCTCTGGCGGCGCTGTCCTACCCTCGATCGGCCGTCGGCCGCCTCGATCTGTGTTTGCTCGACGACCGCGGCCGAGTCGTGCCCGTGAACGGCCAGGATTCTACTGTCGGTGTCGATCAGCGCGACAGGGGAGGAGAGCGCTCGGCTCAGGGCCGAAACCACCATCACGATTCCACCGCGCAGGGTTGCCCGAGCCAGAACGTCTTGTTGATCGACCACTCGCTGAAAGCCTCGAACCTGATCGGCGGTCAGATCGTCGATCACTGCTCGGGTTATCGCAACGAACGGCGTCGAAGCCGGAACAGCCAACACCGGCAGCCCGAGCGAATCACTGGCAGCCAGTACACCGGCCGGGACGCTGTCGTAATTGGTCCCGGTGTCGAAAGCCAGAGCGACAACGCCTGCGTCGAAAAGCCGCTCGACGTAGCCGAACTGCTCTTCCTGTGTCTTCCCGATCCGCATTCCGGTCGTCATTACCAATTCACCGCCCGAAAGCCACGGAGCGGGATCGCCGAGTTCGATCGCGTGCGCCCATTCGATGACACGGTCCGCGCCGTCGAAACCTGAGACCAACGCTAATCCGAGTTCGTCGAACTCGGTGAGTCGACGTACCGTCATGGCCATATTTTCCACCCTCTTGGTATCCGACCGCTGCTACGTGGCCGTGCGTTCGCGTGTCAGCTGTCGCCGGCCTGGGTCTGCAAACTGAGATAAACGTCGGTGATCACCGCAGGCGCACGAAGAGAAACTGCCAAAATCTCTTCGATTCGTTTGATCCTGTATCGCACGGTATTCGGATGCAAAGCGCAATGTTTCGCTGTAGCGGTCACATCGAGATGATTGTCGAAGAACTGCCGCAGGAACTCGAGGAGCTCGCCGTCTTTGAGAGGGGCGAGATAGCCCGCTGCTTTGCGAGCAGTCATCGAGTTGTCGCGCCCGGCCAGGAGCCAGTCGCTGATTCCTACGTCCTCGAATTTCATGACCGTCACCGCTGTTCTCGTTGCAGCACGCCGCGCGCATTGTGCATCGCGTACCCGCACGGGACAGGTTTCGATTTCGGAGAACGATCCACTGAAGCCGCACGAGAGGTGATCTTTCAGGTTTTGATTCCACGATTCGATGGAACTGCTGGCGGCCGGGACAACACCGATCAGCTCGCCGTCGATCTGTGCGACGAGTAGGGGCAGCCGTGAATCATGTGCAAGATCGACGACGTCTTGTTCGACAGCGTCGACCACAGTAGCGGCGCGCAGATCCCATTTCCCTCCGTCGTAGTCGTTCGAGGCAGAAATCGACACTATCCGTAGCTCTTGATCACGACCGAATCTGAGCATTTCGAGCCTGTCTCGGACCGAATCCAGGTCCCGGATGTCCCCGCGGACCATCGAGCGGACCAATGCTGCACGAGCGGAACGATTTTCGGTCGTAGCCCGGTAGCGCGACCGTTCGATGGTGTTGAGCAGGCGGAGGGTGACTTCGACGGCGGGAATGGCAAGCGGGTCCGGTAGCTCATGGCGTTTGGACGCCACCGCAAACCAGAAGTCCTGGCCTCCCGGTGTGATGGAGTACGCGTTGACCATCCACCGGCCCACTCGAAACTTCAGCCTGCCCGAACGTCCCCGCAACTGGGCTCTGATCAAATGCAGCGGCGCCGCTCCTGCCGACGCTACGACGTCGCCGACCTCCGAGTAGAGCACCACACTGCTGCGCAGAAGCAACGCGAGCCTACCGACGAGGTCTGCTTCCGGGGCATTCGATGCCATCGCTTCGAGGAGATGGCTCTGCATCTGAAGGGTCCGCCGCAACAGCATCGAGTCGGCAGTGCGTGTGGCAGCAGCCACTCGGGACACCACGTCCATGAACCGGACGTGCTCAGGGACCGCGATCACCGCGAAGTGGCAGCGATTGGCTTCCTCGATCAACGCACGTGGGATCGACACAGTCACGACCCCGACGCCGTAGCCCAGAGCCGACACTCCTGCCCCGACCAATTCGCGTATCAGCTCTCGCTGAGCGACATGCTGGTTCTCGTGCTCCTTGAAACGCGTCCCGGTGGTGAGCATCAGCGTGCGCGGTTCCAACCAGTGCGACGGGCTGTCGATTTCGATGGGGTGCGCACTGTCGAGCCTGATGTTGGGGTCACCGTCGGACTCGAGTGTCAAACCGAGATCCTCTTCGAGGAGCAAGTCAACAAGCCGGAAACAATCAGGTTTCATGTCCGCAATAACCACACGAAAATGTTAACAACTCCAACACGATTGGTAGCTGTTTTCGCTTTCTCCAATTGAACGATGCTTCGAGCTGGGCCGATACTTGGCAAACCCGAAAGCAGGAGTATGACCGTGATCACATCAGCAGATCGAAAGCTACGAGTTGCCGTGGACGTTGGCGGAACCTTTACCGACGTGTGCATCTTCGACTCACAGGCATCCACCACGCGGGTGGCAAAAGTCCCGTCCACCCCGCATGATCCGATGGAGGCGGTGATCAACGGTGTGCGGAGCGCAGGAATCGACCTCACCGACGTCGCCCTCTTCTCTCACGGCACCACGGTGGCAACCAACGCCCTCATCACCCGTAATTTTCCGGCCGCAGCACTGGTCACCACCAAGGGGTTCCGCGATGTGCTCGAGATCCGCGACGGGACGAAGGACGAGCTCTGGGACGCCTATTCCGATATAGGCACGCCGTACATCCGTCGTCGCGACCGTTACGAAGTGGCCGAGCGTATCGACTACTCCGGTGAGATCGTGACGCCTCTGGACGAAGACGGGGTCCGCGAAGTCGCGAGACTGCTGCGCCGCAAGAACATTCAGACCGTGGCTATCTGTTTCATGAACTCCTACGTCAACCCCTCGCACGAACTTCGTGTCCGAGAAATTCTCGAGGAAGAGCTCCCCGAGGTCGCGGTGTCCACGTCCAGTGAGATCTTGCCCGAGATCTTCGAGTACGACCGCGCATCGACCACCGTGGCCAACGCCGTGCTGGCACCACTGGTCAGCGGGTACGTCAACCGCCTCGAAGGTCAGCTCCGATCCGACGGTTACGACGGCGACCTACTGCTGCTTCATTCCGGTGGTGGATCGATGACGCCGAAAATGGTCGAGAAATACCCTGTGCGGCTCGCGGCATCCGGCATTGCTGCCGGTGCGATCGCGGTCGCCGACATCGCACAGCGGTGCGGCTACCCCAACGCCATCGGTCTCGATATGGGGGGAACCAGCACCGACATCTCCCTCGTCTACGACGGGGAAATCCGCACCACCAAGCAGTGGCAGGTCGAGTACGGATTCCCGATCTCTTTCCCCAGCATCGAGGTGCTGACCATCGGAGCCGGAGGCGGGTCGCTGGCCTGGATCGACGAGGCGGGCTCACTACGCAACGGACCGGCCTCGGCCGGTGCTGCACCAGGCCCGGCGTGCTACGGCTGGGGCGGAATCGAACCGACCAACACCGACGCGAATCTCCTCCTCGGTCGGCTCGGGTCGTCATTGATCGGTGGTGAACTGTCACTCGACGTCGCCTCCGCCGAAAAGGCGATCCAGCGCGTGGTGGCCGAACGCCTCGAAGTCGACGTCGACACTGCGGCGAGCGACATCATTCAGGTAGCGAACGCCAACATGGCAGATGCGGTGCGACTGCTCTCGATTCGGCGCGGCTACGATCCGCGTGATTTCGTCCTTGTCGTCTGCGGGGGAGCCGGCGCCCTGCACGGGGCCGCCCTGGCCAAGGAACTGTCGATTCCCACCGTGGTGGTCCCACCGCATCCGGGCATCACCTCGGCCCAGGGGTGCTTGCTCGTCGACATCCGCCACGACCTGTCAGCCATGTTCCAGGGGTTGGTCTCCCAGATCGACCCGTCCGCGTTGGAACGTGAATTCGTTCGACTCGAACGCGAAGGCCTCGAACGGCTCGAACACGAAGGTGTTCCCACCGACCGGATGGTCCTCGACCGGAGCATCAGCATGCGTTACGCCGGTCAGTGGCGCTCGTTGACAGTCTCGGCGGGAAGCGGTGAGGGCTTCCTGGCGCAAGCCGTAGAACGGTTCCACGAGGAACACGAGCGTGACTACTCCTTCCGCCGCGACGAAACCCCGGTCGAGATCTATCAGATCGGGCTGCGGGCGATCGGGAAGACGCCGAAACCACAGTTCCCGAGGTACGACGTACCCACCACCGACGCGGCAGTACCCCGCGACCACCGCTCGGTGTACTTCGACGAACTGGGCGAACGGTTCTCCACACCGGTCTTCGACCGCGACACCCTCGCCTACGGCGTGAGCATCGACGGGCCTGCCATCATCTCCCAACTCGACTCGACCACCGTCGTGCCCCCGGGCACAGTCGCAGTCATCGACGAATGGGCAAACATCCGCATCAACATCGTCCAGGAGACCAAGTGAGCACCTCCACACCACTCGATCGCACATTGGATCCGGTGACATTCGAAGTATTGAAAAATGCGTTCGTCACCTCCGTCGATTTGATGTCCGAGCAGATCTTGCGAACGTGCTACTCGTTCGTCATCTACTCTCGCGACTTCTCGTCGGCCTTGTGTGATGCACAGGGCAACACCGTCATGCAAGGTAGCCAGGACATCGCGGTCCATGTCGGCACCCTGCACTTTCAATGCAAGGCGGTCATCGACGAATTCGGTGACGACATCAACCCAGGTGACGTGTTCGCGATCAACGACCCGTACCGCGGCGGCACTCACCTCAACGACGTCAGCTTCATTCGGCCGATTTTCGCCGACGGCACACTCATCGCATTCGCGCAGAACAAGGGGCACTGGGCCGATGTCGGAGGAAGTGTTCCCGGCTCGTTCGATGTCACCGCCACCGAGCACTTCGCCGAAGGCCTGCGCATCACCCCGGTACGCCTTTGGCACGAGGGAAGGTATCTGGCGGACGTCGCCAAACTGCTCGTCGCCAACACTCGCTCGCCAGAGATCAGCATGGGGGATCTGCACGCTCAGGCAGAGGCCACCGGAGTCTGCGAACGAGAGCTGCATCGACTGGTCGACAAGTACGGGACTTCCACGATTACCGCCGCCATGCAGGAAGTGCAGGACTACGTCGAAAAGATTGTCCGGCAACGCGTTGCGGCTTTACCCGATGGCACGTGGACAACCGAGGACTACCTGGACTCGGACCCCTCCAAGCCCGAGGGCCTGATCCCGGTCCGGGTCAAGATGACCATCGAGGGAGATCAGCTCAGCTACGACCTCAGCGGCAGCGCCCCCGCGGTCGCCAGCTTCCTCAATTGCGGCTACGGCACCGCGTTCTCGGGCATCGTCGCCGGAACCAAGACCTTCTTTCCCGATGTACCACTCAACTCCGGGCTCTATGCCGCCATCGAAACCGAACTCGGGCCCGAGGGGACCGTCGTCAACGCGGGATGGCCGCATGCGGTGACCGGGTTCTGTTCGGGTCCGTACGAGAAGATCATGAACGCGATCTTCGAGCTGTGGTCGAAGATCGTTCCCGAACGCGCACTTGCCTGTTCGTTCAACCTCGAATATCTGCTCATCGGTGGACGCGACGCCCGTCAAACACAGCAACCGTTTTTCATGTGGTACGACTGGATGGCCGGCGGCTGGGGCGGCCGCAGCACCAAAGACGGTTCCACCGCCACAGCTCCGGTGTTCGGTGTCGGCCTGGCGGTCCAGCCGTGCGAAGGCCAGGAACGGCTGACTCCGGTACTGACCAGCGAGCACGCGATCATCACCGATTCCGGTGGGCCAGGCACCCATCGTGGTGGATGCGGATTGTCCAAAGGTGGCATTCTTACCGACTGCGAGAACACCGTGATGTCCTACTGCTGCGACCGCTCCCGCTCGTTGACCTGGGGCATCGAAGGTGGGCTTCCGTCCATCCCGCACGGGGTGTGGCTCAACCGAGGGACGGCCGACGAAAGATTCCTCGGCTCTGTGTTCTCCAATGTCACTGTCGAAGCAGGTGATTCGTTCGAACGTCCCTCTGCGGGTGGCGGTGGCTATGGAGACCCCCTCGATCGCGACCCCGCCGAAGTACTCGAAGACGTCATCGACGCGTACGTCTCCATCGGACGTGCCGCGCTCGACTACGGTGTGGTCATCGACGCGGTCGATCCCGAAATCGACCTCTACGTGATCGACGAGGCCGAAACCGACAAGCTTCGGCGTTCGATTCGCCAGTCACGTCGATCCTGGCTCGCCACCGACCCTGAAGAGGTCGCTGCTCGATACCGTAACGGCGAGCTCGAGATGCTGGATCTCGTCCGCCGCTACGGCGTGATAGTGGACTGGGGCACCGGCGACTTGCTTCCGACCACGACCGGCCAGTTCCGCGAACTGCTCGAGACCCGCGCAGCATCACACTGGTCTTGACGCCAGTGGACTCGCCGGAGGCACGCAGCTTCCGACGAGTCCACCAGGCACGACCACACCTTCTCATCTCGGCACCGTCCAATTCACCACTCGGACAGTCTGATCCGCCGACACAAACAAGAACCACGGCCACAAGGCCGGGTTTCGACTTAGCTCCAGTTCGTGCTGGAGCTGCATCTTCGTTAAGGAAATGACATGAGTGTGAACGACGAATCCGAGACGGTCATCGACCTGACCGGGCACGCGCATCCGGATGATTCGGTCCGAGTCGGCAGATGGTCTCTGACCATGGCATTCTGGGCGATGTTCTCGGCAATGTTCTGGCTCTACATTGCAGTGGCCTCCAATGCTGCTGTGGGAACAGTCAATACGCTCATCGGAATGGTTCTGACCATTGCGACCTACGGTCTGATCAACTCCATTCTCTCCCGGCACGCGATCAAAACCGGACAGACGATCAGCTTGTTCTCGAGAGGTATCTTCGGCTCCGTAGGATCTGGACTGGCAGCATTACTGTTCGCCGTCACGGCGATCTATTACGCAGTATTCGAAGGATCCATCATAGCGGTGGCATTACAGGAATACTTCGGCGGCAACATCAAACTCTGGTACCTCGCCGTCGTCGTCTACGCCGTACCTCTGGTCGCTGGCGGAGTTCAGAACTGGTTGGACAAGCTCAACGGGATTCTTCTCCCGCTCTACCTTCTCGGACTCGTCGCGATCATCATCGGCGCTACAGTCAAACAGGGATACCCCACAGGATGGCTCAACCACACCGTCGCCGCTGGATCACTGCCCGGCTGGCTAACCTCGTACCTGATCTACATGGGTGTGTGGGTCATGATGATGTATACCTTCGAATTCGCACGCCTGGGAAAGCGTTCCGACGCCAAGTTCCACGGCCGGGTCACCTTCGGATGGGTCTTCTACGCCCTGACCTTCGGACTCAACGGGCTCATCGGTATCTACCTGGTCAGCGCTTGGGGACTCGACAGCACCGAAACCGGAATCGTCACCGCCGTCATCAGCTCGCTGGGGTTCTTCGGCGTCCTCGTCATCGTCATCTCGCAAACCCGGATCAACACCGCCAACTACTACTCGGCGTCCACCAACTTGCAGGACCTCGCCACCCTGACCACAGGTAAGGTCACGCCGCGCTTCGTGTGGGTCCTCGTGGCCGGCGTGCTCGCCTACTTGTTCATGCTCACCGACGTCCTGAGCTACTTGCTGCGAGCATTGGCTTGGCAAGGTGTCTTCGTCACCTCTTGGGTCGCAATCGCCCTCGCATCGCTCTACTTCGCGCAGCGCCGACAGCCCGCTGCAGGCGAGGGCATCGACACCTCACCCCGCCGCGGACTTTCAGCCCTCGGCTGGCCGGTGCTCGCATGGATTGTTTCCTCGGGCATAGGGATTGCGTTGACCGAACAGACAGCGCTGCCCGTCATGGCCGCATTGGCTCCGATCATCACCGTGATAGTGGCCGTCGTCCTCTACGTCCCGGCCGCCCGGCGAGCAGTTCCACAGAACAACCCGTCGTCAGCCGACAGCGCGGCCTAACCCGGTGTTGGCGGTCTCCGATACGGGTGTGCGGACCCGGACGGAGACCGCGTCGGACCGCATGAGTAGGAACGGAGTCAGAGGCCATGATCGACCACATCGACGCGTATCGCGACTGGTGGACAGCGGGCGCGGCGTTCATCCTCGTCACCATCACCGACGTTCGACAGTCAGCACCACTACCTCCCGGGCACACCATGGCGGTAGGCCCGGCGACCACGACCGGTCAGGTCCGCGAAATCGAGGACTTGCAGGTCGTGGGATCAGTGTCCGGGGGATGCATCGAATCCGATGTCCTGTATCGCGCTTTCGACATGCTCGTCGGTGACACCAAGGTCTCCGCTGCTCGATTCGGATTCTCCGAGGAAACCGCGTTTGCGCATGGACTGACCTGCGGTGGAGAACTGGAAGTGCTCTTGGAGCGCGTCGACTCCACCGATTTTCCTCAATTCGGGAACGTCTGCACCAACATCGCCGCCGGCCGTACCGTCACCCTCGCGACCGAGATTTCGCGATCACAGACCTCGACGCTCGACCGCGCAGTGGACATCGACGGTGTCAGCCGCTCCGATCGATGCACACCCGCATCGGTGGCACTCGATGCGTTTCTCGAAGTGAGCAGCCGAGCAGCGCAACGCGATTCGGCCCTCGTCGAGGTAGCCGGTGCCGCGGGCTCTCAGGTCTTCGTCCGTCGATACACGCCAGCACCCCGAATGATCATATTCGGAGCTATCGACTTCGCCGCGGCGCTGAGTCGAGTCGCCAAAGATGCTGGATATCATGTGACGATCTGCGACGCGCGTGCGACGTTCGCTACCGACGTACGATTTCCCGACGCGGATTCCGTGGTCGTCGACTGGCCTCACCGGTATCTCGAAGAGCAACTCGGTGCCGCCGGCAACCTGGACCACCGCACCGCTCTGTGTGTACTTACTCATGATCTGAAATACGATGTCCCCCTGCTGAATGTGGCTCTTCGGTCGTCGGTGAACTACGTCGGTGCCATGGGGTCGCGACGAACCCACGCCGAGCGCACTCGCGCGTTGCTCGATTCCGGACTGCTCACCGCCGGTGAGCTGGACAGAATCTACTCACCGATCGGGCTCGATCTCGGCGGCAGCAGTCCCGGCGAGACTGCGATCTCGATCATGGCCGAGGTCCTGGCAGCGCGATACGACGGAACCGGCCGACCTCTGAGTCACGTCACATCACCCATCCACCGTGACCGAGCACCTCTGGCGGAGATATCGACATGAGCAAACAGCACAGTGATCTACTCACGCATCCGATCGTCAGTACGCCTCACACGTTGGACGAGGCCATCGAACATGTTGCCGTGCAGGGCTATACCCCGCTGGCGGGGGGCACCTGGTTGATGCGCTCGCCCATCCGCGGAGAAGCCTTCCCCGACCGACTGGCGGATCTCTCGCACATCCCCGAGCTCCGGTCGGTCGGGCGAGACAGTGAAGGCAACATTCGTATCGGCGCGATGGTCACTCACACTGCGTTGGCCGACGCCCTCCCCGTGGATCGCTATCTCGACGGGCTCCGCTCAGCAGCAAGGAAATCGGCCAATCCGAACATCAGGAACACGGCCACGGTCGGTGGAAACCTTGCCACACAGGACTTCCGGGCACCGGATGTGGCCACCGCACTCCTGGCTCTGCGCGCAACCGTCGTCTATGCCGCCGACCGTGGAGAGCAGAGAACAGCGGCGATCGAGGACTTCGTGGCGAACCCGCCCACTCGGCCGTATCTGATCACCGCAATCGTGATCCCGCGAAGCATCGGCCGCGGCGTTCATGTCCGATTGCCGCTTCGCGTCGCCGGGGACTATCCCGTCGTGATCGTCAGCATCGTCGTCCACACCCACTCGGCGCGCCCGACCGAAGTCACCATCGCCTACGGTGCCGTCGGGCCACGCCCCTCGCGCTGGCGAGCACTCGAAGAGCGGCTCGTCGACCATCCGGCCGAGCTGGATCGAGCGCGGGTGAGCGCCCATGAACTCTCCGCCCACATCGATGCCACCGCCAGCGTCGGAGTCCCAGCGGAGTACCGAAAAGGCGTGCTTCCCGTCATCTTCGGCCGCGCATTCGAGCTGAGTATGGACACACCAGGAGGAGAGACCGAATGAACCCGAGCTCGACAATCATCGTCAACGGCGAAATCTACCCTGTGCTCGGCGACCCATTGACGCCCCTCGTGCGATTTCTCCGCGAATCGGTTCACCTGACCGGCACCAAATACGCATGCGGAGAGGGTTTTTGCGGATCCTGCACTGTCCTTATCGACGGAAGTGCGGCAGCGTCGTGTCTGACGCCGGTATCAGCGGTGTCCAACCGCTCGATCCGAACGATCGAATCGATCGAACCATCCGATTCGGTTCTGGCCGCGCTGCAAGCTGCGTTCGTCGACGACGATGTCGTTCAGTGTGGAATGTGTTTTCCCGGAATGGTGATGGCTCTGGCCGGTCTTCTGTCTACCAACCCGCGTCCCAGCCGGGAGGAAGTCGAGGCGGGATTGTCCGGGAACCTCTGTCGCTGCACCGGCTACTCACGCCTGTTGGACACAGTGACCGCGACACTGAAGCGTCTGGGCGACATCGAGGAGCTGCACTCATGAGCGTTGGTCACAACACCTCTCGACGAGACGGCCCCGACAAGGTCACCGGTAGAACACGATTCACGATCGACTCATTTCCGCCACGGGTATTGCATGCCGCATTGCGCCGCTCCGACATCGCGGCCGGTCGGATCATCCGCTTGGACACCACCCGTGCTCGCGCGCTCGATGGCGTCCGCGCCGTCGTCACTGCCGACGACGCCCCCGGTTTCGAGGGGATCGGTATACGGGACAGGCAATTATTTGCCGGCGAACTGATCCGCTATGTGGGCGAGCCGATGGCGGCGGTCGCCGCCGACACGGTCGAGATCGCCCAGCTCGCTTGCACTTTGATCGACGTCGAGATCGAGGAATACGAACCCATCGTCCGCATGCAGGATGCGCTCGCAGATGACGCGCGGCTGATTCATCCGGACTGGGAACTTTATGATCAAACGACACCGGGAACCCGGGGCCGCAACGTGGCATGGGAGGCCACCGTCGTTCGTGGCAATACGGATGCAGCGTTCGCCAGGCAGGACGTGACGGTGGTCGAGAGCAGCTTCGACACCGGGCGCCAGAATCAAGCCTACTTCGAACCCCGAGTGTGTGTCGCGTCTTTCGAGGACGGGCGCTACACGGTCCAAACATCTACGCAGGTGCCCTGGACCGTACGGTCGGTGATCGCCGAATTGTTGGACGTGCCCGAATCGTCGGTACGTGTGACCGTGCCAGCGGTGGGCGGAGCATTCGGAGGCAAGTTCGAAGCCGCGCTCGAGGCGTTCGCCGCGTTGCTCGCGCAGCGCACCCGGCGCACGGTCCGGATAGCGAACTCGCGCCAAGAGGAGATGCTCACCGCGCCCGCACGGGACAACGCCGAGATCAAGATCCGATCGGCGATCGATCCCGATGGCCGTATCGTCGCACGCGAAGCAACCGTGATGATGGACGCCGGTGCCTACAGCGGGGAACAGGGCTTCCTGACAGCAATGACCGCCTACACCCTCGGCGGTGTCTACGAGCTCGGCGCAGTACGTTTCGTGACTCAAGCGGTGTACACGAACACACCTCCCACGGGGGCTTTCCGATCCTGCTGCGGCACCTACAACAGCTTCGCGCTCGAACTGCACACGCGAGAGATCTGTGCCGCCGTGGGAATGGACCAATCAGAGTTCGTGCGCCTCAATGCGATCAGAGACGGGTCACTCAATGCGATCGGCCAACGCATGGACGGTGACATCATCATCCCGATGCTCGACCGCATGGACACACTGCGCACACAGACTCCCCGGACCCTCGGTGGGTCCGTCGTCGACGGAAAGCTCGAGGACGGTCGACTGTACGGATCGGCAACGGTGGTGGGCGCCTGGTTCGTCTTCGTCGGTCCGTCGGCGTGCACGGTCAACCTCAACCCCGACGGGGGTGTCACGGTCGTGACATCGGGAGTAGAGATCGGTTCAGGATCGATGATGCAGTCGATCCCGCAGATCGTGGCGGAAACCCTCGGAATTTCGACGGAAGCCGTCACGATCCGTGCCGCTGACACCGACTCCGCCGGCTACGACGTCGGCGTCGGTGGCGGTCGCACGACGGTGTCACTCGGAGGAGCCTCCACAGCTGCATGTGAGGAAGTTCGTAAGAAGATGGTGCTCGTTGCCGCCGATCTCCTCGAAGCTGCACCCGACGATCTCGAATTCGCCAACGGTGCAATCCACGTCGCCGGCATCCCGCAGATCTCGGCATCGATCAGGGAGATTGCGCGGCACGCCCAGAATCACACGGGTCCCATCTCCGGATCCGGATCGTTCAACAGGCAGGGGACCGAGCGGTTACCCGGATGCCTTGCCGGACATATGGTCGATGGTATCGAGATGCCGATCTACACGATCCACGACTGCGAGATCGCGGTCGATCCCGACACCGGCCACATCGAGGTTCTGTCGTATCGCACCGTTCAGGATGTCGGTCGCGCGATCAATCCGCGCGCGATCGGTGGGCAGATTCAGGGCGGCATAGTGCAAGGGCTCGGGTATGCAATTCACGAGGAGATCACGATCGACCGAGGAGGGCGAATCGAGCAGACTGGATTCGAAACGTACCGCTTGCCGGGAGCAGCCGACGTCGTCCCTGTCGCCATCGACCTATTCGAAGGCGCGCCGTCTTACGGCCCATTGGGCTCCAAGGGGGCAGGGGAAATTCCGACCGTGGCGGTGGCAGCCGCGATCGGTACCGCGGTGTCGACTGCGACAGGTAAACGCGTCCAATCGATTCCGCTCACGCCACCCAGGGTATGGAGTCTGATCAATGACATCGAGACGTCGCCGTCGCTGGATTGGATTTCGTCGTCGTGGAGAGAGAACGTCATGGCCGAGCCCCACACGTTGGAGCGAGACGCGGGGGTACGGCAGTGACTCAGGGATCTACGACGACAGACGGTGACCTGCACTTCGAGTCGCCGGAAGAGGTGAGAGCAGCGTTGTCGGATTTCGGGTACCTATCGGACGACGACGTGAGCAGTATGGTTTTCCTTGCTTCCACACTTCAGAAACCGATGTTCCTGGAAGGTGAACCCGGGTGCGGAAAGACCTTCCTCGCACAGGCTTTGGCCGACGCCACCGGACGCGAACTCATCAGAGTGCAGTGCTACACCGGGATAGATGCCAATGCTGCGCTCTACGAATGGGACTTCTCCGCTCAAGTGCTTCATCTCCGCACTCTTCAGCAGCGAGACAATGGCGATTATTCCTCGGACGCAGATCAATCGATCTATTCTCGTCGCTTTCTCGAGTCGCGTCCCCTGCTGCGTTCGTTGGAGAACCCGAAATCGGTATTGTTGATCGACGAGATCGATCGAGCAGAGGAGTCGTTCGAAGCCGTCCTTCTGCAGTATCTGTCCGATTTCGCGATCACTGTCCCGCACCTGGGTCAAATCAGGCCTCCGCGCGGCGCTGGGCGACCCCTTGTTGTGCTGACCTCCAATCGGACACGAGATGTCCACGATGCACTCAAACGCAGATGCCTTTATCACTACTTCAGACATCCCGACCGAGCCCGAACGTTGCGGATCATCACCGACCGCTTCGTTGGTCTCGATCGATCTCGCGCACTGGCGATAGTCGACTACGTCGAGCAGGTGCGCAACACGGACATGGTCCGCCCGCCCGGGCTCTCCGAGGTACTCGACTTCACACAGGCGCTGCTCATTATGGACGCTAAAATCGATGTCCGATCTCATTTTCGCAGTCTCGCTGCACTTTTGGTGAAGGACCCATCCGACGAAGATGTCCTCCACAGCGTAGCGGTACCCGCGGGCCTGCTGGCGGAGAGAGTCGGTGCAGATGATTGACTCGCGGCTTACCGCGGTCGTGATGGAAACAGTGGCTCTCCTTCGAGCACGTGGTGTTCGCTGCGGCCCCGACCGCATTTCGATGTTCGTCGATGCTTTGGGGCAACTGAAAGCTCCGACACTGCACACTGTGCGACGAGCTGGTAGGTCGTCGTTGTGTACCACCCCGGATGAGCAATCCATCTTCGACGACGCGCTGAGGACCTCACACTTCGGACTTTCGGATATCGATCAGGAACCTGGGGACGCAGCGTGGGACGTCGAGACCGGCGATCCCGATGGGCCGACACCGGACATCGACGAAGTGCCGACACTGGTTGCAGCGCAGGCGACAACCCACGAACGTCTCGAACACATGGACTTCTCCACAGTCCCGCCCGCATTGTCTCCACAGTTGATCGACTCCATCCGTCGATCCGTGGCCAGGGCGTGCCGCAGCCCACGGATCACTGGAGGGTCACCACGGCAAGCTACCCCCGACATCGGACGGACAATGCGTTTGCTCGTGGCCTCGGACGGTGATATCGCTGAACTGCCGAGACGCCGAACAGGCCCGGCACCGCGCTCGGTCGACCTGGCGATCGACCTCTCGGGCTCGATGGCCGGTTACTCCGAAGCCCTGATCACGTTCGCCCGCGCGTTCCGTGTCCACTACCCTGGATCCGTCCGAATCTGCGCCTTCGGCACTGTATTTCGTGAACTCACCCATAGAGAATCCGGCTCCCAGCAAAGGTCGTCGACAGCCCTCACTGCTGACAGAGGCGGTACCGACCTCGGGCAGTCATTCGCACAGCTTGCGCGGTGGCGACGATCCAGTAGCCGAGGGGTGCCCGCCGTATTGATCGTCTTCAGCGACGGCTGGGACGCCGGCGATCAAACCACCTTCGACTCCTCATTGTCTCAGGTGCGGCGACTGTATCGATCGATTATCTGGGCCAACCCACACGTGGCCAAAGCGGAGTACCGACCAGTACAACGAGGAATCGTCACAGCATTGGCGTACGTTGACCACTTTGTGTCAGGCCACAGTGTTCACGCACTGTCCGAGGTCATCGAACGAATCCCCTCCTAGTGGCGTGTGGTAGAACCGCCTTGGCTCAACCTCGTCGAAGTATGGTTCGGTGTCATACAACGCCAGGCATTCGGCCGAGGGGGGGCACCTCCGTCACCGATCTGACATCGAAATCCGTGTTGTCAATGGTTGGAATACCCTTGCCACACCCGTTCGTCTGGACCGAAACGCCAGAAGAAGTCCTCGAACCCCCGTAAAGAACGCGCTACCCACACGTGAGCTTCAACCCTCAGTTCGTCGAGTGTGAGACTCGGGCTGACCCGGTCAGCGAACACGGACAGGTCAAACCGGTCACGTTCAAAGGTCGTGAACGGGTGCCAAAATTAAGACGGGCGAGAGGTACCGGGCCCGAAGCGCTCTAGCCGCGAGTACGTACCGGGGCAGGAGGACCTTCGGATTCAAACTGAAATTCGAGGATCGAAAGTCTCCGTCGTGCAACAGGAAGCGCACCGTACGTAGGTAGGTAGGTAGGTAGGTAGGTAGGTAGGTAAGTAGACCTGTGCCCCAGGGCAACATCGGGATCGCGTGCTCCCACCAATCAGGAACAGTTCGAACGGCAGGATCAGAAGAAGGCCAGCTGCGCGTCGTCGATGCGGCCAGCCCGGTACTGGGCTCTTCGGGGCCGGTCTGGGGGAGAGCGCCGAGCTGGCACAGCCGGTGCTGCGCTCCCCGCCATGTCGAGTCCAGCGCACGCGCGGCGGGCCAATTCGTCTCGAACACACGACCGTTCGGCCACGCATGCACGTCCGATTGGAGTGTCTCGGGCGCTGTCAATGGCCAAGTTGAAGTCCCCGCTGGTGGCCAGGTGAAAGTCCCCACCCCGTGTTAATGTTCCCGGTTTTTCAGGGGCGGTCCTTTCGGTGTTGTGCGTCTTTCATGCGGTAAGACTCGCCGTCGGTGACGACGATGGTGGCGTGGTGGAGCAATCGGTCGAGGATCGAGGCGGCGGTGGTGTGTTCGGGCAGGAACCGGCCCCATTGCTCGAACGGCCAGTGCGATCCGATCGCCAACGAGCGGCGTCCGTAGGCTCCGGCGACGAGACGGAACAGCAATTGCGTGCCGGTGTCGTCGAGCGGGGCGAAGCCCATTTCGTCGATGATGATCAGGTCGACCCGCAGCAGTGATTCGATGATCTTGCCGACGGTGTTGTCGGCCAATCCGCGATAGAGGGTTTCGACGAGATCGGCGGCGGTGAAGTAGCGGACCTTGTGTCCAGCGTGGACGGCGGCGACACCGAGTCCGATCAAGGTGTGCGGCTTGCCTGTCCCGGCAGGTCCGATCATCGCCAAATTCGATTGTGCCCGAACCCATTCCAGGCTGGAGAGGTAGTCGAACACCTTCGGCTGGATCGACGACGCGGCCACGTCGAAGGACTCCAACGTTTTCGTCACCGGGAACGCGGCAGCTTTGAGCCGGTTGACGATGTTGGAGGCATCACGTGCGGCGAGTTCGGACTCGATGAGCGTCCGCAGCACTTCTTCCGAGGTCCAGCGTTGCGTCTTCGCAGTGATCAACACCTCCGGTGCGGTCCGGCGGATCGCAGCCAGTTTCAGGCGACGTAGTCCAGCGTCGAGATCAGCAGCGAGCTCGGGAACATGCTGGGGCGCAGCAGTCTTCGAAGAGCGTGCAGTGGTGGTGTCGGTCATGACGGCACCTGCGTATCGGCGGCAGGGGTCCGGATGGCGTAGGCATCGAGGGAGCGTGTCGGTGCGGTCGGCAGGTCCAGAATCAACGCGTCCCCGGCCGGCCTGGGCTGTGGCGCTCCGGCACCGGCAGCGAGAATCGATCGGACGTCCGCGGCCCGGAATCGACGGAACGCCACCGCCCGAGTCAACGCCGCCACCAACAGTTCGGTGCCATGTGCCGCACCGAGCGCCAGCAGGATCTCGAGCTCGGATCCGAGCCTGGTGTTGCCGATCGCGGCGGCACCGACGAGGAATGCTTCTGCTTCGGGTCCGAGTGCGCAGAACTGTTGCTCGACAGTGGTTCTCGGCCTAGGACCGCGATGGGGTGCGGGGCGGGCACCGCCGTAGTGCTCGTCGAGGACCGACGCGGTCCCCGGCTGGCCCAGGTCGTGTTCGACGACGACCTCACCGGTGGCCGGCTCGACAACCACCAACCGTCCCTCGGTCTGGACGAGGGTGACGGTCGCGCCGATCAACCGCACCGGCACCGAGTAGCGCGCGGACGCGAACCGCACGCAGGACAGGCGGTCGACTTTGCGGGTCACCGGTGGTGGACCGATCTCCAGTCGGAGCGATGGCAATGGCGACAACAACTCTCGCTCCTCGTCGAGTTTGTCGTTCGGGATCGCGCATATCTCCGAATGGATGCGGGCGTTGACTTCCGTGCACCACACCGTGGCGGCGGCGTTGGCTGCGTGGACATCGACGGTGGTGCCGGCGATGGCTGCTTCGGTGAGCATCGGGACAGCGAGGTCGCGTTGGGCGTATCCGACGAGGTTCTCCACGACGCCTTTCGATTGTGGGTCGTTCGCGTGGCAGAAGTCCGGTGCGAACCCGTAATGAGCAGC